>NZ_JBQHCZ010000002.1:0-732303 GCF_052068155.1 Streptomyces sp. OZ13 | reverse complement strand
TCACGGGCCGTCAGCTTGCCCTTCGCATGCTGCGCCTCGGTCGCCTTCTCACTCGGCCCCCCAAGCGCCTGCTCACGCAGCGCGTGGAGCTCGGCCACCCGGCCACGTGCGTCGGCGGGCCCCGCGTCGGCGGGGATGTCCTTCGGCATCACCACGACTCCTCGTCCCTCTCTCTTCGACCGGGGGCGGCCGGCGGGCCGCCCCCCACCCGGCGGCACACCGTTGGTGCGGTGTGCCGCCGGGGGCGGGGGTGGCGATGGCCGGTCCTCGCCCGTGAACCTGTGTGCGGGCGGGTGTTCATCGCCAGCTGTGCGGTGCGCGGAAGGCGCCGGCGGGCTGCCGGCGCCAGTACGCGCGGGTGTGTGTCGTGTCCGGTTCCCGCGGGGGGCGGCGGGAGGCGAGCAGGGAGAACAGCGTCGCGGTGACGGCGGCGAGTTCTTCGGCGCTGGCCACTCCGCGCTCGACGCGCAGGAGGGCCGCGGTGTCGTCGGCCGGTGTCATGTCGTCCCCTATTCCTTCGGCGGTACGGCTGCGGTGACGGCCCGGACCCCGTCCGGAATCCCCGCGGCCCCCAAGGCCCCCGGGGGATCCGGGGTCCCGGCGAGTCCGGGGGTCCGGGGGTCCGGGGTCCCGGCGAGTCCGGGGGTCCGGGGGTCCGGGGTCCGGTCGGGGTAGCAGGGTCCGGTCGGAGCCCCGGTGGGGCCGGGGCTCCGACCCGGGGGCCCGGATGGGGCCCGGACTGGCCCTGGTAGGGCCCTGGTGGGGTCTGGGTGGGGGCCGGGTGGGCCCGGGTGGGGCCGGGTGGGGCCGGGTGGGTGCGGTCGGGGTCCGGTTTCCGGCCGAGCCCGGCCGGGTGAACCGGGTCCGGGTGGACCTGGTGGGGTCTGGGTTGGACCTGAGTGGGGCCGGGTCGGCCGGGTCCGGGTGGTGGTCGGGGTTGGACCTGGGTGGGGCGGGGTCCGGGTGGACCTGGTGGGGTCTGGGTTGGACCTGAGTGGGGCCGGGTCGGCCGGGTGGACCGGGTCCGGGTGGACGGGTGGGGTCCGTTCGGCCGGGTCCGGGTGGTGTCGGGTGGGCCGGGTGGTGTCGGGTTCGGCCCGGATCGGGCAGGGGCCGGGGGGACGGGGCTGGGGTTCCGGCCGCCGGGTGGGGCCGGGGGGTGGGAAAGGGGCCGGCGGCACCGTTGGCGCCGGCCCCGTTGCCCGGGCCGCGCGGCGGGGCCGGGCAACGGGCGGTGGGCCGGGTGGCGTCAGCCGGTCTTGCGGCGGTGGAAGGTGCGGCGGCCGGCGGGGCCGGCGGCGTGGCGGGCCTTGACGCGGCTCTCTTCCTGGGCCGCCTTGGCGAGGGCGTTGTGCTCCTTGCGCTCCAGCGCCTGGCGGAACCGGCGTTTGGCCTCCTGGGCGGCCTCGTTGCGCTCGGGGGTATCGGTCATGGATGCCTCCTGGGCTGGTCGACGGCGGCGCGGGCGGCCCGTCCCGGGGGCGGGCGGGGAGAGGGAAATGCCCCCGCCCGGCCGGGCGGCCGGTGCGCCCAGCCCACCGCGCCCCGCTCGAGAACCGGTCGACGTTCGCTCGCAACCCCGCCCCGGGAACCCCCGACCCGCCCGGCCCGCCGGAGCCGTTCGCGGCCCCTTCCCGCCGGGCGCAGCGCCCTCGCCGGCGGCACGCGTGACCGCCCCCGGCAGCAGCGGCGCGGTGGTGAAGTGGTGGGGAAACGCAGCCGGCCCGCCTTTGTATCGGGGCGGGACGCGCACCGGGACGGAGGCGGGCGGGGGTGGGTGGTTGTGGGCCGGGATGCGGAGCCGGTGCCAGCGCGGGCCGGCGGGCGGTGCCGGGCCCGGGGGCGAGTGGCGGGTACGGGGCCGGCCGCCGGGGGTCTGCCTGTGGGGGGTGGTGGGTGTGCCTGTGTCATTCCGCCCCAGGGGTGCGGGGGTTGGGGGGTCAGGCGGCGTGGGCGGGGTGGGTGTGGGGGGCGGGAGGGTGGGTGCGGTAGCGGGGGGTGTGGCCGGGCGGGACGAGGGCGGGCAGCAGGGGCTGCCACAGGGTGTGGACGCGGTGGGCGAGTCCGGTGGGGGTCAGGCCGGTGCCGGCCAGGACGCCGATGCCGCAGACGGTGGTGGTCAGCAGGCTCCGGCCGCCTTCGCCGGCGGCGTCCTCGCGCAGGTCGCCGGCGGCGTCGGCCCGGCCGAGCAGCCGCAGGACCTCGGTGGTCCAGGTGTGGTGGAAGTCGGTGGCGGCAAGGTGGCGGCCGGCGCGTTCGTTGGTGATGCGCAGTCCGGCGCGTACGACGGGGTCCCGGTACAGGGCGTCGGCCAGCCAGTGGGTGAGGTCGATCAGGGTCTGCAGGGGGGCGGCGCCGGCCTGCCACTGCTGCTGGAGGAAGTCGCACAGCAGTTGCCGGCCGCGTTCCTGGACGGCGTCGGCGAGGCCTTCCTTGGAGGCGAAGTGGAAGTACAGCGCGCCTTTGGTCATGCCGGCGGCGCCGGCGATCCGGCCGAGTGTGGCACTGGCGTAGCCGTACCGGTCGAACATCTGGGCGCCCGCGAGGACCAGCCTGCGGCGGGTGCGTTCCGATCTGGCCTGCATCCCGGTTCCCCTCTCTTCCCTGTGCCTGCCCGGCCCCTCTTTTCCGGCCGGCCCTGTGCCCCCGGTGACCCGCCCCCGGCGCCCGGCGCAGCCGACGGTGGCGCGTGTGCGGCTGTGCCTGTGCCTGTCCGGGGTCTCGCGTGCTGTCCGCCCTGTCCGCGTGCACGGCCCGCGCGTACCGCACGCCGGCTGCCGGGCTCGGAGGTCGTACTCGGTACCGTCCGCGCCGTGTTCGGCGCTCGGACCCTGCCCTACACCGCCCCGGCCGGGCGCGGTGCCGGCCCAGCCGTACTGCGCGCCGCACACTCCATGCCGTGCTCGCCGTACTGCGTGCCGCACTCCATGCCCTGCTCGCCGGGCACAGCGCGGCGCCCCGCGCCGTACCCGGCGAGTACAGCGCGGTGCTCCGCGCCGTCCCGGCCGGCTCGGTGCCGGCCCGGTGCTCGGCCTGCCGGCCCTGGGGGGCGGTGCCGGGCCCGGTGCTCGGCCGGCCGGCCCTGTCGGGCTGTGCCCGGGTTTTCGTCAGCCGGTCGGGGTGAGCCGCTCGCCGGTGCGGGGGGCGGGCTCGAGCTGTGGTTCGGGGTGGGCCGTCAGGATCGAGCGCTGCAGGCGGCGCAGGGCGGCGGAGGGTTCCAGGCCCAGTTCGCGGACGAGGGCGCCGCGCAGGCGCTGGTAGACCTCCAGTGCCTCGCTGCGGCGGCCCGAGCGGTGCAGGGCGAGCATGAACTGTCCGTGCAGGTTCTCGTGGGTTCGGTAGCGGCTGACCAGGACGGTCAGTTCGCCCAGCAGCTCGCGGTGGCGGCCCAGGCGCAGGTCGGCCTCGATGCGCTGGTCCAGTGCGCACAGCCGGGTCTCCTCCAGCCGCCGCGCGTGCATCTCCAGCAGTGCCCCGGTCCGCACCCCGGCCAGTGCGGAACCGGTCCACAGGGCCAGTGCCTCCCGCAGCCGGCGGGCGGCGCCGGCGAAGTCCCCGGCGTCCATCGCCCGGTATCCCTGCCCGGCCAGCAGTTCGAACTCGCGCACGTCGCTGGTGCCGCCCGAGGTGTTCAGCAGGTAGCCGCCCGGTGAGGTCACCAGCACGTCCTTGGCGCTGCGCCGCCCGCCCCCCGGGTCCGGCGGCGTGCCGTGGAGGGTGCGGGGCGGGGTGCGGGGCCCGGTGTCGTGGACCAGTGCGGCCGAGATCAGCTCGCGCAGCTGCAGGACGTAGGTCTGCAGCGTGGTGCGCGCGCTGCGCGGCGGCCGCTGTCCCCACAGTTCCTCGGTGAGCGAGGCCACCGGCACCACCCGGTCGGCGTGCAGCGCCAGCAGGGCCAGCACCTGGCGGGGTTTGGGGGCCGTCGGGGTCACCGGGACCCCGTTCTCCCTGACGGCCAGCCCGCCCAGCACTTCGATGTCCACGCCGTCTCCCCTGTGTCGAAATCGCGCACGCCTTCACCGCGGCCCACCGGCCGCGGCACACATCGGCCCGCCGGGGAGCAGCCGGACACCACGAGTACAAAACAGGGCGGCCGGTTTGTCAATACGAGACCGTTCGCGCTGTTTCTGCGGCGGTCGGGGTGCCGCACCGGCCCGAACTGTCGGGCGGGAGACGGGGGAAAGTGGGGCAGTACGGGCGGCCGGGGGCGGGTGACGCCCGGCTGAACACGGGGGGAACAGGGCGGATGGTCTGCTATTGGGGGGTGGTGTCGTGCGGGCCGGCGGGGACGACGGGCCGGCCGGGGGCGACGGGCCGGCCGGGGGCGATGGGCCGGCCGGGGGCGAGGCGGGGCAGCATGAGTTCCCAGAAGCCGGTGATCCTGGGCGCGGACAGCCATTCGCGGTCGGCGGCGCCGAGCACCTCGAAGCCGACGGTGGCCGCGACGACGGCGGGGGCGGCGCCGTGCGAGGACAGGCCCTCGGCCAGGTGGCCCTCCCGCTCGGCGTCGCGCAGCATCCGCTCGACCCAGCCCCGCCACACCCCGCGCAGGTCCGGGCCGCCGGCCCGGGAGACGTCCGCGCTCAGGTCGAACCCGGCCCGCACCACCACGTCGTCGGCCAGCGCGCCCATCAGCGCGTGGGTGGCGTCCACCAGCGCCTGCAGCGCCCCGCCCGGCAGCGCCGGACGCGGCGAGGTGATCTGCCCCAGCCGTTCGGCCGCCTCCTGCTCCACCGCCCGCGCCAGCGCGTTCTTGTTCTCGAAGTGGAAGTGCAGCGCCCCGTTGCTGACCCCGGCCCGGGCACTGATCACGGCCAGCGAGGCGGGCGCGAACCCCTCCCGCGCGAACACCTCCGCCGCGGCACGCACCAGCGCCTGCCGCGTGCGGACCGCACGTTCCTGCTTGACCATCGCAGCGATCCCCTCACCGACGGACGGCGGACCGCACACACGCCCCGCCCCTGCGCCCACCCCGCACGGCGGACGACCCGGGCACCGGGCGGCACACGCCATGCCCCGCTCCCCCACCGGCCGCGGGACGACACCCAAGATTAACAAACCGCTTACGCGGTTTGTAAGAGGGGGAGCGGATTCCGCTACCTCACCCCCACCCGGCCCGCAGCAGACCCGGGCCACGGCCGCGCCTGCGCCTCCGCAACCCCGGCCCCCCGGCCTTCGCCGCGGCACTCGCCCCCGGCCGCGGGGCCGGCCCGGAACGTCCGTCGGGTACGCGGAACGGCCCCGGACACCCCTCGCCGCCCCGCAGGGGTGTCACCCGCCCCCGGGGCTGCGGCCCACGGCCCACGGCCCGCGGCGGGCGGCGGGCGGCGGGCCGGGGACGCGGCCCGGGACCGATCGAGGTGACGGCGATCACCGGCGGCGAGGTCGAGAGGGCCGGGCCGGCCGCCCGGCCCCCGGCGGGCGGCGACCGACAGGCCGGGGACGCCCGGTCGGGGCTCGCCGGGCCGGCGGTCAGGAGCAGCGTGCACGGTGACCGGCCGGTCCGGGCGCGGTGGTGCGCGGGGGCCGGCCGGTCACCGGCGGGCGGGGCCGGCCCGGGGGGCGCGGCACCGGGTGTGCGGGGCCGGGGCCGGGGCTGGGCGGAGGGTCGGGTCAGCGGGTCAGGGGGTGGGTGGGGTGGGGGGGTCCGAGGTGGACGGGCAGGGTGCGGTAGCCGCTGATGATGAACGATTCCAGGGGTTGCAGTTCGGTGACGGGGCGGGCCAGGCGTATGCGGGGGAAGCGGGTGAAGAGCGCGGACAGGGCGATGGTGGCCTCCAGCCGGGCGAGCGGGGCGCCCAGGCAGTAGTGGACGCCGTGGCCGAAGGCGACGCTCTCGCCGTGCGGGCGCAGCAGGTCGAAGGTGTCGGCGTCCTTGCCGTGCCGGTCGGGGTCGATGCCCGCGGCGGCGAAGGACACGATGATCACGTCGCCCTTGCGGATCAGGACGCCGTCCAGGTCGATGTCCTCGACGGCGAACCGCAGGGGGATGTAGGCGGCGGGGTTGTGGGTGCGCAGGGTCTCGGCGATCACGTCGGACCAGTCGGCGCGGCCGGTGCGCAGGTGTTCCAGCTGGCCGGGCTGGGAGAGCAGGGCGGCGACCGCGTTGCTGATCAGGTTGCTGGTGGTCTCCTGCCCGGCGCCGATCATCAGGTTCAGGGTCGAGATGAGTTCTTGTTCGCTCAGCCGTTCACCGCCGTCGCGGGCGGCGATCAGGGCGGAGGTCAGGTCCGGGCCGGGCTCGGCGCGCCGGGCGGCGACCAGACGGGCCAGCAGCTCGGTCACCCTGTCCTGGGCCCTGGCCATCTCGTCGGCCGGGACCGAGGTGCCCAAGGTGGTGTCGATCGCCGCGCACAGGGCCTGCCGGTCGGGTCCCTCGACGCCGAACAGTTCACAGATCACCCGCATCGGCAGCAGCTTCGCGAACGCCGTCCGCAGATCCACCACCCCCTCCCCCGCAACATCGCCCGCGCCCGCGCCGGCGTCGGGGCCGGCGGCGGGGGTCAACGCGTCCAGCAGGGCGGCCGTGATCCGCTCGATCCGCGGCGCCAGTTCACGGCTGCGGCGCGCGGTGAACGCCCCCGCCACCAGCCGCCGCAGCCGGGTGTGTTCCTCCCCGTAGGCGAACAGCATCGTGGGCGCGGACACCCAGTGATACAGCGGCCACTGCGGCGTGATCCGCCCCTCGACGAACGCCGGCCAGTGCCGGCCGGCGTCCTTGGAGACCCGTCTGTCCGTCAGCAGCCGCTTGAGCGGCTCGTGTCCGGTCACCGCCCACGCCCGGACCCCGCCCGGCAGCACCACCCGCGCCGCCGGCCCCCGCTCCCGCAGCAACGCCGCCTCCCCCGCAAGGTCACGCCCCGTCACATCCAGCGCATACGGACACCCCGTCCCGTCCGCACCCGCCCCCGCACTCGTCTCCACACCCGTCTCCACACCCGCGTCCATGTCCGACTCCCCTTTTTCCGTCCAGGCTTCTTCGGGCCGCGCCCACGGCGCGCACCGCCACCCTGCCCACCCCCACACCCCCGCACCCCCGCACCCGCCCCCGGGCCCCGAAGCCACCAGACACCGACCACACGAACCAGGACCGGCCGGACACAACCAGCCCCGCACCGCCGCCCGGCGACCGGGCACGCAACGCGGGCCACGGTGGGCGCGGGCCGGCCGGGGGGGCCGGGCGCGCAGCGACCGGTGGCCCGGCCGCGGGGGCCCGTGGCAGGCCGCGGCCGGGCGAGGACGGCAACAGCGCCGCGACGGCGAACGTACGGGACGGGGCTGCGTGCCCGGCCGGGTTCGGACAGCGGCCCGCCCGCCGGCCGCCAGGACCGGGCAGCCGCTCGAGCGCGACTGCGGCAGGCGCGGCCCTGGAGGCGGGCGCGGCGGGCGCGGCCGCAGGACTGCGCACTTGGGGTGATTGGTGGGTGCCGGCACGCCCGGCGATCGGAGGATGCATCGGACGCCGGCCAGGGCAGGCAACGGCCGAGCCCGGCCTCGGCCGGCACAACCGCGCCGGGCGCGACTGCCGGGCGGGCGCAACAGCGACTGCACGGAGGCGAACGTGCGGGGGCGAGAACCGTAGGGCGGAGTGAGCGGTTGGAGGGTGCAACCGCTGGGAGGCGGTGGCCCAAGCGCGGAGCCCGGGGCAGACTGCCGCCGCCCAAGGCCGGGACAACGGCCCGCCGGCGAACCGCGAGACCGGGGGCGGCTGGAGGGAGCCCGCCTCCGGTGGTTGGAGGAGACCCGCACTCCCCCGCCCAGGGCCGGGCACAGCGGCCACAGCGGGGCGGCGGAGAACTGCGGAGCGGGGCGGCAGGCACGACCGCGGCGGGTACGCAGCGCGACGGCGAACCGCGGAGCGGACACGACGATGAACCGGAGGGCGGAGGTGGGCGGTTGGAGAGTGCCCGCACGCCCCGCCGAGGGGTGGCCAAGGCGCGGAGCCGGCGGCGGGCCGAGGGCACCCAAGGCCGGGACGACAGCCCGACGGCGGACTACGGACCGGGGAGGTGGCTGGAGGGCCCGCCCCTCGGTGGTTGGAGGAGGCCCGCACTCGCCCGGCCAGGGCCGGGCGCAGCCGCCCCAGCACGGCCGCACCGCGCACGGCTGCGGGCGGACACGACGGTGAACTACGGGCCGGGAGCGGGCGATTGGAGAGTGCCCGCACGCCCGGTCGGAGCCGGTGGTCCGAGCGCGGCACGGACCGTGGTCTCCTGTGGACGCGACGGCGGGCACGACTGCGGCCTTCACCTCCGCGGCCTGGCTCTACGAGACCGGCTTCAACCACTTCTCCCGCGGCAAGGAAGGGGACGGCTCCCGGCGACCAGCTCTACCTCCAGTGCCACTGCCGGTGCGGCAACGCGACGGTGAACTACGGGCCGGGAGCGGGCGGTCGGAGAGTGTCCCGCACGCCCGGCCGGCGCCGGAGGTCCGAGCGCGGCACGGACCGCGATCGCCCGTGGACCCGACGGCGGGCACGACTGCGGCAGCTGCCAAACAGCGCGGCGGCGACGGGAGGGCGGGGGCAGCGGCGCGGCTGCGGGGCGGCGAACTACGGGGCGGAGGCGGGTGGTTGGGGAATGCCCCGCACGCCCGGCCGGGACCGGTGGCCCGGGCACGGCCCGTGGGCGGGCCCGGGGAGCGGCCCGTGGGCGGGCCCGGGGAGCGGCCCGTGGGTGGTGCCGGTGGCGCACGGCCGGGAAGGGGGGCAGAAAAAAGGGGGGGTCAGTGGGCGGCGGGCTCCGGCGCGGCGTCGCGGCGGCGGAGGGCCTCCTCGTAGGCGTGCAGCCCGCGGCCGGGAGAGAAGTCCAGGCGTACCAGCACCCCGGGCACGGCGATCGCCGTCATCAGGAACCGGTACAGATCCGCGACCCGCTCGGTCATGTCCTGCCGGCCGGTCATGATGTTCGACAGCACCTGCACCCCGGTGAACGCGCCCACGAACGTCTTGGACGCCCCCACCAGATCCACGTGCGGCAGGATCTCCCCCGCCGCCTGCGCCTGCTCGAACAGCACCTGCGTCTGCTCCATCCACGCCTGCATCGGCACCCGCCGGTCCAGCCCGTCACGCAGCGCACCCTGCTCCACCGTCAGCCGCACACTGCCCCGCACGATCGGGTCCCCGGTGTCCCGGCGCAGCAGATGCGCCAGCAGCAACGCCCGGTCCACCGCCGTCTGCAGCATCAGCTCACCCTCCGGCAGATCCGGCAGCGCATGCACCTGCTCCGCCAGCACCCCCTGCGCCAGCTCCTCCTTGGAGGCGAAATGAAAATACAGCGCCCCCTTCGTCAGACCCGACCGCTTCAGGATCTCGGAAATGGTCGCCGCCTCGTAACCGACCTCGTCGAACACCTCGGCCGCCGCCACCAAAATCGCCCGCCGCGTCCTCACGGCCCGCTCCTGCCGCGCCATCACCACCACCTCCGACATCCCCGCACCAACGAAAAGAAACCGGCGGGTTCGTATCTTAGCAGCCCAGCGGCCTGCGGACAGCCCGTGAGCACACCCCGGACCCGTCACCGCACACCGGCCCGTAAACAACAGGTAACCAAACCACCATGCCGGTTTTGCTTGAGGGGCCCAAAGGTCCCTTTCAAGCGGAATGATCGCGTCCGACCAGCAACGGAACCCGGCATATGCCGTCCCCGCCGCCCTCAGTTGTGACGCACGTCACCACGAAACCCTCACAACGCCTTGAAAACAAAACCGGTGGGTACGTATCTTTGGGGCCCTGCGCTTCCCATACCACCGGACGACCCCTATCCCGCGGGAGAGGCCATGACCCTGCTGACCCAGCCCACCCCACCCACCCCCGCCACCGGGCAGAACACCACCCCACCCCCCACCCCCACCACCCCGGGTGCGGCCACCGGCACCGGCCCGGCCACGGGGGCCGGCGCCGGTACGGCCACGGCCACAGGTGCGAGTGCGGGCACAGGTGCGAGTGCGGGGGCAGGCATCATCACGGGCACGGCCCCCCGCACCACGCCCACCGCAACGGCCGCGGGCACGATCACCACGGGTGCGGGCGGCGGAACAGGGACGGCGACCGGAACAGGGTCAGGGGCCGGGGCAGGAACAGGGGCGGGGATAGGGACGGGGCTGGGGGCGGGGGGCAGACCCGGCGCGACCTCACCCGTCACCGCTCCCGCCCCCACCACCCGCTTCCCCCCGCCACCGCCCGCCGCCACCCGCCGCCCGGCCCACCGGCCCACCGGCGGCGACGACACCGACCAGGCCACCACCGACGCCATCACCCGCGAACTGCGCCACCTGCTCTTCGACGGCGACGAACAGGACACCATCCACACCCCCTGGCGCACCCTGATCACCCACGACGCCTTCCTCACCGACGAGGACGACCTCACCCCCACCCAGCGCACCGCCCGCTCCTACCAGCGCCTGCACCTGCTCAACGCCACCGCCGCCGGCGACCCCCTCGCCCTCGCCCGCGACCCCCGCCGCCTCGCCGCCCTCCACGAATGGACCGGCATCGCCGACAGCGCCCTGGGCACCCTCGCCGGCATCCACTACAACCTCTTCCTCGGCACCCTCCTCGACCACGACCACCCCGAACACCGCGACCTCACCCCCTACACCACCCTGCAACGCACCGGCACCTTCCTCGTCACCGAACTCGCCCACGGCAACGACGCCGCCCACCTCAAAACCACCGCCCACCACCACCCCGACACCGGCGAGTTCACCCTCCACACCCCCACCCCCGGCGCCGCCAAATTCATGCCCAACACCACCACCACCGGAGGCCCCAAAACCGCCCTCGTCGCCGCCCGCCTCATCACCCACGACGGCACCGACCGCGGCATCCACCTCTTCCTCACCCCCCTCCACGACGAAAACGGCCCCCACCCCGGCATCCACATCACCCCCCTGCCACCCCGCCACCTCCCCCACCCCGTCGACCACGCCATCACCACCTTCACCCACGTCCGACTCCCCCCCACCGCCCTCCTCCAAGCCCCCCACAACCGCCTCGACCCCGACGGCACCCACCACACCACCCACGGCAACCCCCAAAAACGCTTCCTCCACACCATCGACCGCGTCACCCTCGGCAAACTCTGCATGAGCGCCGCCGCCACCGGCACCGCCCGCGCCGCCCTCACCATCGCCGTCCACTACGCCAACCACCGCCACACCACCCACCACAACACCCCCACCCCCCTCACCACCCACCGCGCCCACCACGCCCCCCTCATCGACCACCTCGCCACCACCTACGCCCTCACCCTCCTCCACCGCCACACCCTCAACCACCACACCCACCACCACCACAACGGCACCCCCCCACCCCCCGACCCCACCCACCCCCGCTACCCCACCGACCCACCCCCCACCAAAGAACAAACCCACCACCTCACCGCCCTCACCAAAGCCTTCACCACCCACCACGCCCGCACCATCACCACCACCTGCCGCGAACGCTGCGGCGCCTGGGCCCTCCACCCCCACAACCCCCTCGCCCACTACACCCAACACCTCGAAGGCACCATCACCGCCGAAGGCGACAACCTCCTCATCACCCTCAAAGCCGCCACCCACCTCCTCCTCAACCCCCCACCCCCACCCCCCACCACCCCCACACCCCCCAACCCCCTCACCAACCTCCCCCACCTCAAAAACCTCCTCCAACACGCCCAACACATCTGGCACACCCGCACCAAACAAGCCCTCCACACCCCCACCACCCCCCACACCCCCCACACCCGCTGGAACAACGCCACCCAACCCGCCCTCACCATGACCCACCTCCACACCACCCTCCACACCACCAACGCCCTCCTCACCACCCTCAACCACACCACCCACCCCACCACCCACACCCACCTCAAAAACCTCACCAACCTCTACCTCCTCAACCAACTCACCCCCCACACCGCCGACCTCATCACCCACCACCACCTCACCCCCCACCACCACAACCAAATCCACACCACCATCAACCACCTCCACCACACCCTCCACCCCCACCTCACCACCCTCACCCACGCCCTCAACCACCCCCACCAACACACCCCCACCCCACCCCCCACCCACTAACACCAACCACAACACAGACAAACACAGCCCCCAGCGTCAGTTCCCGCCGAAGCGCGGGCCGGGTCACCGCTGAACCCGTTACCGGCGCCCGGTGGGACACCCGCTGGACCGCGATGTCCTGACCGCCGCGTCCCCGGCCCCCGACCGACTCCACCGAACCGTCCGAGACAGGGCCAGGTGCCTCCTTCTCCAACTCACCCCCGACGTCGCCCGGCCAGCAGGTGCGTGTGCGCATCTACTGGCGGGCGGGGATCCTGTGGGCCGGCGCTGTGTCTGCGGTGACGACTGGTCAGCTGCGTGCCTGGGTGCGGTCTTGGCGCACGGGGCCTGCGAGGCGCGGCGCGTCGGATCTCTTGGGCAGCGGCCATCTCGGCGAGGGCGTCCTGGGGGCAGCACCGCCGGGCCGGCGACGAACCGCGTTGCCGAACTGACGGCGGCCCGGTGGCTACGGCGTACAAGGCGGCGTCGCGCGAACGGACCGCCGATACCGGGCTGTTTGTCCGTCGGAGCCTGACGAGCGGAGCTGGCGCCCTATCTGGCTTACTCGTGCGGGCGCGGCACGTGCCACCGGACTGGAAGCCTGCCGTTATGCATTCACGCGCTGACACACATGACAGAGCTCGTAGCGGCCGTTCTTCACCAGGCTTCCCCAGCCGCGGCACTCGTCGCAGTCGCGAGCCAGGGCAGTGTTCACCAAGGGGGCAGGAGCGTGGGGGTGGGCTCCAGTGGTCGTCAGGTCATGTTCCTCGAACAGAGGCCAATCCATGACAAAACTATGACATAAGGCACATAACTATGCAATGGTCTCCGGCTGGCGGCGGCCCCACACCGGGGAACACATGACCGGCACCCGACCGACGACCGGACGGCGGTCTGCCTCCGGCCGAGCGCGAGCGACGGCGCCCCGCGCCTCTGCGGAGCCTGTCGTGCCTTCGTCATCTCATCTCACGGCCACGTCTGCCCACCAGGTGCTTCCGTCGGCACGCTCCCGCACACCATGCCTGGCCGACAGCGCCATGACGATTCCGATGCCTCGGCCGTGCTCGTCCGGGTCGAGCCCGGAAGCCGGCCCGTCGGCCTGAGCCGCAGGTCCCGCATCGGTCACCTCGACACGTACGGCTTGGACAGCGTCCACCAGGACCCGCGACACACGAAGCGTCGCCGGAGGCAGGGCGTGGGCGATCGCATTGGTGAGCAGTTCCGAGGCCAGCAGGACCACGTCCTCAGCAACGTCCGCCGACAGGTGCCAGTCGACGAGGACCGCGCGCAGGCGCCGACGCATCACCGTGACTGCCTCGGGGACGTGCGGCAGGGGAAAGACGCACGTGACGTCGTCGGGAAGCTCTGCGCCGAGCTGCGCCACTGTCATGGCCCGTCCTCCTCCGGAAGCACTGCCGGCCGGTGGCCGGGGTGATGAAACGCTAGGGAGGTGGAGACGGTCGGTCAATGAACGACGGTCGGCATTGCCGAACGGAGGTTCTCGGGCGAAGACCGGACTACGATCGTCCTATGGTCGGCCCGGTCCAGTCCATAGAACGGGCGGCGGCGATTCTGCGTCTGCTCGCCACCGGTCCCCGCAGGCTGGGACTGGGCGAGGTGGCGTCATCGCTCGGACTGGCCAAGGGCACCGCTCATGGCATTCTGCGCACCCTGCAGCATGTGGACTTCGTGGAGCAGGACGCTGCCACCGGAAAGTACCAGCTCGGAGCGGCGCTGCTCCATCTCGGTACCAGCTACCTCGACGTCAACGAGTTGCGGTCGCGCTCCCTCAACTGGGCCGACGCCCTGGCCGCCCGCAGCGGGGAGGCCGTCCGCCTGGGCACACCCCTGGAGGGGCAGGTGCTCATCGTCCACCACGTCTTCCGGCCCGACGACACCCTCCAGACCCTGGACGTGGGCGCACTGCTGCCGCTTCACGCCTCCTCCCTCGGCAAGGTCCTGCTGGCCTTCGGGGCCACGCCCGTCGAGCCTCTGCTGAAGGCCGGACTGGAGGCCTACACCCGGCACACTCTGGTGCTCCCCGAGGATCTCAGCCGGGCGCTCGGCGAGATTCGAGAGCTCGGCTGGGGCTCCGAGGTGCAGGAAATGAGCATGGGTGACGCCGGAGTCGCCACGCCGATCCGAGGGCACGGCGGCCTCGTGGTGGGCGCGCTCGGCGTATCCGGCCCGGTCGAGCGGATCTGCGACTCAGGAGGCCGGCCCCAACCGGCCCTGATCACCTTGCTCAGGGAGGCCGCACGGGCGATCTCCAGAGAACTGGGCGCGGCGCGCTGGTAGACATCCGCTGCTCCGCGACACATCGGAAGGCAGGCCCGATCATGGTTGCACGGTATGTGATGTCCATCGACCAGGGCACCACCTCCACTCGATGCATCCTGTTCGACCACCGCGGGGGGCTGGTGTCGGTCGCCCAGCGAGAGCACCGCCAGTATTTTCCTCAGCCCGGATGGGTCGAGCACGACGCCGTGGAGATCTGGCGCAACCTGCAGCGCGTGGTGCCGGAGGCACTGTCCCACGCCGGCGTGGACGCCGGGCAGATCGCCGCCATCGGGATCGCCAACCAGCGGGAGACGACCGTGCTCTGGGACCGGCGGACAGGTGTGCCACTGGGGAAGGCGATCGTCTGGCAGGACACCCGCACCGCTCCGCTTGTCGACGAGCTGAGAAACCGGCACGGGGACGAGTTCTTCCTGGAACGCTGCTGCCTGCCTCCCTCGACCTACTTCTCCGCGCCCCGGATCCGCTGGTTGTTCGATCACATCGACGGGCTGGAGCAGCGCGCCCGGGACGGCGAGGTGCTGTTCGGCACGATGGAGAGCTGGCTGATCTGGAACCTCACCGGTGGAAGGGACGGCGGCCTGCACATCACCGACGCCACCAACGCCAGCCGCACCATGCTCATCGACATGCGCACGCTGACCTGGGACAGCGAGCTCATGGAGTTCTTCGGAGTCCCGCACCAGATGCTGCCGGAGATCCGTCCTTCCGCCGAGTGCTACGGCGAGGCCCGCTCCGTGCTCCCGGGGATCCCGATCACGGCCGCCCTCGGCGATCAACAGGCGGCCTTGTTCGGGCAGACCTGTTTCTCGCCCGGCGAGGCGAAGTGCACCTACGGGACCGGCAGTTTCCTGCTCATGAACACCGGCTCCGACGTCGTCCGATCCCGGCACGGGCTCCTCACCACCGTCGCATACAAGATCGCGAAGCAGCCCGCGGTCTACGCCCTGGAGGGGCCGATCGCCGTCACCGGCTCGCTGGTCCAGTGGTTCCGCGACCGACTGGGTCTGATCAACAGTGCACCTGAGATCGAGACCCTGGCACGCACCGTCGAGGACAACGGCGGCTGCTACATCGTCCCCGCGTTCTCCGGTCTGTTCGCACCCCATTGGAGAAGTGACGCCCGCGGCGTCATCGTCGGCCTCACCTCGTACATCACGAAGGGCCACTTGGCCCGAGCCGTCCTGGAAGCCACCGGCTGGCAGACACGGGAGGTCGTCGACGCCATGAACGCCGATTCCGCGCTCGCCCTGCAGCAGCTCAAGGTGGACGGGGGCATGACCTCCGACAACCTGCTCATGCAGTTCCTCGCCGACGTGCTCGACGTTCCCGTGGTACGGCCCCTGGTGGCCGAGACCGTGTCGCTCGGCGCTGCCTACGCCGCCGGCCTCGCGGTCGGCTACTGGTCGGACATGGAAGTCCTGCGCCGCAACTGGCACCGGGCCGCCCAGTGGCTGCCTGACATGGATGCGGAACGGCGGGAGCGCGAATACGACTGCTGGCAACGAGCCGTGGAGCGGTCCCTGGGGTGGGTCCAGCCGCCGAGGCGGTCATGACACCCCAGGGGCCGGCCTTCGAAAGACCCGCCGTCCTGGTGAGATCGACCTGAAGAGCATTCAGACCGCATCGTGTCTACACGCGGGCCGGACACAAAATCGGACGGGCGAGAGACCGACAGGTCGCCTCGACCGTCGGATCAGCTGGGTAACCCATCCTGACGGCTCCCTGCGGCCGGCATTGGTGGAGTCCGATGCAGAGACCTGTTGAGCGGCTGCCGAGTTCGGGCGGTAGCCGCGCTACTGGGAATTCTCCGCACCGTGCGACGGCGGCCTGCGTTCGACGGCGACCCAGCGGGACTTCCGTAGCGTCGCCGCCGGCCATCCTGCGGCAGAGCGGCCGGTCTGCACCGACCCGGTGACGAGCGGCCAGGCGTATGCGGCAGGATGAGCTGTCCACGCCCGATGTCGTACGCACGTCCGGCGGGATCAATGCATCCTGGATTCGAGCAGGTACAAGTGACGAACAATCAAATCCGGCCGGTGGGCAGATTGCCGCGTCCTTCGGGAGGCGAGCGATGAACCGGGACCTCACCTTCGGCGACGTGATCGTGGCCGGGGTCGCCTTGGCCGCAGGCCTGTTGGTTGCGCTCCTTCTCCGCATGCTGCTGTTGTGGTTGGGCAAGCACGCGACGAGGACGCGCTGGAGCGGGGACGACGTCATCGTCCATGCGATGCGCGCGCTGGTGCCGTGGGCGGCGATAGCTGGGGGCGCGGCGGCTGCGGCCGCGGTGCTGCCGCTGACCACGACGGTCCAGCGGCACGTCAACCAGTCCCTGACCGTGCTGCTCATCCTCGTCACGACGATCACGGCGGCCCGAGTGATCACCGGCCTGTTGCGTACGGTCACGCAGTCCCGCCCTGGCGTCGCCGGATCGGCCACCATCTTCGTCAACATCACGCGCGTCGTTGTCCTCGCCATCGGCTGCCTGGTGGTGCTGCAGACCCTCGGCATCTCGATAGCCCCACTCCTCACCGCCCTGGGCGTGGGCGGTCTCGCGGTCGCCTTGGCCCTCCAGGACACTCTCGCCAACCTCTTCGCGGGCATCCACATCCTCGCCTCGAAGACGGTCCAGCAAGGCGACTACATCAAGCTCAGCAGCGGCGAAGAGGGATACGTCGTCGACATCAACTGGCGCCAGACGACGATCCGTGAGCTCTCCAACAATCTGGTCATCATCCCCAACGGCCGGCTCGCCGGCTCGAACATGACCAACTACAACCGCCCCGAGCAGCAGATGACCCTGCTCGTACAGGTGGGCGTCGGCTACGACAGCGACCTGGACCACGTCGAGCGGGTGACCAACGAGGTCGTCGTGGAGGTGATGACCGAGATCACCGGTGCCGTCCCCGACCACGAGCCCGCCGTGCGTTTCCATACCTTCGGCGACTCACGCATCGGCATGACCGTCATCCTGGGGGTCGGTGAGTTCAGCGACCAATACCGGATCAAGCACGAGTTCATCAAGCGTCTGCACAAGCGGTACCTGGCGGAAGGCATCCGCATTCCGGCGCCCGCGCGGACGGTCGCGCTCCAACACGGCTCGGTCACCATTCCGCATCAGCGGGACGCGGCCACCGAGATCGCCGTCCAGCCTCTCCGGCCGGCCGCCGGGCCGGGAGACGAAGACGCTGTCCCATTGGCGGGCCAAGCACCCTAGCGGGCAACCGCACCCTCATCTGCACCAAAGGAGCCGCTCCGCGCAGATCGCAACACCTCCGACACCGGCGGCAGGCCGGTTACTCAGCTGCGACACCGCAGCCGAACGCGCCGCGTACGCGCGGGCCGTGGCAGCGGGCCTTGCCTCCCCGCAGGCGCGACGGCGTTTCGATGCTCGGCCCGGGGTCACTGCGGCCGCGGTGCTCCCTGATGTGAACCATCACTTCGAAGCTGCCGTGCGGCGGTCCGCGAGCTGGACCGCACACGCGGCGAGCCGGTACGGCTGCGTCAGGTGTCGGCGCTGATGTGTGGTCCGCCCTGACGGTTGTCAGTGTGCCCGGTTGCGTCATGGCCATCTTCTACCTGCAGCGGTCAGAAGCCTTCTCGTTCGGCTTGCCGTCAGGCTCCGCACCAAGGGGTTCGAACCGGCTGGTCTCCTCGACGAGTCCAGCGAGGATTCCCGTTGCCACGTAGCCGGATCACGGATCACCCGGCGTATGAGCAGGCGCGGCCTGCCGGGCCGTGCCGGACGGTCCAGGAACTGTTGAACTCGATGTATGGACCATGACCGCACCGACCCGGCGGAGGGTGCTCCGACGCCCCGGCCCGAACTGATCACCTTCGGCCACAGCACCGCGGACCGGGGAACGCTGGCGCGGCTGCTCCGGGGAGCAGGCGTCACCGCCGTCGTGGACGTCCGGACCGCTCCCGGCAGCCGCCGGGATCCGGACGTGTCACGGCAGCGGCTGGGCCGGTGGATGCCCGAAGAGGGCATCGCCTACCGGTGGGAGCCGCGACTGGGTGGCTTCCGCAAACCATCCCCGGACTCGCCCGACACGGTCTGGCGCAACGCCTCCTTCCGCGGCTACGCGGCTCACACACGCAGCCCGGAGTTCGTCACGGCCGTGGACGCCCTCCTGGACCAGGCGCAGCGGGAGCGCACCGCGGTGATGTGCAGCGAAGCGGTGTGGTGGCGCTGCCACCGGCGTCTGATCGCCGACTTCGCCGTCATGGCCCGCGGCGTGCACGTCCACCACCTCATGCACGACGGACGCCTCACCCCGCACAGCCCCACCCCGGGTGCGCGTCTGCGCGACGACGGCCTCCTCGTGTACGACGGCGCCGGTACGTATGACGACGCCGGTACGCCGCCATGACAGCCCTCATGCCCGTTCTCTGGCCGGACAGGTTCACCCGTGCCCCCGGGTGCGCACCGGCGGGCACGGCCGCGCCGGTACGCGATCAGGACACCTGGATGCCGATGAGGCAGGTGTCGTCGTCGGTGTCCGACTTGCTGTGCGTGAGCAGCAGGTCCAGTCGGCGGTCCAGAGTGGCGACCGGGGTCCGGGCGGCCGTGAGCAGCTGGGAGAGCGAGGCCTGGACGGCGGTGTCCCGGCGTTCGACCAGGCCGTCGGTGTACATCAGCAGCGTGTCGTCCGGCTCGAGCTGGACCTCACCTTCCTGGTACGGGGCGTCCGGCATGACGCCGAGGAGCAGTCCGCCGAGCAGCGGCAGGGTGTCGGCCTGCTGTCCGCGCACCAGCACGGGCGGGAGATGACCGGCCCTGGCCCAGCGCAGTACGCGGGTCCCCGGGTCGTACAGTCCGCACACGGCGGTGGCGGTGACCTGTTCGGTGAGATGGTGGGCCACGATGTTCAGCCAGGACATCAGCTGTCCGGGCCCCGCGCCGGTTACGGCGAGGCCGCGCAGCGCGTTGCGCAGGATGACCATCCCGGTCGCGGCCTTGATGCCGTGGCCCGCTATGTCGCCGACGCAGAGCAGTATCCGCCCGGACGGCAGGGCGACGGCGTCGTACCAGTCGCCGCCCACCAGCGACTCGGCCTCCGCCGGACGGTACCGGACGGCAACCTGGAGCCCGGGGGCGTCGAGGGGGTTGCGGGTCGGCGGCATGATGGCGTGCTGGAGCTGCAGCGCCAGGCGATTGCGCTCGGCCGACTCCTGCTCGGTGTGGGCGAGTTGGTCGCGGGTGGCGGCGAGCGCCACCTCGGTCCAGTGCTGGGAGGAGATGTCCTGGTAGGCCCCCCGCAGGGCGAGCAGACGGTCATCGGCGTCGAGGACCGGTTCTGCGATGACCCGGATGTGGCGGGTCACGCCGTCGGGACGCTGGAGGCGGAAGGCCGTCGAGGTGGGTCTGCGGTGGTGGAGCACGGTCCGCAGGAACCGGCCGATGGCGACAGTGTCGTCGGGGTGTGCGTGCTCGGCGAGGTCGTGCAGCGACACCGGGTCCTCTGTGACGGCCCGCCCGTACAGGTCGAAGAGCTGCCCGTTCCAGGTGATGTCGCCCGTGACGAGGTTCTCCTCGAAGCCGCCGATGCGTCCGAGGCGCTGGGCGTGCTGGAGCAGGCTGGCCAGCCGCGCGGTCTCGTCCTCGATGCGCCAGATGAGCAGGACGCTGGCGCCGTGCCGGCTGATGCTGAGGTCGGCGACGGACGCGAGGGGGACCTGGTCCACGAGCGCGGTGAGCGTCATGCGCTGTGCGCGGAAGGGCTCACCGGTGGCGTAGACGCGTTCGATCTTCTCGAAGAGTTCGCTGTCACCGGCCGCCATGGGGTACGCCTCCAGCAGGAGGGCCCCGCTGACGGCGCTGCGGGGGCGTCCCGCGGGGTCCACGAAGCTGCTGTTGGCGTGACGGACACGGAAGTCGGTGAGCTGGCCCTCCGCGTCGATGTGCGGGGTCAGCACCAGCGCGGGGTCGTAGAGACCGTCCGCCAGATCGACGAGCTCGGCCACGTCGGCGGGCTCCGGTACTGCCGGGAATTCCGTGCCGGTGGCGGGGAGACTGTCGAGGGTGTGGGCGCACAGCTCGGCCAGGGCCTCCATCTGGCGGGCGACCGCCGGTGACCACGGGGCCGGCTGCTGGGGCCAGCAGATCTCGAGCACCCCGAGGATCCGGCCGCCGGTACCGGCGGGCAGGGCGACGCGGCCGCCGCCGGGTGCCTGCTTCTGCCCGATGGAGGGCACCTGGGCCTCGGTCAGGGACGAGAACCGCACGGCACGCCGCTCGATGAGCGCCTGGCGGGCGACGGTCGCGACACCGGGCGGCACATATCGCCAGCGTCCAGCCTCGTCGGCGCTGAATCCGGCGTGGCCGCGCAGGGTGAGGGAGGAGTCGGAACCCGCGGTCCAGATGGCCACGGCCGTCGCGCCCAGCGGGGCGAGTGCGTGCTCGAGCAGGGACCTGGCGACGGCCTGGGTGTCGCCGGCGGCCAGCGCGGCGCTCTCTGCGGTGCGCAGCCGTACGGAGACGGACGAGCCCGTGTCCTCGCCGGTACCGGGTCCGCGGTTCACCTGCCGGACGAACTCGCCCGTCACTTCCGTGACCTGGTCGCGGGCGGCCTGGTTGATGATGTCCGCCGCCAGTTCCAGCTGGGACAGGTGAGCCTGGTCGGCGAGTTCGGCCAGCTGGCGCGCGGCCTGTGCGGGACCGCAACGCAGCCGCTCGATCAGGATGCCCTTGGCGAGTTCGACCAGCGCCCTGCCGTCGGCGGCGGCGTGCGCGGCGCGCACCTGTGCCCGAAGCCTTTCGACGGTGGCCGCCAGACGGCCGACGGGGGTGGTCTGCTGCGCCCCTCTTTCCGATGTGGTGATCACTCGCCGGGCGCCGGCGTCGACGCAGCCGCCGATCGGGGCGGTGGGCGCATCGTCCTGATGGCCGCAGGGGGCCGGTCCGAGGCCCCCGTGCCGACCGAGCGCGTCCTCGGAGGGGGTCATGACACCACCAGACCATCGCCCGACTTCGGGTTCAGCCAGCGGCGGACACAGGCGATGAGGTCGTCGGCGTCGACCGGCTTGGTGACGTAGTCACTGGCGCCCGCGGCGAGGCTCTTCTCCCGGTCGCCGGGCATGGCCTTCGCCGTGACCGTGATGATGGGAAGGTCGGCGTGGGCGGGCATCCGCCTGATCTCGGCGGTCGCGGCGTACCCGTCGAGCTCGGGCATCATCACGTCCATCAGGATGAGGTCGATGTCCGGGTGCTCGGCGAGGGCGTCGATCCCCTTCCGGCCGTTCTCGGCGTGCAGGACCTGGATGCCGTGGAGTTCCAGGATGCCGCTGAGGGCGAAGAGGTTGCGGGCGTCGTCGTCGACGACGAGGACGGTGCGGCCGGGGAGAAAGTCGTCCACGCTCCGGGGCGTGAGGGGGCGGGTCTCCTCGCCGCGGCGCAGGGGAACGACGTCGCCGGGCTGGTCGGCGGACAGGTGCAGCGCGATCCGTTCCCGCAGTTCGTCCAGGCTGGAGAGGAGCTCCAGCGGCCGGGTGCGAGCACGCGACTCGAGAGTCCGCTCGTCGGCCGCGTCGAGGCGGCGGTTGTTGTGTGCCAGTACAGGGACGGTCCGCAGCGCGGCGTCGCCGTCCATGGCGTCCAGGAAGTGCAGGGCCTCGCTGTTCGCCATGTCGAGCTCGAGGACCACGCAGTGGAACGGTGCGGTGGCGAGTGCCTCTGCCGCCTCCTGCGGGCCGACCGCCGCGACCAGTTCGATGTCGTCGCGGTCGCCCAGCTCGTGGCCGGTCAGCTCGGCCACCGCGCTCTCGGCGACGAGGGACAGCAGCCCGCGCGGACGCTCCTCGATCACGAGCAGCCGGCGCGGTCCTCGCGCCTCGGCGTCGACGGCCTGACGGTGGGCGTCCGACGGCTCGCCGTCGTGGGGGGCGGCACCGGCGACAGGTCCCTCGTGCCCGCCGTCCGGGGTGTCGTGGAAGTCGGCGCGGGCCACGGGCAGGTACAGGGTGAAGGTGGAGCCGCGGCCGGGTGTGCTCCGTGCGGTGAGCGCACCGCCGAGCAGGTGCGCGATCTCGCGGCTGATGGACAGCCCCAGCCCGGTGCCGCCGTACTTGCGGCTGGTCGTGCCGTCCGCCTGCTGGAAGGCGCCGAAGATCGCTTCGAGCTGCTGCTCCGGGATGCCGATGCCGGTGTCCTCGACGCGGAAGGCGACCACGGCACCGCCGCGGTGGACGGAGGCGGGGAGCTCGCCGTCGGCGGCGGGCTCGATGCGCACCCTCACGCTGCCGCGTTCGGTGAACTTGACCGCGTTGGAGATCAGGTTCCGCAGGACCTGCCGCAGCCGGGAGTCGTCGGTGAGCAGGTCGACCGGTACGCCGGGTGCGGTGTGGATGGTGAAGTCGAGGCTCTTCTGCGTGGTCAGCGGGCGGAAGGTGGCGTCGACGTAGTCCAGCAGCTGGGCGAGGGCGACCCGTTCCGGGTTGATGTCCATCTTGCCCGCCTCGACCTTCGACAGGTCGAGGATGTCGTTGATCAGCTGGAGCAGGTCGGAGCCCGCCGAGTGGATGATGCCCGCGTACTCGACCTGCTTTGCGGTGAGGTTGCGGGTCGGGTTCTGGGCCAGCAACTGGGCGAGGATGAGCAGACTGTTGAGCGGGGTCCTCAGTTCGTGGCTCATGTTGGCCAGGAATTCGGACTTGTACTTGGAGGCGAGCGACAGCTGGTGGGCGCGATCCTCCAGTTCCTGCCGCGCCTGCTCGATCTCGAGGTTCTTGCCTTCGATGTCCCTGTTCTGGGCGGCCAGCAGGGCGGCCTTCTCCTCCAGTTCGGCGTTGGAGCGCTGGAGTTCGTCCTGCTGGACCTGCAACTCCTCCGAACGGGCCTGGAGTTCGCTTGCGAGGCGCTGCGACTCGTCGAGGAGTTCGTCGGTCCTGGCGTTGGCGACGATGGTGTTGACGTTTCCGCCGACCGTCTCCATGAGCTGTTCGAGGAAGTCCCGGTGGATGCGCGTGAAGGGGGTGAAGGAGGCCAGTTCGATGACGCCGAGGATCTGGTCGTCGACGACGATCGGCAGGACGATCAGGCTTCCGGGGGTTGCCCGGCCGAGCCCTGAGGAGATGCTCACGTAGTCGGCGGGGACGCCGTCGACCTCGATGGTCCGCCGGCTGCGGGCGGCCTGGCCGACGAGGGACTCACCCAGTTGGAAGCGGTCGTGGCCGGCGCTGCCTGCGGGACGCCCGTAGGAGCCGACGCGCCGGAGTCCGGTGCCGTCCGGGGTCTCCTCGGCGAGGTAGAACGCACCGTACTGGGCCGAGACGAGCGGAGTGAGCTCGTCCATGACGAGCTCGGCGACCTTGGCCAGGTCACGGTGTCCCTGCATCAGTCCGGAGATCAGGGCGAGGCTTGACTTCAGCCAGTCCTGTTCCTGGTTGGCCCGGGTCGTCGCGCGCAGCGAGCCGACCATCGCGTTGATGTTGTCCTTGAGTTCGGCCACCTCGCCGGAGGCGTCGACGGTGATGGACCGTGTCAGGTCACCCTCCGCGACGGCGCTGGCGACCTCCCCGATCGCCCGCACCTGACGGGTGAGGTTGCCGGCCAGCTCGTTGACGTTCTCGGTGAGGCGCTTCCAGGTTCCGGCGACATTCGGCACGCGGGCCTGGCCGCCGAGCCGGCCTTCGGTGCCGACCTCGCGGGCCACCCGGGTCACCTCGTCGGCGAACGACGACAACTGGTCGACCATCGTGTTGATGGTCTCTTTAAGCTCCAGGATCTCGCCCCGCGCGGTGACCGTGATCTTCTGCGACAGGTCGCCCTGCGCGACGGCCGTCGCCACCTGCGCGATGGACCGCACCTGCCCGGTGAGGTTGCCGGCCATCGAGTTCACGGAGTCGGTCAGATCGCGCCACGTCCCGGAGACGCCCTTGACATCGGCCTGGCCGCCGAGATTGCCCTCGGTGCCGACCTCCCGGGCCACCCGGGTCACCTCGTCGGCGAACGACGACAACTGGTCGACCATCGTGTTGATGGTCTCTTTCAGCTCCAGGATCTCGCCCCGCGCGGTGACCGTGATCTTCTGCGACAGGTCGCCCCGCGCCACGGCCGTGGTGACCTGTGCGATGTTGCGGACCTGGGCGGTGAGGTTGCCCGCCATGGCGTTGACGGAGTCGGTCAGGTCCGCCCAGGTGCCGGAGACTCCGGGGATCTCGGCCTGACCGCCCAGGGTGCCCTCGGTGCCGACCTCGCGGGCGACCCTTGTCACCTCAGAGGTGAACAGCGACAGTTGGTCCACCATGCCGTTGAACACGGTCGCGATCTCGCCGAGGAGTCCGTTCGCCCCGTCGGGCAGCCGGGTGCCGAAGTCGCCGTCACGCACGGCCGTGAGACCGGCCAGGAGCTGCCGCAGGTCCGACTCGCCGACCTTGCCCGCGCCGCGCGCACGTGAGCGCGGCACCGTGTTCGAGCTGTCGGCAGAAGTCTCAGCCATGCCCATTCCTCGCTACCCCTCGCCGGGCGCCTCGCCGCAGCGGCGCCCTCCCCGCGGCCCTCGACCGGTGGGCCGCCCTCCACGACGTCTCATCGCTCGGTACGACGGTTGTCGTACGGCAAATTACGCCGCAGACTACCCCGGCTCGAGGCGTACACCAAAGCGCGACCGGGACGGAGGATAGGCTTCCGCCATGGGCACAGCGCCGCCACCGTCACCGGGTCCGCTGCCCGTGTGACCCCGCCGAGCCCGCCCCTGGAGACAGCAGCATGGATTCCAGCCCCGCGTCACCCCCGCCGCGTACCCGCGAAGCCTCACGGGCGGCATGTGACGTGATCGAAGTGCTGGAGGTCATCTGGGAGCGCGGCCGGGACACGGCGTCGACACCTGTGTCCGCCTCGCAGTTGCGGGTGCTATATGCCCTCGAACGCAAGGAGGGCATCAATCTGCGGACCCTGGGTGACATGCTGGGAGCCGCCCCGCCTTCGGTGAGCCGCCTGTGCGACCGGCTCCAGAGCCTGGGATTCGTGGAGCGTACGCCGAGCCCGGCGAGCCGCCGGGAGCTGGAGCTGCGCCTGAGCGCGCGCGGGCGGGCGTATCTGCGGGAGTTGCGGAAGAAGCGGGAGCTGGAGCTGACGGAGGCGCTCGACGCGATGTCCGGTACGCGGCGGGCGGACCTGCTGCAGGGCCTGCGCGGCCTGGGGAGGCTTCTCAGGGAACCCGGCGAGGGGCGTTAGGCCGAGGATCCCGGCCGGCTGCACGACCAGACGGCGCGAACGGTCTTGCCCCCCGAATTGGGAAGGACCTCGATGCTGTCGGCCAGTTGCTCAACGATCTGCCAGCCCCGGCCGCCCACCGCGCCTTCGTCGGGCTTCCGCGGCACGGGCGGGGCCCAGCTGGCGTCCTCCACGTCCACGACCAGTCGCCGCCTGTGCACGCTGACACGCAGCCGCCACCAGCCGATCGTGTGTTTGACAGCATTCGTGACCAGTTCGGAAACCACCAGCACCACGTCATCGACGGCCGTGTCCGGGCCCGCCCGCCCGACGAATTCCGAGGCGGCGCGACGGGCATCGCCGATGTCCGCTTCCGCCGAGGTAATGATCATCACCTGCGGTCCTCCTTTTCCAATGAGGTGTCGCTGCACATCCTGCGGCTCGCCTCGCCCTCCTTTTCGCACAGCACGGTCCTCAACTCGCGTTCCCTTGTTCCCGTGCACGACACCAGGGCCGGAAAACGCGAAGCCACGGACCTTTCCGCCCGCAGGCCGGAAATATCGTCGTGCATGTCCCGGATACGAATCAGGTGTTCCAAGGCCCCGGTCGGGGAGCTTTACACGTGGGGATCAAGGGGAGCGACGCTCGAAAGATATGGTTGTCGGGCGGAGCGGCCTTCCCTAATGCCGCTCACAGAGCCCGGCGGACGGGGACGGCGCTCCGCTCAGGGCGTGCGGCACAGGAGCGACGCCACGAACCGAGGACTTCTGAGACGGAGTGTCACCAGACATGGACGCGAACCGGACACCCTCGCGGCCCCGGCGGCAGACCGCCGCCGGGGCCGCAGGGGGGGCGCGCGAACTCATCGAGCTTCTGGAGGTGCTCTGGGAGCGCGGCAGGGACTTGGTGCCCCCGGCCCCCGTGTCGGCCTCCCAGCTGCGTGTGCTCTACAGCCTCGACCACGAGGAGGGGATGAACCTCCGCACGCTGGGTGAGCTGCTTGACGCCGCCCCGCCGTCCGTGAGCCGGCTGTGCGACCGGCTGGAGGCCCTCGGGCTCGTGCAGCGGCTCCCGAGCCCTCACAGCCGGCGGGAGCTGGAACTGCAGCTGACCGGCCGGGGCCGGGCGTATCTGCGCGACTTGAGGGCCAGGCGTCAGGAGGCGCTGGAGGAAGCGATCGCCACGATGACGCCCTCGGACCGAAGCGCTCTGCTGAACGGGCTGACGAGCTTCCAGGACGCGGTGGACGACGCGGGTCCGGCGCCCTGGCGCAAACCGCCGACCGGGGACGCGCGCTCCGCCTGACCCCGGCGTCGCCGCACGGGCGCAGGAGCGATCAGTGGACCGAGGGGCCTCAGGTGAGCATCTTCTGCCGCAGCCTGATGAGTGTGCGGGCGAGCAGACGCGAGACCTGCATCTGCGAGATCCCGAGCCGCTCGCCGATTTCCGCCTGCTTGAGTTCGTCGCCGAATCGGAGCCGGAGGATCAGACGGTCCCGGTCGTCGAGCTCTTCGATCAGCGGCTTGAGCGCCTGGAGGTCCTCGACGAGGCCCAGCGCCGGGTCGAGGTCGCCGAAGCGCTCCGCGAAGGGGGCCTCGGCGTCAGGACCGCCTTCGGTGTTCGGTACGTCGAAGGAGCTCGCCACATAGCCGTTCATCGCGACGAGCCCCTCGGTGACCTCCTCGACGGGCAGTCCCAGGTGTTCCGACAGCTCCGCTGCCGTCGGGGTCCGGTGCAGCCTCCCGGAGAGCTCGTTCACCGCCTGCACCAGTTCCAGCCGGAGCTCCTGAAGCCGGCGCGGGACGTGGACGGCCCAGCTGGTGTCCCGGAAGAAGCGCTTGATCTCCCCGAGGATGTACGGGACGGCGAAGGTCGCGAACTCGACCTCACGGCTGAGGTCGAACCGGTCGATGGCCTTGATCAGTCCGATGGTGCCCACCTGGACGATGTCCTCGTCGGGCTCCGCGCGGCTGCGGAACCGCCGCGCGACGTACCGGACCAGGGAGATGTTCATCTCGACCAGCGTGTTGCGCGCGTACTGGTACTCCGGCGTGCCTTCCTCGAGGTGCTGGAGCCTGTCGAAGAACAGTGCGGAGAGCCTGCGGGCGTCGGCAGGTGCCATCTCGGAGGCTTCGTCGACGCGCGGCAGAACGGTCCCGCCGGGGCCGTCGAGGGGGCTCTCCTTCTCGCCCCGCTCCGTCAGCTGCTCCTTGATCGGTGCCGCGGTGGCCATGACGTCTCCTCTGGTCGTCCGTACGCCGTCGCGATCTTCCCTACCCGACAACAGTTTCCCTAAAGCAAGAATCTTCTGCTCTCTGCGGGACGGCGCAGACCTACGGATCCGAACGGCCCGGAACGACGGGCGGGGCGGACCGGAACACACCGTTCCGGTCCGCCCCGCCTCCGCGAGCAAGTCACCCCATGAAGCCGCCGTACGGGCTTCCGGGCCCCTCCCGGCGCGCCGGGTCGTCGAACTGGGCCCAAGGGTTCGGTTCCATGGGAATTCCTTTCATACGCGGATCACGTGGACATCGGCCGCTCAGCCGCTCGCACCAGGGGACGGATTCCTACCAGCGGTACCAGCGGCTCCGTCGGCCGCCTGAGGCCGCAGGCCGGATCACGAATCCCAGCAACCACACCACGAGCACGATCACCGCGATCCACCACAGCGCCTTGAGCGCGAAACCGGCTCCGAAAAGGACCAGGGCAAGCAGCAGGACGAGAAGCAGGGGAACCATTTCTCATCACCTCCGGAATTCCTTGTGCCCCTCACCCGAATTGACATTCATTTGATGCAGTTGTTTCTTCAGGAAGACTCCGGGTAAAAGAGTTCGCCCGCGGTGAGGCGCCGTGTCTTCGTCCACCGGCCCGGTCGGCGGATCGTCCTTGCGGAAACGGACGGAACCAGGCGCGGTACGCCGGTGCCGGCAGCCGGTGCTCAGTCCCGGTGCTCCGCGTCGGGCCGTCCGTGCCAGTCGAGGCAGACGACCAGCGCGTCGTCCTCGAGGGGGACCTCCCCGTGATGCCCGGCGAGTTCGTGCAGCACCGCGCCGGGGACCTGCGTGGGCGGCAGGAGCCTCGTGCCGGTCAGCGACCGTGCCAACGCCCGCTCGCCGTAACGCACGCCGGAGGGAGAGGCGGCGTCGTACACCCCGTCGCTGCCGATGAGGAACCGGTCGCCCGGGCGCACCGTGAAGTGCTGCGGCGTGTACACGGTGTCCTCGAACATGCCCAGCGGCAGCTGCTGCTCGAAGGGGATCGAATCGACGGTTTTGTCGCGCAGCCGCCACAGCCGGGGAGAGCCCGCGTCGATCGCCTCCACCTCACCGGTGGCGATGTCGAAGCGGAGCAGCAGGACGGCGACGTGGGCGCGGCCGTGGTACTGGGCGTGGACGGCCTGGTCGGCCAGCATGGCTTGGCCCTGGAGGTCCAGACCGGCGCGTCTGGCGTTGCGCAGCGCGTTGACGGCGAGGTTGGTCAGCAGGGCGGCCTCGATGCCCTCCCCCATTCCGTTGGTGACGGTGAGCGTGAGGTGTTCGGCGGAGGCGGACCAGTCGTAGTTGTCGCCGAAGATCGCGTAGGCCGGTTCCAGATGTGCGCCGAGCGAGAACTCGGGGCGGGCGCAGGAGCGGCCGGGCAGCAACCGCCACTGCATCTCCGCGGCCAGCGTGAGCCGCGCGGCCCGCCGGGCGAGGTCGTAGAGGTCGGTGTCGCGCTCCGCGACCAGGATCTCGTGGCCCAGGACGTCGCAGATGTGCTGGATCTCGGGCAGGACCGCCGCCGTGTACGCCTCCTCCGGCAGGCTGACGGACAGCACGCCCATCCGCCCACCGCGGACCGTGACCGGCAGGTGCACCTCGACCGCCCGGTGGTCCGGATCCTCCGTGACGACGGGCTCCTGGGCGCCGAACGCGCGCCCCTGCGGACTGCCGTTGACGGGCACCGGCTCTGTGACGAGAGGCACGGGTTCCACGGCCTGGAGGCTGCGCATGGCGTAGTCGGCGAGCCGCAGCTCCGTCCGGCGGGCGCCGTAGTGGTCGGCGAGCGCCGCTGTCACGATGTCGACGAGTTCGTGGGGCGCGGCCGTGCGCAGCGCCTTCTCGACAGCAGCGAATTTCTCCACGTCGTCCCGCATCTCGTTCGGGCCGGCGACCCCAGGAAGCCGGCGGTGTACAACCGCGGCTGCGGCCGCCGGGGATTTTGCCCTGGGGGCCCGGCCTCATGCCCACGTCCCAGGCTACGCCGCGGACCGCGCAGCCCCGGGGTCCTCCGGCGCCCGGCCGACCCTGTCCGTCCGGCAGCCGCCGGTCGCGGTTGACGTGAGCACCACTGCGGCCTTCCACTCTCCGTCTGTACAGTCGTCACGTCCCCAGGGCCGTGGACGGACCACGACCCTCATTCATGGCCCGTACGGACCAGGTGAGCTATGTCGACCACCCTTGATCAGCCGGACCGCCGGCGTGAAGCGCCCGGTTCCTCGACGCAGGAGCGCAAGCAGCGCATCCGCCGCCGCCTGGAGCGGCTGATCGGGATCGCGGCCACGGAGGGGAACGAACTGACGGTCCTGCGCAACGGGGACGAGATCTTCCCGGCCATGCTGTCGGCGATCCGTGAGGCCCGGCACACCGTCGACATGATGACCTTCGTCTACTGGCGCGGAGAGATCGCCCGCGACTTCGCCGCCGCTCTCGCCGGGCGTGCCCGGGCCGGGGTACGCGTCCGCCTGCTGCTCGACGGCTTCGGCAGCCGGCTCATAGAGCGGGACCTGCTGGACGAGATGGACCGCGCCGGGGTGGAAGTGGCGTGGTTCCGAAGACCGTTGTGGCTGTCGCCCTTCAAGCAGAACCACCGCTGCCACCGCAAGGTCCTCGTCGTCGACGAGGAGACCGCCTTCACCGGCGGGGTCGGCATCGCCGAGGAATGGTGCGGCGACGCCCGCAACGAGCACGAGTGGCGCGACACCCACGTCGAGGTCCGTGGCCCCGCCGTCGACGGCATCGCCGCTTCGTTCGCCCAGAACTGGGCCGAGTGCCACGACCGGCTCTTCGACGACCGTGACCGGTTCGTCGAGCACACGCCGAGCGGAAGCGCGACCGTGCAGGTGGTCCGCGGCTCCGCGAGTATCGGCTGGCAGGACATGCAGACCCTGATCCGGGTGGCCCTGGAGTCCGCGGAGGAGCGCGTCCGCCTGGCCACCGCCTACTTCGCCCCCGACTCCTTCTTCATCGACATGATCTGCGCCGCGAGAGCACGAGGCGTCGAGGTCGAAATCCTGCTGCCGGGCCCGTACACCGACAAGCGGGTGTGCCAACTGGCCGGGCAGCAGCACTACGAGCAACTCCTCGGCTGCGGCGTCACGATATGGCACTACCGGCCGACGATGATGCACGCCAAGATCATCACTGTGGACGGCGTGGCTTCCCTCGTCGGTTCCACCAACTTCAACCGCCGCTCGCTCGACCACGACGAGGAAGTGATGCTCGCCGTCCTCGACGAGACCTTCACCGCGCGTCTCGACGCCGACTTCGACGAGGACCTGGCCGTCAGCGACCGTATCGTCGATGGTCGCTGGAAGCGCCGCTCCCCCGTCCAGCGCCTCCGGGAAGCGGCGGTCACCCCGATACGCCGCTTTCTGTGACTCGTCGTGCCGGCACGCTTTCCCGCGCTTGCCGGCTCCCTGGAACCGGGTGCCGGGCAGGGGATCCGCCGAAACAGGTCCCGGAGAGCGGACCGCTGCAACCGGGGCCGGATCGGGTGCCTGATAATCGGGCGCTTGCCGGGAAGTGTGACCCAAGGGGCCCGGACCTGGCCGGGAAGCAGCCGCGGAGCCGAGAGCGGAGACGAATGGGCAGTGCGAAGCGTGTCCCGCAGACACGGGACATGGCCGGCGATGAACTCTCCGGGGACGAGGCGTGGGCGGCGCTGAGACAGTACGGCGGGCGCGATCTGCTCGTCGACGCCTTCGTCCGCTTCAGGTACGCCGACGGCTTCAGCCACTCTCGCGCGGTGGCCTTCCAAATGGCCCTCGCGGTGGTGCCGTTCACGATCGCCCTGGTCGGCCTGGCGGCGACCCTCCATACCGAGAGCGTCGGCCGCACCGTCGAACTCGTGCTCACCCGGATCGCGCCAGGCGCGAGCTCCCGGCTGATCGAGGACGCCCTGGCCGAGGGGCGGCGAAGCGCCGGAGCGGACACCGGGGGCGCGGTGGCGATGTGGCTGGGGCTCGGGTTCGCCGTCGTCAGCCTGGTGTCGGCGATGGCGCAGGTGGAACGTGGCGCGAACCGTATCTACGGCGTGGAGCGGGACCGGCCCTTCACCGCCAAGTACGGCAGGAGCCTGTTCCTTTCGGTCGCGGCAGGTGCGCCCATGGCGTTCGGCTTCCTCGTGCTGGTCGCCGGTGACACGATCGCCCAGGCCGCGGTGGACGCGTTCGGCGGCGGCACCCTGCCGGGGTGGTGGCACTGGCTGCAGATTCCGCTCGGGATCACCACGGCGTGGGTGGCATCGGCGGTGATCTTCCGCTGGTCGCCCCGCCGGGTCCAACCCGGCTACACCTGGCTCGCGTTCGGCTCCGCCGTCCACCTGGCCCTGTGGATCGCCGCGACGTGGCTGCTCGCCCTCTACGTCGAGCGCAGCGGCTCGTTCGGCGCCGTGTACGGGCCGCTCACGGCGTTCATGGCGCTGCTCCTGTGGGCGAACATCACCGGTGTCGCCCTGTTCCTCGGCCTCGCGTTCGCCGCGCAGCTCGAGGCGGCGCGCGCCGGCGACGCGCAGCCCGTCCACGACGAACCCTCATGATGCGGCAGGCGGCTCGGCTCCGCCTTGGAAGGCCGCACGCTGCACGTGAAGGCTGCGGGCGGCGCGACAGCCGTATTGGGAATCACCATGCTGGTGGGCTCATGGGCCGTGGTCGCCGCCGAACGCGGCGCTGCCAGCGCGAATCTGACGACGTACCCACGCGCCCTGTGGCGCCCGACCCTCCTGTTCCTGTTCGACCGTCATGTTCCCCGGGCCGGTGACCGAAAGCCGACCTGCGCCGGCCGACATCGAGCCGCGCCCAAGACACCACGAACAGCGCAAGGGCTCATCCCCTACGCCTTCTTCACGGAGGTCCCGGGGACGACCGGCCCCGCCCCGGACTTCTCCTTCCCGAGGCGCCTGAGACCGGTGCTCCTCTAGAGTCGGCAGTATGACGCAGGCACCGGCCCAGCACCGCGGCACGCGGTCCCGTGACGCGATTCTCGACACGGCCGGCGACCTGATGTCGCAGCACGGCTACGCCGCCACGTCGATCTCGATGATCTCCGCCGCCTGCGGCCTGCCGGTCAGCTCCCTCTACTGGCACTTCGGCAGCAAGGAGGGGATCTACGTCGCGGTGCTGCAGCGCGCCAGGACCGCTCTGCTGGCGGCCCTGCCCCCCGTGGAGGTGCCGGGCACCGACGTCGCGCAGCGTCTCGACACCTTCCTCGACGAGGTCAAGGACGCGTTCCAGCGACATCCGCACGGGCTGAGGCTGCTCCTCGGACTGGGCATGGTGCAGCAGGATGCCAGTGCGGCGGCCGTGGCCGAGGTGCACCACTACCGCGACGCGCTGCTGTCCTGGACCACGGACTCTGTGAGCGCCGTCTTCGGCCTGAGTGACCGTCCAGAAGTGGCGGACAGTCTGGCGCGCTTCACACTCAGGGTGGCGAGCGGAACCGCCGTTGCACGCTGGTTCGAACCGGCCGCCGCGCTGGAGACCGGTCCGCTGCGCGTTGCGCTGCTGGCACTGGCGGCGCACCACGGCGTCCCACCGCACGGCGCGCCGCCCGAGGACCCATCGCGGGGCGTCACGGGCAGGGAATGACCACCCGGTACTTGCCCCCAGCCGATTGCTCAGGCGGTTCATGGGCGCGCTCGATCCTCACCCGGTCCGTCCCGTGGTCGGTGAGCAGGGCGGCCAGCCCCGTCCGCACCGCGTTCCACAATCGGTCCTGATCCGCTCCTGCGGCCGGCCGGATACGCACCCGCAGGGTCGTGGGCGTCGTCTGCACGATCTGGAACCGGTCGATGTCCGGAAGGCCCTCCAGGAGAGTCTCGAAGGCCATGGGCACGATGCGGGCGGTTCCGCCGTCCCGGCGCGGGAAGGACAGCAGGTCGGCGGCGCGACCGCGGACCCTCATCGCGGGCAGCGGGTCTCCGCACGGACACGGGTCCGGACGCCACATGACACTGTCGCCCAGGTCGTAGCGCAGGATCGGCTGCGCCCACCGGCCCAGACTGGTCAGCAGCACGGTGAAGGACTCCTGGCCCGGCGGCACTGGACGGTGGTCGGCGTCGACAGGCTCCAGGATCAACCAGTCGCTGTGGGTGTGCAGCCATCCGAGCGGGCAGCCGTATCCCAGGGCGAGGCTCTCGTTGCAGGCGTAGGTGTTGACGACATGCGCCCCGAAGGCGGAGCCGACGCGCCGAAGTTCACGGTCGCTGAGGCCCTCGGCCACCAAGGACACGACGGCCGGGGCGATGCGCAGGCGGCCGGCCAGTTGCTCGCCGGCGAGCAGCGCGATCACGCCGGCATAGCCGCCGAGGAGCACCGGGCGGTACCGATTGAGCTCGTCCACCAGGTCGGGCAGCGGGCTGTGCACCGACAGGACCCGGCTCCCCCGAGCGTACAGGCGGCCGGACGCACGCGAGCGGGCGATGACGGCGTTTGCGGCCAGATGGCCGTTGGTGGCGACGACGTGCGCCGTCCGCATCCGGTGGACCAGCATCCGCGCGGTCCGGGAAGAGGTGAGGGTGCGCCGGGCGGCCCGTAGCGACAGGGCTCTGACCACCGCCGCCGCCTGGTCGTCGAGCAGGAAGACACCGCGGTGCCCGGTGGTTCCGGAGGTGGTGGAGACCAGGTACTTACCGAGGAAGGGCTCGCCGACACGGGCGGGGTCGGCGATGAAATCCCGTACGCCCTCGAGGGTCACCTCCGGGTCGGTGACCCATTCGTCGAAGCGCGCCATCAAGTCCTCCTTGCGTGTCACCGGCAGCAGGGCCGGGTGTTCCACGCGTTCCGGCAGCGTCCGGTACAGCTCGCGGTAGTACGGGGAGCGGGCACGGGCGAAGTCGACCATGGCGGCCAGGCGCTCCCGCTGTCGGTCCGCCAGGGCGGCCGGGCCCCGCCGGACAGCGCGGCGCCCGTCCCGGACCAAGGTGAACGTGGATCTCATCGCAGGGCTCCTCGGCAGGCGGAGGACTGCCGCCGGAAGGCGCAGTGATGATCCGTCACGAAAAACCGTGTTGAGGGTGACAGGGTCCGGCGCCGGGACCTGGATGCGGTCCCTGCCGGGGCCCGTCCGCCGTCGCGGCCGACCGCGCCGCGCGCCCAGCCGTCGGACGTGTGCACGACCAGGGGGTCGTGTCCGGTGAGTGACGGCAGCAGGGGCGCGGCGGCAGTGACGGCGGGGACCCGGGTGTGGCACAGGCCGGTGGATCCCGTCGAATCGCTCCTGGTGCCGGTGCTGGTGCTGGTGCTGGTGGCCATGGTCATGGCGTGTGCTCATAGGCACCGATGTCGCAGGCGCCGCCTTGGGGGCGGGCGACACCGCGCTGGTCGGTGGCCGGGCAGTCGGCGGCCGCGTTCAGGGCGGGACTGCCCGGCAGCAGCGCGGCAGTGTCCGTGGGGCCGCCGTTGTCGGCGAGCGGTCCCAGCAGCGGGGTACGGCTTGGCAGATCACCCTCGGCGGTGAGCCGGCAACTGCCGTCGCTGTCGATGTTGTGACCTCGCGACGCGATGGTCGCGAAGGCCTTCTCGCAGTCGGCTGCCGTGCCGTTGACGGTGTTGTTCGCGACGAGGGAGTTGCGCAGGATCAGACGTCCCAGGGGCAGATCGATGATGTCTGGGATCGGCCGGGGCAGGCTGTCGAGGTAGGCGGGGGCGATGTTGATCCCACCACCGCCGGCGCTGGAACGGTTGCCGGTGATGGTCGAGTTGAGTATCTCCACCGGTCCCAGGCCGCGGATGTCGATGCCGCCGCCGTAACCGCCGAGGCTGCCGGGGCGGTCACCGGGGTCCGTCACCCGGTTGTCGGCGATCGTCGAGTTGGTCACGGTGCCGCTGTCGTCGAACCTGATGCCGCCTGCCTCTCCCGCGCTGTTCCCGCTGACGGTGCTGTCGATCAGGTCCAGGTGGGAGTCGGGGATGTTGAAGATGCCGCCGCCGTAGCCGGCGGAGTTCCCGATCACGGCGACTCGACGCAGTGTCATGTGCTGTTCGTTGGCGACGGCGCCGCCGCCCGTATCGGTGAAGGGCAGTTCCCGCTGCTTGGCCGATCCCCCGGTGAGAGTCAGATCGGACAGCCGGGTGTCGGCCCGCATGCGGAAGACACGGTCCAGTCGGTTTGCGTCGATGACGGTGCTCCGTGCGCCGGAGCCCTGGATCGTGGTGGGCGCATTGACGTTGAGGTCGCCCGTGGTCGGGTCGGGATGGTCGCCGATGATCAGCCGGGGGTCGGGCGGGATGGTGAGCCGGTAGCGGCCGGGAGGCAGCGTGATGGTGCTGCCCGGCCGGGCGTTGGCGGCCATCACCGCGGCACGCAGGGTGCACGCGCCCGACGCGGCGCGGCACCGGCCGTCCGACGGGTCGGCGTCGACCGCATCGGACGTGGTGTCCACGGTGAACGCCGCCGGCCCGTCGGCCGGGGGCGCGGCGGTGCTGGAGGCGGGAGCGACGAGGTTCGCCGCCATGGCGAGGACGACGGCTGCCAGTGCCGCCGGAGCGCTTGGGTTCCTCATCCGGTGAACTCCTCTCGGCAAGGAATCTGGACGTGCGAGGGCGCTGTGCGGGGACTTCTCGCTGGTGCCGGGAATTGCGGCTCGTGCCAGGAAAGCGGCCGGCGCAAGGGCCGGCGGGATTGCACCGGAGCGGCGAGGCGGCCGAGGCCAGGGAACGCCGGACGCGAACGCCCCGCTCTGTAGCGAGCGTTCCATTCAGGCGTCCTCATGTCTACACGCCCGCCGGACACAAAACCGGACTGGCGAGAGACCGGCAGATCGCCTCATCACGTCGGATCGCCTGGTGCTGCCGCCGGCCGAACCCGCCCGTGCCGGCCGATCACCCGTCGTCACATCCGACTGCGCGCACCCTGACCGGCGAACGGTCCGTCGACTCCGACCGAGTCGTCACCGTCCGGCTGCCGACGACATCCCCCTACGGCCGCATCTCCCCCGGCGGTCCCTTTGTGGCCCCGTACACCACCACCAACCCACCCCGAGTCATTGGCCCTTGCCCCGCGAGCTGCCCACAGAAGACCAGCCCTGTTCCCGCAGCCGCTCGAACCCGTCCAGGAGAAGATCCAGCGCGAACTCGAACTCGAACTGGTCGTCACACCCCTGACCCACCACGGATCCCTCGTCGTGAGCCACCGCGCCGGCCAGCTCCATCACGTACGGGAACTCGCCCGCGCCCTCGCGGGGCACGGCCGACCTCGATTGCGGATCGGGCCCGGGCGAAGCGTCGAACAGCTCCTGCGTGATGCCCATCATCCGGCTGCCCAGAGCGTGCATCACATGGTGTGTCAGATCGAGTGAGAAGCCACCGGTCCGGAACATGCCGATCACAGAATCCATGTACGCGAGCACGACCGGCGTCGGGCTGCTTCGCGACTGAATCACCTGCGCCGCCCATGGGTGTCCGAGGAAAGCACGTCGCGCCGAAAGGATCCTCTGGCGCACCGCGCCCTTCCAGTCGGCCCCCGTAGCCGGCGGGTCGATCTCGCTCATGACGACATCGACCATGCCGTCCAGGAGCTGTTCCTTGTTCGCGACGTGCTTGTAGAGGGCCATGGGCACGACGCCCAACTCCTGCGCGAGCTTGCGCATACTCAGGGCTTCGATCCCGATGTCATCGGCGAGCGCGACAGCCGCCCGCAGCACCCGGTCCCTGGACAGAGGGGTGCGACGCACCGCCTTCGCCTGCTGAGCCATGTTCGCGACCCGCCCCCTCAACAATCCGCCGTATCCGCCACCGTATCCGCACACCGCTTGACGAGTGTACGGCGTACACCTATCGTGAGCCTTCGGTGTACGCCGTACACCTTTCTTTGGGGGTGGGTCCTGGTGGTACCAGCCAGAAAGACCGCAGTCGTCGCAGGTGCGTTGTTCCTTCTCACGGAGGTCGCCGCGATCGCCGGGCTCGCGCTGTACGGCCCCGTCCTGCAGGACGCGGACTACATCGTCGGTCCTGGCGCCGACACGCGGGTGCTCCTCGGCGCACTGTCCGAGATCGTCCTCGCGGCGGCTGTCGTCGGCACGGGAGTCACGCTGTTTCCGGTCCTCAAGAAGCAGAACGAGGGGGCGGCGCTGGGCTAAGTGTGTGCCCGCCTCCTCGAAGCCGCCGTCATCATCGTCGGCATCATCAGCGGTCAGCGACACCGCCTCGCTCGTCACAGCCGGCAAGGCCCTGGTGGCAGTCCACGACTGGACGTTCCTCTTGGGACCCAACGTCATTCTGGGAGCGAACTCGCTGATCCTGGCCTGGTTGATGTACCGCGCCAGGCTCGTCCCGCGCTTCATCGCCGTATTGGGGCTCGTAGGAGGCGCATTGATCTGCACGTCGGCGACCGCAGTGATGTTCGGGCTGTACGAGCAGATCTCCGTGGCGGGGTCCGTCGCCGCGATCCCCGTTTTCGCATGGGAAGTGAGTCTTGCCGTCCGGCTCATCGCCAAGGGGTTCGAACCGGCTGCCCACCTCGACAGGCACAGCGAGGGCAGGAGCCGCGTCACTCCGCACCCCGCCGCTGGGTGACGGGGCGTCACGAGGTGGGTGGAGGCTCTGACTCCACCCACCTCGCCACTTCTCTCGCAGGACGGCTAACCGACGGACTCGGCGCCGCGGCCGGCCGGGCCATCAGCCGAAGCCGCCATCGCCCCGCCGCCGGTGGCAACGCCGCCGCTCGGCTTCGCTGCGGCAAAGGGCGGCGTGTCCGGTCGACACACGGTTCCGGCCGGAGGGAGCGTGCCGTCGACGAAATAGCGGCCCGCGTGCTCGTTGACGCAACTGCTGGGGTTGAGCAGTGCGGTGTGCCCGTACCCGTCATGGGTGAGCAGGCGGGCGTTGGCCAGCTCCCTGGCCATCGCCTGCGCGCCCCGGTAGGGAGTGGCGGGATCGTACATGGTGCCCACCACGAGGAGAGGGTGCGCCGTCGGCTTGTTCCACTGGCCGCTGTAGCGGTTGGCCGCAACGGCCGGCCAGTTGGCACACGGCTCGGCGGCCCAGGTCCAGAAGCGTCCGGCGTCGCCCGCGCGGACGGCGGCGGCCTCCTCCAGGGCGTGGTAGACGCCGGGGTCACGCGGATTGGGACTGTCGGAACAGAGCACCGCAGCGCCCTGTTCCTCTCCGGTGTACGGATTCGGGACCGGTGGCGCGGGCGGGGGTGAAGGCGGCCCGGGGACTCGGCTCTGCCACAGGTCCTGCAGCCTGCCGGCGAGCTCCGTCCATCCGGGGTGGACGATGTCGAGGCCGCTCACCACGTCAGCGACCGTCCTCTGTTCATCCTTTGTCCCTTCACGGCTGAGCGCCCGATGTCCGCCATGCGACGAACGTCGGGACGCATTCGCGTCCACAACACCGTGAACCGGCAACGCGCGCGAGCCGACCACAACCGAATGATGTGGCGAGGCGACGATCGCCGCTGCCATGGCCGGGGCAGGACGCCGCGCCGAATCCGGGTGTGAGGCCGGTGCGCCGCGTCAACCCGGCGAGCCGTACCGGGCCGACGACGGGGAGGGACACCCCCGACGGGCGCCACCTGCCGCCGCCGACTGGGCACGTGCGAAAGCCGACCGGGCGGCATGCGGCCGAGCCGCCTCGTGATGTGTGCGGCCGTGCTCCGCACGACGATGGGGCCATGGCACAGAGCGCCTCCTGTCGGATCCGGGGAGAATGATCACCCGGCCGGCATCGATGCTCACGCCAGGCGGCGTCCTGGTCGTCAGCGACGCCGTGGATCTGACCACTCGCGCCGCACCGGAGAGCTCCTTCACATCCACTGTGCGGGCCCTGTGGCAGGGGCTGCGCGACACCATCGGCACCGACGTGAGCCGGGTGCCGAACTGCCCGCTGATGCTGCGGGCAGCAGGCCTGGAATCCCGTGGCGGCGGAGATCCACGTGCCGCCGCTCGTGCCCCGCAAGCGCCCTGGCGCCGGACGCGTGGTGCAGGATGGCGCCATGGCACAGCCGATCCCGCACCCGTCGGAGTCCTGGCGCCGGATCGACGCCTGGCTGGCGACGCACGTTGCCTCTGATTTCGCGCTCCTCGACCCGCCGGCGACACTGCGCGAGATTCGGCAGGCGGAGCGGATCCTCGGCACCCCGCTGCCCGGTGATCTCGCTGAGTCTCTGCAGTGCCACAACGGCGTGAGCAGCTGGGCGACCGTCCTGCCGGAGCAGTCTCCGCTCTCAGTGAGCGGCATTGTGGAGCATTGGCAGACCTGCATGGACGTCGCGATGGAGAACGACGGCCTGACTCCTCGCCCCTGGGAGGACGAGCCTTGGTGGCACCCGCTCTGGATCCCCTGGGCCGAGAGCGCCGATGGCGCGGCGCAGGTGATCGACCAGCGTCCCGGTCCTGACGCGGGACGCCTCGGCTGGGCAGGACACAGCGGTGGCGGCGACTTCTCCGATGCGTGGCCTGATCTGGCAGGCCTCCTCCACGCGGTCGCGCAAGCACTGCACCAAGGCGGAGACGTCCGCGGGCTGCGCCCCTACCTCACCATGCAAGGTGGGATGTGGTGGGACGAGGACGATTGTAAGGAGCTCGACGGTCATCCACTGAGGGCAGCCCCCATCGGACTACCCTGACCGCCTGCCGTCGCGGAGCCCCGGCCGAGCCCCGGCCGGGCCGCTCGCACCCCCGGATCGGGTCGCCGGCTCATCGAGGGACGCGGGGCTGGACTGGACGGACGGGTCTGTGGGCACCAGGGTGTGGTGATGAACGACGATGCAGACGAGACGCCGCAGGAGCGGATGGCGAAGGTCGAGCTCTACATGGAGTCGGTCAAGGCCCGGATGGCTCCGGAGGACTTCGAGACGCTGCATCAGGCGGTGAACGAGATGAGCCGTCTGATCTCCGAAGGACACGAAGGCGTCCTGGAGGCCGGCGACCGCGAGAACTTCGCAGGCGAGGTCCAGCGCGAGTTCCTGGCCGTGATGGCGATCGCGACCACCGGGCGGATGGACCACCATGTCATCGACATGCCCGGCCCGGACGGCAGTCCCGGCTACGCGGTCGTCACCCCGGAAGTCGCCAACGATCCTGCGGCACTCGCAGAAATCCGCCAGCAGATACACCAGTGGACCACCGAGCAGCAAGCGATCAACAGCGAGCTGGACGGCATCGCCCGTGCCAGCGGCATCGACCCTGACGAGTGATCCCCGGGGCCTTCATGAGGACACCCTGTACGGGATGTACCACCGCTGACCTCGTGGACACGGCGTCGCCCCTGGCCCGGACACCCGGAATCCGCTTCTCAGAGCCAATGTCAAGCCGCAGGGGGTGCTGTCCAAACGGGTTTACGCAGCTGCTTCGACGCTCACCGCGATGGCTCGTCTCCGAAGGTGAATCGCCAGGACCTCCATCTCGACAAGCGTGCCGATGAGACCGGTCCCGGCGAGTTCCGCGGCCTGCGCCCGCGCCTCACCCAGGGAGAGTTCCCGCGCACTGCGCAGGGCCTGCAGAACGGGAACAAGGCTCGGCACGTCTCCAGGCAGGCGAAGCCGCGCGGGCCCATGTGCTTGCAGCAGAGCTTGTCAAATGTTCTCGGGCGTGACGGGGCCACCGATCAGCAGAAGTGGATCACAGCGCGATGGGGGTCTTGCTCATGCCGTCTCGTGGTGGAGGGGGTCCAGGGCGGTGAGTTCTTCCTCCGACAGGCGCAAGGAGCCGACGGCGACGTTCTGGGCGAGGTGGGCGAGGTCGCCGGTGCCGGGGATGGCCAGGACGTGGGAGCCCTGGTGGAGTGTCCACGCCAGCCGGATCTGGGCCGTGCTCACGCCGTGGGCGTGGGCGATGGCGTGCACCTCCGGGCTGTGGTCGGTGGCCGCGCCCCCATCGCGTCCGGTGCCGGCGATCGAGTAGAACGGCACGAACGCGATGCGTTGTTCACCGCAGATGCCCAGGAACTCCTTCTCCTCGTGTGATGCGCCGATGCCGTACATGTTCTGGACGCAGACCACCGGCGCAATGCTCTGAGCCTCGGCGAGGTGGTGGGGACGGACGTTGGACAGGCCCAGGTGACGGATGAGTCCGGCCTCACGCAGCTCGGCGAGAGCGCCGAAGCGTTCGGCGATGGAGTCGGTGCCGACGATGCGCAGGTTCACCACGTCGAGATGGTCGCGGCCGAGCTGGCGCAGGTTCTCCTCGACCTGGCCGCGCAGCTGCTCGGGGGTGGCGTGCGGCAGCCACTGGCCCGCGGGGTCGCGGCCCGGCCCGACCTTGGTGGTGATGACGAGGTCGTCCGGGTAGGGGGCCAGCGCCTGGTTGATCAGCTCGTTGGCGGAGCGCAGTGGGGAGAAGTAGAACGCGGCGGTGTCGATGTGGTTCACACCCAGCTCAAGCGCGCGACGGAGCACGCTGATCGCCTGGTCGCGGTCGCGTGGGACGGCATTGGCCGCGAACGCCTCGCCGTGCTGCGTCAGGCGCATCGCGCCGAAACCGATCCGGTTGACGGTCAGGTCGCCGAGCTTCCAGGTGCCCGATGCCGCTGCGGTGATCGTCTGTGTGGTCATGGCGGGATGATCTCCGCACGATACGCTGGCCCGCCATTGATTCATATATGCCTGAATCTATTGAGGAGTGGTTGTCCTGGCAGAGCTGGCGTTCTCGACGAGCGATCTGGCGCAGGTGCGGTTCGCCGTCTCACCGATGTGGGAGGTCGCACCCAGCTTCCGACTGCTGAGATCCGGCACTACGCATGCGGTCCACCGACCCTGGGCCGACCAGGTACGCCCGCGTATGGTGGCCGCCGGGCTGGACCGGGGCTGGCTCTGCGAGCTGATCCCACCCACCGGCGGCTACGTCCCCGACTTCCTCAACCCGGCCCCCGCCGGACCGGCCCCCACCGCGGCGGCAGAGCGGGACGCGATCCGGGCCTCGCCCGCCGACCGGGTGCGCCAGGACCTCGACCACCTGGCCCGCCACCAGGGGAACCTCGGCCCCCGGCTGCAAGCCCTGCACAACGACCCACAGGGCCTCCTGGCCAAGGTCGCAGAAGAGATCGAAACGTACTGGGAGCTGGTGCTCGCCCCCTACTGGGCACGAATCCGGGCAGTCCTGGACGCAGACATCCTCTACCGGGCCCGCCTGGCCGCCGAGCACGGCGCCGGCCACCTCCTCAACGACCTGCACACGTCCGTGAGCTGGGACGGCAACGCGCTACGGATGGCCCGCCGAAAGCAGCCGCTGACCCGCACGACAGCAGGAACAGGACTACTGCTGATCCCCTCGGTCTTCACCGGACCGGGACTGCGCACCCGAACGACGCTGCCGGATCCACCGCAACTCGCCTATCCGGCGCGCGGTATCGGCACACTATGGAAGCCGCACTCCGTAACCCGGGCCGACACCCTCTCCGCCGTACTGGGCCGCTCGCGGACCCTGCTGCTGACCCAGTTGGAGATGCCGGCCTCCACCACACAGCTGGCCCACCGCACCGGACTCTCCCCCGCAGGGGTGTCCCAATACCTCACCGCGCTACGCAACGCGGGCCTGGTCAGCGCCCACCGCGCCGGCCGCTCCGTTCTATACGCCCGCACCGCCGCAGCCGAAGCCCTTCTCCAAGCCGCCTCCGCCTGACCTCACGTCAACCCCCGAAGGTTTTACGGGGCCGACCACTTGGTCCAGGTAGAGGGCAGCCAGACGCGGCAGACGGCGAGCCATCTCCTCCGAGTCGTCGAAGTCGAAGGCCCAGGCAGGATCCAGCTGCGGGTAGCGGATGGTGAATGCGCCTGCAGGGAGCTGATCACCGGTCGCCGCGACGTGTGCGTCCCAGGACAGGTCGCAAAAGCCTACAGATGGCCGGCGTGGGAAGGCGATGCTCGACCGACGGTGAGGCGACGCGGTTGTTCTGCCGGGCCGGATCTTCGACTGCCTCCGGTTCGCAGTGTGCACCGGCGGTGGTGGTTCCTCCGTCTGCGGCACGTGGCGATGCCGACGCCGGGCGGCTGGAGGATTCGCAGCAGCCGGTCAGGTCAGGAGCCGCAATCCGTTCTCCAGGAGCGCGAAGGCGTGTTCCGCGTCGGTCACCGCACCCGCGTAGCGCTCGTCGGCCGGCTCCCCGTGCGCCAGGCGTTCGGCGTTGTCCTGTGCCAGCGCCCAGTGGACCGCGACGATCTGGACGGCGGCCAACCGTGCCGTGAGTTCCGGAATGTCGGCGGTTTCCCGCAGCGCCTGGGTGAGTGCGCGTTCGGCGCCGGTCTTGAACCGTTCCATCCGGGCCACCAGCGAGGGCGCGTCGAGGATCATCCGGTGGACCCTCCGCACCTGGGGGTGGTCGTTGAGCCCGGTGATGGGGTCCCGCTCCCGCAGCCCGTCGAGGAAGTGCTCGCGCACCGCGGTGAGCGGCGCGGTTCCGGGCGGGCGGGCCCGCACGACGCGGGCGATCTCGGTCTCGTGGTCGGCGAGGCGATGCACCACGAGGTCTTCCTTCGTGGGGAAGTAGGCGAAGAGGGTGCGCTTGGACACCTCGGCCGCTTCGGCCACTTGTGCCACGGAGACCTGATTGAAGCCGTGTTCGAGGAAAAGCGTGATCGCCGCGTCGGAGATCGCCGCGTGGGTCCGCTGCTTCTTTCGTTCCCGTAGCCCTGGCTTGCCGTCCACGACGACATCGTAACAGAGAGTCACCGAACGCATTTCTGCACCTGGTATACATTTACCCCAGGGTTAGAGAATGGGACGGAGTGAAGGTGTTGACCGAGATCGAGACCGAAGTCGTCGTCGCGGGCGCCGGCCCGACCGGGCTGATGCTCGCGTACGAACTGGCTCTCGCCGGGGTCGAGACCCTGGTGCTGGAGAAGCTGCATCAGCGCGTCGAGCAAGTGAAGGGCGGTGGGATCCAGCCCCGTACCGCCGAGCTGCTGGAGTCGCGCGGGCTGCTGGCCCCGTTGCTGCCGCGGGCCGTGCCCGGTGAGCCGGCGAGCGGGCACTTCGCGGCCCTGCCCGTGCCGCTGGACTGCGCACCCTGGCGGACCAGGCACCCCTTCCCGATCGCGATCCCTCAGTGGGAGATCGAGGAAGTGCTCGAAGAGCGCGCGATCGCCGCCGGCGCGCGGGTTCTGCGCGGCACCGCCGTCTCAGGGGTCGACTCGGACGACGACGGCGTGGTCGTGACGGCGGGCGGGCTGCGGGTGCGGGCTCGCTACCTGGCGGCGTGCGACGGTGGCCACAGTACGGTGCGGAAACTGCTCGGCCTGCCGTTTCCCGGCAGGCCCGGCACGCATCAGGCGGTCCTGGCAGACATCCGCCTGTCCGCCGTTTCGTCGCTGGTGCCGCAGCAGATGGGGCACATGAGCAGCCTGACCCGTCATGCGCGTGGTTACTGGGCCATGCTGGTCCCTCTCGGCGACGACCGGTACAGGATCACCTTCGGGCGCGCGGATCGGACGGACACCACCCGCGACGTCCCCGTCACCCCCGAGGAGATCACCACCGCGCTGCAGGCCGTGTACGGCCCTGAGACCACCGTCGGCGCCGTGGAGAACGCCTCCCGGTTCACCGACGCCACTCGACAGGTGGAGCGGTACCGCACGGGCCGTGTCCTGTTCGGGGGCGACGCCGCGCACATCCACCCGCCGCTGGGCGGCCAGGGGCTCAATCTCGGCATACAGGACGCGTTCAACCTCGGCTGGAAGCTGGCCGCGGTCGTCCAGGACAGGGCGCCGAGCGGCTTGCTGGACAGCTACCACGCCGAACGGCATCCGGTCGGGGCTCAGGTCCTGCATCACACGTCGGCCCAGCGGGTCCTGGCAGATCCGAACCCGAGCGAGGACGTGGCCGCCCTGCGTGACATCTTCATCGACCTGCTGAGGCTGCCCGACGCGAACCGCCGTCTGGCAGGGCTGGTGTCGGGCCTCTCGCTGCGCTACGAGATGTCCGGGGAGCATCCGCTCATCGGCCAACGCGTGCCGGACGCCGACCTGGTGACCGAAACCGGACCCACCCGGCTGTCGGCGCTGTTCGGCCCGGGGCACGCCGTCCTGCTCGACCTGGCCGGAACCGTCCCGGACGACCTCCGGCTCCCGCCACGGATCGACCTCGTACGTGCCACATGCGCCGATGACCTGGGCGCTGCTGCCCTGCTCGTCCGTCCCGACGGCTACATCCGCTGGGCCGCGGACTCCGCCACCCCCGGCGACACCCTGCTCGCCGCGATCGCCGGTGGCCTCGCGAGGGTGCACTGAGCCGGTGGACGGCACGTGGTCCGCCGCGGCGCCCGCTGCAGCCGGGGAGTCCTTCGTCCCTCGATCAGGGGATCACTGTCCGGAACGTCAACGGGGGGCCCGCGGACCGGCGTCGCGATGCGGGACGTCGATCGGGCGTCGTCAGATCGCCTCGTGGGCCTCCCGCGGGTGCCCGCAGATGCGGATGATCGCTCCTGCGCCGAGGTCCGGCCCCGTGAAGTCCTGGTACTGGCTGAAGCAGAAGTCGGAGTCGCCACGGAATCCCGGGCATCCGCAGGTTCGGATCGGAGGGCCGGGCGACTCCACCCCGATGCAGAATTCCAAGGACCCATGTGACACGGGAGCCGGGTCGATTCCGGACCGGGCGAGCATGTCGGCAGCCGTACCTCGCGCCTGACTGATCAGCCGCGCCGCCTCTCTGAGCGCTCGCACATGCCAGCGCTCGAGTACGTCACGCCGTCGCCCACCCACCAGCTTCAGCTCGGCGCGACGAACGCGCATACGCAGCCGCGCCACGCATGGACCGGACCGGGCCCACGATGGGCCCGGGAGGTCGTTCCACTGGGTGAGTCGTCGCACCGCGGCGCCGAGCGCCCGCCTCGACGGGACCTCGGGTCGCCTGCTCTCGCCGTCTACGGCCCGGCAGGTCCCTTCCGTGCGACGTAGACCGTGTTGGCGGCAGTGCCGTGCTGCAGCGGATTGTCGAACGGGACGACATGGGCTTCGGACTCGGCGAACGTGTCCGCCAGCACGGCGCGGAAGCGCTCGTCGGGCGGATCGTTGGACCACAGAGCGAAGGCGCCGCCGGGCAGCAGACGGCCGGCCACGGCGCGCATTCCGTCGGGCCCGTAGAGCGCCTCGTGGCGGGGGTGCAGGACCTGACGCGGCGAATGGTCGATGTCGAGCAGGACGGCGTGGAAACGGCGGTCCGGGTCTTCCGGGTCGAAGCCACCTCCTCCGACGACGCCGACGAAGAAGTCACCGTGGACCAGCCGGCAGCGAGGATCCTCCACCAGGCCGCGCCCCAGTGGTACGAGGCCGCGCTCGTGCCAGCCGATCACTTCGGCGAGCGCGTCCACCACGATCAGCGAGCGCACCCGGGCGTCGTCGAGGGCGGCCCGTGCGGTGTATCCCAGGCCGAGACCGCCGACGGCCACGTCCAGTCCGGTCTCGGGAAGAGCCGCCAGGCCGAGGCGGGCCAGCGCGATCTCGCCCGCTGTGAACAGGCTGGACATGAGGTATTCGTCGCCGAGCTTCACCTCGTACACGTCCTCACCCGACCGCGGGTCCCGCCTGCGCCGCAGAGAGATGTCGCCCATCGGCGTCGGCTTCCAGTCGAGCTCGGCGAAACGCGCGCTCATCCCTGCTCCCCTTCTTCGTTGCCGGCGGCCGGGCCGGGCGGTTCATGTCGGCCCCGCAGCAGGGAACCGGCCAGGTTGCGGGCGGTTCGCCGCCCGTAACCCGCGCTCGGCGCCGGTCAGGCGTCGATGATCACTGGGATGATGAGGGGCTTGCGGCGGTAGGTGCGGAAGGCCCAATTGGCGACCGCGCGGGCGATGAGCTGTTCGAGCTGGTGGGCGTCGCCGACACCTTCCTCCGCCGCCTTGGCGAGGGTCTTCTCGATCACCGGGACGACGGGCTCGAATGTGGTGTCGTCGTGGACGAACCCGCGGGCCAGGAAGTCCGGTGCTTCCGCGAGCGCCCCGGTGTCGGCGTCCACGATCGCGACCACCGTCACTACGCCCTCCTCCGCGAGGGTGAGGCGGTCCTTGAGCGATGCTTCCGTGGCGCCGCCGACCGTCATACCGTCCACGTAGACGTTGCCCGCGGGCACCTTGCCGGTGATCGAGGCGCGCCCGTCGACCAGGTCGACGACGACACCGTCCTCGGCGATCACCACGCGGTCCGGGTCCACGCCGGTACGGATCGCCAGGTCGGCGTTGGCCCGCAGATGCTTCCATTCGCCGTGCACGGGCATGACGTTGCGGGGCTTGACGATGTTGTAGCAGTACACGAGTTCACCGGCGCTGGCGTGCCCGGAGACATGCACCTTGGCGTTGCCCTTGTGGACGACGTTCGCTCCCCACCTGGTCAGCCCGTTGATGACCCGGTAGATGGCGGTCTCGTTGCCGGGGATCAGAGAGCTGGCGAGCAGCACGGTGTCGCCCTTGCCGATCCGGATCACGTGGTCGCGGTTGGCCATCCGGGACAGCGCAGCCATCGGCTCGCCCTGCGATCCGGTGCACACCAGGGTGATCTGATGGTCCGGAAGCTGTTCGAGGTCCTTCATCCCCACGATGAGGCCGGAGGGGACCTTCAGATAGCCCAGGTCACGGGCGATGCCCATGTTGCGGACCATCGACCGGCCCACGAAGGCGACCTTGCGCCCGTGCTGGTGCGCGGCGTCGAGCACCTGCTGGATGCGGTGCACATGGCTGGCGAAGCTGGAGACGATCACGCGCCGCGGTGCGGTGCGCAGGACCTGCTCGATCGCCGGGTTCAACTCGCGTTCGGACGTGGTGAAACCGGGCACCTCGGCGTTCGTGGAGTCGGTGAGGAACAGGTCCACACCCTCCTCACCGAGTCGGGCGAAGGCGCGCAGGTCGGTGATGCGGTCGTCCAGGGGGAACTGGTCCATCTTGAAATCACCGGTGTGCAGCACCATGCCGGCACTGGTGCGGATCGCCACGGCGAGCGAGTCCGGGATGGAGTGGTTGACGGCGACGAACTCGCAGTCGAAGGGACCGAACCCGCGCCTGTCGCCCTCGCGGACGCGCACCGTGCGCGGCCTGATGCCGTGTTCCTTCAGCTTGGCCTCCAGGAAGGCCAGGGTCAGCTTCGAACCGACGACGGGAATGTCGGACCGCTCGCGCAACAGATAGGGCACGCCCCCGATGTGGTCCTCGTGCCCATGCGTGAGGACGATGCCCACGATGTCGTCCAGACGGTCGCGGATGGAGGTGAAGTCCGGAAGGATCACGTCCACCCCGGGCTGTGTCTCCTCGGGGAACAGGACGCCGCAGTCGACGATCAGCAGCTTGCCGGCGTGCTCGAACACCGTCATGTTGCGGCCGATCTCGCCCAGTCCGCCCAGCGCGACGACCCTCAGTCCTCCTGCCGGCAGCGGAGGAGCGGCTTTCAATTCGGGATGGGGATGACTCATACCCTGACGTTACCGAGAGTCCGCGGGAACTGATCCACTGGGTGGATCCCAGGGAGGCGCGGTCCACCGCAACAGACGGCGGACGCTCTCGTCGACTGTCAACGGCCCCGTGCCGGGGCCCCTCGGCGCCGAAGCCGCCGGCATCCGCGGCCGGGACCGCGTCCGTGGGGCGGGTCGCCGACCTGACGGGGCGCCGACCAGCGGTGGGACCTGCGGGCCGGGACGGCGACATCCCCCGTAAGGGTGACGCCGAAGCAGCCGCTGAGGTGATGTTGCCTCGCACCAGGAGCCCCAGAGCTCATCGATCTCCCGGTTCACCGGTTCGGATCGTTTGAATGGCCACCTCGACCGGTGTGGGTTTCTCTTGAGTCGGACCGTAAGAAAGTTCGACCGGGAGGTGGCCGATGTACAACATGTGCGCCGAGCACGTGGCGACGGAGACCGGCAGTGGCCTCCTGTGGCATGCCCTTGACGGCAACGGCAACACCCTGTGCACGCGGATCTTCATCGCGGCACCGGCATCGGACGGTGCCGGCGACCGTGAGGACTACTGCCGCAGCTGTATGAACGCCGTGGCCGACGCGGACTCCTGGGAGCCATGAGCGGCGGCACCTCCGTGACTCCTCCATTCACCAGAAGGGCGTGTCGTCATGGCCCGGAACCGTCGTCTGATCCTGACCTCCCCCTCCGAGGTCTGGAGTCTGCTTTCCGACGGACATCGCTACGGGGAGTGGGTGACGGGAACCCAGCAGGTTCTTGCCGCGGACCCGGACTGGCCGGAAGTGGGCGCCCGTCTGCAAGTCCGGGTCGGGGTCGGCTCCTTGACCCTCGACGACACCTGCGTCGTCCGCATCTGCGAACCGCGCCGGCGACTGGAACTGGAGGCGAAGGCAGATCCCTTCGGCGCGGCCCGCATCGCCATGAACCTGATCCCCTGGGGCGAGCACACCCTCGTCATTCTCGACTGGCATCCTCTCCGCGGCCCCGGCACCCGGATGCACGGACTCCCCGTGGACTACGTCGTCGCGATCCGCAACGGCATGATGCTGACGAAGCTCGCCAGGATCGCGGTCCGCGAGCACGGCAGAAGCGTGTGAAGCGCCTGCTCCAGTGAGGGATCACCAGGGACGGAGCGCCCGTACCCGGTCGCCCGCGTGTCACGGCCGCTTCTGCCCTGTCCCGCTCTCCCGCGCCAGGTTCGAGTTCCGGTACGAGTAGCCGAAGTAGATCACCAGGCCGATCGCGAGCCACACCGCGAACCGGAGCCAGGTCTGCCACGCGAGGAACGTGATCAGCCAGAGCGAGAACGCGACACCGATCGCCGGGACGAACGGCATCCCGGGGCAGCGGAACTTCCGCGGCAGGTCCGGCTGCCGGTAGCGCAGCACGATCACCGCGATGCACACCACGACGAACGCCAGCAGAATGCCGATGTTCGTCAGCTCCGCTGCCTCGCCGATCGGCAGGAATCCGGCGATGAGCGCCGAGCCCACCCCGACGATCCACGTCACCCGCACCGGCACGTGCCGCGTCGGATGCGTCTTCGCGAACCAGTGCGGCAGCAGCCCGTCGCGGCTCATCGAGAACCACACCCGTGTCACACCCAGCATGAACGTGAACATCACGGTGAGGATGCCGATGATCGCGCCCACCGCGATGAGGTTCGCGAGACCGGGCAGGCCCACCGACTCGAAGGCCGTGGAGAAGCCGCTCTCCGGGTCGATCTCCGAGTAGTTCTGCATGCCCGTCAGCACCAGACAGGCCAGCACGTACAGCACCATCGAGATCGCCAGCGAGTAGATGATCGCCTTCGGCATGTGGCGCTGTGCGTCCTTGGACTCCTCTGCCGCCGTCGACATGGCGTCGTACCCGAACACCGCGAAGAAGACGGTCGCCGCACCCGTGAACGCCCCGCCGACGCCGTACGGGAAGAACGGGTTGTAGTTGGCGGTGTCGATGTGGAAGAAGCCGACCACGATCACCAGCAGGACGACCAGGACCTTCAACACCACGACGACCGTCTCGAACCGGGCCGCGTTCTTGATCCCGAGGGTGAGCAGGTACGCGGTGAACAGGCACAGGACCACGGCGAACAGATCCACCTGGTGCCCCTCCCCCGTGCCCGGCGCGCCCAGCATCCACGCGGGCAGGTCCACCCCCAGCGCCCCCAGGAGGAAGCCGAAGTAGCCCGAGATGCCGATGGCGACGACGGCCACGATCGCCGTGTACTCCAGCAGCAGGTCCCAGCCGATGAACCAGCCCGCCAGCTCGCCGAGCACGGCATAGCCGTAGGTGTAGGCCGAACCCGCCTTCGGGATCAGGCCCGCGAACTCGGCGTACGAGAAGGCCGCGGCCGCGCTCGCCACGCCCGCGATCAGGAACGAGACGAGCACCGCGGGCCCCGCGGTGCCGTTCGCGACGGCGCCGGCCAAGGCGAAGATGCCGGCGCCGATGATGCCGCCGACACCGATGGCCGTCAGCTGTCCGAGGCCCAGCGTTCTGGAGAGCTGTTCGCTCGGAACGCCTTCTTCGATCTGTTCAATGGGCTTACGGCGCAATACGCCCTGGCCCGTCCGGAGCCCTGCCATGGGTTCACCTCTTCGCAGACTGCTGTCGTCCGATGGCGGCTCATGATGGCCCAGGCCGGCCGGTGGCGGGAGACGACATGCGGTGTCGCTGAGGTGACGTTTCCGGGGAGACTGCCGGACACCGGTTTCACGGACCGGCGCCCGGCCGGTGCTGCGTGGACATTTCCGGGCATCGGTCCCTAGAGGTCCACCGCCGCCATCCCGGCCTCGTCGTAGCGCTCGCCGGCCGGCTCGGGGAGCTCGGCGGCGATGCGTGCGAGGTCGCCCTCGGTCAGCTCGACGTCCAGCGAGGCGGCGTTCTGCTCGAGGTAGGCACGACGCTTGGTGCCCGGGATCGGGACCAGGTCGTCGCCCTGTGCCAGCACCCAGGCGATCGCGAGCTGTGCCGCTGTGACCCCCTTCTCCGCGGCGATCTCCTTGACCTTCTCGGCGAGCGTGAGGTTCGTCTTGAGGTTGTCGCCGGTGAAGCGCGGGCCGCTGCGCCTGAAGTCTCCCGCGTCGAGCTCGTCGGGAGAGGAGAACCGGCCCGCGAGGAAACCGCGCCCCAGCGGTGAGTAGGGGACGAACCCGATGCCGAGCTCACGGCACGTGGGCAGCACCTCGGCCTCCGGGTCGCGGGTCCACAGCGAGTACTCGGTCTGGACGGCCGTGATCGGGTGGACGGCGTTGGCGCGGCGGATCGTCTCCGCCCCCGCCTCACTCAGTCCGATGTGGCGCACCTTGCCCTCCGCGACGAGCTCCGCCAGGGCGCCGACGGTCTCCTCGATCGGCACGCGGGGGTCGACACGGTGCTGGTAGTACAGGTCGATGTAGTCCGTCCCGAGCCGCTCGAGCGATCCGTCGATCGAACTGCGTACGTGTTCCGCGGAACCGTCCTGCCGCCCCACCGTGCTCATGTCACCCGGGACGGCGTCGTCCATCCGGTAGTTGAACTTCGTCGCGATCACGTACTCGTCCCGATGTCCCCTGACCGCGCGTCCCACCAGCGTCTCGTTGGTGAGCGGTCCGTACATCTGCGCGGTGTCGAGGAAGGTGACACCGATCTCGAGGGCGCGCTGGATGGTCCTGACGCCTTCGTCCTCGTCCGTGGAACCGTAGAAAGCGGACATCCCCATGCAGCCGAGACCGAGGGCGGACACCTCAAGGTCCCGAAGCTTGCGCTGCTTCATGTTCGTCGAAGCCTTTCGTTGCGGTCTTGGTCTTCCGTTCGGTGGGCGCGGCGTCCGTGGCTCGTCGCGTGCTTGTGCGGCGCGTCGGCGTCTGTCCGGAGCCCTGGCCCGGCGCTCGGCGCGAAGGCACGGGAGGCCCGGGGCGTCCCTGCACCTTCCCGGTGCGGCCGTGCCATCAACGCTAGGTCTTGGTGTGCACTCCAAGTCAAGAACCGCCCTCCGCCCTGCCGCCGAAGGCGCGCCGGGTCGGCCGGGCTCGAGTCGGAGAGGACGTTTGCGGGTGACCGTGATCCGGAGCAGCGTGGACAGGGACGACGGCGCGGGACCGAGGCGCCGGTTGCCGATCGCCCCCGGCGGGCCGCGCCGGAGCGAGGAGGGAGAGAGCGATGACCACACCCCACCGGGACGCGCCGTCCGTGCCGGTCGCACGACGTCGGCCCGAGACGATCGACAGCGTGATCTGGGAGCCGAGTGAACGCTGGGTGCGTGCCACGAAGGGGGACGTCACGATCGTGGACAGCCGCCGGCCGGTTCTTGTGTGGGAGCCCGGCCGTCCCGTACCGCTGTACGCCTTTCCGGCCGGCGACGTGCGCATGGATCTGCTACGGGAGACCGCACGGCCGGCCAACCCCCGGCGTCATGCGGGCGCGACGCTCTTCTACGATCTCGTGCTCGCCGACGGGACCGTCCCGGCGGCGGCCTGGACCTATCCCGGCGAGGAACTGGCGGGTCACGTCAGTTTCGAATGGTTCGGCCGGGACGTGCTCGACCACTGGTACGAAGAGGACGAGGAGATCTTCGTGCACCCTCGTGATCCCCATAAGCGGGTGGACGCCCTGCCCAGCAGCCGGCACGTCCAGGTGGAGATCGAGGGCACAGTCGTGGCGGACACGCATACGCCCGTCCTGCTGTTCGAGACGCACCTGCCGGTCCGCTACTACTTCCCGCGCGAGGACGTCCGCCTCGACCTGTTCACCCCGACCGGTTCGCTGACCCGCTGCCCGTACAAGGGGGTGGCCACGGACTACTGGTCGTGGGCGGGGAGCGGCGACGTACGGCCCGACATCGCCTGGAGCTACCCCGATCCCCTGCCGGCCGTGGCGATCATCAAGGACCGGGTGGCCTTCTACAACGAGTCCGTCGACATCGTCCTGGACGGCGAGCGCCTGGAACGCCCTGTCTCGTTCTTCAGCACGCCGCCCCACGGGGCGTCCTGACACAGGCGTGGGACACCGTGCCGGGCAGCGCGGTATTCGCCGGCGCGGACGCGCGGCGAGGCCCCGCCGCTCGAGCACGGCAGGGCCTCGCGCCGACGCGCCGGCTTTTCGCGGTGGCGCCTATCGGGCCGTGGCGAAGTTTTGCGTCCAGTAGCTGTCGGGCTGTGCGAGGCCGACGCCGATCTCCTTGAACCCGCAGTCGAGGATGTTGCGCTTGTGACCGGGGCTGGCCATCCAGGCCGCCATGACGCTCTCCGGAGTCGCGTAACCGTAGGCGACGTTCTCGCCGTACGTGCTCCAGCTGTATCCGGCGCGCGTGATCCGGGCGCCCGCGTCGGACCCGTCGGAGCCCGTGTGGGACATGTTCCGGTGGGCTGCCATGTCCTCGCTGTGATCCTGCGCGGCCTTGCTCAGCTTCGCGTTCAACGTCACCGGGGAACATCCGGCCTTGCTGCGCTCACTGTTGACGAGCGCCACGACGCGGGCCACGTCGCCGGACGCAGGCGCCGCCGTGGACGGCGCGGTCGACGGGGTCGTCGACGGCGCGGTCGGCTCGGGTGCTGCCGGCTTGGTCACGGAGGGCTTGGGTGCCACCGGCTTGGGTGCCGCCGGCTTCGACGCGGTCGGCTTCGGCGCCACCGGTTTCGGCGTGGCCGGCTTCCGTGTGGTCGGCGTCGTGGTGGGGCTCGGCGACCCGTGCCCGGCCGGCTTGCGGTCCCACTTGCCCCCGTCCCACCGGCGACCCGACTCGTCCCCGTCCCACCGCTGGCCGTGATGCGCACTCTGCCATCTGTCGTGGGACCGGCTGTCCTGGCTGCCCTGTGTGTCCATACAGGCCATGGCGGCGGAGGGCACGCCCACGGCTGCCACGGCGACAGCGGCGATGGTTATTTTCCGGTAGTGCGTCGTTCTGCGGTGCTTGCTCATGTGTGACCTCAATTGTCATCGCGGAGCGCCACCGAGATCTGTTGGCCCGGGCCCGTCTGTGTGCGACCTGCGGCGGCGCCGTTTGCGGGGCAGCCATTGTTAGGACGGCCGCGCACGGAGGGCAACGAGCGCAACTACTACCGCGGGTCGTAGACCCGGTCCGCCCTTGCCATGGACGCAAGGGCGTGCTGGCCCCGCACACGGAACCTCCCGGACCTTTTGACGCCCCGCCAAATCCCTTTCGACAGCGGGAAGGCGGGCACATGCGCCAGGAGGATCGAAGGCCATCGAACGCCGCGCGGGGGTATGTCCCTACCGAAAGGGACAAATAACCCTATGTCACCAAGCGCGCCTTCTACTATCGCCCCTCCTGATGCCCGGAACCCGCTGTGGCGGATGTCACGGAACCATTGCTTCCGCTTCGCGTTCGGCCCACCACGACAAGGCGGGCCCGCCGCGCGGCGTCGCGCTGCCGCCCCCACCGCCAGGGGTTCCGAGTGCGCTGCGGGCCCTGGCGACAACAGGTCCGCCGCCTCCGCGGCCCCAAAGATCGCCCGTGACGGTGAGTGGCCATACCGGCGGGGGCGAACACGGCCAAAGGCCGGCGGGCGGGCTCGTAGCCGCGTCCTGGACAGGGCACATTCGGGTGTCCGCAGACCGACCCGGTGGGGCAGGACGGCGACGTACGCTGGAGCGCATGACCGAGCGCAAACCGCCAGGCGTCAGCTTCGAGTCCTGGGTCGACAAACAGATCCGCGAAGCCGCGGAGCGCGGCGAGTTCCGTGATCTGCCCGGTTTCGGCAGGCCTCTTCCCGCCACCGGTGACGCGTACGACGAGATGTGGTGGATCAAGGGGAAGATGCACCGCGAGGGGCTCGGTTTCCTGCCTCCGACGCTCGCGCTGCGCAAAGAGGCGGAAGAGGCCCTGGAGAAAATCGCGCGGGCACCGTCGGAGTCCACGGTGCGGCGCATCGTGGAGGACATCAACCAGAAGATCGCGGCAGCGATCCGCCGACCACCACCAGGCCCGCCCCTCGGGCTGAAGCCCTACGACGTGGAAACCGTCGTCGACGAGTGGCGGCGCGGCCGCACCTGAGCAGCCGCACCGGAACAGCGCGGCCACGCCCTGAGACCGCGGAGCGCTGAAGCCTCGACTCGCCGCCCCGGCCGGGACCGCAGCGGCACCGCCCCATCAGGCCGGCTCGGCCCCCAGCCACGACGCGACCGCCCGCGCTATCGGCAGCCCTGTCTCCAGCTCCACGAAGCCGAACTGCCCGCCCTGGTTGCACTCGAGGAACCACCACGTGCCCGTCGAGTCCTCCGCGAAGTCGAAGGCACCGTAAGCGAGTTCGGCCTGCTTCTTGTACGCCTCGACGGCCCTGGCCACCTGGGCCGGCACTTCCACCGGTTCCCACTCGTGGCCCGTGTCCCCGTAACGGCCGTCGACCTGACCCGGCTCCGCCGCCTTGCGCGCGGCGAAGTGCTGGTCCCCCACACTGGTCAACCGGACATCGGCACGCTTGGCGACATAACGCTGCAACAGCGTCGGCGCCGCGGCCACCCCGGAGAAGTCGGCGTCCGGCGGCACGAGCGTGGTGGGCAGCGCCATCGGCGGATCCCCGGGCGACTTCCCGGACACCGACTTCACGACCACGTTCCGGTACTGCTCGGCGAATTGACGGGCCATCGACGGATGGGTGGTGAGCAGCGTGGCCGGCACCGGGAAGCCGCTCTGGTGCGCGACACGCAACTGCCAGGGTTTGCGCCGGGCCTTGGCCGCGGCGCTGGGATGGTTCATCCACCGCGCGCCCGTGCAGTCGAGCATTCCGTACAGGGCGTGGGCGGTCTCGACGCTCAGCCATTCGGACGGTTCGGCGGCGTGTGCCGCCGGTTCACCGGGCCTGCGGATCCAGACGGACCGCAGGCCCTGCATGCTCGCCACACGGCCGCCGATCGACAGATAGCCGCGGAACTCCCCGCGCACGTACTCCGCGGAGAGAGCCCCTGTGCCAGGGAGGTCGGCGGGGTCGAACCGGACGAGCGGGACGCCCTGTTCGTGCAGTTCCGCCACGACCATGTCAGCGGTGACATCCGCCTCGCACGTGAGCACCAGCACTGTCACGTCGCACGCCGGTCAGTCGTCGAAGTGGGTCGCGGAGCCGGCCTTGGAGGTCGTCGTCCCCGCAGCGGCGAGCAGACCCCGGTCCATGATGGCGGGCCTCCCGTCGGGCAGCACGTTCAACTGCAAGGTGGCGTCGTACGCATAGGGCGTGATGCCCGTGGCCGGCTCGGCAGGGCGTGCATAGTTCCACGCGAACGGTTTCATGTCTTTTCCTCCCCTGCCCGTGCGCGCCTGCCCGGGCTCCTCATGTGACAGTACGTGTTTGAGAAGTAATGGTTTCATTACGCACCGTGACCATGTGAATGCTGTTCCTCTACGGCTCCCCCACCTGAGGCCACCGGCCGACAGCTCCGCGGCGGCACCCCCGCCACCCCTTCGCTGCCTTCCGCTGCCTCCCGGCGCCGTCAAGACAGACGCACCATCAGCCCCACAGGTTTCACACCATGGCCCCAACGTGACCGAGGCGACACTCCAAACCTCCTCGATTCAGGACATCCCGGCGAACGGGTGGGCCGACGGGTGTCGGAGCTTCACGTCGCGCCGTCGGGGCAAGCGTTCGTCGAGGATTCCGTTTTCCATGGATCGGCAAGGATTGGTGAACTGATGAGCGAATATGAGCGTTCCCACACGATGCCCGCTCTCCCCGAGCATGTCTACGACCAGGCGGCCCGCGTGGACCAGCTCGACAGCTGGCTGCCCGAGGCCCTGCACGTCAGGGCCGAGGAACTGCCCGCGGTCACCGTGCACGAGGACCGCACGGACGAGGACACCCCCGCGCTCCTGAAGGCCGAGAAGGACCAGATGCGGGTCGAGTGGGGCACGCGGAACGGGGGCGCCTACGCCGGATGGCTCCAGGTCGCCGGAATCGGCTCCGGCGCCAGCGAGGTCACCGTCCACCTGTCGTTCTTCGACGAGTCGCACGACCCCGGTGAGAAGGCCGTGAACGACGCCCTCGACCAGAGCCTGAGGCGGCTCGAGGAGCAGGTGCGGATCAGGATCGAAGGCGCCGCCGGCTGAACCACCGCTGGGAGCGGAGGATGCCGCCGGGCGAGCCACCGGTGGCCGCGCGGGCCGAAGGCGCGCAGCCGTCCCCGTGGCGCGCCGTGACCGTGCCCTGCCCGCGCCGCCGGACGCGTCAGCGCGACAGGGTGACGGCGGCGTCCGCGAGGACGGACAGCACTCCCATGCCGTGCTTTGTGCGGCGTCGGCACCTGAAGTGCCGGGCCCGGCAGAGATCCGCCGCCGCCGGGAACCGCCCCCCCCCGGCCGAGGTCCACCGCCGGCCGGGGCAGGTCAGAGCGAGCAGCGTTCCAGCGCCTCGCGGGCCGCGTCCTGCGCCGCCCGGCGGTCCTCGTCGACGAGACCGATGCGGGTCCGCCGGTCCAGCACGTCCGATGCGTCGAGGGCGCCCTCGTGCCGTACCGCCCAGACGAGTTCGGCCCTGGTGACGGGGTGGCCCGGGACGACGGGCGCGGCCAGGACCGGGTCCGCGAGGCCGAGGGCGTGGACGGCGGGTGCCTCCACTCCGTAGCGGCGGACCAGGCGCCGGGGCGCTTCCAGGCGGGCGAGCACGCCCGCCGGGGCGGCCCCCACGAGCGGCAGGCCGGCGGTGCGGCTGGGGCCGGCGCTCACGCCGCCGGAGACGAGTGCGGCGTCCACCGCGTCCTGGGCCATGCGCCGGTACGTGGTGAGCTTGCCGCCGACGACGGTGACGACACCGCCGGCCGAGGTGAGGATCGCGTGCCTGCGGGAGATGTCGGCCGTCCGGCCGGGTCCGGCGGAGCCTGCCGCCGGGCCGGTGTCCAGGAGCGGCCGCAGGCCGGCGAAGGCGCCGACCACGTCGTCGCGGCGCAGGGGTACGTCGAGGGCCGAGCCGAGGACGTCGAGAAGGAAGCCGATGTCCGTCTCCGGCACGTCCGGCACGTCGGGCACCGGCCCTTCGACCGGTTCGTCGGTGAGTCCGACGTACACCCGGCCGTCGCCCTGCGGCAGGACGAGGACGAAACGGTTGGACTCCCCGGGGATCGGGATGTGCATGCCGGCGGTGAGGCCGCCCAAGTCCTCGGAGCGCAGTACGAGATGGGTGCCGCGGGAGGGTCGCAGCCGGACGTCGTCGACCAGGCCGCCCGCCCATACGCCTGCGGCGTTGATGACGGTGCGGGCCCGGATCTCCAGTTCCTCACCGGTGAGTTCGTCGCGGACGCGGGCGCCGGTTCCGCTCACGGCGAGCGCGCGGGTCCGGGTGAGGATGTGGGCGCCGTGGGCGGCTGCGGTCCTGGCGACGGCGGTCACCAGGCGGGCGTCGTCGGTAAGTTGGCCGTCCCAGGAGAGCAGGCCGCCGCGCAGCCCCGTCGGCCGGAGCACGGGCGCCATGTGCCGGGTCTCGACGGCGGAGAGCGTGCGGGGTCCGGGGAGGGTGGTGCGCGAGGTGCGGGCGGAGGCCCGCAGGAGGTCGCCGGCGCGCAGCCCCGCCCAGGTCACGGCGGCCTGGCCGCGGGAGACGAGAGGGGTGAGCGGCAGGACGAAGGGCTGCGGGCGTACGAGGTGGGGGGCGGTGCGTTCCATGAGTATGCCGCGCTCGACGGCGCTCTCGTGGGCCACGTCGAGGTGGCCGGTGGCAAGGTAGCGCAGGCCTCCGTGGATGAGTTTGGAGCTCCAGCGTGAGGTGCCGAAGGCGAGGTCGTGGGCGTCGATCGCGGCGACGGTGAGTCCGCGGGAGGCGGCGTCGAGGGCGGCTCCGGCGCCGGTGGCTCCGAGACCGACGACGAGGACGTCGACGGTGGCCCCTTCGGCGAGCCGGGCCAGTTCGCGGCTGCGGCGTCCGGCGTTCAGGGACGCCGCCCGCGGTGCTTGGAGCGGGGGCCCGGCTGCCGCCCCGGCGGCACGGTCCGGGCGGCTCGAACGGCTCGGGCGGCTCATGGTGTGAGGGTCCTCTCCAGGATGGTCCGCAGGTCGTCGAGGAAGGCCGTGTCGGCGAGTTCGGGCTCGTCCTCCTCGGTCATGGTGCGCAGGGAGAGCGCGAAGGACTGCACGACGAGCAGCAACGAGCGGGCCTGCCGGTCGGGGTGGGATCTGCGCACCGAGCCGTCGGCGTGGCCCTCTGCCAGGCCGCCCGCGATGAGTCCCAGCAGCGCGTCCTGGCTGGCGCCGCGCCGGTCGAGGATGTACGGGAGCAGCAGCTCGGGGTCCACGTCGATGATCTTGTGGAAGAGCGGGTGGGCGCGGAAGGCGGTGACGCCGCCGACCAGGCCCTCGACCAGCCTCTGTCGTGCGGGTGCGCCTGGTTCCGGTTCGGGCATGGCGCCGACGGCGAGGGCGATCCACTCCCTGGTCATCAGGTCGCCGACGAGGGTGCGCACGTCGGGCCAGCGGCGGTACAGGGTCATGCGGGAGACTCCTGCGCGCCGGGCGACGTCGGTGAGGGTGGTCCGGCGTACGCCGACGGCGAGGACGCAGTCGCGGGCCGCGTCGAGGACGGCATCTCCGTCCGAGTGGTTGTGACGAATGGGCGTCATCTGTCACAGTGTAATGCAGTGCAGGCCGCGCGGCAGTACGCCCCGCGAACCCCCCGCGTAACCGATGGTGAGGAACAGCCCCAGTGGACATGTTGTGGAGCGGCTGGGGCGACCCGGCCAAGGCAGCCCCGCTGCCGGACACGGTGACCGGCCTGCTGCGCGATCTGCTCGGCGTGACACCGCGCGAAAGCGGCCCTGCCTCGCTCGAGGCGATCGACGTTCCGCCGTCCGCGCTCACCGCCGCCGCACGCGCGGCGCTCACCGAGTGCGTGGGCGGGGACGCGTATGTGCGCACCGACGCGGAGAGCCGTGTCCGGCACACCCGTGGCAAGTCCACACCCGACCTGCTGCGCATCCGGGCCGGCGAGGTCGACGACATCCCGGCGGCCGTCGTGCTGCCGGGCAGCCACGACGAGGTGACGGCCGTCCTGCGGGCGTGCGCCGAACACGCGGTGGCCGTCGTCCCCTTCGGCGGCGGCACGTCCGTCGTCGGCGGGCTGGCCCCCGAGGGCAAGCACTGCTTCGTCGCGCTGGACCTGCGCCGGCTCGACGCGCTGCTCTCCGTCGACGAGATCTCCCGCACGGCGGTCCTCCAGCCGGGCATGCGCGCACCGCGGTGCGAGGAACTGCTCGGCGAGCTGGGCTGGACGCTCGGCCACTTCCCGCAGTCCTACGAGTGGGCCTCCGTGGGCGGTTTCGCCGCGGCCCGCTCCAGCGGCCAGGCTTCCGCCGGCTACGGCCGCTTCGACGAGATGGTGCTCGGCCTCACCCTCGCCACCCCGGAAGGAACCCTGGAGGTCGGGCGGGCCCCGCGCTCCGCCGCCGGCCCCGACCTGCGGCAGCTCGTCCTCGGCTCCGAGGGCGCTCTCGGGGTGATCACCTCCGTGACCGTACGCATCCGGCCGCTGCCGGAGACCCGGGTCTACGAGGGCTGGCGCTTCGCGTCGTTCGAGGCCGGCGCCGCGGCCCTGCGCAGGCTCGCCCAGGACGGCCCCCGTCCGACCGTGCTGCGACTGTCGGACGAGACGGAGACCTTCGTGGGCCTGGCCCAGCCGGACCGGATCGGCAGTACGCAGGAGGGCGGGACACCCGCCGGCTGTATGGCGATCGCCGGCTACGAGGGCACCGCGCGGGACACCGCCGACCGGCGCGCCCGGGCCCGGGAGGTGCTGCTCGCCTGCGGTGGCGAGTACGTCGGCGAAGAGCCCGGCGAGCGCTGGGCGCACGGCCGGTACGACGCGCCCTACCTGCGCGACTCGCTGCTCGACGCGGGCGCCTTCGCGGAGACGCTGGAGACGGCGTGCTTCTGGTCCGCCCTGCCGGGGCTCTACGAGGCGGTGCGCCAGGCGCTCACCGGCACGCTGACCGAGGCCGGAACTCCTCCCCTGGTGATGTGCCACATCTCCCATGTGTACGAGAACGGCGCGTCGTTGTACTTCACCGTCGTCAGCGCGCAGGGGGACGACCCGGTGGCTCACTGGGCGCCGGCGAAGCGGGCCGCCAACGACGCGATCATCGCGGCCGGGGGCACCATCAGCCACCACCACGGCGTCGGCACCGACCACCGCGACTGGTACGCGCGGGAGATCGGCCCGCTCGGGGTCCGTATCCTTCAGGCCCTCAAGGCCGAGCTCGACCCGGCCGGGACACTCAACCCCGGCGTGCTCATCCCCGTCCGCTGACCGGCCCCCTGCCTTCCGGAGGCGCATTCATGCGACAGTTCACCGCCGTCGTCAATCCCGCCGCGGGCGGGTCGAGCGGCACGGCGGCCCTGCTCCCGCTGGCCCGCCTCCTGAGGGAGGCCGGGGCACGGTTCGACACGCAGTACAGCCGCAGTCTGGAGCACGCCCAGGAGGTGGCACGGCAGGCCGCCGGGCAGGGGCACGTCGTGCTGGCCGTCGGCGGTGACGGCATGGCCGGCCGCGTCGGCGGGGCGCTCAGCGGCTCCGACGCCGTCTTCGGTGTCGTCCCCGCCGGGCGCGGCAACGACTTCGCCCGGGCGCTCGGCCTGCCCTCACGGACAAAGGAGCTGGCGGACCTGCTGCTGAACGGCCCACCGCGGCCGGTCGACACCATCGAGGTCACCTCCGCCGTCCACGCCGGGACGTCGGTGCTGGGCAGCGTGTACGCGGGCGTGGACGCGGTGGCCAACCACCACGCCAACGCCTCGCGGCTGCTGCGGGGCGCCGCGTCCTACTACGCGGGCGGACTGCGGGCCGTGCTCGGCTGGCGGCCCGCCACATACCGCATAACCGTCGACGGGACCGAGCACGAACGGCGCGGTTACACGGTCGTCGCGGCCAACTCGGGCTTCTACGGCTTCGGTCGCAACATCGCGCCGGGCGCGCGGCTCGACGACGGCCTGCTGGACGTCGTCGTCATCGGTCACGCCCCCAAGCGGCTGTTCTTCGCGATGATGAACGAGCTGAAGACGGGGGCGCACCTCGAGCGCCCGCAGGTGGAGATCCTCAGAGGCAGGGAGATCCGCATCGAGGCCGACCGGAGCGTGCCGTACGGCGCGGACGGCGAGGTCGACGCGGCCCTTCCCGTGACGGTCAGGGTCCAGCCGGGCGCGCTGAACGTGATCTGCTGACGCCGGGCCCGGCCGCACGACCTGCTCGGCGCGACCAGCGACCGGCAGGCGATCATCGGCTTCCGCCCGGACACGGGCAGTGCGCCGGCCGCGCTCTCACCCGACGGTCCCACCGGCGGGACGGGCTCGTGGCCACCGCGTAGTGGCTGTTGAGCGACGCCGGCCGACCGCTCCTGCGGGGCACGGCTGCGACCGTCGGCGCAGTGGGAGGGTTCGGCGGACGTCCGCTGGTTACACGTGCATGGACCCTGTGACGCCGTGATGGTTGTCGCGTCCGGCCGGGCCGGCCGGTGACGGTGCACGAAGTGGAGGTGACCGGTGGCCTTGCGGCGCTGGGCGGCGTGGGAGCTGTCCGCGGTGTGGACCTCCGTACGCAGGGCCGTGACGGAGGCCGGGCCGGAGCGGGACCTGGCGGTCCAGTCGCTGAAGGCCGCCGGCGCCGCCGTCCTCGCGTGGGCGCTGGTCGGCTGGTGGTGGAAGGCGCCGATGGCTCTGATGGCCCCGTGGACGGCGGTGGTCCTCGTGCAGAGCACCGTCTACCGCTCGCTCCGGGCCGGAACACAGCAACTCGTCGTCATCGCGCTCGGCACGTTGCTGGCGACCGGGGCGGCCGCGCTGACCGGCAACACCATGGCGGCGATGGCCCTCGCCCTTCCACCGGCGGTGCTGCTGGGCAACTACTCGCGCTTCGGCGACCAGGGCGTCTACGCGTCGACGACCGCCATCTTCGTGCTCGCGTACAGCTCCTTCTCCGGGACGGCCATCGCCCACCGCCTCTTCGAGGCACTCGTCGGAGCGGTGATCGGCATCGGCGTGAACGCCCTGGTCCTGCCCCCGGTCCACCTCCGCGATGTGCGGGACAGCCTCGACCGGCTCGGCCGTGACAGCACGGATCTGCTGCGCGCCATGGCCGACGACGTGGAGAGCGGCCACGACCGTACGAGCGCCGAGCAGTGGCACGAGGGGGCCCGACGGCTCGGCGGCCCCGTCCAGGACCTGCGCAGCGCCCGCGGGTGGACGCAGGAGAGCTACCGCTTCAATCCGGGGCACCGGCTGCGGCGCCACCCGGCCCCGCCGCCGGGCCACTGGGACACGTACTGGACGGACCTCGCCGACCGGCTCGAGTCGGTCACGGCGACTCTGGTGGACACGACCGGTGAGTGGCGCAGCCTCGCCTCGCCGCCCGAGCCCGCCCTGCGCTGCCTGCCTGAGCTCTTCCGCGCCATGGCGGACGTCTGCGAGGCGGACCGGGCCGCGCTGGCCGTCGCCCCGCCGCTCGACGGCGACGTGCGCAAGGAGGCGATGGGCCGGGCCTGGGAGGCCCATCGCCTGCTCAAGCGCCACCTGCTGGCGCACGACCATGAGACGGCGACCGCGGTGGGCGGGCTCGCGGCCCAGACACAGCAGCTGCTGTACGCGTTGGAGGCCGGACCCGCTCCGGCCCGGCAGGCGTGAGGCCCCGCCGGCGCCTGCCCGCCGCGTCCGGAACGTCCTCATGCCCGGCCCGGCCGGTGCCCGGACGTCTCAGCAGGCCCAGTCCTTGCCGGGGTCGAGGTCGCCGCCCTGGCGGCGCTGGGTGAACGAGAACCAGTTGCCCGAGTCGTCGCGGAAGATCGCCTCGGTGCCGTAAGGGCGCTCCTGCGGCTCCTGGAGGAACTCCACGCCGCGTGCCTTGAGCCTCTCGTAATCGCCGTGGATGTCGTCGGTGGCCAGGACACCCGCGCCGAGGACGCCTTTGGAGACGAGGGTCGTCATGGCCTCGGCGGACTCGGGGTCCATGGAGGACGCGGTCGGCACCATCAGGGTCAGCTCCACATCGGGCTGGTCCTTGGCGCCCACCGTCAGCCAGCGCATGCCTCCCTCGCCCATGGTCATGTCCGTACGCACCTCGAGGCCGAGCTTTTGCGTGTAGAACTCCTTCGCGCGGTCCTGGTCGAGCACCCAGACGGTGGAGATGGCGAGGCCCTTGATCATTTCGTGCTCCTGGATGAGAGGTTTCTGCGGCCCTGCCACCGTAGGCAGCGGGGGCCTCAGCCTGCTTCTTCAGAATTGCTGGGCCTGTCCGGAACACGGGACGGGGAGAAACCGCCGGCCCAGAGCATCGCGTAGCACCCGGGGATGAGGGCGGCGCCGCGGCCCACGTGCCTGGCGCGGTACTCGCTCGGTGAGAGTCCGGTCTGCTTCTTGAAACGGGCGGAGAACGTGCCGAGGCTGGTGAAGCCGACGAGCGTGCAGATCTCGGTGACGGAGAGGTTCGCGGTGCGGAGCATCTCCTCCGCCCGTTCGACCCGGCGGCGGGACAGGTACTGGCCGGGTGTCTGCCCGTAGACGGCTTTGAAGGCGCGGACGAAGTGGTAGCGGGAGTATCCGGCGTGGGCGGCGATCGCGTCGAGATCGAGCGGCTCGGCCCAGTCGCGGTCCATCGCGTCCTTCGCGAGGCGCAGCTGCCGTAGATGAGCCGGGTTCGTCACGGTCCCCATGCTGGCACGGGGCACTGACAGCGAGGGCACGGTGCCGGGGCGGCGGGCATTGACGGACGAGGGGAACATCTGGTCGGATCGTGGTGTTTTCAGCGCATACAGGAGACGGCGGCTCTGTCGTGCCTGCCGTTCCCGGCTACGGATTCCGGCTGCCCATGATGCTCCCCCGAACAGCACCCGCCACCTTCGCAGGCGTGGCCGTCCTCCTCACCGGCTGTGCCGGCGCCGGAGCGGCCGAAAGCTCCGGCACGTCCGGCAAGGCCGCCGTCAGCGCCGCGGCACCGGCATCGGCCACGGCCGGCGTGCCGGGCCCCGCCACATCCGCCCCGGGCTCCGGTGCGCCCGTCTCCACGGAACCGCCGGCCCCGGCGTTCGATCCCCGCACCGATACCGCGGTGCTGTCCGTCCCGGCCATCGGCCTGGAGGACCTGCGTGTCGTGCCGTACGAGGGCACGACCGACGACTGGCCGGGCACCCGGATCCAGAACCGGGGTGTGGCCGCGAGTCCGTACGGCGAACGGGGCGGCGTGGGACCGGGCGAGGTCGGCAACTACCTGGTCACCGCGCACCGCCTCTCCGCCGGCGGACCCATGCGGGACCTCCCGGCGCTCGACAAGGGCGATTCCGTGTTCGTGACCGCGGGTGGTTCGGTGTACGAGTACGTGATCACCGAGACACGTCAGACGTCGTTCCGCTCGGAGCGTTCGCTCGCCGAGCAGCGGGCCGCGGTACCGGGCCACCCCGGCGAGCGGCCCACCAAGGCGATGATCACCCTCTCCACCTGCGCGACCCCCGAGGACGACGCGGCGGGCAACTTCTGGCGCGACGACAAGGGCAACCCGGAGCACCGCATCGACAAGACAGGCGTGCTGCGCGAGGTGTCCGACCGGTAGGCAGCACTGCGCCGCCCGGCCGGCCCCCGTTGCGGGGACCGGCCGGGCGGCCGTATCGGCTTGTTTCAGGCGGCCGCGAAGCGTTCCCACACGCGGTGGCTGCCCAGGAGCCGGCTGATCTCCTCCAGCGTGCCCTCCTCGCCGCGGCCGGTCACCACGCCCGGCGCGCCGGCGGGCACACCGGCCGCCGCCAGCACGCTTTCCGCGCCTGCCCAGCCGCCGATCGCCTTGCCGTGCCGGTACGCCTCGGACAGCATCAGCAGCACCCTCGGGTCGGACGCGCCGCCGCGTCCAGCCGCGGGATCGCCCGCCTTGGCGTCGCGGACGCCGATCGCGTCGTCGGCCGGGCCGGGGGCTCCGGCGAGCAGCAGAGCGTCGAACTCGATCGAGCGCGCCGTGGCGAAGGTGCGCTGCACGGCCACCGGATCCCCGCCGCCGCCGAGCGCGCCACCGTCGGGGCCGACGACCAACGGAACCATGCCCGCCGCCAGCACGGCCCGCCGTACGGAACGGACCCCGTCGAGGTCGCAGCCGGCGTCGGCGACGATCCCGATGACGCGGCCGTCCAGCGGCCAGGTCTGTCCGATCTGGGAGAGCGCCGGGCTCGGTTCCACGGACGCGAGGGGCTCCGTGGGCCCGGGCGCGGGCAGGCCGAGGGCGGCGGCGACGCCGGCGCACAGCTCGGGGTCGATGTTGGCGAGAACCCGCAGGCCGCGCTCCTTGATCGCCTGCTCATAGCACTTGCCCAGCTCGAACGAGTAGGCGGCGATGATGTGTTCACGTTCCACGGGCGACATGCTGAGCCAGAACCGGCGTGGCTGGCTGAAGTGGTCGGCGAACGAGTCCGGCGCCTCGCGGACCTTCTTCGCCGCCGGCACCTCGACGGGCACCTCGACGTAGGCGCCCAGGTCCGCCCCCGCCTGGAACGGACAGCCGGCGTCGAGCGAGTTGGGCCGGTAGGGCGCCACACCCCGGTGCACGGCGGTCTGGTGCATGCCGTCCCGCAGCATGTCGTTGACCGGTGCGTGGGTGCGGTTGACGGGAATCTGCGCGAAGTTGGGGCCGCCGAGCCGGCTGATCTGGGTGTCCAGGTACGAGAAGAGCCGGCCGGACAGCAGCGGGTCGTCCGTGATGTCGATGCCGGGGACGAGGTGGCCCGGGTGGAAGGCGACCTGCTCGGTCTCCGCGAAGAAGTTCGACGGGTTGGCGTTCAGGGTCAGCAGTCCGATCGGCTGTACCGGCGCCAGCTCCTCGGGGACGATGTTCGTCGGGTCGAGCAGGTCGATGCCCTCGAACGTCTGCTCCGGGGTGTCGGGGAAGGTCTGGACGGCCAGTTCCCACTGCGGGTAGGCGCCCGCCTCGATCGCGTCGGCGAGGTCCCTGCGGTGGAAGTCGGGGTCCATCCCGCCGGTGATCTGCGCCTCCTCCCACACCATGGAGTGCACGCCGAGCTTCGGTTTCCAGTGGAACTTCACCAGCGTCGTGGCGCCGGCGGCGTTGACCAGCCGGAACGTATGGACGCCGAAGCCCTCCATCATTCGGAACGAGCGGGGAATGCCCCGGTCGGACATGTTCCACAAGGTGTGGTGGGTGGCCTCCGTGTGGAGGGTGACGAAGTCCCAGAACGTGTCGTGGGCGCTCTGCGCCTGCGGGATCTCGCGGTCCGGCTGCGGTTTGCCGGCGTGGATGATGTCCGGGAACTTGATGGCGTCCTGGATGAAGAACACCGGGATGTTGTTGCCGACGAGGTCGAAAGTGCCCTCTGTCGTATAGAACTTGGTGGCGAAGCCCCGGGTGTCGCGCACCGTGTCGGCGGAGCCGCGGGAGCCGAGGACCGTGGAGAAGCGTACGAAGACCGGCGTCTCGACGCCCTTGCCGAGGAACGCCGCCTTGGTGATCTGCGCGGCGGTGCCGTAGCCCTGGAAGACGCCGTGCGCCGCGGCGCCGCGCGCGTGGACGACCCGCTCGGGGATGCGCTCGTGGTCGAAGTGGGTGATCTTCTCGCGCAGGTGGTGGTCCTGCAGCAGGACGGGGCCGCGGCTGCCGGCCTTCAGGGAGTGGTCGCTGTCGGGGAGCCGGGCGCCCTGTGCGGTGGTCAGGTACGGACCGGCCTGGGCGACGGCCGCCTGGTCCGCTCCCGTCTCCTGTCCCGTCGGGCTCACGGTCGCCGGTCCGCTCTGGTCCGGTTTGGGCGGGAGCGGCTGCCTCGGCTCCGTCGGTTCGTCGACGGTCGGCGGTTGCGGCGACGGCCTGCCGGGGATGCCGCCTTCGGCTCCGGAGTTCTTCCGGTTCATGCGTCCTCCACGGATACGGGGTGCCGGACGCCGGAGAGTCTCCGCCGCCTCGGCATACTCGGCCGATTCTTCTGCCCCGGCGGAGGCGCGGCAGTCCGGATACACCCATCCCGGTGGAAGAGGGACCGCTTCGGCGAAGGGCGAATCCCGTGGTGCCGGCGCCTACATGCCGCCCGCGACGCGCAGCACCGCTCCCGTCGTGTACGACGCGTCCTGCGAGAGGAGCCACGCGACCGCGCCGGCGATCTCCTGCGGCTGTCCGGCCCGGCCCATGGGCACGTTGACCGCGACCTTCGCGGGCCGTTGCGGGTCCTCGTGGAACTCGGTCCAGATGGTGCCGGGGGCCACGCAGTTGACGCGGATGCCGTCGGCGGCGACCTCCTTCGACAGCCCCGTCGTCATCGCGTCGACGGCCGCCTTGGTGGCCGCGTAGTGCACGTACTGGCCGGGGCTGCCGAGAGTGGCGGCCGCGGAGGAGATGTTGACGATCACACCGCCGCCGGAGGCGGTCATGTCACGGACGGCACGGCGGGCGCAGAGCAGATATCCCCACACGTTGACCTCCAGCGCTCGGCGCATCCCTTCCGCGTCGGCGTCCGCGAGGCGGCCGTTGGGCCCGCTGATGCCGGCGTTGTTCACCAGGCCTGTGACGGTGCCCAGTTCAGCCGCGCTGTCGAAGAGACGGTCGACGGACTGCTCGTCGGCGGTGTCGACGCGGACGGCCAGGGACCGGCGGCCGGCCACGCGCACCGCCTTGGCGACTTCGTGCGCGGCGGCTTCGTCGGACCGGTAGCCGACGACCACGTCGTGGCCTTCCACGGCGAGGCGGGCGCAGACCGCGGCGCCGATGCCGCGGCTTCCGCCGGTGACGACGGTGAGTTGCTGACGCAAAGCGGACTCCGGTGTGCGGGGGCGGGCGGATGCTGACCGACTCTAATCCGCCGTCCTGGGCTGCCTCATCCCGGCCCGCGCGGGCGGCCCCGTCTCGGCGGCGGGCGGCCGGCGCCGGACCGGGAGCCGCCGGCCTTGCCCTGCGGTCAGGGCATCGACCGGAGCAGAAGCAGCGCTGTGTCGTCGGTCCGGTCGCCCGTGGGCAGCGCCTGCATGAGCTGATCGGCCAGCACCTCGAGGTCCCGGGCGCCGACGGCAAGGAAGCGGGCGAGTTCGTCGATGGCCACCCCGATGTCGGTGCCCCGTCGTTCCACGAGCCCGTCGGTGAAGAGGGCCAGGACGCTGCCGGGCAGCAGGGTGACCTCGGCGGACCGGTAGTCGGAGACCGGTTCGATGCCGAGCAGCAGTCCCGGTGGCACGGCCAGGGTCCGTGTCTTCCCTTCGGGGTCGCGCAGCAGCGGCGGCGGGTGGCCCGCCGTGGCCAGGCAGGCGCGGCCACGGGCGAGGTCGATCTCGACGTAGAGGCAGCTTGCGAAGAGGCCCGGGTTGAGGTCGGTGAGCAGGCGGTTGGCGCCGGCGAGGACGTCGCTGGGGGACGCTCCGGCGAGGGCCTGCGCGCGGACCGCCGTGCGGACCTGGCCCATCAGCGCGGCCGCGGGGACGCTGTGGCCCTGTACGTCGCCGATGACGGCCGCGGCGGTGGTGTCGTCGAGGCGGATCAGGTCGTAGAAGTCGCCGCCGATGTCCATTCCGCGGGTGGCGGGCAGGTAGCGGGCGGTGGCCTGAAGGTTCGGCAGCGAAGGCAGGGTCTGCGGGAGCAGGCTCGTCTGGAGGCTGCGGGCGAGGCCGCTCTTGGTGTCGTAGAGGTGCGCCCGGTCGAGGGCCTGGGCGACCAGGCCGGCGAACGCGGTGAGCATGGCCCGTTCGTCGTGTGCGAAGGGCCGGGAGCGGTCGTAGGCCATGACGCAGCAGCCGAGCGGGCGGCCGGCGGCCACGAGCGGCAGGAACGCCCAGGCGTGATGGCCGTCGTCGCCGACGGCGTTCGGGAACGCCTCTTCCAGTTCGCGGCGGGAGGCGAAGAAGGCCGGCTCGCCGGTGACCACCACGCGGCCGCTCGGGTTGTCGGGTGCCAGGGGAACTCCGCCGAGGTGTTCGGCCTCATGGGGGCCGTAGCCGCTGTGGCCGCGCAGCCGCAGTCTGCCGGCGTGGGTGGCGAGCAGGGCGACGGCGTGGGCGCCGAAGCTCGGGGCGATCTGGTCCACCACGAGCTTGATCACGTCGGGCACGCTGAGCGCCTCGGTGAGCGCGGCGGCGAGGTACGCCATCCGGTAGAGGACATCGGCGCGGGGCGCGGTCCGTGCCTCTGCGGTGCCGGTCTGCTCGAGCACGGGCGGGTCGGCGGCCACGGCGGGCGCCCCGGTGGCGGCTCCGGCGGACGGCTGGGCGGTGGTCTCGCCGCCGCCCAGGCGGGAGGGAGAGATTCGGACGCTGATGCCCCGTGCGTCGGGGTAGAGCTCGAGGGACAGCCACAGGCCGTCGGGGCGCCGCGCGGTGAACGAGGTGGGCCTGCGGCTCATGACGGCCGACCGGTAGCGGTCCTCGAAGACGGGGTCGTCGAGCCACGGCAGGAGCTCCCACGGCCGCGCTCCCGTCAGGGCGACCATGTCGGAGCCGACGAGCTTCGCCCCCTTGGCGTTGACGAAGGTGACCCTGCCGTCGAGGTCGAGGGCGCAGCAGCCCTCCGGCAGGCGTTCGGCGTAGTCCACCGCGGCGAAGGCCTGGGACTGGGTGACCCGGCGCCCGCGAGGCACCGGCGTCAGCCGGGGTTCGGTGGCCGGCAGGACGGGGTGGCCGTTCTCCTCGGCGCGGCGCATGGCTGCCGCGATGTGACCGCACGTCCGTTCGACGGCCTTCCGCCGGGCCGGGTCGATCTCCATGGACTGCGAGCCGGGCCAGAGCACCAGGACTCCGCCCCACGTCCGGCCGGTGCTGGTGACGGGGGCGGCGGCGAGGGCGAACGAGTAGGGCAGGGCCAGCCCGAGGCGGGGGTAGCGGCGTGCCAGTTCGCCTTCTGCCCCCACCCAGATCAGGCGGTCCTCGCGGACCGCCTGGGCGAGCGGGCCGGAGGCGGAGACGCCGACCCTGGCCCACGGCATGGCGAGGCTGGAGGGCACTCCGGCGAGGACGACGGCGCCGAGCACCTGACTCTCCGGAGGCAGTACGTAGATCCCGCCGCCGTACCCGCCGGTCTCCCTCAACATCCGGGACAGCAGCCGTTGCAGGGCCTCCACGGCGCCGTCTTCCTCGTCGGCCGGTGCCATGACCTATTCCTTTACGGCCGGGGCGGACCGTGCCGTATCCGCGCCGCGCGGCGCCGTCGGGCGGACACGCGGTGCGGGCCGTCCGGGCCGGGGGCCCGGGCCGGAGTCTTCCGGGCGGCCGATCGGTGCGCGACGAGGTACAGGTTTCATCATTTGTGGACATTACGCCTATACCTCGGCAACCTGCACCCTTGAGCCGCCGATCTGGGAACGCTCAGGAACCGGGCCGGTCCTCGACGGTCACGCGCACCGTCTTGACCTCGGGATCGACGCCGTCGGGGACGACCATGCCGGCTTCGGCACCGCTGCGCAGATACCGCAGCGCCGCCTCGTTCAGGCGCTCGCCGGGCAGTGCGACGGGAATGCCCGGCGGGTAAGGGGTGAGCATCTCGGCGCTGACACGGCCCACGGCCTTCTCCCACGGGACCTGCTCGACCCGGCCGAAGTACGCGTCACGGGGCAGCATGACCTGTTCCAGTCGCAGGTCCGCGGGGTCGGGCACCTCCACCTCGGGCGCGGGCCGCAGCTGCGATGCCTGGGCCGGCACGTCCCGCAGGGCGGCCAGCAGACGCTGCGCGGAGGTCTCGTCGTCCGCGTGGGTCAGCTGCGCGCTGATGCGCCGGTGGTCGGCGAGATGGAGGTTGACGCGGTGGGTCCGCCGCAGCCGGTCCGCGATCCCGTATCCGGTCGTACCGAATGCGCTGACGTCGACGACGACCTGCAAAGGGTCCATGTCGGTCGCACGGCCGGGACCGCAGAGGTCGTCCCTGCCGTGGACGCGCATGCCGTCGATGTGCTCGATGCTGCCCCGGACGTCGCCGGCCAGGGCCAGCGCCGCGTCGTACAGGGCACGGCCGTGCTCGACCATCTGGCGGCGCCAGCCGTCGAGCGCGGCGTAGATCAGCGTGGAGGGACTCGTCGTACCCAGCAGGTCCTCACGGCTCTTGAGGACCGTCGGATCGATGAGATCGCCCTGGAGGTGGAACACCGAACTCTGCTCGAGCCCGGAGCCCATCTTGTGGACCGAGGTGACACACACGTCGGCCCCGGCGTCCATGGCCCACGTCGGCAGGTCGGGGTGGAAGGGCAGATGGGCGCCCCACGCCTCGTCGACGATGAGCGGTACCCCGTGCTCGTGGCACGCCTCCGCGATGCCTGCAAGGTCCGAGCAGGTCCCGTAGGGGGTGGGTGTCGTCACGAGAGCACCACGGGCGTCGGGGTGGTCGGCGAGCGCGGCGCGGAAGGCGTCGGCGGACGGCGGGTGGGCCATGCGCCGCTCCGCGTCCCACTGGGGCTCGACCCACACGGGCCGGATGCCCGCGAGCACCAGGCCGGAGACCACGGACTTGTGCGCGTCCCGGCCGACGAGCAGTTTCTCGTGCGGGCCTGCGACTGCGAGCATGGCCGCCTTCACGGACAGCGAACTGCCGCAGGTGGAAAAGAAGGTGTGCTCCGCCCCGACGGCGTCCGCCATCAACTCCTGGGCCTGCTCGAGCACCGCGTGCGAGGAGGTCCGGTCGTCGAGGCCACTGATGGCGAGCACGTCGGACCGGAAGACCTCGTCGCCCATGACCGCGCGGACCCGCGGATCGGCGCCGCGGTGCTGCTTGTGCCCGGGCGGCGTGAAGGGGGTCTGATTCTCCGCGTGGTACGCGGCCAGCGCCTCCAGTACCGGCGTCCGTGAGTGGTCCATGTGACTCCGCTTCCCTTCGGGGCGGCACGAAAACTGACGCGCTGAGCCGAACGGGGCATTCCGGCGCGGCTCCTCTTCCGCGCGCGCGGAACCGCGGCCGCTCCGCCGCCGTCAGGAAACTCGGTTGTGGGCGGCGTCGCCGGGCGGGTATTGGTTCTGCATGACCTCTCTCGGCGCAGTCTTCCGTCCGCAGTTGCCTCCCGAACGGTTGCGCGAGGTGGTCCGCACGGCGGACGCCGCCGGGCTGGAGGAGTTGTGGCTCTGGGAGGACTGCTTCCTCGAGAGCGGTGTCGCCACGGCGGCCGCCGCCCTCGCCTGGTCGGAGCGTCTTCGGGTGGGCGTGGGCCTGCTGCCGGTCCCCCTGCGGAACGTCGCCCTGACGTCGATGGAGGCCGCCACGCTGCACCGGCTCTTCCCCGGCCGGGTGGCCCTGGGCGTCGGGCACGGCGTCCAGGCGTGGATGGGGCAGGTCGGCGCGCGCGTCGAGTCGCCGCTGACGCTGCTGCGTGAGCATCTCACCGCCATGCGGGCCCTGTTGCGGGGTGAGCGGGTGACGGTGGACGGCCGGTACGTGAAGCTCGACGGCGTCGCCCTCGACTGGCCTCCGGCGACGGCTCCCGCGGTGCTGGCCGGGGCGACCGGGCCGCGCTCACTGCGGCTGACCGGCGAGGCGGCCGACGGAACGATCCTGGACGCGGCCGTTCCGCCCGAGGGCGTGCGAAACGCCCGCCGGCTGATCGACGAGGGCCGGGCGGCGGCCGGACGCACCGGCCGTCACGAGATCGTCATCTATCTCCACACCGCGACCGGCACCGGCGCCGAGGACCGTCTCACGGCTGAACTGGATCGCTCCGGCGGGGCGTCGACACCCGGGCTCGGCGTGGCGGGCGACGCGGGCGCGGTGGCCAAGGCCGTCCAGCGGCTCGTGGACGTGGGAGCGGACACCGTGGTGCTCCAGCCGACGGCCGACGAGCCGGACCCGGAGGGCTTCGTACGGTTCGTGGCCGAAGAGGTGCGCCCGCTCGTTCCCCATCCGGCCGACGGATCCTGACGCGGCGTCAGTGCCGGTGCCTGGCGTGCGCGGGCATCTCGCTCACCCTGACCAGATGGTCGAAGTCGACCGCCGCACCCTGCAGCAGCAGGTCCACCAGTGGGCGTGCGGCCGCCCGGCCGGTGTCGCCGAACAGCGCCCGCTGGTAGACCACCGACGCGAGGAGGTCGACCAGCAGGTCCGGATCGACACCGGCCCGCAGGTCGCCGCGGTCGACGGCGCGCCGCACCGCGACCATGGCGGCGTGCCTGCTGGGCTGTACGAGCACGTCGATCAACCGCCTGTGCAGAGTGGCGTCGTGCGCGCACTCCGCGACGAGCGGGGCGAGTACGCCCGCGGGCAGCCGGTCGAGAAGCGCCTCCGCCAGCACGCCGACGCTCTGGGTCAGATCACAGCGGGTGCAGCCGTTGTCCGGCACCGGGGGCGTGACCAGCACAGAGGCGAGGGCGTCGATCACCAGGCTCTGACGGGTGGGCCAACGCCGCCGGATGGACGCCTTCGTGGTGCCCGCCCTCGCCGCGACCGTCTCGAGGGCGAAGCGGGAGTATCCGTGCTCCCGCAGCACGTCGAGCGTCGCGGCCACCACCGCGGCGTCGATCGCCGGGTCGCGCGGACGGCCGACCGCGGGGGGTGTCACTGTGCGGCGTCCTGTGGGTACCAGCGCAGTTCGACGGTGTTGCCGTCGGGGTCCTGCACGTAGAGCGACCAGGCGTCGCCCCGGGCGCCGTAACGTTCCACCGGTCCTTCCAGCACCTTGAACACGCCGGAGTCGATGACCTCCTGCCAGTCCAGAGGGTCGACGACCAGGCATATGTGGTCCACGTTGGACTCGCCCCGGGGGCGGCTGACCAGGTCGATGATGGTCGTGGGGGTGATCCGCACGGACGGGAACGGCACCTTGCCCGCCCGCCACTCCTCCACACGTACGGGCTCGAGCGCGAGCGGTCCGCAGTAGAACTCCAGGGCTCGTTCGACGTCTTGGACGTTGAGCACCAGATGGTCGAAGTCCTTCACTCGCATGACGTTCCTCCCCCTCATTCGAATCCGGTCCGGTTCGGATCGTAAACCTCGCGGACCTCCCCCGGCAAGGGGCAGCAGCGTGCGATACGGAGGGCAGCAGGTAGTCCCAGCAAAGGAGTTATCTACCATTTTGGGCTGTTTAGTCGCTTTCCTAGGGGCTACCCGGGCGTTCAGGGACGTCCGAGAAGGAGGAAGTCGTGATCACCAAAGCACAGATCCGGAACGTACTGGACCACCCGGTATACGACGCCGACGGCAACAAGGTCGGCAACGCCAAGCATGTCTTCCTCGACGACGCCACCGGCGAGCCCGACTGGGTCAGCGTGCAGACGGGCCTGTTCGGCGGCAACGAGTCGTTCGTGCCGATCCGGGACGCCAACATGGTCGAGGACCACCTCGAAGTCCCCTATCCGAAGGACACCATCAAGGACGCCCCCAACGTCGACGTGGACGCAGGTGGACATCTCTCGGCGCAGGAGGAAGAGCGCCTGTACCGGCACTACCGCATCGACTGGGACTCCGCGTGGAAGCGCGCCAACCAGCCCTCCGAGGGCGGCTGGGCCCACTCCGGCGGAACCGGCCGAACGGGCCAGGCAGGCAAGTCCGGAGCCGCGGGTGCGGCAGGAGCCGCGGGTGCGGCCGGGGCGGCGGGTGCGGCCGGGAAGGCCGGTACGGCCGGGAAGGCCGGTACGGCAGGCAGGAGCCGGGCCGGAGCCGGCGAGGGCATGGCGGGCGAGACGCCGGCCCACGGACGCTCGGCAGCGGGGGGCCAGACCCGCGGACGCGACATGGCCGGTGAACGCCGGGGCATGGCGGGCCAGGAACGCCGGGGCGACACCGACTCGGCAATGACCCGGTCCGAGGAGACCATGCATGTCGGCACCGAGCGTCACGAGATCGGCCGTGCGCGGCTGCGCAAGTACGTGGTCACGGAGGAGGAGCAGCAGACGATTCCGCTCCGCCACGACGAGGTGCGCGTGGAGCGTGAGCCGATCACCGAGACCAACCGTGGCGCGGCACTGTCCGGGCCGGAGATCTCCGAGGCCGAGCACGAGGTCACCCTTTACGAGGAGCGGCCGGTCGTGGAGACCCGCGTCGAGCCGGTCGAGCGTGTCCGGCTGACGACCGAAGAGCACACACAGCAGGAGACGGTCAAGGGCCGGGTCCGCAAGGAGCGGATCGAAGCCGAGATGCCGGACGAGGGGACCGAGCGGGCCTCGCGCGAGAAGCACGAGCGCCGTGGCCCGGTCGGACCTGTCTGACACTCCGACACCGGAGCGGCCTCCGACAGCGCGTGTTGCGGGGTGAGGGTGACGAGGCGGACGGGGCCCGGCGGTTGCGAGAACCGGTCGGGCGTCGTCCGCCTCACTGTCGCCTCGCCTGCCCGTCCCGATGCGTACGACGCTGCCACCAGGGCGGGTTGCGTACCCGGTGCCGCCACCGGTGGCGGTCGCGTCAGCGAGCCGGTGCCGAGGGTGTTGTGCCGGCGCGGTGGTCGTGCAGTTGCTCCAGGCGCCGCTGGAGCAACTGGAGCGCGCCGCGCTGACGTCCCGGCACCCGCCGTCGCAACGCCACCAGGGCCGGGGCGAGTTGCCGTGCCCTCGCCGCGTCCCCGATCTGCTCCCACTGGTGATGCGCACGGTCCACAGCCGCTTCGACGTCCGGATCGTCGGTGGTCTGCTGACGGCCGAGCCGCACTTCGGCGGCTGTCATCCACAACTCGCAACTGCGGGCCGGGTCCTGGGCGAGCCGCGCGAGGTCCGCCCGTACCTCCAGCCAGTGCAGCACCTGGACGGAGCCGGGACCGTGGGCGCGCAGCGCCTCGTTCTCGCACGAGGCCGCGGCGGCCGCGGCCTCGTCGTGGCGCCCGGCCCGCGCGGCGGCGAGGATCGCCGGATGCGGGTCGGCGCCTGCGGCGGCGAGGCCCGCAGGGTGCTGCTCGGCCGCGAGGTTCGCCGTATGCGCGTCGGCCCCCGTGGCGCCAAGGCTCACCGGATGCGCGTCGGCCCTCGCCGGGGCGGGAGCGTCGGTGGGGGCCGGTGCGATGCGCGGGCCCGGCACCGCGGCGTGCCCGTGCACCGGTCCCGACGTGTGTCCTGAGGGGTGGCTCAGCGGGGAGCCGGCGTACGCGGCGGCGGTCGAGGGGGCGTTCGACGGGGCGATGCCGAGCAGCAGCGCGTCGGGAGCGTCCTGGGACGCCGACTGCGCGGCGGCCTGTTCGTGGAGATGCGGGAGCGGCGGGCGCGCCCCGCTGCGCCAGATCGCGGCCACGGCCTTCAGATGGACGGGGGCGGCGACGGTGCGGCGGCCTGGAGCGGGGGCGATCCGTCCGTACGTCCGTGTCCCGTCGCCGAGGAGCAACCTGCCGCCGGTGACCTGCTGCCAGGCCTCGGTGTCGGCGACGAGGTCCAGCACCACCGTGGTGGTTCCCGGCCGCCGGGTCTTCAGCTCGCCCGCGAGCCAGTGCCAGGGCAGCGCCGTGTAGCGCATCGTCGCCGGTGCCGTGCGGGCGAGGGCGAGGTGCAGCTGCCGCTGCTTGCGGTCCACGTGCAACTGCCCCGCCAGATACAGGTGCAGCGGTCCGGGCGAGGCGGCGGCGGCGCGGATGCGGGTCAGGACGGTCTGGGGATCGAGCGGGTCGGCGAGCTCGATCACCGTGGCCGCGGCCGCGCCGGCCGTGCCGGCGAGGACGTCCGCCGGTACGGCCGCGAGCGCGGGCAGCACGGACGCGGCGTCGATGAGACGCCCCTTGCCGGCCGGGGCGGCTGCGAGGAGCAGCGCGGTACCCGGAGCCGGACTCTCCCGGTTCTCCCCTGTGATCAGCACATCAGCACCGTACCCGGTCCCGCGGGGCGGAGCCGGACGGCCGCCGCACGACGGCTATTTGTGGACGCTGTACTTCAGGTGCGTCGCCTGCGCGGTGTCGACGACCCTGATGACCTCGAGGCGTCGCCGCTCCGCCCCGAGATTGTCGAACAGGCGCGGACCCGGCCGAACAGGACCGGAACCACATGGAGTCGGAGCTCGTCGATCGACCCGGCAAGCAGGTACTGCTGGACGGTGCCGGGCGGGCCTGCGATGTCGGCATTGCGCCCGCCGGACGCGGCCTTGACGTGCCGGCGCGCTGTGGATGCCGTCCGTGACGCATGTGGAGGGGGTGCCGCCCTCCTCGACGATCGGCCGACGGGGCGGTGGGCGAGCACGAACACCGGCGTGCGGAACGGCGGTTCGTCGCCCCGCGGCACCTCACCCGGTGTCGTCCATCGTCCTGCCCGTTACGGGGCTCCTCCTGGGCGGGTGTGCGGAGTTCTCACCCCTGCGTCGATCGGGGCCCGCTCCTTTCGACACCGTCGCCCGGCGATTTCGCGGTCAGGTGCGGGAAGCGGAACTCGGTGCGGCTGTGCCACGGCTCGTGCGGGCGCACCACCGTGCTGGGGTACTCGGGACGGTTGGGGGAATCGGGCAGATGCTGGGTCTCCAGGCAGACGCCCGAGTACCGTTCGTGCCGCCGTCCCGAGGGGGCGGCGAGTGACCCGTCGAGCTGGTTGGCCGTGTACACCTGCACGCCGGGTTCCGTGGTCCATACCTCCATGACGCGCAGTTCGCCCGGCGCGCTGAGCCGGGCGGCGCGGCGCGGTGCGGCGGCCGGGCCGGCGGGGTCCAGCACCCAGCAGTGGTCGAAGCCGCCGGCGGCGCGCAGCTGCTCGTCGGGCATCGCGAGCCGTTCGCCGAGGACACGCGGCTCGGTCAGGTCGAAGGCCGTGCCGCGTACGTCCGCCGCCGGGCCCTGGGGGATGCCGGTGGCGTCGACGGGCAGGTAGCTGTCGGCGTCGACCTGCAGCGCGTGGCCGCGGATGTCGCCTTCGCCGGTGAGGTCGAAGTAGGCGTGGTGGGCGAGGTTGACCACGGTGGGCCGGTCGGTGGTGGCGGTGAAGTCGACGGCGAGGGTCCCCTCGGTATCGAGGCTGTACGTCACGCTCACGTCGAGTGCGCCGGGGAAGCCCATGTCGCCGTCAGGGCTGTGCAGGGACAGCCGCACGGCCGCGGTCTCCGCCCCGAGCACCTCGCTCGCCCGCCACACCTTGGTGTCGAAGCCGCCCGGGCCGCCGTGCAGGGCGTGGCCACGATCGTTGGCCGGGACGTGGTAGCGGGTCCCGTCGAGGGTGAAGGTGCCGTTCGCGATGCGGTTGGCGAAACGGCCGACGACGGCGCCGACGTAGGCGTTCTTCTCCGCGTAGTCGCCGATCCCGGGGAGCGCGAGGACCACCGAGGCGTCCTCGCCCCGGGTGTCGGGGACGGTGAGCGAGTGGAGGACGGCGCCGTAGGTGAGGATCTCGGCCCGCACCCCGTGCCCGGAATCGAGAGTCCACAGCTCGGTCTCCTCACCGCCGGGGAGGGTTCCGTAGGGGGTGCGGATGACGGTGGGGCGTGGCATGGCGATCCTTCGGGCGGGAAACGGGTGGTGGGCGGGTCAGCGGGTGCGCGGCGGCGGGTCAGCTCGGGTCGGCGCGGGGCGGTCAGCCGGACCGCGGCGGGCGGGTGGTCGACTCCCTGACGACGAGGCGGTAGCCGGGCCGTTGCCGCCGGGGCTCGGGGGGCGTGCCGCCGGCGAGGCGTTCGACGAGACTGTCGACGGCCAGCCTGGCGATGGCCTCCTTGTCCGGGGAGATCGTCGTCAGCGTGGTGGACCCGTAGCGGCCCTCCTCGATGTCGTCGAACCCGACCACGGCGACGTCGCCGGGGACGGTCAGTCCGCGTTCGGTGAGGGTGCGCATCGCTCCGACGGCGATGAGGTCGTTGTACGCGAAGACCGCGTCGGGCCGCTCGCCGCGGTCGAGCAGGGCGGCCATGGCGCTCGCCCCGTCCTCCCGCCTGTAACCGTCGGTGACCACCACCAGGGCGTCGTCGGCCTTCAGTCCCGCCGCGGCGTGCTCCTCCCGCCAGCCGCGCAGCCGCAGGTGGGCGGGCTGGCGCTCGCGGCCGGTCCGGGAGCCGAGGAAGGCGATACGGCGGTGGCCGAGGCCGATGAGATGCCGGACGGCCTCCCGGGCGGCGGCGACGTTGTCGATGGCGATGTGGTCGTACGGCGCCTCGTACTCCCGCTCCCCGAGCAGCACCAGCGGGGCGCTGTCCGTGCGTGCGGTGAGGTCCTCCGTCTCGAGGTGGATGGGGCTGAGGATGAGCCCGTCGATGACGTGGGCGCGGAAGCCCTGGCTGACGAGGAGTTCCTTCTCGCGCAGTCCGGCTGTGTGGTCCACCAGGACGGTGTAGTCGTGCCGTGCGGCGGCGTCGACGACCGCGCCGGCCAGCTCGGCGAAGTACGGGTTGCCGAACTCCGGCACGGCGAGGGCGATGATGCCCGTCCGCCCTTTGCGCAGGTGACGGGCGGTGAGGTTCGGCCGGTAGCCGAGCTCGTCGATGGCCTGCTGCACCTTGGCCCGCATCTGGGGCGTGACGTGCGGGTAGTTGTTGACGACGTTCGAGACGGTCTTGATGGACACGCCCGCCCGACTGGCAACGTCCTTGAGGCTGACGCCCACGGCACTCCTTGACTCTCGATGCGGCAGTACCGCTGTGACGGTGTGTGGCCGGCGCTCCCGCGGCTTCACACCGTGCGGCACCGTGCCACGACGACCACGATAAGGAAGCAGCGCCCCGGCCACGGAGCGGTAGGACGAATTGAGCGGGCGGACCGCCCCCGGCATCCGGATAAGCGGACCCCGGGGCGCTACCAGGGTTCGCGTCCGGTGCACGCCGCTGCGCGCGTGAGGCGCCACCGGTTTCGCGGCCGGTGCACGCCGCTGCGCGCGTGTGCGATGAGTTCGGGCGGCGGATCGGGTCTGCCCTGGCATGACTCGAATCATCGCTGACATCTCCGTCTCCCTCGACGGATTCGTCACCGGACCCGATCCCGGCCCGGACAACGGTCTGGGCACCGGCGGCGAGGCGCTGCACACCTGGGCGTTCTCCGACGACCCCGACGACCGCCGGGTCCTGCGCGAGGCGACCGCCCGCTCGGGCGCCGTCGTCCTCGGCCGTCGGCTCTTCGACGTGGTCGACGGGCCGAACGGCTGGGACGACGAGACCGGCTACGGCGCCCGTGAGGTCGGCAGACCCGCGTTCGTCGTCGTGACGAGCTCACCGCCGGAATCGGTGCGGCTGATCGGCCTCGACTGGACGTTCGTCACCACCGGTCTGCCCGACGCCGTCACCGCCGCGCGCGAGCGTGCCGAGGCGGCGTCGTCGGCCGGCGGCAAGGACCTCGACGTCGTCCTCATGGGCGGCGGCGCCACCATCGGCTCGGCGCTCGACGCCGGGCTGGTCGACGTACTGAGCCTGCACCTGGCGCCCGTCGTGCTGGGTGCCGGGACGCCCCTGTTCACCGGCGGAGCGCCGCGCACGCTGGTGCAGCGGGGCGTGACCTCGACATCGACGGCGACGCACCTGACCTACGACGTGCTCTGACGATCGCGCAACGGAACGCTCACATCGAGCAGTCCGAGTCCTCGGCGAGGACCGGGGCCCTCTGCGGGCGCGTGATCTCGTCGGGAGTCGGCCTTCGCCGCTGTCCGCCCTTGCCCGCCCCGTGGCGCGGTCGAGGCGCGAAACGGAATCTCCGGCCCGGCGGGCCGGAGACGGCATAGGTTCAAGGCATGGTGCATGTACTCGGCAGCAGGGTCCTGCTGCACCCGACGGATCCGGACCGCACCCGCGCCTTCTACGGCGGAGCACTGGGACTCGCCGTCAGTCGCGAGTTCGGGACCGGACCGGAACGTGGCACGGTCTATTTCCTGGGCGGCGGATTCCTGGAGGTCTCGGGGCGCTCCGAGAACCCGCCGGCGCCAGGTCTCCAGCTGTGGCTCCAGGTCGAGGACGTGCAGGCGGCGTTCGAGGAGCTACGAACAGCCGGCGTGGAGGTGCTGCGCGCTCCGGTGATAGAGCCGTGGGGGCTGATCGAGATGTGGATCGCGGACCCGGACGGCGTCCGCATCGCGGTCGTCGAGGTGCCGGAGAACCACCCGCTGCGCTACCGCCCCTGAAGTCCCACGGCGGCGGACCGCGCCCGGGCCGCGAGGACCACCGCGCGCGGTGACCGACGCACGCGTGGCCCGGGCCCGGCCCGACGGGTCAGGTGATCTTCTTCGTTCCTGTGGCGCGGCCGTGCTCGTCCCAGGTGACTTCCAGGATCTGTTCGACGGCGTCGCGGTCGATATGACCGAACACGTGGGGGAACAGGGTTCCGTCGGGAACTCCGGGCGGCGGGGACGGGACGGCCGCTTCCCGTTCCGTCCTGGCGGTGAGACGGCTCTCGTCCAGGACGAGCACCAGGAGCGGCCTCGGCGTGCTGCGGTAGAAGGCGTTGACGACGGCGAGGGTGGTCTGTTCGTCGGGGGCGCAGTGGACGAAGCCGTCATCGGTGAGGGATGCGGGCGCGTAGGGCTGGTCCGGGTCGGCCGACCAGTCCCTTTCCGTGACAACGTGGTAGATCATCTCAGGGTTGTACAGCACTCGGCGCGGCCGCCCGGCCGGTCGAACCGGATCACCGGCGGGTTTCGTCGCGGGTCCGGGTGAGTTCGGTCGGCGGTCTCAGTGCCGAGTAGGCGCCCGCGCCCGCGGCGAGCAGTATCACGCAGCCGGTGAAGACGAGCCCCGCGGTGCGCAGGTCCCACAACTGGGCCGCGGCGCCCACGCCCACCACCGGCAGTGAGATGCCGGTGTAGGCGATGACGAAGAACGCCGAGATGGTGCCGCCGCGGTGTTCGGCGGGTGCCGCGCCGCCCACGAGGGACAGGGCCGCCCGGAACGCCAGCCCCTGGCCCGCGCCTCCGCACAAGGCCCCGGCCACGAGTACGGCGAGGGATTCGGCGACGAGCGACGAGGCGACGAGCAGCAGGCCGGCGATGAGGACGGCGCAGCCGATGGGAAGCGCGCGCCGGGTGCCGATGCGTTCGCTCAGTGACTGCCCTGCGGTGGAGGCGAGGAAGACGGAGAAGACGACCGCTCCCGTGACGGCGAGGTTGTGCACGTCGAGTGTCCGGGCCACGAAGCTGGGGGCGAGGGCGGTGAACAGTCCGAGGAGGGAGAAGCCGGCGAAGGCCGCGACGGAGGCGGGGGCGAACACTCCTCTCACCTCGGGGGGTACGGAGACTCCCTGGGGCTTCAGCGGGGGGAAGCGCTTCGGCCGCTCGACGGTCTCCGGGAGGAAGCGGATGATCACGGCGGCGACGGCGACCAAGGCGATGTGGACCCAGAAGACGAGCTCGAGCGGGCGGGGCGCGTACTGGGCGAGGATCCCGGACAGCAGCGGTCCGCAGCCGAGGCCGCCCATGTTCGCCGCGGTGGCCGCGAACCCGGCCCGGGCCCGCTGTCCGGGTCGGGCGAGCTCCATGACGGCGGCGGTCGCCGCGCCGCTGAGCAGTCCGGCCGCGAATCCGGAGAGCAGCCGCCCGGCGAAGAGCAGGGGGAGGCCGGTTTCCAGCAGAAAGCATCCGGCGCTTGCGGCGGACAGGAGCATGGCACAGAGCAGGACGGGCCGGCGCCCGACTGCGTCGGAATAGTTTCCGCCGACGAGCAGCACAGCGATCACGGCGACGGCGTACACGGCGAAGACCACGGTCACCATCAGGTCGGAGAAGCCGATCTCCTGCTGGTAGAGCCCGTACAGCGGCGTGGGCAGGGTCGTGCCGGCCATGCCGATGGCGAACACCAGGGCTGCCGCGACGTAGCCGGGACGGTGGCCCTCACCTTTGCGGACGATCATGCGGCTCACCTTACGAGCGCCCCGGCGCGGGCGGCCGGACCTTGCCGCGTCGCGAGTGCGGCGTCGGGGGTGTGTGCCGGAGCTGCCCGTGGCGGGGCCGGAGGCGGTCGCTCGTGGCCTGCGGTTGTCCCTCGTGTGGCGGGCAGATGGACACGAACGGGTGCGGTGATGATGTCCGCGTGGGCCGCCGGTCGTTAGGAGAGGGACGAGAAGGAGATCCGCCATGCCCACAGGACCGGCCCAGCAGCCTACGGCCGAGCTCGATGCCCGCTACAGTTCCGCACTCAATCCCCGACCGGGTGCCGCGGGTGTCACCGCCGTCGAGTGGTCGGAGGCTCTACGGCACTTGGAGGCCGCCGAGATCTTCTGGGTGTCGACGGTGCGGCCCGACGGTCGGCTGCATGTCACGCCCGTGATCGCGGCGTGGCACGAAGGGGTGCTGTACTTCTCCACCGGCCCGGAGGAGCAGAAGGCGAAGAACCTCGCTGACAACGCGCACTGCGCACTGACCACCGGCAGGAACGCGCTGACCGAAGGCTTCGACATCGTGGTCGAGGGCAAGGCGGAGCAGGTCACTGATCCGGCGGTGCTGGAGGAGGTGGTCGCAGCGCACGAGGCGAAGTACGGCCCGCACATCACCTCGCCCGAGGGCACGTTCCACGGTCTCGGGGACACGATCCGGACGGGGGGTGCGGTGGTCTTCGCGGTGGCGCCGGTCACGGCGTACGGCTTCGGTCGGGACAACGGGGTCTACAGCCATACGCGATGGGTGTTCTGAGCGGCGCTGTGCGCACCGGTTCGGGCACCGCACAGCGCCCCGTCCCCTGCCCGCGTCGACGATGCGGGCAGGGGCCCGTCACTTGTGACGCAGTCAGCCGGTGGTGACTCGCATGTCGGGGTGGTTGTGGAGTACGGCCGTCGTCACTGGCCCACCCTTCCGTCGACGCACTCGCGCAGCAGGTCGGCGTGTCCGCAGTGACGGGCGTACTCCTCGATCCGGTGCACCATCAGCTCCCGGATCGAGGTCTTGTCCTTCCCCACCCGCTCACCCAGATCCGGGTGCTCGGCCAACGCGGCGTCGGTCGCCGCCTGTTCACGCTCCAGGTCGGTGTACGCGGCGTCGACCATGGCCTGGTCGGCGGCGGCGTCGTCGAAGTCCGCGTCACGGCGGCCGTACAGCTTCGGCAGGGGGTCGCCGTCGGTGATCCAGTTGCGCCAGTCCCGTTCCACCTCGGCGAGGTGCCGGATCAGGCCGAGCAGCGACATCGACGACGGCGGAACGGACCGACGGGCCAGTTGCTCCGCGTCGAGGCCCTCGCACTTCATCCGCAGGGTCATGCGGTAGCCCGTCAGAAAGTCCAGCAGCGTCGGGAGCTCGCCGTCCGGACTGACACTTTCCTTGTTGCGGGGGTCGTCGTCCGGGTCTGCCCACATGTCGGGGTAGACGGTTGCCTGGGTCCATCGTGCGGGTTGATCACTCATACGCTGCATGGTGATCTGCGACCGCCCCCGTGCGCTACACAATTCTTCCTTGCGACGGATCGCGTCAGTGCGGAGGACTCGGTGAACACGCGGCGCCTTGAAGCGTCGTGGGGTTCGGCGGACGGATCACGACCAGGCCTCGCGCCTCTGTTGCAGGCCGTCGAGGACCAGGTCGAGTCCGATGTCGAACTCCGCGGCGTACGTGTAGCCGGGTTTCATGGCGTGGTGGGTGATCATCTCGGTGAGGTGAGGGAACTCGTCGCCGGGCATCTGCTGCAGGATCGAGTCGGCCAGATCGTCGATGCCGGTGGACGATTCGAACGGGAGGCTCAGCTCCTGCAGGGTGAATCCGTAGATGTAGCTGTCGAGTACGGAGAACGCGTGCGCGGCGCCGGCGATGGTGAAGCCGCCCGCTCGTAGGCAGCCGATGACCGCGTCGTGGTGGCGCAGTGTCGCGGGGCCGGGGTTGCTGCGGGAGTCCATGAGGCCGATCGCCCACGGGTGGCGCATCAGCGCGTCGCGTGTCGATACGGCGCGGCGTCGTATCGCGGGCCGCCATGGGAGGTCCATGGGCGGGAGTTCGATCTCGCCGAAGAGGATGTCGACCATGCCGTCGAGGATCGCTTCCTTGTTGCGGACGTGGTGGTAGAGCGACATGGCTTCGACGCCGAGCCGGTCGGCGATCTTGCGCATGGTGAGCGCGGCCGTGCCGGCCTCGTCCGCGAGTGCGAGCGCCGTTCGCAGGACCGTGTCCTTGCTGAGGGGTCGGCGGCGCCGTGCCGGCGTGCGGGCGGGCTCGGTGGCCACGGATTCCTCCTCGGGTGGGCTTGCAGGTTGACAACCTTACTTCGTAAGGCACACCCTTACGACGTAAGGGTGGGGCGAGGACGGGGAGGGCGAAGGTCATGGAGCCGATCAGCTCGGAGGAGTCCCGAAGACCGGGCCCGCGCAAGAAGATGTGCGTCGTGGGCGCGTCCGGGAAGCTCGGGCGGTACATGGTGCGGCACGCGCTGGACCGGGGCTACGAAGTGGTGGGCGTATGCCGGGAGCAGAGTGTCGGCAAGCTCGCCGAGTTCGAGGGGCGGATGACGGTGGTCCCCGGGGCGACCGACGACCGTGCGGCCGTCGCACGGGCGGTGGAGGGGTGCCAAGCCGTGCTCACGGTGCTGGCTCCATGGGGGATGAACCACTACTCCTCCGGCACGGCCCGGGCCGTGCTCGACGTGGCGCCCGCGGGGGCGCGCCTGGTGTTCTCCTGCGGCTGGCACATCACCCGCGACGGAAAGGACGTCTACACGCGCAGGCTCAGGGCGTTCGTGGCCGTTTTCGGGCGATTGGCCAGGCTGGCCCGTGTGGCCGACCTGGACGACCAGGTGGAGGCCTGCCGGACGATCTTCGCCAGCGACACCGCTTGGACGGTCGTCCGCGGCAGCGACCTGGAGGAGGGCGAGAGCGAGGGCCTGCCGGTGTGGAGCCGGCACGTCGGTGACCCCGTCCTCGCGAGCAACCTGACCCGTCGCGTGGACTTCGCCCTCTTCATGGTCGCCGCGGTGGAGGACGACGCCCTCGTCCGGGAGGCCGCCGCCATCGTCGGCCGACTGACCCCGTCGGCCCTCGCCCACGCCCGTACGCAGGGCGCGGCGTGATCCGCATCCGGTGAGGCTGTGGGGCGGTGCCCACCGCTGCGCTCGGGTCCTCGAGCGCGCCGATCTCGCCCCTCCGTGACGACGACCCCGGCCCGCTCCTGCGGGCCGGGGTCGTCGCCGCGTCGCCGCCTGGCGGCGATGAGTCCCGGGCTCAGGTCACCGGGGGCAGACGGCGAAACCCTGAAGGGTGAACCCGCATCGCGCCACGGGCGACTGTCGGGCGGCACCGCTGGATCCACCGCCGTGCGACGCGGGCGGGCACCACGGGCGTGTGCCCCAGGGAGGGTCATGGGGTGGCGTCACCGCCGCAGCCGAGACCGTTGAGGAACTGCCGTTGGCCGTCCAGGAATCCGTCCGCGAAGAGCGAGCAGGGGGCGAAGAGCGCGGTGAGTGTGAGCTTGAGATCCGACTGTTCGACGGACTGCTTGAGCAGCGAGTGGGTCGCGTCCGGGTGACGGGTGACCGTCAAGGCACCGCCTGCGTCCAGCACCTTGCGGTAGACGCGCTCCGTGTCGGCGGTGTCCACGTTGAGGTCATGGCCTGCGAGGACCAGCAGCACCGGGACGCGGCGCAGAGCTCGGAGGTCCTGCGTCGCGTCCACTGTGTGGTTCCTGGATATGAAGCCCCAGCGACCGGCGGTCATGCCGTCCGCGTCGCCGCCCCGCGCCCCGACGTACTCCTCGAAGGTGGCGTGGCGTGCCAGCAGTCGGCGGGTGGTGTCGCTCTCGGCGATCGCGGCGCGGGTGCGGGCGGCCGACGCGCCGTCGGCGCGCAGCTCGGCGAGGAGGTTGTAGCGGCCTTGCCGGAGCCAGTTGATCGCGGGTGAGACGGCGATGACGAAGCTGACGGGCGTTCTGGCGGCGACCTTCGGCAGGACCCAGCCCGCCTGACTGGCGCCCCAGAGCCCGATCCGGTCGCCGTCGATGTCAGGTCGGGTGCGCGCCCAGGCCATGGCGGCGGCCGCCTCGTCGGCCCGGTCGCCCATGGACTGCTCGAGCCAGTCACCGGGTGCGCCCGCGACGCCGGGTTTGTCCCAGGACAGGGAGGCGTAGCCGGCCTTGGCGTTCGCTTCCCACATGGGCTTGTAACCGTCTTCGTGGGTGGCGTCGATGGGGCCGTCGCCGTGGATGTACACGACCAGGCCGTGGCGTTCGCGGCCGTCCCTGGGGGTGGCCAGTACGCCGTTGAGCATGTGGCCGCCGTGGCGGATCGAGACCCGCTGCTCGTCCATCTCGAAGGAGTTCTGCCACAGGACCACGCCCGCGAGACCGGTGGCCCCGACCAGGACCATGACGAGTGACCACGCGGCGATGCGGAGACGGCGCCGTCGGGGCCGGGTCTTCTGACTCATGAGATCTGACCACCTCTGCTCGGGTTGCATGAAACTATCAGAGCAAGAACGATCGTCGCACAAATGATAGTTTTGAGCTCGAGACGGCTGAGCGAGGGGAGCACGGCATGGGTCAGAACGAGACGGGTGCCGCTACGGGGCCGGTGACGGTCCGGCGGGGCGTTCCGGCCGGAGCCGAGCGGCGGGCGGCCGAGCTGTACTGGGACGCCTTCGGCCGCAAACTCGGCCCCGCCCTGAACCCGCCGGACAAGGCGGTGCCCTTCATCGCCGCCCACATGAACGCCGATCGGGCGGTGTGCGCGCTCCTCGACGGGCAGCTCGTCGGCCTCGCCGGCTACCAGCTCGGCGGCCGGGCCCTCACCGGGGGCTCCGCCTCCGCCGTGCTCCATGCCTACGGTCACCTGCGGGGACTGCACCGGCTCCTGCTGCTGGCCCTTTTCGAACGCCACCCGGCCGCCGGGCAGCTCGTCATGGACGGCATCGCGGTGGACCCGGGCATACGCGGCCGCGGCGTCGGGAGTCTGCTCCTCGAGGAAGTGGCCGCCGTAGCGGCGGAGCACGACTGCCGGGAGATCAGACTGGACGTGATCGACACCAACCCGCGCGCCAGGGCCCTGTACGAGCGGCGCGGCTTCACGGCCGTACGGACCGAGCAGACGCCGTACCTGCGCGGGCTGCTGGGGTTCGGCGCGGTGACCAGCATGCGCCGCCCTGTCGAGGCGAACGGGCCAAAAGGACTGCGCACACCATGACCGACCGCATCGCGATCCCCACCCGCATGCTCGTCCACGCACTGATCCGCGAGGACGGCACCGTCGACGCGGACGAGCTGTACACCGTCGCCAACACCCTGGGCATGAGCGACCAGCAGGTGCGGCTGTGCGTCAAACGCCTCGTGGCCGAGGGCCGGTTCACCCACGAGGGCCGGGGCCGCAAGGCGCAGCTGCACGCGACCCCGGCCCTCGTGCATGCCCTCGCCCCCAACGCGGACTTCCTCCGGCACGCGTTCGACCAGGACGCCGGGCTCGCGCCGTGGGACGGTGTCTGGCACCTGGCCGCCTTCGCGGTGCCCGAATCGGAGCGCACGTCCCGGGACCTGCTGCGCGAGACGCTCGTCCACCTCGGCGGCGCCCCGCTCCAGGGCGGGCTGTACGTGTGCGCCAACGCCTGGGAACCGTACGTCGAAGAAGCGGCCCACCGCCTGGGCGCCCATGGCGGGCTCACCCTCCTCACCTCGACGGACCTGCGCAGGGGCGAAACCCGGGATCCTGCCGAACTCGCCCGCACGCTCTGGCCGTTGCCGGAGATCGCCGACCGCTACCACCGCCTCGGCCGCCTGGCCCGGCCCCGACTCGACCGGCTGACCGACCCTGCCGGTCTTCCCCCGCCCGAACTCCTCACCGTCGCGGTGGAACTGGCCGCCGAACTCACCCGCGCCATGGAGCCCGACCCGCTGCTGCCGCCCGAACTCCTGCCCCGGCCGTGGCCCGGTGCCGAGGCCCGGAAGATCGTCGCCCGGTGCTGGGCGGCCCTGCGCGAACAAGAAGGCGGCGAAGCCCGCCCGGCCCTCTTCCGCCTCTACGCCGACATCACCCGAGGGGCGGCTGACCGGGCCGCGGGCTGACGACAGCGGCACAGGCCTGCCGGACCCGAGCGGCGGCCAGCACTGTTCAGCGCAGTACGGCGTAGACGATGAGGTTGTCCACCGGGTGGCCTTGGCTGTCGAACCGTCCCGAGCAGGTGATCAGGCGCAGGGCACGGTCGTCGGTCGCGCCGTAGACCTTGTCGGTGGGGAAGGCGTTCTTGCGGACGGTTTCCTTGGCGGTGACGGTGAAGTGGATGGTTTCGCCGGAGGCGTCGCGTACGGCTATGTCCGCGCCCTTGGTGACCTTGGCGAGGTCGTGGAAGACGGCCTTGCCGTAGCGGGTGTCGTTGTGGCCGATGATCACGGCGGGTCCGGGCTCGCCGGGGACGGCTGCTCCGGTGTACCAGCCTGCGGTCATGCCCTGTTCGGCGGGTGGGACCTGGACGGTGCCGTCTTCGTTGAGGCCGAGGCGCATCAACGCGCTGTCCACGCCGATCGAGGCGATGCTCACGCGCGCGGGTGCGCCGGAAGCAGCCGAAGCGGGCGGGGGTGTTGAGCCGGCAGGTGGTGGGGTGGCGCGGGTGTCCGGGGCCGTCTCCGTCGTGCCGGCGGGATCGGTGGGGTCGGTGGGGTCGGCCGAGCAGCCCGCCAGGCCGAGGCTGCCGATGACGGCGACCACGGCCAAGGGGCGGGCCCACCACATCCGTTGGTGCGTGTGCGGCATGAATTCTCCGGGTCTCCAGGCGTGTTCGGCACGGGTGCGGCGCCGCCCGAAGGCGGCGCCGCTGTGTCGGGCGTGCGGTGTCAGCTGTTGCTGCGGCGACGGACCACGAGGGTGACGGTGCCCGCGACCAGGGCGAGACCGGCGGCCGTTCCGGCCAGGGCCACGGCGTTGCTGCCGCCGGTGGCCGTCCCGGCCGGCTGCTCACCGGCGTCGACGCCGCCGCGCGGTGTCACCTTCGCCTCCTTGTCCTTCGTCACGCTCGGCTCGGCGGGGGCGGGGGTCTTCCGGGCAGCCTCGCGGGGCTCGACCGTCGGGGCGGGGGCGGGGCTGGTGTCGGCGAAGGCGGCGGTCGACGGCACGGCGAGCGCGCCGGCCGCGACCGTGGCGACAGCGAGGGCTCGCAGGGACAGACGGTGGGACATGTGGGGTGGCTCCGTTCCAACTGGTTGTGCCTTGATGGCACCCGCCATGCTGGCGTGGAGTTGTGAGGAACCTGTCAGAACGCTGTCGTCATCGCATCAGGCTTCACGGCCGCTGTCCGCCGGCCCGCCGGCCGGGATCCGCAGGGTGAAGACGGAACCCTTCCCCTCGGCACTCACCGCATCCACCGTGCCGCCGTGCGCCTCGGTGAGTTTCCGTACGATCGCGAGCCCGAGTCCGCTGCCGCCGGTCCGTCGGCTGCGCGACTTCTCCGCGCGCCAGAACCGGTCGAAGACGTGAGGAAGGTCCTCGGGTGACAGTCCTTCGCCCGTGTCGCTCACATCGATCACCACCGTTCCCGCGTCCTCGTGGGCGCGCAGGGTGACGCTGCCGCCGGGCGGGGTGTGGCGTACGGCGTTGGAGAGGAGATTGCCGACCGCCTGGCGCAGCCTGACCGGGTCCGCGGTCAACTCCCCCGGCAGTCCGGCCGGAGCCGGGACCACCGTGAGCGTGACGCCCGCCGTCTCGGCCAGGCCCTGGTGTGCTGCCGCGACCTGGCCGAGCAGGTCGTGGATCCGCACCGGCTCGGGGTGCAGGCGCAGCGCGCCGGCGTCCGCTTCCGCCAGGTCCTGGAGGTCGTCGATGATGTGCTGGAGCTGCACCGCTTCTTCCAGCAGGGACGACACGAAGGCGCCGTCGACGTCGGCGACGCCGTCCTGTGCTCCCTCCAGCCAGCCGCGGATGTTGCTGAGCGGGGTGCGCAGTTCATGGGCGACATCGCTGACCAGCGCCTTGCGCTGTCCTTCCATGCGCGCGCGGTGCGCCGACATGTCGTTGAAGGCGGCGGCCAGCCGCCCGACCTCGTTGACGGCGCCGGCCGGTACCGGGACGGGGGCCGCGTCGGAGTATCCGCCGTCCTTCATGCGCTGCGCCGCGCCGGTGAGCGCGAGGAGCGGGCGTACGACCCGGGCGGCGGCCAGCACGGACGCCCCGACGGTGAGGGCCAGGACGAGCGCCGCGGCGCCGGCGATCCGGGCGGTGTTCGCGGGTGACAGGTCGAAACCGGGGACGGTGGTGGAGTCGGGGTCCCCGATGAACAGCAGGGCGGGCGAGGCGACATACGCGCTGAGCTGTTCGCTGCGTGCGGTGGTGACGCAGGACGCCACAGCGCGGTCGTCGGCGTCGCCGGCGGGCCCCGCGGGCGCCGGGACCTCCGCCGGGGCGGGGGCCACGGTCGGGGCGGGCGCGGGCACGGCGTCCTCGGTGACACGGGCGGACCTGTCCGCACCCGGTAGCGCCGCGGCCCTCGGGCTGCGCCAAGACAGGCCCAGGGTCAGCTTGACGGGTTCCCGGCCCTGGCGGCTCAGGCACGCGTCGGTGAGCTTGTTGAGCGCGGCCAGTGCCTTGGCCTCGGTCGCGGTGGGTTCGTCCAGTTCCCGGGCGACGCAGGCGGTGGTGGACTGGACGCGTTCGAAGTCGTCGCCCAGGACCTCGATGCGCGGACGCCCGCTGGGGCCGGCGACGACGTCCGAGCCGATGCCGTACCCGCGCAGGCAGTCGGCCGTCCGTTCCGCGATCTTCCGCAGCACGACGCGTTCGTGTTCCGGCAGCCGGAAGGGGCCGACGGCGCGCGGGTCGATGCGGTCGGCGCCGGCCTCGGAACCGTCGCCGGACACGGGAGCCAGGGCGGTGTCCGAGGAGAGCGGGTCCACGATCGCGGAGGCGCGGGGCGGCAGCCGCGGCGGCGAGGCCCCTGTGGCGGAGTCGGTGATCGGCTCCCGTTCCTCGGTGGTCAGGGCCACGCGCCTGCCGGTCCGGCGTGCCAGGTCGCGTACGGTCGCCTCGACTCCGTCCCACCGGGGGTGGGTCGCCGCGTAGCCGAGGAGGGTGTGGTAGATCCGGGCGTCGTCGGCGAGGTTCTGGCCCTGCTCCTGCTTGATGGCGCCGGAGGTGGTCTGTACGGCGATCCACGCGGTCGCTCCGACCGAGCAGACGGCGACGAGGGCGGAGACGGCGAGCAGCCGGCCGAGCAGGCTTCTGCGGCGCGGCAGCCGCCCGCCCCGCACAGGGCCGCGGGACACGGCAGGCCCGGGGCGGGACAGGCGGGGCCTAGGACGGGACACGGGAGGCGCTCGGGTCGGTCAGTTTGTAGCCGACGCCGAAGACCGTGAGCAGCCGGGCGGGCCGGTGCGGTGCGGCCTCGATCTTCTTGCGCAGGTTGCTGATGTGCATGTCGACGGTGCGGGCGCTGATGTAGCGGTCGAAGCCGTGCAGTTGCGCCAGCAGCCGCTGGCGGGTGAACACCCGGTCGGGTTCGGTCGCCATCGCGTGGAGGATGCGGAACTCGCCGGGTGTGCAGTCGACCGGGGTGCCGTCGACGCTCACCTCGTGCCGGTCCGGGTCCACGACGAGGGTGCCCACCGACAGGGCGGAGAGGGCTGCCGCGTCGCCCGCGGCGGCGAGCCGCGGACGGCGCAGCAGGGTGCGGACCCTGGCCATCAGCTCACGCGGGCTGTACGGCTTGGTCATGTAGTCGTCGGCGCCCAGGTCCAGGCCGAGCAGGAGATCGTCCTCGGTGGAGCGGGCGGTCAGCATGAGCACCGGCAGCTCTCGGGCCTCGGCGCGCAGCACACGCAGGACGTCCAGGCCGTCGGCCCGCGGCATCATCACATCGAGGACGAGCAGGTCGGGTGCGCGGTGGCGGACCGATTCGATGGCGGAGCGGCCGTCGCGTACGACCGTGACCGTGTGGCCCTCCCGTTCCAGGTAACGGCGGACCAACTCGGCCTGTTTCTCGTCGTCTTCCGCGACCATGACGTGTGCGCACACGCGCTCGATCCTATGCGGGTGCGCGGCCCGCCCGTCACGGGGCCGCCCCGCCGGAGCCACGGCCGCAGTTCCAGGCCGCTCGGTCAGTCGTCCTGCGTGGGCGCCGTCTCCAGCGTCTGCTTGATCACGCGTGCTCCCTGGTCGACCATCTCGGTGATGGGGTCGGCGAGGTCGTCCGGCGTCACGTCGGTGATCCAGACGAACCGACTGCGTTCCCTACCGTCGGCGAAGACCTGCATGGACGCGTGATGGTGCTTCGGGGTCAGTGCCCCGCCGACCACCGCATAGGCGACCCGGCGCGCTTCGTCGTCGATGTCGACGAGGAGTTCGCGCACCACGACGCCGTTGGCGAAGGTCACGACTCTGGTGTCCGCCTCCAGGCGCGTGTCCGTGACGAAGCCGCGTGCCAGGCGCCGGTGCACCTCGCCGACGTCGCGGACCGCCGCCCAGACGTCGTCGGGGGTGCTGTCGACCAGGAATTCCTTGTGAACGTGAGCCATGACGTCTCTCCTCTGCGTGGGTCGGGCGGGATCGGTGAGCACCAGCAGCCCCGTGGCGGCGGTCTCCAGGGCGGTGACAACTCGGCGGGGCATCGCCGGTGCGTCACGTCGACCAGCTTGCTCGCCTCAGACGCTCCGGTCTTGAACATCCTTGCGCGGGTGACTGTCGGACCCCCGGCGTAGCGTTGAAGGGTGCTGTCAGCCACCGCTCTCGCTGTCCGGCCCGACTTCAGCGTCACCGCTGTGGCGTGCCGGGAGGACCATTCGCGCTGGTCCGAGGCGGAGGTACGCGACGACTACCGGGTGGTGCTCGTGCGCCGTGGCCGGTTCCGCAGACGTGCCGACGGCGCCCTCGCCGACCTCGACCCGACGGTGGCCTACATGGGCGTGCCGGGCGAGGAAGAGCGCTTCTCACACCCCGCCGGAGGCGACGACTGCACATCGATCGGCCTGACGCCGGCGCTCTGGCGAGAGATGGCCGGCGATGCCGCCCGCCCGGCCACGCAGAGCGTGTACGTCGACGCGCGCCTCGACCTCGCCCATCGCCGGCTCCTGGCGGCCGCACGGACGGGCGACATCGGATACGCGCTGACGGAAGAGGTGCTCGGCCTGCTCGCCACCGCCATCGGCCAGGTCGTCTCCGGACCCCTACGGCTTGGCGCGTCGCAAGCGCCCGGGACGGAAGCGGCTATCGTCGCGGCGGCCCGCCAGGCGATCAGCGATGGCCACCCGGCCTCCGAAGCACTGCTTCCGCTCGCAGAACTGCTCGGGGTCTCGCCGTACCGCTTGAGTCGGTCCTTCACCCGAGAACTGGGGGTGTCGGTGACCCGCTATCGCAATCGCGTCCGCGTCGGCCGGGCCCTGGACCGCTTGGAGGCGGGAGAGAGCAACCTTGGCGCCCTCGCCGCCGATCTTGGCTTCGCCGACCAGGCACACCTGTGCAGGACCGTGCGCCAGTACCTGGGCCGTACGCCGACGGCGCTGCGGCGCCTCCTCGCACCTCGGGCACCGTGACGATCGGCGCGGGCCCACAGAGCAGGGCCGGGAAAGGTGCGGTCCTGGGGCTCAGGGCGTGTCCTCCTCCCAGTCGAAGAGCCTGGGGGTGCCGTTCCTCGGTCCGTACAGTGAGCGGCCGCCGGCTCCGTAACGGCCGAGCTCGGTTGCCAGCACGGCTCCTTCGTGCAGTTGCCGGGGCGTCCACCCGGTGACGTCCAGCAGCAGCCCGTCGAGCGGTCCGCCCACCAGCTCGACGTAATCGTGTCCTGGCTGCGGGCCGGGGTCGGGATCGTCGTGATCGGCTCCGTAGACGCGTCCGCGCATGATCTGCTCGTCCATGCTGCCCAGCGTCGCAGCCACCACTGACAATGCGGTGGTCCGGCGGGCGGGCCTCCGCCCGCAGCCGACGCGCCCGGCACGGCAGCCCGCGGGCGTCGGCGCGCGACGCGCGCACCTTCGGTGGGGGCCACGCCGTGCGATGCCGCAGGCCATGTCCCCCGAGTCGACGCAGCCGCGTTCACGGGGCGACGATGAGAAACGGGGCCGATCGCCCCGCGCGCCGGGGCTCCCGACAGGAGATGCCGGATGGAGCGGACCGATGTGCTGGTGGTGGGCGCGGGCCCCGTCGGACTCACGGCGGCGGCCGAACTGCGCGGACGCGGTGTCACCTGCCGTGTCATCGACCGGCTGCCGGCCCGGCTGCCCTACGCGAAGGCCGTGGGCATCCAGCCCAGGACGCTGGAGATCTGGGACCGGATGGGGATCGCGCGCGACGCCCTGGCCGCCGCCGCTCCCATGCGCGGCCAGCTGGCGTACGTGAACGGCGTGGAACGCATGCGGATCGAGCTCAAACTGCCGCCGGACGTCCCGTACGGCTTCGCCGCTCTGCCGCAGTACGAGACCGAGCGGATCATCGAGGAGCACCTCGCCCGCCTGGGCACCCGGGTCGAACGGGAGACGGAGCTGGTGTCGTTCGCCCAGGACGAGGACGGGGTGTGGAGCACGGTCACCACACCGTCCGGACGCACGGAGGAGATCAGGTCCCGATACCTCGTGGGTTGCGACGGCGCACACAGCGTCGTCCGCAAGTCGCTGGGCCTCACCTTCGAGGGAGGCGCCTTCCCGGAGGAGTACATGCTCGCGGACGTCGAGGTGGACTGGGGCCTGCCGCCGGGCTACAGCGTTCGGGCCACGCATGTCGGCGACGGCGCCGCCGACGACCTGCTGGTGTGCATCCCGCTGCCCGGACACCGCCGTTACCGGATGTCGATGCTGGTGCCGCCGGAGCTGTCCGTCGGGCAGCAGCGGGACGCCGACAGCGCGGCGCACGGACTTCAGGGCGGCAGAGCGCCGGGGCTGGAGCATGTGCAGGCCGTCCTCGACCGGCTGGCTCCGGAGCCCACCACGGCGTCGGCGCTGCGCTGGTCGTCGGTGTTCCGCATCAGCCACCGGCTGGTGGACCGCTACTCGCGGGGCAGGGTCTTCGTCGCGGGCGACGCCGCACACATCCATCCGCCGACCGGCGCCCAGGGCATGAACACGGGTATCCAGGACGCCTACAACCTGGCGTGGAAGCTCGCGCTCGCCGTTGCCGGGACCGCGCACCCGCGCCTGCTCGACAGTTACGACGCCGAGCGGCGCCCGGTGGGCGAGGAGGTGGTGGGGCGCACCGTGCGCCATGCGACCGCGGGCGGCGTCCAGGTGGATCCCGAGGAGCCGCAGATGCTCATGCTGCGCGAGGCCCAACTGCTCGTGGGTTACCCGGACAGCCCGGTCGTCGCCTCCCGCGGCAGCGGCCACGCCGGTCCCGACGCGGGCGACCGCGCACCCGACTGCGGTGGTCTGGTGGGACCGATCGCCACGTTCCCGGTTCGGCTGTTCGACGTGCTCCGCGGCCGCGACGCGCACACGCTGCTGCTGTACACGGACGACGGGAGCGACTGGGAGTCGTGTGCGGGCCTGGCGGACGAGGCAGCCCGCCTGACGCACGGACAGGTGGGGTCCACTCTCGTCCTTCACCCCGACGTCGCGGCCCCCATCGGTGCGGACGGCACGTTTCCCCAGGGGTGGCGGGACAGTCGCGGCGAGTTCGGGCGCGTCTACGACGTGCGCGGCCCGACCGCTCTGCTGCTCCGCCCGGACGGCTATGTGTCGCTGCGGCGGACTCCGCCGTCCCTGCCCGAGCTGTCGGCGCACCTCGCCACGGTCCTGCGGCTCTGACCCGGGCGACGGCCGGGGGTCGTCGGACGTGCCGGCCGGCGGGTGGCGATCCGGGCACGTCGATGTGCCCGGCAGCGGGAACGAGGAAGGCGCGGACCACCGCCGTGGTGGCCCGCGCCTTCCCTTGAGCGTTCGCGGGTGTGGTGCGGGTGCGTCAGGCGGTGTGCAGACGCAGCCCGTAGCGGCCGAGGATCTCGTTGACCGGCTGGTGCCAGGTCTGGCCGCCGCCGGAGCAGTTGCCCCAGCCGCCGGAGGTGACGCCCTGCGCCTGGTCGCCGCTGATGAACGAGCCGCCGGAGTCGCCCGGTTCCGCGCAGACACTGGTCTTGGTCATCTGATGGACCGCGCCCTGGCTGTAGTTGACGGTCTCGTTCTTGGCGAGGACGTTGCCGCAGTGCCAGCGCGTCGTGGAGCCGGAGCGGCAGACGGAGGCGCCGATCGGCGCCTCCGCGGAGCCGCGGACCAGCTGGTCGGGGACGGTTCCCCAGCCGAGGACCACGGGCACGGTCCACCAGCCGCTGCCGACGCTGACCCAGGCGTAGTCGTCACCGGGGAACGAGGAGCCCTGGAAGGTGCCGATGTGCGTACCGTCCCAGCCGCGTACCGCCGCGCCGGCCCGTCCGCAGTGGCCCGCCGTGACGAAGCCGCCGTGCACGGAGAAGCCGATGGAGCAGCGCACGTTGCCCGTGTAGTACGGGTCGCCGCCGACGGTCCCGGCGGCGAACGGCGTCGGGGCCTGAGCGGTCTCCTTGACCGTGATCGGGCCGGCGTCCTTCGCGCGGTCCAGGAAGGCCCGGACATCGTTGTCACCCGCCTCGGAGGCGACGACGTTCACCACGACCCGGTTGGCTTGCGGGTCGACGTGCCAACTCGCCACGCCCGCAGGTGCCTTCAGGGCGTCGATCTCACGCTTGGCCGCGTCCAGCCGCCGGGCGCTGTGGCGGACGAGTGCCGTGTCGGCGCCGGTCGCCCGTACGGCGCGGGCCTTGCCCGCGTCGGTGAGGGCCACCGTGAGTCTGCCGGTGTCCGCGTCGAACCAGGAGCCGCCGAAGGCCGTTCCGGCGGCGCGGCGGGCCTTTCCTTCGACGGCGGTGGCGGTCTTCTCCGCGGCGAGGCGTGCTGTCGCCTCGTCCGCGTCGAGTCCCAGGTCGCGCTGCATGGCCGCGAGCAGGCCGGTGGAGAGCTTGGGCTCGGCGGTGGGGACGGAGGCTGCCGCGGGGCCGGCGCCGACCGCTGCCCAGGAGCCGAGGAGGAGGAGTGCGGACAGGCCCGTACGTATGGCTGTCATGCGTCTCAAGGCGTTGACCTTTCGTTGTTCCAGCATCGTGGGGGATGGAACAGGCCGTACTGGAGCGCGTGTCGAGAGACGGGTTGAGAGCGCTCTCATTGCGCTCGGCCGGAGCGTAGCCGAACTCCAGGGTCAGGTCCATGCCAAGTGCACGCCGGAGCTTCGCAGGCGCCGCACGCCCTCCCCCCGGCGGGAACCGGACGTGAAAGAAATGTGTCTGTGGTGGGGACAGCGCGTGGGCAGGGGGAACGTGATGAACACCTGGTCGGTGCCCGGGTACACCGAGTCCCGGGAGCTCGGTGCGGGCGGCTGCGGGCGTGTCGTACTCGCCGTACACGACTCCACCGGCGTGCCGGTGGCGGTGAAGTACCTCAGCGAGCGGCTGCGCGCGGACTCGGGCTTCGTCCGCGAGTTCCGCGCCGAGGCCCAGTTGCTGGGCGGTCTCGACACCCCGTACGTGGTGCGGCTCTACGAGTACGTCGAGGCGCCGCAGGGCGCCGCCATCGTGATGGAGCTGGTCGACGGCATCGCGCTGCGTACCTTGCTGCTCCGGGAGGGCGCTACCGGTCCGGAGGCGGCGCTGGCCGTGCTGAAGGGCTCGCTGCTCGGCCTCGCCGCGGCGCACGGCGCGGGGGTGGTGCACCGGGACTACAAGCCGGAGAACGTGCTCGTCGCGGCGGACGGCTCCTCCAAGCTCGTCGACTTCGGCATCGCCGCGCACCGAGGGAGCACACCGGGGGTGGCGGGCACCCCGGCGTACATGGCGCCGGAGCAGTGGAACGGCGAACCGGCCTCGCCCGCCGCCGACGTGTACGCCGCGACCGCGACGTTCTACGAGTGCCTGACGGGCCACAAGCCCTTCCGCGGCGACAACTTCGCCGAGCTGGCGCTCCAGCACATCGGCGCGCCGGTCCCCGACCATGACGCGCCCGAGCCGGTGCGTCCCCTCATCCGGCGAGGGCTCGCCAAGTCGCCGGCGGAACGGCCCGCGAACGCGGCGGCGTTCGTGGCCGAGCTCGAGACGATCGCCCGGGCGGCGTACGGGCCCGACTGGGAGGAGCGGGGGCAGCGCAAGCTGGCGGCGCTCGCCGCGCTGCTGCCCCTGCTCTTCCCGTCGGCCGGCGGGCCCGCGGGGACCACCGACAGGGCGACGACGTCGATCGGCGCCGGTCCCGGCGCGGGGGCGGGCATCGGCTCGGGCATCGGCGCCGGCGGGTATGTGCCCCCGGCGCTGCGCAAGGCGCTCGTCGGCGTCGCCGCGCTGGCCGTGGTCGCGGTGATCGCCGTCGCGGCGCGGGCCGGTGAGGACGCCGGCACGGGGACGACCGCGCAGGCCGTGGCGACGACCAGCGCGATGCCGGGCGGCTCGGCCTCGCCGGTGGCTGAGAGCGACGGCGGCCCCGGGCCGTCGCCGTCGGACGGTGTCCCGCTCTCCCCGTCGGCCGTCACGACCACCGGGCCCGACGACCCGTCGCCCGCGACGTCGTCCACGCCGCCGACCCCGCCGACGACGTCCGCGCCGGCCGCTTCCCCCACCCCGACCGTCTCCACCGAGCCGTCGACGCAGCCGACGACCAGCGCCCCGCCGACCGTCGCGCCGGTGCAGGTCAAGTCGGTCTCCGTGACGGGCTTCCGGCAGACCGGCACGTCGACGGCCGCCGCGACCGTCGACGTCGTCACTTCCGGGACCGGCCCCGTGAAGGTCGTCGTCTCGTGGTTCACGAGCAACGAGCAGGGGGTCCTCGGCGCCGTCGAGAGCACACAGTCCTTCGAGCGGAGCGGCGCGACGCAGTACACCCTCGCTCTGGACCACACGTTCCAGGGCACGGGCTGCTACTGGGCCCTGCAGGCCGGCACCGATCCGGCGGCGGCGAGCGGCAGTTCCACGCAGCAGCTCCTGACCAGGAGGGGGTGCCCGGTCCTGTGAGCGACCCACGCACGCCCGCGGGCGACGCCGACGAGTACAGCGCGACCGCGCTGGGCAGCCACTGGTTCCAACGTCCCGAACCGGGGCCGGTCCCCGACCGCGTCGAGGGGAACGTCCTGCGCTTCGGCCCGGGAGTGACCGCGTTCGTGCGGCAGCACGGAAGCGGCACCACGGCCGCCGGGGTGTGGCACGGGACGCTCGCCGGGCAGCCCGCCGACGGCCGCGGGCCGCACGGGCGCAGGCGCGGTCTGCGCCGGTACGCGCTGGCCGCCGCCGTGCTCCTGGCCGTGCTCGGATTCCTCGCCTGGCAGCGGTACGGGCCGGGCGTGGCCGTGCGGGACGTGGTGGTCAGGACCTCGCCGGACGGGCCCGGGTGCGGCGGGACGGCCGACGTCGTCGGCGTGGTCCGAACCGACGGCCTGCCCGGCACTCTGACCTACCGTTGGGTGCGCAGCGACGGCACCGACTCCGGGCTGCTGCGCGAGCGGGTGGTGCGCGGCCAGAAGCAGGCCCGGCTGCACCTGCTGTGGACGTTCGAGGGACGGGGCGAGTACCGCGCGAGTGCGGAACTGAAGGTCGTCTCGCCGTCCCGGCACTCCGCTGAGGCGCGGTTCACCTACCGCTGCCCGTAAGGACTCTCCCGCGACGGTGGTCGAGGGGCGTACCCGCCGGACGGGCATCGTCGTGCCCGTACCGGGGGATACGCCCCTCGCTCCCGTGCGGCCGCGGGCCGTCGGCGCCGGCCCGCCTGTCGCCGTGTCAGGGGAAGTTGACGACGGTCGAAGGCACCGTCGAGGTCCCTGACGTGGGAGAGCCCGTGTCGTTGATGACGTGCTCGTAGTGGCCGTGGCCGCTGAGCGAGACGACCAGCAGGCTGTGGAACTTCACGCCGGGCTTGACCGGGGCCTTGAAGCCGTGGTCCTGACGGATCGTCGGATCCACGTTGTAGTAGCAGTAGCTGCCCATCCCCCATCCTTCGTGGGTGTTCACGGAGTCGTCGACGCGGTAGGCCGCATAGCCCTTGGTGGCGCCGTTCTGGATGGCGGCCTGGTTGGGTGCGTCGTATGCCTTCTCGTTCTGGAAGAAGATCGTCCGGCCGCGTTCGCCGTACCACTCGACGTCGTACTTGTTGAAGTGCTCGACGAACAGGCCGGTGGCCAGCACGTCGTCGCCGTGGACGCGGACACCGTAGTCGGCCCGGTTGGTCTCCCAGCCGACGCCGTCGCCGTGGTCGGCGCGCCAGACCCAGGTGTGGTCGATGATCGTGTCGTCGCTGTTGACGACCATGCTGGTGGTGGCCTTGCCGGGGCCGGCCCCGCCGATGCGGATGAAGACGTCCTGCACGGTGGTGGGGTTGGCCGCGTGGTCGGCCGACGCGCCCTGGGGGCCGACTTCGAGCAGGGTGGGCGAGTTGACGGGCCCCGCGTCGATGAGGAAGCCCGCGAGCCGCACACCGTCCACGTCGGCGACCTTCATGGCCGTGACGCCGTTGTCGGGGATGATCGTGGCGAGCCCGAGGCCCAGCACGATGGTGTTCGCGCGGTTGACGTTGATCGTCTGATCGACGTGGTAGACACCGGGCGTGAACAGCAGGTGGAGGCCCTGGTCGAGCGCGGCGTTGATGGTCGCGGCGGTCGCGCCGGGCTTGACGACGTAGAACCGGTCGAGCGGGATCGACTCGCCCTGCGGTGCGCCGTTGCCCCATGAAGTGCCGCGCGCGTTCACCCGCTTGGCAGGGGCGAACACCTTGTACTGGCCGCCGTCCATGTAGAGGAAGGGCTTCTCGCGGGAGACGGGTGTGGTGTCCAGCGTGGTGTACGGCGGGTTCGGGAAGCCGGTGGCGGGCGCGCCCTGGACGCCGGAGAACGTCATGTTCCAGACGCCGTTGGTCCAGCCGCCGACGGAGCTGTCGCGGGTGTACCACTGCTGCTGGGAGTACGGCCCGACCGTGCCGTCGATCCTGCTGTCGGCGATGTAGCCGCCGCTGGCCCATCCGTAGCCGCTGGGGGCCAGGTTGAGGCCGCCCTTGACGTGCATCCTGCGGAAGGGGGCGGCCTGGGAGACGGCCCAGCGGTTGGTGCCGTTGACCGGGTTGAGGGCGAGGTTCTCCGCGGAGCGCCAGAAGTTCTGGGTCGCGTTGCCGTCGAACCAGCCGGCGTCGACCGTCACATCACCGTTGAACGTGGTGTCGTCCGGGTCGATCCCGAGACCCGAGATGGAGGTGTAGAAGCCGATCTGCGCGTTGATGTTGTTGTACGTGCCCGGCTTGAACAGCAGCTGGTAGCGGTCGGTGCCGAACTGCGCCGACTCCTGGCGGCGGAAGATCTCGTCGAGCTTTCCCTGGATGTCGGGCGTGGAGGGGTCGAAGACGAGGACGTTGGGACCGAGGTCGCCGCCCCCGGGGATCTCGGGGCCGCCTCCCCCGTTCATGGTGCCGTAGATCTTGAACTCCCAGAGCGAGTAGCCGTACTGGGTGGCCCGGGCTGTCCCGTACATGCGCACGTAGCGTGCGGTGCCGGAGACGTTCAGGGTCTCCGTGCCGCCGGGGCCGGCTGTCGTGGAGTGGGCGGTGGTCCAGTCGGTGCCGTTGCCGGACAGCTCGATGCGGTAGCCCTTGGCGTACGCCGCTTCCCAGGCCAGCACGACCTGGGTGACGGTGGCGCTCGCGCCGAGGTCGACCTGGATCCACTGCGGGTCCGCGAAGGCGCTCGACCAGCGGGTGCCGGCGTTGCCGTCGACGGCGTTGGCGGCGGACGTGCCGCCGTTCTCCTGGCTCGAGGCGGTCACCGTCCTGCCCTGGGACAGCAGGACGGGTGCGGCCTGCGCAGGAGCCGCGGGCAGCAGGCCGAGCAGAGCGGCGACCATGGCGGTGACGATCAGCGCGACGGTGCCGCGCCGCCGGTGGTGCGCGAGGTTCGGGGGTGGTCCGAGCTGTCTTGTGGGGGCAGCGGGCATGGCTGTCTCTCCTGAGGAGGTCAGGGGCGGGTGCTGGTGCTGTGTACGGAGGCGCTGTGCACGGAAGTCAGGCTCAACCTGCCGAGAGAGCGCTCTCTCGGGTACACGGATGATTCTCCGCGCGTTACGCCGCCGTCAAGACATGTGCAACAACTCACCGAAGCAGGCGGCACATTGGGGCCGTAGACTTCAAGTCCCGAACTTTTTCAGGCAGTTTGGGGCCAGAGAGGGGTGCCGGAGGTGCTGTTGGCTTTCACTGATTCACCCAATACGCCGCACGCAGGCGATGTTTCACGGAGCAGGGAGAGCGCTCCCGTGATGGAGCGCTCTCTCACAACCGCACGGCTCAGACCCCGGCCCCGGCGCCTGCTCAGGCCGACTCGCGGAGCACCAGCGAAGGGTGGAAGACCACCGAGGGGAGGGGGTCGCCCGGCTCGCGGATCTGCCGCAGCAGCAGCCTCGCCATCTCGGACGACATCTCCTCGACCGGCTGCCGTACCGTCGTCAACGGCGGGTCGCACGCCTGCGCGGCGTTGCTGTCGTCGAAGCCGACCACGGCGACGTCCTCGGGCACACGCCGGCCCTCGCGGGAAAGCACCGGCAGCGCGCCCATGGCCATCAGGTCGGAGGCGACGAAAACGCCGTCCAGGTCGGGCCTCCGCGCCAGCAGCCGCTTCATGGCGGCAGCGCCACCCACATGCGTGAAGTCACCCTCCACCCACGCCAGATCGTCGATCCCGTGCCGGGCGAGCGCACTGCGGAACGCCGCCAGCCGCTCCTGCCCCGCGGGCATGTCCTGAGGCCCGGTCACCGTGCCGATCCGGCGGCGGCCCAGCGACACCAGGTGTTCGGCGGCCAGTTCGGCACCGGCCCGCTGGTCCACCTCGACATAGGTCAGCCGGCCGCTGCGGCTGCTGCGTCCCGAGAGCACGGCCGGAAGTCCGGTGCCGGTGATCAACTGCGGCAGCGGGTCGGATCCGTGCGAGGAGACCAGCACGACGCCGTCCACATGGCCCTGGCGCAGGTACGACAGCAGTTGCCCGCGCGAGGTCTCGTCGTCGACCAGCATCAGCATCATCTGGACACCCGCCGGCCGCAGCACCTCCAGCAGTCCGCTCACCACGCGCCCGAAGTACGGGTCGGTGAACATCCGCCCCACGAACGGAGTCGCGCCGGACCGCTGCTCCTGCTCCGAGACGACGAGCGCGATCGAGTCGGTCCTGCGGGTCACCAGGGACCGGGCGGCGCGGTTGGGGACGTAACGGGTCGCCGCTATGGCCTCCTCGACGATCCCCCGCAGCCCGGGGTCCACCGTCGGCGCCCCATTGATCACCCGGGAGACGGTGGCCCGGGAGACGCCCGCCACCCTGGCCACGTCCTCGAGCGTCGCGGGGCGGGTGGGCACGGGGGCATCGGCAGTCATGGGTTCTTTATACCGGGGCCGGTACGGGCGGCCGGACGATCCTGCCTGCTCAAGGGGACCACCCGTAGGGGCAGAAGCGGATCTGCCGCTGGTCGACGACCTGGTCCGCGGACTCGCCCTGGGAGTCGACAACGCCCGCCTGTACCAGGAGACCAGGAGCATCGCCGAACGCCTCCAGCGCTCGTTGCTGCCCGTGCTGCCGGACGTCGAACACCTTGAGTTGGCCGCCCGCTACGCCGCGTCCTCGACCACCGCACAGGTCGGCGGCGACTGGTACGACAGCTTCGTCGTCCCCAACGGGGACACCGCGCTGGTCATCGGTGACGTCAGCGGACACAACCTCGACGCCGCAATCGCCATGAGCCAGTTGCGCAGCATGCTGCGCGGCATCGCCATCGACCGTCAAGAGCCGCCGGACACCGTCCTGCGCCGCCTGGACATGGCGAACCACAGCCTGTACCGGGAGGCCACCGCGACCTGCGTCTACGGACTCGTCAAGGGCCCAGCGGCCGGTCCCTGGGAGCTGACCTACTCCTCGGCCGGGCATCTTCCGCCGCTGCTGACCACCGCGGACGGCGACACCCGCTACCTCGAGGAAGGCGCGGGCCTGCTGCTCGGCATGGACCCCGACATGCCGCGCTCCGTGGCGAGGCACATGCTGCCGGCCCGCTCGACCGTTCTGTTCTACACCGACGGGCTCATCGAGCGCCGCGACGAGTCCCTCGACCGCGCCATGGTCCGGCTCCGCCAGCACACCGCCGCGCTGGCACATGAACCTCTCGACGTGTTCTGCGACGAACTCCTCATCGGGCTGGGCGCCGACAGCGCCGACGACATCGCCCTCCTCGCCGCGCGTCCCGTACCCCCGTCCTGAACGGCCTTGCCCGACCGAGCGGGCCGGGCCGGGACCGCCGCCGCTGGACGCTCTCCGAGCGTCCACCCCTGCGCGTCACCGGCGTCGCTGCCGGTTGCCGCTGGATGCTGATGGAACGGTGCACCGGGAATTCGCCTCTTCGGTGCCGGACCAGTGGTTTGCGGAAAGGCAGTGGTGATATGGCCGTCGGCGCATCGGGCGTCACCGTCGCGAGTGAAGTGGACGACCAGGGCGGGCCGGCGGGGGCGGTGGGGCGACCCGAGGGGCGGCGTGGTGGCCCGGCGGCGTGGGCGGGGCTCTGGCCGTTCGTCCTCGCGGGTCTGCCGCTCGGACTGCTGGCGGTCGCGTCGTGGTTCGGACGTCATGTGCGGCCCAGCGCCGACGAGTGGTGCTTCCTGCCGGTGGTGCGGGACGACGGCATCTCCGGACTGATCGGAAAGTTCTGGTTCACCGACAACGGGCGGCTGGGCAACGGCCTGCTCGTCGGTCTGTACGCCGAGTTCCCGGTCGCGGGTCACCAGTGGTTCGGGCTCGTCAGCGGGCTCGTCATGCTGGTGCTGCTGTGGGCCCTGGTCGTACGGCTGCTGCGCAGGGCCGGGCAGGAGGTGCCGCGCGGTGTGCCGCTGTTCGTCGCGGCGATGGTCTGCGCCGTCTTCCTCTTCGCCACGCCCAACACGTACAAGACGTTCTACTGGCCCGCCGCGTCCGTGTCGCACACGGTGGCGCCGGTGCTCGCGTGCGCTTCCGTGCTGCCGCTGCTGTGCTCACGCGGCCGTGCGGGCAGGACCGCCGCAGTGGTGTCGGCCGCGTTCGCCGGCGTGTTCATGGGGACGCTGTCGGAGGAGGCGTCGGTCGTCGCGCTGGTGGTGCTCGCGGGCGTGGTGCTCTTCGCGCACCGGATCCTCGCGGCGCCGGTGCGCCGCGTCGCCCGGATCTGGTCGGTGGCGGGCGCGGCCGGTGTCGTGGTCGGGACCCTGCTGCTGTTCTTCTCCCCCGGCTCCCGCAACCGCCGTGAGCGCTACGGCGCCGAGAGCGCGTCGATGCTGTCCCCCGACTCGCTGCTGGGTTCGCTGCACGGCTACGCGGAGATCCTCGGGAGGGTCCTCGGCACCTGGCAGTATCTGGGCGCGGTGGCCGCCGGAATGCTGCTGGGGCTGGTGGCGCGGGGCCGGCCCGGCCGGGCCCCGGTGCTGCTGCCGCGGCCGCTGCTGCTGGTGGGGCTCGGCGCGGCGGCGTTCCTGGTCGCGGGCTGGCTGTGCACCGTCATCACCTATCCGGTCTTCGGGGAACGGGTGGTGACCACCGAACGGACGTGGAACGACTACCTGCTGCTCCTCGTGGGGCTCCTCGTCGTGGCCGGGGCCTTCCTGGGGCGCTCGCTGCGGCCGTACGTACGCGGCCGGCGGTCCGCGGTGACCGTCGCGGCCGTGGCGGCCGTGTGCGCGGCCACGGTGCTGAGCCTGGTGGGCCCGTTGGTCGATCTGGGCCGCGACATGCAGGTGCGGGCGGAGCGTTGGGACCGCCAGGACCGGTATCTGCGCGAGGGAGCGGCACGGGGCGCGAGGGAACTCCCGTACACGCCCACGCCGGTGGCGAGGATGCTGGAGCCGTTCGGCCGGCAGGGGCGCAAGGTGTGGCCCGCGCAGTGCGTCGCCGACTACTACCGGCTGGACAAGGTCACTTACTCAGAGCGGCTTCCCTGACAGGCGCCCCGGCCTGCGTGGCGCCTGTCTCTTCGGTCTCCCGGACCACGTAGTGGGGCCGGCGCTTGGTCTCGTGGTAGATGCGGCCCACGTACTCCCCGATGACCCCGAGGGTGGCGAGCTGGATTCCGCCGAGTCCCACTATGGCCGCGATCAGGGTCGCGTAGCCGGGGGTGTCGACGCCGTCCAGGACGACGTTGAGGATGATCCACACCGTGTAGGCGAGCGCGGACAGGAAGAGCCACAGCCCGGTGTGGATCGCCAGGCGCAGCGGCCGGGTGTTGAAGGACAGCAGACCGTCGATGCCGTAGTTGAGCAGCCGCCGGCCGCCCCACTTGGAGCTTCCGGCGGCCCGCTGCACATTGGTGTAGGCGAAGCCGACGGTGTCGAAGCCGATCCAGGAGAAGAGTCCCTTGGAGAAGCGGTTGGACTCGGGCATGCTCAGCACGGCCTCGACGGCCCTGCGGGACAGCAGCCGGAAGTCCCCTGCGCCGTCGAGGACTTCGACGTCCATGAAGCGGCGGACGAGCCGGTAGTAGCCCTGGCTGAGGACCGTCCGCAGGGTGCCTTCGCCGGTGCGGTCGCGGCGGGCGACGACCTGGTCGTAGCCGTGGCGGTGCAGTTCCAGCATGCGGGGCAGGAGGTGGGGCGGGTGCTGAAGGTCGGCGTCCATGAGTACGACGGCGTCCCCGCGGGACATGCGCAGTCCGGCGAGCATCGCGGACTCCTTGCCGAAGTTGCGGCTGAAGGACGTGTAGCGGACGCGTGGGTCCGCTGCGGCGAGCTGCTTGAGGCGCGCTCCGGTCCCGTCGCCGCTGCCGTCGTCGACGTAGCAGATCTCGAATTCCGTGCCGGTCGGCTCGAGTGCCGCGACGAGTTCCTGATGGAACAGGTCGAGGACGTCGTCCTCGTTGAAGCACGGCACGACGACCGAAGTGTGGACCGTTGTCATGTCACTCCATGCAGCTGTGGTGCGGGCGGGCTGCGCTTCCCGGTGGGCCCGTTGCATGGAGGGAAGAGGGCCGGCGGGCCGCTGGGGTTGCTTTCATGATGGCTCCGGTGTCCGTTCGGCACCCGGAATTGGGCTGTCGGCGGGCGTGCCTTCGCCGGGCAGCCGGTTTCGCGGCCGCTCGGTGACGGTTTGTCAGAGGCGGTTCCGGCGCCGCAGGACCACCGATCCGCAGACGGAGACCAGGGCGAGGGCGGCGGCTGCCGCGCCGAACAGGACCATGGGACGGTCGCCGGAGGCGCTGCCCGCGGGCGCCGGTGCGGCCTGGTCGGAGGACGGTGGTGCCGGAGAAGGAGCGCCGCCCGGCGATTCATCAGAGGCCGGTCCACCGGGCACCTGGGACGGGGCGGACTCGGCGGGCCGTCCGGGCGTCGCGGGGCCGGAGGTCCGGCCGGCCGGGTCGTAAGGCTGTTGCGCGGGCGGGGTTCCGGGCTGCGTCGCGGCCCGACCGTCGTCCCCGGGTGTGAGGATCACGTCCGAGCACGAGTAGTACGTGTCGGGGGTGTCCGTGTTCCGCCATACCGTGTAGAGCACATGCCGTCCCGTGAGCTCCGCGGGCAGACGTCCGCTGATCCGGTACGCGCCGTCCGTGAGCGCGGGGTCGGTGGCCGTCGCGAACGGGCGGGTGCCGAGATCGGCCCACCGCAGCGGCGTGGACGGATCGTACCCCTGCCGGGTCAGGTACAGCTCGAAGGTTCCCTCGTGCGGGATGCTGGAGCGGTAGGTGAGGGTGAACGTGCCACCCGCCTTCAGCGGCGTGGCGGGCCAGTCGGTACGCGCGGTGTCCAGGCCGCGGTAGGCGTCGAGGCCCGCGCTGCACAACTGCCCGTCGGGTACGGCCTCCTGGTCCCTGCCCTCGACGCCGGGCAGCCGCAGGTCGTCCCAGGCACCGAGCGCGGCTCCCCCGTTCGCGGCGACGGCGGCCCGGCACGCGCCCGACGCGCGCTGCGCTCCGTCGAGTCCGCAGACGGCGGCTCTGCTGACCGGGTCGGTCGGTGTCCCGTGGGCCAGGGCGGGTCCGCCGGCGGCCAGCAGCAGTGGTACGGCGCCGATCAGTGCGACGGTGACGGTAACAGGGGTACGGCGACGTCCGGTCATCGGCTGCTGACCTCCTCGGGCTCGACGGCTGCCGTGGAGTACGGGCGGGGCGGCGCGGGCGTTCACCGTGGGGGCGGGCGTGCGGGCGGGCAGCGGTTACGGGCGGCAGGCCGCCCGGGCAGTCACCGTGGCGGCGGCCGACTCTGCGGTCGCAGGAGGGCGGCCGACCGGCAGCGGTCGCGTGGGGAGCGCCCGGCAGCCGGACGGGGCGGTCACAGGGTGATCGTGGCAGCGATCGGCAGGTGGTCGCTGCCGGTGGCGGGCAGCGAACGGACGCGGGTCACCGCCGCCGACCGGGCCAGGATCTGGTCGATCCTGGCGACAGGGAAGGACGCCGGCCAGCTGAACGCGAAGCCCGGGCCCGTCACCGTCACTTGTGCCAGGACCGGATCGAGACCACGGTCGTCGACCGTGCCGTTGAGGTCGCCCAGCAGGATCACACTGGCCTCCCGCTCCGCGGCGAGCGCGGCGCCAAGCAGCCGGGCGCTCTCGTCGCGCGACGCCGAACTGAAGCCGTGCCGCGGTCCCAGGCGCACCGAGGGCAGATGGGCGACGTGGACGGCGACGGGACCCTGCGGGGTCACGGCCGTGGCGCGCAGCGCGCGGTTCCATCCCGGTCCGAAGCCACGGGGCTTGATGTCCACCGGCCGTACGTCCTCCAGAGGATGCGCCGACCACAGGCCGACGGTCCCCACGACCGCGTGGTACGGCAGGTGCCGCGCCAGCTCCTTCTCGTAGGCGGGCAGCCCGGCGGGCGTCACCTCCTCGACGGCGACGAGGTCCGGGCGTACGCGCAGGAGGGCCCGTGCCGTGCCTGCCGGGTCGGTGTTCACGTCGCTGACGTTGTGCTGCACCGCCACGAGGCCGGCCTGTTCCCCCGACGAGGGCGGCAGGAGCGGCGCGAAGAGGAACGACCAGGCGGCGACGGGCAGCACCAGTGCGACGAGCGCGGTGACGGAACGGCGCAGCAGAGCCGCGATCAGCAGCAGGGGGACGGCGAGACCCAGCCACGGGAGAAACGTCTCCAGGAGGCTGCCGATCCTGCCGACGGCGTTGGGCACGGCGCGGTGGAAGGCGAGCAGGCAGGCGACGAGCACGGCGAGGGCGGCAAGGACGCGTCCCCGGCGGAAACGCGAGTGGCCGCGGTGGTCCGTACCCCAACTGCCTCTGGACGGCAGCCGGATGCCGAGCCGCTGTGCGAAGGCCCGGCGCCCCGTGGTGCGGTGCTCGTCCGCGTCGTTCATGCCGTTGCTCCGTTCCCCGTCGGACCGACGATCTTGCCAGCTTCGCGACCGGGCGTTGTCAGTGGCTGCCGATACGGTCCCCATCACCGAGGAAAGAGGGCTGGTATGGACTTCCGGATGGAGCGCGAGGCACTGACGGACGCGGTCGCGTGGGCGGCGCGGGTGCTGCCGGCGCGGTCCCCCGTGCCCGTGCTGGGCGGGTTGCTGCTCGAGGCACGCGCCGGCGGTCTGCTGCGGATCTCGGGGCTGGACCACGAGGCCTCGGCCCGGATCGAGGTCGAGGCCGACGTCGAGCAGCCGGGGCAGGTGCTAGTCATGGGCCGCAGACTGCTGGACATCTGCCGGGTCCTGCCGGGCGGGACGGTACGGTGCGCGGTCGACGGCGGACGTTTCGCGGTGAGCGGCTCCGGCGCCCGCTTCGGCATGTCGTTGCTGCCGTGCGAGGAGCGTCCCTCTCTGCCGGCGCTGCCCGAATTCCGCGGTGCGGTGGACGCGGCGGTGTTCGCCGCCGCCGTGGCGCATGTGGCGGTGGCTGCCGGGCGCGACGATTCGCTGCCCGTGCTGACCGGCATCCGTCTGAGCGTCGACGGGGAGACGATGACGCTCGCCGCGACGGACAGGTACCGGTACGCGGTGCGCACGCTCGGCTGGAAGCCTTTGTCGCCGCAGGCGTCCGCGGATGTCGTGGTGCCTGCGCGGCGGCTCTCCGACATCGCCCGGTCGCTGGACCGGTCGGGCACGGTCCGTATCGCGCTGGACGGCGGCACGATCGGCTTCGACAACGCGGGGATGCGGCTCACCACCCGGCTCCTCGACGGCCGGCTGCCTGGGCACGACAAGCTCTTCGCCCTGCCGGACGGCGCCGTGGCGCTCACGGCCAGGGCGCCGCTGCTCGAGGCGGTGAAGCGGGTGTCGGTGGTCGCGGAGGGCGACAGCCCGCTGCAGTTGTCGTTCTCCGCGGACTCGGTCCGCCTCCACGCCGGCTACGAGGACGATGTCGCCTCCCAGCAGCTGCCCGCCGCCCTGGACGGCGCCCCGGAGATGACCGTGGCGTTCAACCCGTCGTACCTCGCGGACGCCTTGTCGTCGTTCGACACGGACAGCGTGCGGTTCCGCCTGCTGGGGCCCGGTCAGCGGGCTCTGCTCAGCGGTGCGTCGGACGCCGGCACGCAGCCGGCCGACGATGCGGGACAGCACTTCCATCAGCATCTGCTGATGTCGGTGAAGTCACCGGCCTGACACCCTGTCACGCCTCTCAGGGCATGGATTGATCAAGCGTGCGCAAAGAAAACACATGAACGAACGGCCCGGCCGCCGATGGATCTACGTTCGCTTCGTGAAGCAGACACCGGGAACGAACTCATCCGTCGGCGGAAGCCGTCGTACCCTGCTGCGCGCCGCCGTCGCGGGCGGGGCCCTGGCCTCCGGCGCCCTCGTAGTGGGAGGCACGCCGGCCTCGGCGTCCCCCGGACCGGCAACGGCCCGCCGACCACGGCCGGACACTCCCGCGCGGGCCCTGCGCGAACTGTCGGCCGGCAACCGCCGCTGGCGGACCTTCCGGCAGCAGCACCCGCACGAGACCGCTGCCGTGCGCGAGGAACTGATATCCGGTCAGGCACCCTTCGCCGTGGTCCTCGGCTGCATCGACTCGCGGGTGCCGCCGGAACTGGTCTTCGACCAGGGCCTCGGCGACCTGATGACCGTGCGGTCCGCCGGCGAGGTGCTCGACGAGGCGGTCCTCGGCAGTGTCGCGTACGGGGTCCTGGAGCTGGACATTCCCCTGGTCGTGGTGCTCGGCCACCAGTCCTGCGGCGCGGTGACCGCGGCGGTGCACGCGGAGGAGACCGGGGAGGAACTCCCCGCTCACATCCAGTACATCGCCGACCGGATACGGCCGGCCATAGACCACTCCCAGCAGGGCGCGGCACGCGTCGACTCCACGATCACCCGCAACGTCGGGATGGTCACGCGCCTCCTCGCCCAGGAGCCCGACCTGGCGGCGAGAATCGCCACCGGGAAGCTCGCGGTCGTCGGTGCCCGCTACGAGCTGACCTCGCAGCTGGTGCACACGGTCGCCTGACGTCTCCGCCGGGCCGGGCCGGCCGAAGCGTCTCGGCCGGCCCCGCGGGTCGGGCGCCCCTCATGCCGGAGGTACGGCTCCCCGCCGCCCCACCCGCACCATCGACGGGCAGGTGGGCCGGGACGTGGCGGAGCCGGCCGGGGACAGGAATCCGGTGCTGAACCACCTTGTGCGCAGCACCCGTGCGGCCAGGCGCTGGAAGGCGGCGCAGCGCGGCTGCTCCGGCCGGCCCGTCGTCGGGGAGGACCTGCCGCAGCCCGCGGGCAACGCTCCCCTGTGACCGCGGCCCTACCTGGCCGGCGTCACCCCGCAGGGCCGGCCGTCCAGCTTGAAGACACGTGGGTCGTTCACCTGTCCGCTCGACCTGCCGTTGAAGCCGAACCGGACGGTTCCACCGGGAGCCAGGCTGGAGTTCCAGCTCAGCGACTTGGCCACGACGTCCGGGCCGGTCTGGGAAACGGTGGCACCCCACGGGTCGGTCACGCGCTGCGTGTCGGAGTACGTCCACGACAGCTGCCAGGGGCTGACCGTCCGGGTGCCGGTGTTCTTCACCACGACCTGGGTGGTGAAGCCGCCGTCCCAGCGGGTCGAGGTATAGGTGACCTCGCAGGCCGGCTTGCGGTCGCCGCCGCCGCCGAGGTCGTCCACGTAGGAAGCCACCCAGGCGAGCGGGGCGTTCCAGTTGACGGTGATCTCGTTCGTCGACCACGACTCGATGTGGTCGATGTAGCACATCGCGGGCGCGCAGCCCTTCAGCTTGCTCTGCGCGACCGGGTCCTGGATGGCGTCGTTGGGGCCGCCGGCCAGCGAACCGGGTGCCGGGTTCGGCAGGGACGGATCGAGCTGGTCGGCCCAGAAGCGGTGGTGCTGGTTGCGCGAGTCCCGCTCGCCGTACCCGGTGACGTACGACTGGTTGAGCGGATTGCGCCCGAGCAGATAGTCCAGCCCGCGCAGCACGCCGTCGCGGTACACGACCTTGCCGGTCAGGTCGTGGGCCGTGCCCAGGACCACCATGTTGTTGGCGACCTGGCTGTTCGAGCCCCACACGTAGTGGCCGTCGGAAGGTGCGTAGGGCAGGCCGTACGCGGCCTCGGCCGAGTCGGCCGCGTACCCGTCGGCCGCCCGCGTCACCATGGACCGCACCGACTGGAGCTGATCGGCCGTCAGTTTGCTCGGCACGGTCGCCAGGTCCAGCGCTCCCAGGCCCGCGACCGAGCCCCACGACATGCCGCCGCGCGGGAAGACCATGTCGGTGTCGCCGTGCAGTGGTGAGCGCAGCACCTCCTGGCGGTAGGCGTCCTGCCCGGTGGTGAGGAACAGCTCGGCCGCCGCCCAGTAGAACTCGTCCCGCACGTCGTTGTCGGGGTACGCGCCGCCGCCCGTGCCGTCGTCGGGGTCGGCCAGGATGTCCGGGTGGGCCTTGGCCGCGTTCCACGCGGTGACCGCCGCCGTACGGCACCTGGCCGCGAAGCCGGCGTCGTACGGCGCGAAGAGGCGGGCGCACTGCGCGGCGGTGGCGGCCACGTTGAGGGTCGCCGCGGTGGTCGGCGGATGCAGCTCGCGGGGCTGCGGGTCCTGGTCGGGGCGGGTCGGCAGGCCGGTCCATGCCTTGTCGTGGAGCTTGTGGTGCGCCATCCCGGCCAGCGGCTCGCCCGCCGGCACCATCATCCGCATCAGGAAGTCCATCTCCCAGCGGGCCTCGTCGAGGATGTCGGGAGTGGCGTTGCCGTGCTCCGGCAGCCGCAGCTTGCCGTCCCCGAGCGGGGCGGCGTCGGCGTGCTCCTCGGTCAGCGTCCGCTCGAAGGTGGACATCAGCTGGGCCACGGAGATGCCGCCGTTGACGACGTACTTGCCGTGGTCACCGGCGTCGTACCAGCCGCCCTGCGCGTCCAGGCGGTAGTCGCACACACCCGGCTGGCAGGGCACGTCGTTGTCGCCCTGGTTGGGGCTCACGCCGACGTGCCCGGCGGGGCGGGCGTACTCCTCGCCGACGATGTCCGCGTCGATCTCGATGCCGCTGCGGTTGTGGTAGAAGTACGCGAGCGCGTCGGTGCGCAGCGAGTCGTAGAGGTCGTCACCGATCGCGAACGGCTCGCTCTTCTCCTCCCCGACCGTGACGGTGTAGCCGTCCCCGGCGGTGGTCACCGTGCTGAAGTCGAAGGTGTGGACGTGTCGGCGCGAGGTGGGGTCCACACCGGCCGGGGTGGTGGTGCCACTGGCGCGCCGTGTCCCGTCGGCGGCGTTGACCGTCCATGTCAGCGGCTCGGTGGCCTCGGTGACGAAGGTGCCGCTCTTGGGGCCGCTCGTGAGGTAGCCGACCTGGTTGACGCGGACGGGCGAGCCGGTGTCCGGCTCGTACGGCGGCGGTGCGGTGCCGCCGCGCAGGGACACGTCGTCGATGCAGAAGGTGAACGCCTTTTCACTGCCGCCGACTTGGAAGACAAGCTGTGCGGCATCGTGGTCGGCCGCCGCCGTGAAGGTGTGGCTGACGCGTTCGGCGCTCTCCCCCACCTGCTGTGTCGCGGCGAGCTCCGTGCTCCAGGGATCGACACTCATCTGCACATTGGTACGGATGGTGACCGGCACCGTCGACGTCGCCGAGTAGCTGAGCGTGTATCCCTCACCGGCGGCGAGGGCGAGCCCGTTCTGTCCGATGATGGCGTCCCACGGATTGGCCGTGCCGGCGGAAACATCGGCGCACAGGCGCCCGTCCACGACGGTTCCGGGGCTGTTCTCCGTCCACCACCACGGTGCGGTGCCGCCGGCGAAGTCGCCGTTGACGATGAGTTCGGGTCCTTCGTCGGCCGGCTCTGCGGCGGTGGCGGGAGCGACGACCATGGCCCCGGCGAGCAGGCCGGCGAGGGTGGCGACGTTCAGCGCTAAGCGTCTGCGCCCGCCGGGGCGGCGGGGCGTACGGGCCGTACGGGTCGGATGGGGGGATCGGGGCTGATGATGAGACACGCCAAGGTCCTCTTGGGGAGTAGGAAGGGTGCGCGGTGGGCTGGGACACGGGAGCGCACGCGGGGTGTGGGAGCGCTCCCAATGTCGGGGGTGAGCGACGTGGCGTCAAGATGTCGTGACTTCGATCTCGTCCAGCAGCAGCGATTGCGCACTGGATGCGGCGGCGGCATCAGGCGCTCACCCAGCGGTTCCGGCGAGAGCCCGGGCGCCCGGAGGGCCGGGAAAGGTGAAGCGAAGAGCGCCGGGCCGTTGGAGCCTTCCGCCAGGTCAGACGTCCCGCGGTTTGCGGGCGACGACGAGACGGGCGCGGGGGCTGCCGTCCGGGAGCCGGCCCAGCTCCGTCAACGGGAGGAGTTCCACGGTGAATCCGGCGCGGCCGAGGTCCCCGAGCACGGCGGAGAGCGGGAAGGTGCGGTAGTACATGACGAACCGCGGCCGCCAGAGGGCGTTGCGGATCCGCATCGCGGCGTCGAATCCGAGCAGGGTCCAGTAGAGCAGCGAGTCGGGCCCGGGCGGCGCCATGACCGGAAAGGCGAAGCAGCCTCCGGGGCGGAGCGCGGCATGCGCCTGGGCGAACAGCAGCGGGCGCTCCCTGGGCAGGAAGTGGCCGAACGCGCCGAAGCTGACGGCCAGATCGAAGGCGGGCGCGAACGGCAGCGCCCGCGCGTCGGCCCGTACCCAGGAGACGGCCGGCCCGTCCCGGCCGACGCCCGGCTGGTCGGCATCCCCGGCGTCCCCGGCGGACGCAGCGGACGCGGCCGGCAGATGGGGCACGGCCGCGGCGGACCGGGAGGCCGCGGCGGCGAGCATGCCCGCGCTGAAATCGACGCCCACGGCCCGCTCCCGGCACACCTGGCTGAGCACCTCCACGCCCGCACCGGTCCCGCAGCAGATGTCGAGGCCCGCGGCGAAGGGGCCGAGCGGGCGCAGAGTGCCGGCCACGGCGTCCAGCAGGCGGTCCGAGGTGCGGAACGGCGTGCGGTCGAACTTGGGGGCGAGCAGGTCGTAGCCGTGCTCGATGGAGGAGAGCGCCTGGACGGCGAGTTCGCGCAGCGTGGGGCCGTGTTCGGTGAACATCGCGGATCAGCGTAGCGCCTGGCGCGCCGTCAGGAGTCCGTGCTCCCCTCTCGGGCACGACCACGACCACCGCCTTTCGTCGTATTGACGATAACCCCTGGAAGGAATATCGTCACAGGGACGAAAAGAGGGGGGTCCTGTCATGGCCGACATCACCGCACGTCTCGGCTGGCGCCACTTGCGCGCCGCGCCCACCGCCCACGTCCGCCACCACAGGCGCGGACACCTCGCCCACGACGGCACGGGCCTGAGCTTCTGGTTCCGCGCGCTCACCGCGGCGCTCTCCGAAGTGCCGGTCGACGACCGGGAGCTGGCCGTGTCGTTCCACGCCCGCACCGCCGACTTCCAGGACGTCTCGGTGCAGGCCACCGTGACGTACCGGATCAGCGAGCCGTCGACGGCCGCCGCCCGTCTGGACTTCTCCATCGACCCGGACACCGGGGCATGGCGCGCCGCACCGCTGGAGCAGATCGCCACCCTGCTCACGGAGACCGCGCAGCAGCACGCGCTCGACGTTCTCGCGCGCACCCCGCTGTCGTCGGCGCTCGCCGACGGAGTCGCGTCCGTACGCGGGCGCATCACGGAGGGGCTGGCCGCCGAGCCCCGGCTGCCTGCGACGGGTATCGAGGTGGTGGCCGTGCGGGTCGTGGCGATCCGGCCGGAGCCGGAGGTCGAGCGCGCCCTGCGGACCCCGGCACGCGAGCAGATCCAGCAGGAGGCGGACCGCGCGACGTACGAACGCCGGGCGGTCGCCGTGGAGCGCGAGCGCGCCATCGCGGAGAACGAACTCGCCAGCAAGATCGAACTGGCCCGTCGCGAGGAGCAGTTGGTCGAGCAGAACGGCACCAACGCACGACGCCAGGCCGAGGAGAGCGCGGCGGCCGACGCGGTGCGGGCGGAGGCGGAGGCGAAGCGGAAGGTGCGCCTCGCCCGGGCGGAGGCCGAGGCGGCGGAGGCGGTCGGCGCGGCGCGGGCCGGGGCCCAGGCGGCCTGGCTGCGGGTGCACGGCGACGTGGATCCCGCCACCCTGCACGCCCTGGCGGTCACCCGGCTCGCCGAGAACCTGCCGCGGATCGACAGCGTCACCCTGTCCCCCGACGTTCTCACCGGCCTGCTCGCCCGGCTCGGCGGACAGCAGCAGCCGGGCGGGGCCGGCGGCGGAGGCGGCTCGTGAGTCTGGCCCCGCGGGCCGTCCTGGTGCACCGGACCACTGAGTACGAGGAGTTGCTCGCGCGGCACGGGACCCATGGCCAGGCCGACTTCTTCCTCGCGTCGCGGGGCCGGAGCATCCGCGACGTGGCCCGGCGGCACCATCGGGCACAGCAGGCGCTGGCGGCGGTGGCGGCCGCCGTTCCGCTCCAGTGGCGGCAGACCAGGGTGGAGCGCGGCGACCTCGACCGGTTCCTGTTCGCACCCGAGGACGTGGTGGTCGTGGTGGGACAGGACGGACTGGTGGCCAACACCGCCAAGTACCTGTCGGGCCAGCCGGTGGTAGGGATCGACACGGAACCGGGCCGCAATCCGGGGGTCCTGGTGCGCCATCGCGTCGAGGACGCCCGGCGGCTGCTCCGCTCGGCCGTGCTGCCCGGGCGCTCGGCGGACGAGCTGACCATGGTGGAGGCCGTCGCCGACGACACCCAGCGGCTGCCGGCGCTGAACGAGATCTACCTCGGCCGCCCCGGCCACCAGACCGCCCGTTACCGGCTGGACGAGGACGGCGAGGGACCGGGCCGGAAGGAATCCGGCGGGGAGGCCCAGGCGTCGTCGGGCGTGCTGGTGGGCACGGGGACGGGCGCGACCGGCTGGCTGCGCTCACTGTGGCAGGAGCGGGGCAGCACGCTCGCGCTGCCCGGTCCCGCCGAGCCGCGGCTCGCGTGGTTCGTCAGGGAGGCCTGGCCGTCCCCCACGACCGGGACGAGCCGGGTGGCCGGTGTGCTCGGCCGCGGGCAACGGCTCCGGATCACCGTGGAGTCGGACCGGCTGGTCGTCTTCGGCGACGGCATGGAGAGCGACGCCCTGAGCCTCACATGGGGCCAGTCGGTGTCGCTCGGCATCGCGGACACCTCGCTGCGACTGCTGGATTGAGCCGAAGGCCGCCGCCGGGCAGGCCCGCCGAATGGCCGGACATCGCTCTGGTCCTTCCCGCCATGGGTTTCTACCATTCGACCAACTCCCGGGCCGCGAACGCCCCGGGAGCCTCGGCCGAATATGTCATGTGCATGACGTTTCAACAAGTCCGGCACGCACGGCCGAATCACAGGACGGTCCAGCGCACTTGGTCCGTGACGGCCCACGCCACGCGAGCGGACGGCCGCACCCCCCACCTGACGGCCGGGCATCCCCATGCCCGGACCGCCCGGCACCGACAGCAATGGATTGGAGAACCATGACCGGTGGACTGCTGGTGAGCGGCGCGTTGGCCGCGCTGCTCGCCTCCGCGATCCCCTCGCAACAGAGCCCGTCCGTCATCACCGACCCGCCGCCGGACAAGATCGTGATCGAGGTGGCGACGGTCAACGGCTCCGGATGTCCCGCGGGGACGGCCGCCGTCGCCGTCTCACAGGACAACACGGCCTTCACCGTGACGTACAGCGACTACCTCGCCCAGGTCGGCGGCGGCGCCCCGAGCACCGCGTTCCGCAAGAACTGCCAGCTCAATCTGATCGTGCACGTGCCGCACGGCTTCACGTACGCGGTCGCCAGCGCCGACTACAGAGGCTATGCCTCGCTCCAGCCCGGCGCGAGCAGCGCCGAGAAGGCGTCGTACTACTTCCAGGGCTCGCCGAACACCGAGTCACGCACGCACTCGTTCCGCGGCCCGTACGACGACAACTGGCAGGCCACGGACGAGACGGACTGGGCGCAGCTGGTGTGGGCGCCCTGCGGTGTCCAGCGCAACTTCAACATCAACACGGAACTGCGGGTCAGCGCGGGCACGTCGGACCCGTCACAGACCAGCTTCATGACCATGGACTCCACCGACGGCGACATCAGCACCATCTACCACCTGGCCTGGAAGGAGTGCCCGGGACGCTGATCCGCGCGGCCCCGGCCGGGAACGCCCCCGCCCGGCCGGGGCACCGGGCAGACGCCCGTGCGCGGATCACAGCTCCTTGGCGGGGCCTTCCGAGCCGGTCTCCCCCGGCCGTTCCGCGGCGGCCGGATCCAGGATGCGCATCAGGAAGTTGCGGGTGCGCTCGTGCTGCGGGTCCCCCACGACCCGTTCCGCCGGCCCCTCCTCGACGATCACCCCGCCGTCCATGAAGACCACACGGTCGGCGACCTCCCTGGCGAAGCTCATCTCATGGGTGACCACCATCATCGTCATCCCCTCGGCCGCCAGTTGGCGCATGACCGCGAGGACGTCGCCCACCAGCTCCGGGTCGAGCGCGGAGGTCGGCTCGTCGAAGAGCATCACCTCCGGTCCCATGCTCAGCGCGCGGGCGATCGCCACCCGCTGCTGCTGGCCGCCGGAGAGCTGCGACGGAAAGGCGTCGGCCTTGTCGGAGAGGCCCACCCGCTCCAGGTTGCGCCGCGCCACCTCCGCGGCCTTCGCCTTGTCCCTGCGCAGGACCCGCCGCTGCGGCAGCGTCAGGTTCTCCGTGACGCTGATGTGCGGAAAGAGGTTGAACTGCTGAAAGACCATGCCGATCCGGCGGCGCACGGCATCGATGTCGACATCGAGGTCGGTGACCTCCGTGCCGCCCACGAACACCTGGCCGGCGGTCGGCTCCTCCAGCAGGTTCACACAGCGCAGCAGCGTCGACTTGCCGGAACCGGACGGGCCGATGACGCACACCACCTCGCCCCGGGCGATGTCGAGGTCGATGCCGCGCAGCACATGGTTGTCACCGAACGACTTGTGCAGGCCCCGGATCTCGATCTCGGAACGGTCCGAACTGTCCATGATCCCGCTGCTCCCGCTTCCCGACGACTGTGACCCGACCGGCATGTGAACCCTCACCTCGCCTTGTCGGCGCGGGCCTCGAGGCGGCGCACCACGAAGCTGAGCGGCACGGTCACCAGGAGGTAGCAGAGCCCCGCGACGAGGATCGGCGTGGAGTTGGCGGTCTGGCTGGCCAGATCCCTGCCGAACTTGGTCAGCTCGCGCTCCTCGAGGGTGACTCCGAGGAACAGCACCAGCGAGGAGTCCTTGAAGAGCAGGACCAGTTCGTTGGTCAGCGGGGGAATGACGATCCGGAACGCCTGCGGAATGATCACCGAGACCATGGCCCTGGCGTGCGAGAAGCCCAGCGACCTGGCGGCCTCCATCTGCCCCTTGGGCACCGCCTGGATGCCCGCCCTGATCGTCTCCGCCATGTAGGCGGCGGCGACCAGACCGAGACCGAGGGCCACCTTGCCGTAGGTGCCGCCGGGGATCTCGGTGCCGGGGAAGGCCAGCGGCACGGCCACACCCACGAAGATGAAGATCAGCAGTGCGGGCAGACCGCGGAAGATCTCGATGTAGACGCCCGCCACCCACCGGTAGGGGGCGACCGACGACAACCGCATCAGCGCGATGACCAGACCGAGCACCAGGCCGAAGACGAAACCGGACACCGTGTAGACCACCGTGTTGCGCAGCGCGGTGGTGATGATGGCGGGAAACAGCTCGGAGGCGAGGTCCTTCTGCGCGAACTGGTTCTGCAGACGGTCCCAGTCGGCCAGCAGGCCGATCACGACGAGCGCCGCGACGAAGACCGCGTACTGGATGCCCTGCGACACCCGCCGCCGCTGGCGGCGGGTGAGGCGTGAGGTCACGACTGCGCCTTGGGCAGCGGGCCGATCCACTGCTCGTAGAGCTTGTCGTAGGTGCCGTCGGCCCGGGCGTCCTCGATCGCCTTGTCGATGGCGGCCCGCAGCTTGTCGTTGCCCTTCTTCACCGAGAAGCCGTACTGCTCACCGGTCTCGATGTTCTGGCCGAGGGCGAACTGGGCGGCGTTCGCCTTGTCCTTGAGCCAGCCCTGGACGACGGGGTAGTCGATGATCACCGCGTCGACCTGGCCGGTGCGCAGCCCGTTCAGCACCGCGTCCGAGCTCTCGAAGGCGACGGGGTCGAAGCCCTGGCTCTTGGCGTAGCTCTCCCCGGTGGTTTCCGCCTGGGCGCCGAGCTTCTTCTTCCCCGACTTGACCTCGTCGAGCGACGTCACGCCGCTCTTCTTGGTCGCCAGCAGCGCCTGGGTCGCGTCGAAGTAGGGGACGGAGAAGTCCACGTTCTTCTTGCGGTCGTCGGTGATGGTCATACCGGCCGCGGCGAGGTCGCACTCCCCGGAGTTGAGGAACGCGCCGGTCTTGAAGTTCTCGAACGGCGTGTCGAGGATCTTCTGCTCGACGCCGAGGTTCTTCGCCACCAGGTCGATCAGCGCGACGTCGAAGCCGACGACCTTCCCGCCCTGCTCGAACTGGAACGGCGGGTAGGGCAGGTGGGTGCAGGTGGTCAGTTTGCCCTTCTCGACCACGGGGACGCCTCCCGCGGCCTCGCCCGGCCCTTCGTCGGAGGAGCCGCATCCGACGGCGAGGAACATCCCGGCGGCCACGGCACCGGCTGTGGCGCGGACGCGGAAGCTGCTGCGGTGGCTGCGATGGCCGCTGGCCGTCCCGAACACGATGACCTCCAGGAGTGGGGGGACACGGAAGGCCGCGGTCCGCGACCGTCCGCCGAGATCGTAAGCCACGGGACGCGTGGTGCGCCGGAGCCGTCCATCAGGTGTTCCACCCTTCGGACACTCCGCGGAGACCGACACCCGCGGCGGTGGTGCGCCCGCCAGGCTCTAGGCTGAGCGGCGGCAGACGTCCGGCGGGATCCCGGACGTCCCCAGGGAGCGACGACCGGTGAGGGAGGGCGGGATGGGGAGACGGGTCCGGCTCGTCCTCGCGACCGCACTGCCGGCGGCCCTCTTCGGCGTCTGGTCGGTGTTCCTCCTTCTCACCGGCACCGCCGGCCACGGTGCGCAGCCCGTCGCCGGCCCCGTCGCGGTGGCGCCTGCCAAGGCGATCGCGGGAACCCCCCTCCGCCCCGTCGCGGCGCACCGGACCGTGCCGAACACACTCCAGGCCCGGCCTGTCGCGGCGGTCCCCCAACTACTGGCCGCGGAGAACACCCAACGGCCGCCCGGCACTCCCCCGGCGCTGCCCGGCGCTCCGGTGTCCGCGCACGCCCATCCCCTGCACGGCCGTGAGACGGCCGGCCCGCGCCAGGAGCGGGCTCCGCCCTCCGGCGTGTACGACCCGCGGCACACCCGCGGTCCTCCCTCCACCCGGCGCAGCTGACGTTCCGGGGCCTGTACCGGCCGATCCGCCGACAGGGCCCCAAGGCGTCCGCCGTCCGGCACCGCGGCGTGTCCGCGGACGGGTGAGCGTGACGTCCTCTTCCTCGCGTCCCCATTCAGCGCAGGCGCCGGGCGCGCCTGCGTGCTGCCCGTGGAGCACCCATGTCATCTCGCGCAACGTTCTGGCGGGCGCTGATCGCGCTCGCCGTCGTCGCCGTGTCCCTGTACGTCGCCCTGACCACACCGGCCCGGCTCGGTCTGGACCTGCGGGGCGGAACCCGCATCGTCCTCGAGACCCGGGACTCCCCAACCGTGACCGCCGACCGGGAGGCAACCGACCGGGCGATGGAGGTGCTGCGCCGGCGCGTCGACGGCCTCGGTGTCACCGAGCCCTCCCTCGCGCGCTCCGGTGAGCGGCGCATCGTCGTCGAACTTCCCGGCCTGAAGGACCCGCGCGAGGCCGCGAAGGTCATCGGCCGCACCGCGCAGCTGACCTTCCACCCCGTCACCGGCACCTCTGAAGGGCCCGCGGGCGCTCCTGGGAAGGACGGCTCGCGCGTCCTCGCCGACCCCGACGCACCGGGGCAGTTCCTACGGCTCGGCCCGCCCGCCCTCACCGGTGACGGGGTCGAGGACGCGGAGGCGGTGCTCGACACCCTCGAGGGCCGCGGCTGGACCGTCGATCTCTCGTTCCGCGGCGACGCGGCGAAGCAGTGGGCCCGGATCACGGGAGAGGCGGCCTGCGCGGCGCCCGCCGATCCCGCGCGCAGGGTCGCGATCGTCCTCGACGACGCGGTGGTGTCGGCGCCGGGCATGCAGAGCAGCGTGCCCTGCGGTGCCGGCATCGCCGGCGGATCCGCGCAGATCACCGGCGGGTTCACCCCGGACGAGGCCCGCGACCTGGCCGCCCTGGTGAAGGGAGGCGCGCTGCCCGTGCCGGTGACGACCGTGGAACAGAGCACCGTGGGGCCGACCCTGGGCGCGGAGGCCGTCCGGGCCAGCGCGGCGGCAGCGGTGATCGGACTGCTCTGCACCGGCCTGTTCGTCATCGTCGTGTACCGGCTCCTCGGCCTGCTGGCCACGGTGGCGCTCGCGCTGTACGGGCTGATCTCGTACGCCGCCGTCGTGGCCCTCGGGGCGACGCTCACCCTGCCGGGACTCGCCGGGTTCGTGCTGGCCATCGGCATCGCCGTGGACGCCAACGTGCTCGTCTTCGAACGCGCACGAGAGGAGTTCACCCGCCCGGGAGGCCGGGGAGGTGGCGCCCGGCGGCGCGACCTGAAGTCCTCGCTGCGCACCGGGTTCAGCAAGGCGTGGAGCGCGGTGGCCGACTCGAACATCACCACGCTGTTGGCCGCCGGGCTGTTGTTCGTGTTCGCGACCGGCCCGGTGAAGGGTTTCGGTGTGACCCTCGCGATCGGCGTGCTGGCGTCGATGGTCTCGGCCATGCTGATCACGCGGCTGCTCGCCGAGTGGGCGCTGAGCGTCCCGTACGTCCGGCGCCGTCCCGGGCTGACCGGCATGGCCGGGCCCGGGCGGCTGCGTGAGCGGCTCGCCCGGCGTACGCCGCGCCTGATGCGACACCGGCGCCGCTGGCTCGGGATCTGCTCGGGGCTGCTGCTCCTCGCGGTCGCCGGAATCGGCGTGCGCGGTGTGGAGTTCGGGGTGGAGTTCACGGGCGGCCGGGTCGTGCAGTACGCGGCCGAACGGTCCGTCGACGCGGACACGGCCCGCGAGGCGGTCGTCGGCGCCGGATTCCCCGACGCGGTCGTGCAGTCGACCGACGACAACGGGATCTCCGTACGCACCAAGGAGAGCGGCGACGAGGAGCAGGAGCGGATCCGCGGCGCGCTCGACGACGTGGCAGGGCAGTTGACCGTGGAACGCGACGATCTCATCGGGCCCAGTCTGGGCAGCGAGCTGCGCCTGTACGCGCTGATCGCGCTCGGCGTCGCGGTCGCGGCACAGCTGCTGTACCTGTCCGTGCGGTTCCGGTGGACGTTCGCGACGGCCGCCGTCGTCGCGATGACGCAGGACGTGGCCCTCGTCGTGGGTCTGTTCGCGTGGCTCGGCAAGCCGATGGACAGCGTCTTCCTCGCCGCGCTGCTGACCGTCGTCGGTTACTCGGTCAACGACACGGTCGTCGTGCTCGACCGGCTGCGGGAACTCCGCAGGGCCGGCGGCTCGATCCCGCTGGAGTCCCTGGCGGACCGGGCCGTGGCGCAGACGCTGCCCAGGACGGTCAACACGGGCATGGGCGCGCTGTTCGTCCTCGCCGCGCTGGCCGTCCTGGGCGGTGACTCGCTGGCCGACTTCTCGATCGCCCTGATCGCGGGAGTGGTGCTGGGGATGGCGTCCACCGTCTTCACCGCGATGCCCGTGGCGCTCGTACTCCAGTCCCGGTACCCCGAGTCACGCGGGACCGGCGGGGCCGGGCGCGCGAAACCGGCGAAGGAGCGCGGCAGGGCGAGGGACCGGGACCGTTCGGGCGCCGTGGTCTGACCCGGACACGGCCGGACATGCGCCGCCGCCGCTGCGGCGGTTGATGCCACAGCGGCGGCGGGCGGGCCGGGCCGCGTTCCACGGGCGTCAGGCGGCTCTACCGCGAGGTCCTCGTCCGCGGTGCGGTCCGCTGGTTGATTCCTGCGGTTGCGCGGCGTGGTCCGCTGACTGCGTCGTGCGGTGTGCGGCGTGGCTCCGCTGGTTGGTTCCTGCGGTTGCGCGGCGCGGTTCCGCGGTGGTGGCGTGGGTCAGCGGCGTGCCGCGGTGACCGGTGCCGGTTCTGCGGTCGTCACGGCCGCGGGCGTGGTGCCGGCGGTCGCGGTGGCCGGACCGGCGGTGGTGGACCCGGCGACGAGACGGCTGCCTCCGCGGGACTCCCGGCGTTCGAGGAAGGCGGAGAGGACCGCGAGGACGAGCGCGGCCGCGGCGAGGACGGCGCCGACCCAGTTGGGTGCGGTGAGCCCCATGCCGGCGGCGATCACGATGCCGCCGAGCCACGCGGACAGCGCGTTGCCGAGGTTGAAGGCGCCGATGTTGACGGCGGAGGCCAGGGTCGGCGCACCGTGGGCCTGGTCCAGTACGCGCTTCTGCAGCGGGGGCACGGTCGCGAAACCGAGGGCGCCGATGAGCAGGATCGAGATCGCGGCCAGGACCTTGTGGTGCGCGGTGACGGTGAACAGGCCCAGGACCAGGGCCAGTGCCGTCAGTGTCGTGTAGAGCAGGGGCATGAGGTGCTTGTCGGCGTACTTGCCGCCGAGCAGGTTGCCTCCGACCATGCCGACTCCGAAGAGGACGAGCAGCCAGGTGACGGAGGTGTCGGCGAAGCCGGCGACCTCGGTCATCATCGGCGCGATGTAGGTGATCGCGGCGAACACGCCGCCGAAGCCGAGCACGGTCATCGCCATGGCCAGCAGCACCTGCGCGTTCTTGAACGCGGCCGCCTCGTCGCGCAGCCGCACGCCCTGCGGCCTCGGCATGTCGGGGACGAGGCGGGCGATGCCGACCAGGCCGATGACGCCGAGCAGGGCGACGATCATGAAGGTGGTGCGCCAGCCGATGGACTGGCCGATCAGGGTCCCCCCGGGAACGCCGACCACGTTGGCGACGGTCAGGCCGGTGAACATCATCGCGATCGCGCCGGCTTTCTTGTCCGGGGCGACCAGTCCTGCCGCCACGACGGAGCCGATGCCGAAGAACGCGCCGTGTGCCAGGGAGGCCACGATCCGGCCGGTGAGCATGAGGCCGAATGTGGGCGCCATGGCCGACAGGACGTTACCCACGACGAAGAGCCCCATCAGCAGCATCAGCATCCGCTTGCGGGACACCTTGGCACCGAGTGCGGTCATCAACGGGGCGCCGACGACCACGCCGAGGGCGTAGCCGGTCACCAGCAGACCCGAGGTGGGGATCGAGACCCCGAAGTCGGCCGCGACCTCGGGGAGCAACCCCATGATCACGAACTCGGTGGTGCCGATGCCGAAGGCACCGACAGCCAGGGCCAGCAGCGCAAGAGGCATGGGAGGACCTTTCAGAGGTTTGTGAGTGCGCCTTACGAGCGTCCACAATAGTTGCAGACGCATTTGATTGCAAGCACTCGATTTTGCAGGATGGTGACACCTGGGGGCCGCCCCGTCAGGTCCGTACCAAACTCTTGACACCCGCTTAGTTCACTTCTTAAATCACGTAATGAACTAAGCTGCTGTCATATCCATGACAGGAGCCCCTTCCTCCCTCACGCATCGGAAGGGAGAGTCATGGACTCCCCGCGCTCCCCACGGCGCCTGCTCGCGACCGTCGTCTCCGTACTGGTCCTGGCCACGGTCGGCACCGGCCTGGCAACCGGCGCGCCCTCACCGTCACCACAGGCCGACCCCGCTCTCCGGCCGGCGGCCGAGGCCGCCGCCGTCACGTTCTCCGACGATTTCGACGGGCCGGCCGGCGCCGCCGTCGACGGCGGCAAGTGGCAGATCGAGACCGGCGACAACGTCAACAACCACGAGCGGCAGTACTACACGGCCGGCAACCGGAACGCCGCACTCGACGGGCAGGGCCACCTGGTCATCACCGCCCGCCGCGAGAACCCCGGCAACTACCAGTGCTGGTACGGACGTTGCGAGTACACCTCGGCCCGGCTGAACACCGCGGGCAAGTTCACCACCACCTACGGCCGGGTCGAGGCCCGGCTGAAGGTGCCGCGCGGGCAGGGCATGTGGCCGGCCTTCTGGATGCTCGGGAACGACATAGGGCAGGTCGGCTGGCCCGCCTCGGGCGAGATCGACATCATGGAGAACGTCGGCTTCGAACCGTCCACCGTCCACGGCACCCTGCACGGCCCCGGCTACTCGGGGTCCGGCGGCATCGGCGCCGGATACACGCTCCCCGGCGGCCAGGCCTTCGCGGACGCCTTCCACACCTTCGCCGTCGACTGGTCGCCGAACAAGGTGACGTGGTCGGTGGACGGCAACGTCTACCAGACCCGTACGCCGGCCGATCTGGGCGGCCGCCAATGGGTGTTCGACAAGCCGTTCTTCATCATCCTGAATCTCGCGGTCGGCGGCTACTGGCCCGGTGACCCCGACGGCAGCACCGTCTTCCCCCAGCAGCTCGTCGTGGACCATGTGCGGGTCACCACGGGTGACAGCCCGGCGACCGGCGGGCCGATCACCGGCATCGGCGGCAAGTGCGTGGACGTGGCGGGTGCGAACACCGCCAACGGCACCCCCGTACAGCTCTACGACTGCAACGGCACCGCGGCGCAGCGGTGGAGCGTGGGAACCGACGGCACCATCCGGGCGCTCGGCAAGTGCCTCGACGCCGCCTCCGGGGGTACCGCCGACGGCACCCCCGTACAGCTCTGGGACTGCAACGGCACGGCGGCCCAGCGATGGGACGCCAACGCGGCACGCGACATCGTCAACCCCCAGGCGAACAAGTGCCTCGATGCCAGCGGCAACAGCTCCGCCAACGGAACCCGGCTCCAGCTCTGGACGTGTACCGGGGGCGCCAACCAGAAGTGGACGGTCACCAGATGAACCGCTGACGCGCTGAAGCGGCCGCTCCGCCGGGCCGGTGCGGTGCCACCGCACGGTCCGCCGGGCCGCCCGTGAAGGACCCGCGGCCCGGTGACCGTTCGGGTGCCGGATCGGACGACCGCGAAACGGGCGTCCGATCCCGGGGTCCTCAGGCGTGGGGGTCGAACGGGATACCGGCCGGCTTGGCCTTCTCCAGGTGGTAGTTGAAATTCCCGTCCTTCAGGCCGAAGACGGCGCTGCCGAACTGAGCCTGGCTCAGCTTGTCGCGCAGGCCCGCCGGGTAGCCGTTCCAGCCGACAAGGCGGGGGAACTGCCATCCGTGGTAGTGGTTCTCCGGCGGCTCGTCGTTGGAGTTCGCCGGGCGGAAGCAGTGCGTGCCTATACCGTCCTTGTGGTAGACGATCTTGGGGTGTGTGCCGTCCCACCGGATGCGGTCCCGGCCGTGGATGTCGAAGTTGCCGTGGGCGGACGTGGACACGTACCGCGCCTCGTTGTTCTGCACCCATACCACGACGTGCTCCCAGTCGTGGCGGTGACCGCCGAGTCCACTGCCGGCGACGGCCTGGTCCTTCTCGAAGTAGAGGCCGTACATGACCGCGCACCAGCCGTTGTTGCACTTGTGGCGTGCGTATCCGTTGGTGTTGTCGAGGTCCCATGCGTCACGGCACTGGCCGTTGACCGCACCGGTCGTGTTGAGTCCGGTGGCTATGGTCCCGTCCGGTCCGATGGCGGGTGTGGGATAGCACCCGTCCGTGTCGTAGTCGTAGGCCGGCTGGAAGGTCTGCTCCAGTCCGTCCGCGTTGGCGGGCAAGGCCGTGGGCGGGGCGGCGACAGCGCTGCCGGAAGACGCCATGACGAGCACGACGGCGCTGCCGAGAACGAGCGAGACCCTGCGGATACGTGATGTGCTGCGCAATGCGTCCTCCTGGTCGGCCGGCGGTGTGGGGCACGCGGCTCAATTGACATGCCCATCTCAATCTCGGCCAACCGCATTGACGCGACAGCACTTTGCCCGTCACCGTCCCGGGGCGGAGGCAATGGGCAGCGTCGCACCGTGCGTGGTACTCGGCGCGCCGCCCGGCGCACCGGCCCTCAGGCCAGCCGGAGGTCGACGTAGGGCACGCTGTCGCCCGGCAGCAGATACCGTTCGATCTCGGTGAACCCCCGGGACCGGGCGAATTGGAGCCCGTCCTCGTTCGACGCGAGGACGACCGTCTCGATCACATCCGCGCCGAGTGCGCGCGCCTCTGCCAACTCCCGCTCGTAGAGCCGGCCGCCGATCCCCTGGCGACGGTGAGCGGGAAGCACCCTGGAGATCACCGTGGCGGTCGACGTGCCGTCCGCCGGCGGACGAACGGTCGAGCAGCCGACGAGGACGTCGCCGAGGTACGCCACGGTCAGGCGGTGGCGCCCGGAGCGCTCATGGACCTCGTCGAGCGACAGGAGGTGCGAAGGGATGATCATGTTGTGGACGTGCTGCCAGTCACGGAGCATGGCATCGCCGTCCACCTGCTGGATGCGGAGTGGGGACACGGCCACAGAAGACCGTGTCCACCGCGAGTGCGTCAACTGCAATAGCGTTGCCGCGAGATGACAAAAGGACGCGGCTGATCCCCCGCCCGCAATCACGGTCTCCCCCGCCGCCGCGAGCCACGCCTACCGCCGGGGCGGGCCGTCACCTCATGCCGACCGCCACGGACCTCGCCGCCCGCCGTGATCGTCGGGACGGCCGTGGACGCGGTGACCGTGACCGCACATGGGTGGTGCAGCGGTGACCCCGTCGCCCCGCACGCCGTCGCGCCGAGGAGCCGCCTGTCATGCCGAGGCGTCGTGGGCGGTGGCGGCGGCCGCGGCGGCCGCGGCGGCGATCGCGCTGTCGGCCGTGGCGAACACACCCAGCGGGAAGCGGGAGGGATCGGCGCTCGCCCTCAGCACCCGACGCGCGGCGGCGCTCGGCGTGGCGACGGACAGGGGGACCCGCAGACCGCTGCACGCGCGATGGACGCGGAGCACCGCGCTGAGCGTGGCGGCGCCCACCATCGGCGCCGCGAGGACGACGACCACGGGCAGCGGCAGATGGCAGCGGACGAGACGTGCGACGTTCTCCGCCGTGACCGCCCGGGCGGTGATGTCGATGTCGACGCGGATCGTGACGACCAGGACTCCCCGGTCAACCGCATGAGTAAGCATCGCGATTCTCCGATCACGCGCCTTATGAGAGGTTTGGCCGTATTGAAGCTGCCCACGGGGCCGGTCCGCAAAGCGCCACGACGTGCTCCCGCGGAGACTTCTCGCTCGAGCCCCGGCCCTCTGTTCGCCCCAGCGGCAGTCCGCCGTACTGTCACGGCGCCGGAACGCGGCCGGCCACGGCCTCGCCCCACCCTTCGCCGCCGCCGCCGCACGCCGTACGCGTTTGCACCGCGTTGCCCAACAGCAGGGAATCCGCGCTGACTTGGACACGGCCGCCCCTCGGCACGACGACGGGACGCGGCGCGATAGCGTCGGACGCCCACGATGATCGGAGTCGTACGCATGGTCCGCATACTCAGCGTCTCGGACAGCGTCGTGATCGGCGCCGCCCCCTCGATGATCTACGCGCATGTGAGCAATCCCCAGCTGATGGGGCGCTGGAGCCCAGAGAACCGCGGCGCGACGGTGCGCAGCGGTGGCGAACAGGCCTACGTCGGCATGGTCTTCGACGGCCGCAACACGCGCGGGCCGGTGAGCTGGACCACCCGCTGCACCGTCACGGCCGCCGATCCCGGCGAGCGGTTCGCGTTCCGGGTACGCGCCATCGGCAGGCGGCGGCCTGTGCTGCCCGGACGCATCGCCACCTGGGAGTACCGCTTCGAGCGTGCCGCCGGCGGCGGGACGCGGGTGACGGAGACCTGGATCGACGACCGCCGCGCCTGGCCCGACGTCGTCGCCAACACCTTCGACAGGCTGGCGACGCGGGGGCACACCTTCGCCGAGTTCCAGCGCCGCAACATCCGTACGACACTGGAGAACCTGAAGAAGGCGATGGAGGCCGAGGTCTCCTAGGGCCTCTCGTCGGGATCAGGCCGGATCCGAACAAAAGACCCCAGCCGGCCCGCCCAGGGCCGGGTGGTCCCCGGCAGTTCTGCCGCAGTGGGGCCGCCCCCTGATCGCGGCCCGTGCGCCCCGTCCGGCGCCGGACGCCGTCGGTCAGTCCGTGGACAGACCCTGCGCGGTGTGCGCCAGGGCGTCGAGCACCGGCCGGATCAGCGGATGGTCCTCCGCGCCACGGCGGACCGCGGCGAACACCCGACGGGTGGCCGCCGGGCCCGCGACAGGACGTACGACCGTGTCGCGCAGCTCCATGCCGCGCAGAGCGGAGCGCGGCACGAGCGCGACCCCGGCGCCCGCTCCGGCGAGAGCGACGACGGCGCGGAAGTCGTCGGAAGAATGCAGCAGACGCGGCTCGAACCCGGCCAGCTCGCACGCCAACAGCACCATGTCATGGCACGGGTTGCCCGGATAGGGCCCGATCCAGTCGCTGTCGGCGAACTCGGCGAGCTCCACACGGTCCTTCGCGGCGAGCGGATGGTCCGCGCGCAGCACGGCGTCGAACGGTTCCGCGTACAGCGGCACCCGGGCGAGCCGGCGGTCGCCCGCGCCGGGGGCGCCCCGGTACTCAACCGCGACCGCGAGGTCGGCCTCCCCGTCGAGCACCAGCGGCAGGCTCTCGTCGCCCTCAGCGTCCCGCACGCGTACCCGAATGCCGGGGCGGGTCTGCGAGAGCCGGTCTATGGCCGGGGCCACGACCTCGGCGATGCCGGTGGCGAACGCGGCGACGCTCACCTCTCCGGCCACGCCGCCCGCGTAGTCGGCGAGCTCCGCCTCCGCCCGTTCCAGCTGTGCCAGGACGGCGTGGGTGTGGGTGAGCAGGATGTCGCCCGCCGCCGTCAGACGCACACCCTTGCCGCTGCGGATCAGCAGGGCGTGGCCGGTCTCCTGCTCCAGCGCGTTGAGCTGCTGGGACACGGCCGAGGGGGTCAGGTAGAGCGCGGAGGCCGCGGCGGTCACCGTACGGTGGTCCGCCACGGCCCGCAGGATTCGCAGCCGCCGGGGGTCGATCACCCGCCCATTGTCGCGCGTGCGTCGACGAAGGCCGCCACCGCCCGCGTCACGTCCTCGGTGGAGTGCGCCGCCGACAGCTGGACGCGGATCCGGGCCTTCCCCATCGGGACGACCGGGTAGGAGAAGCCGATGACGTAGACGCCGCGCTCGAGCAGCAGCTCCGCCATGCGTCCGGCTTCGGCGGCGTCGCCGATCATGACGGGCGCGATGGCGTGGTCGCCCGGCAGGATCTCGAAACCGGCAGCCGCCATCTCGGTGCGGAAGAGCTTGGTGTTGGCGGCGAGCTTGTCCCGCAGGTCCCCGGCGGACTCCAGGAGGTCGAGGACCTTGAGGGAGGCGGCGGCGATCACCGGGGCGAGGGAGTTGGAGAAGAGGTACGGGCGCGAGCGCTGGCGCAGCAGCTCGACGATCTCCGCGCGGGCGGCGACGTAGCCGCCGGAAGCGCCGCCGAGGGCCTTGCCGAGGGTGCCGGTGATGATGTCGACGCGGTCCATCACCCCGTGCAGTTCGGGCGTGCCGCGGCCGCCGGGGCCGACGAAGCCGACGGCGTGCGAGTCGTCGACCATGACCATGGCGTCGTAGCGGTCGGCGAGGTCGCAGATCTCGGCGAGCGGGGCGACATAGCCGTCCATGGAGAAGACGCCGTCCGTGACGATCAGGCGGCGGCGGGCGTCCTGCGTCTCCTTGAGCTGCTGCTCGAGGTCGGCGAGGTCGCGGTTGGCGTAGCGGTGGCGGCGCGCCTTGGAGAGGCGGATGCCGTCGATGATGGAGGCATGGTTGAGGGCGTCGGAGATGACGGCGTCCTCGGGGCCGAGGAGCGTCTCGAACACGCCGCCGTTGGCGTCGAAGCAGGAGGAGTAGAGGATCGTGTCCTCCTGGCCGAGGAACGCGGCAAGGCGCTGCTCGAGCTCCTTGTGGATCTCCTGGGTGCCGCAGATGAAGCGGACGGACGCCATGCCGTAGCCCCAGCGGTCGAGCGCGTCCTTGGCCGCGGCGACGACCTCGGGGTGGTCGGCGAGACCGAGGTAGTTGTTGGCGCAGAAGTTGAGGACGTCGCCCGGTGCGCCTCCCGCGGTGACGGCGACCGAGGCACTCTGCGGAGTGCCGATGACGCGCTCGGGCTTGTAGAGACCGGCATCGCGGATCTCGTCGATCGTGGCACGCAGGTCGTCGCGGACGGACGCGTACATGAGGGGTTCTCCTAGGTCTGGGGCTCGGACGCGGGGATACGGGACTCAGACGGTCCAGTCGAGGATGATCTTGCCGCTGCGGGCGGTGGCGGCCTCGTCGAAGGCCGCGTCGAAGTCCTGGTAGCCGTAGCTGCCGGTGATCACGGGGCTAAGGTCGAGACCGCCTTCGAGCAGGACGGTCATCGCGTACCACGTCTCGAACATCTCCCGTCCGTAGATGCCCTTGATGGTGATCATCGAGGTGACGATCTTCGACCAGTCGACGGCGAACTCCTGGGCGGGCAGGCCGAGCATCGCGATGCGGCCGCCGTGCGTCATGTTGTCGACCATGTCGCGTACGGCTTCGGGGCGGCCGGACATCTCCAGGCCGATGTCGAAGCCCTCCTTGAGACCGAGCTGCCGCTGCGCCGCGGCGATGTCGGTCTCCGCGACGTTGACCGCGAGGGTCGCGCCGACCTTGCGGGCCAGCGCGAGCCTCGACTCGCTGACGTCGGTGATGACGACATTGCGCGCGCCGGCGTGCCGGGCGACCGCCGCGGCCATTATCCCGATGGGGCCGGCACCGGTGATCAGTACGTCCTCCCCGACGAGAGGGAAGGAGAGCGCGGTGTGCACCGCGTTGCCGAAGGGGTCGAAGATGGCGGCGACGTCGAGGTCCACCTTGGTGCGGTGCACCCACACGTTGGAGGCGGGCAGCGCCACGTACTCGGCGAACGCCCCGTCCCGGCCGACGCCGAGGCCGATGGTGCTGCGGCACAGGTGACGGCGGCCGGCGAGGCAGTTGCGGCACTTGCCGCACACCAGATGGCCCTCGCCGCTGACGATGTCGCCGACGGCGATGTCCTGGACGTCCGATCCGATCGCGGCGACCTCGCCGACGAACTCGTGCCCGAGGACACGCGGGGTGGTCACGGCCTGCTGGGCCCAGCCGTCCCAGGACCTGATGTGCAGATCGGTGCCGCAGATGCCGGTGCGCAGCACCTTGATCAGCACGTCACCCGGTCCGGTCTCCGGCTCCGGCACGTCCATGAGCCAGAGGCCCGGCTCGGCATGCTGCTTGACAAGTGCCTTCATCGGCGCGGCTCCAGGCATGGTGACGGACAGGCGGTCGCGGTGACCGGATATCGAAAATAAGGCCCCGGTCAGTGGACGGGCTCCAATTTGCCCAGCTCGGAGCGTCACGTCCATCGAGGTTTTCTTAAGCGGGCCAACAGCGCAGCTTCATGCCCGCCCTGCCCGGGTCCGCCACAGCCGCCCCAGCAGGGCACGTGCCGTCCCCCGCGAGCGGCGCCCGGACCGGACACCCGAGGCCCCCGGACCCGAAGGCCGGGCGCCGGAGGGCCGGACGCTCGAAGGCCGGCTCCAGGGACGGGAGCTCCTCGGGTGCTGCACGGGGGCGGGGCGGCCGGCCTTGCCCACGGCGGCATGCGGGGCCGCGGGGTGGAGGGCTCCGAGTGGGAGAGTCCCGTGAGGAGCGCGGGCGAGTGCCGCACCGGGTGCACGTGGTGCGCGACGCGGGGCCGCGGAGTGTTCGCGCGCCTCCCGCAGCGCCTCGGCGAGACTCGCCCTGTGCCACAGGATCTCGTCCGGGTGGTCGGCGGTCACCAGGCGATCCACGATCTCCCTCCCGCGCGGCGACTTCGGCGGTGCGGGCACCATCTCCGGGCGGAGGACACTCAGACGGGAGCGCTCGTAGGGATCGGGAACGGTCTTGGCGACGGTCACCGGGTCGAGCACCGCGGCGATGGCCGCTGCCCGCCGCCAGGGATCGGAACTCGCGCGCAGCAACTGGCCGAGCCGCCGCCCCCGCCAATTACGCGGCCGCCTGTCCTCGCCGGCCGCCAGCAACGCGCGGAACTCGGGCGGCGTCCTGCCGGTGAGCAGTGACGCATGGTCGCGGGTGAAGTCCAGCACTTCCTCGGCGAGATAGAGCCACACCACGGCGTGGTAGCGGTTGACGTAGAACCACACCGGTGCGAAATGACCGGTGCGGGCCAGCCGCAGGAAACGGCCCTGGCTGATGGACGCCAGCTCCGCGCCGTCCACCGTGCCGACCGTCCGCAGCCGCTCCCGCAGCGCGGCGGGGAAGCCGTGCCCGGCCCGCAGCCGGTCGATCTCCCGCCGCTCGACGCGAGGCGGCCCTCCGCTGTCGTCCTGTGCCGCACGCACCTGGCCCAGCTGGAGCGCAAGCTCCAACTCGCCCCGTTTCAACGCCAGTTCCTGCGCGGCCCTGCCGAGCGCGAGGCTGGTCGTGGACGTCTGCCGTACCGTCATGGCGGTCTCCCCCGTGAGCTGTGGATACTCTCGGTGACGACCGTAGCCCGAAGCGAAGACATCCCGCCGCGCCCTGTGGACAACCTGCTCCGCCGCAGGCCGGAAGGGGTCAGAACGGGCTGCCGCCGGGCTGGCGCGCCTCGACGCCCAGGTGCTCGCCGACCCTGTTGACCATGAGGGTCATCTCGTACGCGACCTGGCCGACATCCGCCTCTGCGGCCGTGAGGACACACAGACAACTGCCCTCGCCCGCCGCCGTCACGAAGAGCAGCGCCTCGTCGAACTCGACCATCGTCTGGCGTGCCCGGCCGGCGCGGAAGTGGCGGCCGGATCCCCTCGCGAGGGAGTGCAGGCCCGAGGAGACGGCGGCGAGATGCTCCGCGTCCTCCCGCGCGAGACCGGTACTGGCACCGGTCACCAGCCCGTCGTTGGACAGCACGAGTGCGTGCCTGACGTGTTCGACCCGTTTCGTCAGGTCGTCCAGCAGCCAGTCGAGTCCCTTGTCCAACGCCATGGTCGTTCGTCCTCCCCGCTCGTACGTTCCCCGTGGCCCCGCGTTCGCCCGTAAGCCTTTCGCACGGCGCGGCGCAGGGCAAGGTGCGCCGGGCGGCCGCTGTCACCGCTGCTGCTCTGCCGGACCGAGGATCCGGGCCGTGTGGAAGCGTCCGGCGTACTCGACGAGGCGCACCAGGACCTCCTTCCCGGAGTCGCGTTCCCGGGCGTCACACAGCACCACGGGAGTCCCCTCGTCCAGGTCGAGGGCCCGGGAGACGTCCTCGACGGCGAAGGTACGCGCACCCGGGAAGCAGTTCACGGCGACGACGAACGGGATCCGGCGGTGCTCGAAGTAGTCCACGGCGGGGAAGCAGTCGCACAGTCGTCTCGTGTCGGCGAGGACCACCGCGCCGAGAGCGCCCTGGGAGAGCTCGTCCCACAGGAACCAGAAGCGGTCCTGGCCGGGCGTCCCGAACAGATACAGCGACAGGCCGGACCGGATGGTGATGCGGCCGAAGTCCATGGCGACGGTCGTCGTGGTCTTGCGGTCGACGCCCTCCGTGTCGTCCACGGTGCGGCCGACCTTGCTGAGCTGTTCCTCCGTCCGCAGCGGCCGGATCTCGCTCACCGCGCCGACGAGGGTGGTCTTGCCGACGCCGAAGCCGCCGGCGACCAGGATCTTCAGCGCGAGGGCCGTGCTGTCCTCGCTGGTGACGTCCAGGATCTGGGAAACCATCGGTCGCTTCTCTCCGGAGTGGGTGTGCGGGTGAACATCGGATGCCCCTGCGGGCGGGGGGCCGGGGGACGTCGGGTACGCGCTGACGCGGGGAACGGGAACGGAGCCGCACGCCCTGACACTGGAGGACCGCTCGCACGGCCCCGTGCCGCCGGCCCTCGGCGCCGGCTCCCGGCCCTCACAGCGCTCTCAGTCCCTCGATCACCTCTCGGAGGATCCGCTCGTCGGGCAGCTGCGCCGGCGGCACCGGCCGGCGGACCTTCACGAACCCGGCTTCGAGCAGGTCACCGAGCAGCACCCGCACGACACCGACGGGCAGGTCGGCGTCGGCGGCGAGCTCCGCCACGGACTGGGTCTCACAGCGGCACAGGGTCAGCAGCACCCGGTGCTCCGGGCCGAGCAGGGACTCCTCGTCCGGGCCGGGGCCGTCGGTGTCCACGACGACGAGCGCGATGAGATCGAACCGTACGTTGCTGGGGCCCGGCCTGGTGCGCCCGCCGGTCATCGCGTACGGGCGGACGAGAGGGCCGGCCTCCGCGTCGTACCACTGGCTGCCGGTGGGCCCGACGCCTCCCGGCCCGGAACCCGTGGGACCGGCGCCTGCCTCCCCGAAAGCGGCGGACCCGAAGCCCGCCGGCCCGCGCCCGAAGCCCGCGGGCCCCGTGCCCGTCTCCCCGACGCCGCTCGGCACGTCCCTCGGCCCGACGCCGTTCGGTCCGCTGCCCGAGCCGCTCATGTCGCTTCGACGCGCGGCGGCGTGCGCAGGTGTTCGCCGACGCGTTTGACGAGGCGGGCCATCTCGTAGGCGACCAGGCCGATGTCGGCCGTGGCGGAGGTGAGAACGGCGAGGCAGGAGCCGTCGCCGGCGGCGGCCACGAAGAGGAAGCCGTCGTCCATCTCGACCATCGTCTGCCGTACTCCTCCGGCGTGGAAGTGCCGCCCGGCGCCCTTGGCGAGGCTGTGGAAACCGGAGGCGACGGCGGCCAGGTGTTCCGCGTCCTCGCGGCTCAGCGCGTGGGACGCGCCCACCGGCAGGCCGTCGTTGGACAGCACGACGGCGTGCCGCACCTGCCCGGCGCGCTGTACGAGATCCTCCAGCAGCCAGTCGAGGTCGCCGAACCGGTAGTGGGCCGCGGCTGTCTCGTGCTCGGTCATGCGTGGTCTCCTTCGGTGCCTGGGGCGGCCGGGCCGGGTGCGCTGCCGCCGCCTCTGGTCCAGCCGTTGCGGTACGCGGTCATCCGGTCGCGGACCAGTTCGGGGGTGCGCTCCTCGGGGGCGTCGTCGGCCGCCGCCGGGCCGCGGTGCTCCTCGGGTCGTGGCGCCTCGCGCAGCTGCGGCACCAGGTGCGACTGCCGAACCCGGCGCGGGAGTTCGCCGTCGCCGGTCCCGGTGGGGGTGTCCCGCAGTCGCAGTGCCCTCAGGGTGGGCGGCGCCCCTTGTCCCGGCGGGGCCCCTTGCCCGGGCGGGGCCCCGATCGCGGGACGGTGGGCCCGAGCGGTGACCGGTGCGGTGGGTGCGGTCCGGGGCGGGGTGGGCGCGGGAGCCGAGGGGGCAGGCGCCGATGAGGTGGGCGCGGTCGAGGCCGACGTGGAAAGGCCGGGGTGCGGGGCGCCGCGCGACGGCTCCGCCTCCGCGCGGGCGGTGCCGCGCTCACCGTCGGCCCCCGGCAGGGCGTGCTGCAGCAGATCGGTGGGCAGCAGGACAACCGCGGTGGTGCCGCCGTAGGGCGATGCCCGGAGATGGACCTTGATGCTGTGGCGGGCGGCGAGGCGGCTGACGACGAACAGGCCGAGCCGGTCGCTGTCGAAGAGGTCGAGGGCCTCCGACTCCTCGAGTCTGCGGTTGGCCTCCGCCAGCACGTCCTTGCCCATGCCGAGCCCGCGGTCCTCGATCTCGAGGACATAGCCGTTGCCCACGGGCTCGCCGGTGACCCGCACCTTGGTGTGCGGAGGGGAGAACTGGGCTGCGTTCTCGACCAGTTCCGCCATCAGATGCGTGATGTCGGCGACGGCCGCGCCCGTGACGGACGTCTCCGGCAACCGGCGCACCTCGACGCGCGCGTAGTCCTCGATCTCCGACACCGCCGCCCGCACGACGGCGGTCAGGGGGACCGGCCTGCTCCAGGCCCGCCCCGGGGCGGCGCCGGACAGGATGATCAGGCTCTCCGCGTGGCGGCGCATCCGGGTGGTGAGGTGGTCGAGCCGGAAGAGGTCGCCCAGTTCGCCCGGGTCGTCCGCGCGCCGTTCCATGGCGTCCAGCAGGGTGAGCTGGCGGTGGACCAGAGTCTGGCTGCGACGGGCGAGGTTGACGAAGACGCCGGAGATGCCGTCGGCCAGTTCGGCGCGCTCCACGGCGGCGCTCAGGGCCGCCCGGTGGACGGTGCCGAGCGCCTCCGAGACCTGTCCGATCTCGTCCTCCGCCGGCGCGCCGGGCGGGGCCTCCGCCCGGATGTCTATCTGCTGGCCGGTGCGCAGCCGGCGCATGGCGTGGGGCAGTTTGCGGCGTGCTATCTCCAGGGCGCTGTTGCGCAGGACGGTCAGTTCGACGACAAGGGCGCGCCCGATCCGGACGGAGATGACGAGTGACGCGGCGACGGCGACCAGTCCCAGCAGGACCGCCGCGCCCGCGACGGTGAAGACGCCTCCGCCCAGCGGGTCGGAGCGCTCGGCCGCACCGCGGCGCGCCTGTGCGGCGATGTCGCGCATACCGTCGCCGACGGCGGTGTACGCCCGGTCCCAGTCGCCTGCGGCGACGGCCGTGGCGGCGTTGCGTCCCGCGGTCGCGGCCGACAGCCGGTCCTCGGCCGTGCGCAGTGCCCGGTGCGCGGGCTGTGCGGTGAGTTCGCGCCAGGCCGCACGTTCGGGGCCGCGCAGGTCGGCGGCGGCGCCCTCGACGAGAGCGGTGCGCGCGGCGACGGTGCCGGTGAACGTCCGCAGCCGGTCCTCGTCGAAGGTTCCGTCGATGTGCGCGGAGGTGACGAGGGCGTCCTCGCGCGCCAGCATCTCGCCCGCCCGCGCGAACTCGAGGAGTACACGCGCGTCGGCGCCGGGCCCGTGGTCCTGGATGCCCGCGACGGCTCCGGCCACGTCGAACGCGGCGCCGACGGTGTCGGTGTAGGCCCTGTAGACCTTGTCCCAGGTGGTCCTGCCTTCGAGGACGGCGGTGCGCAGGGTGTCCAGTTCTCCGGCCAGCGAGACGAAGCGGCCGAGGCGCCGGGCGACGGGCTGCGGTGTGTCACCGCCGTCGGCGACGGTGTGCACGTCGTCGAGCCGCAGGCGGCGCACCGCGTCGTCGGTACGGCGGGCCTCGAGCCCGAGCGCGGACGCCCGCTCCTTCGAAGGGCCGCTCAACTGTTGCAGGGCGGCGCGCCGTTCGGCCTGGAGGGCGCCCACGGCCAGGGCGACGGGTGCGCTCACCTCGTCCTCGATGCGCTGGGCCTGGCTCAGTCGCGCCATGTCCTGTGCGGTGGTGACCGTGGCGAAGCCCCACAGGGCCAGCAGCGAGAGGACGGGCACCATGAGCAGCGAGATGACTTTGGCGCGGACCGTCCTGGGCCGCTGGAACAGAGTCCGGCGGGAGACGGGCCACGGGGGCTGCTGGGGGCGTGGTTCCTGTCCGGTGTGCTCGACCGCGGGCGGCCCGGCATGGGCCCGCCGCCCGCGGACCGCCGGCCCGTGCGGTGGCGGGTGCGGGACCGGCGACTCGCCGTCCGGGGTCGTACGGGATGTGCGCATGGGCTCCTCGTTCCGGATACGTGCTGGGCGCGGCAGCGCCGCCCGGACCGGCTAGGCGGTGGCGGTGGGCGTGGTGGGCGTGGTGCGTGCGGTGGACGTGCTCGGATCGGTGGACGTGCCGGTCGCGGTGTGGGCGATCGGCTCGGCCTGCTGGGCGGAGGTGTAGGCGGCGTGTTCGCCGGCGGTCGGGGAGAGCGCGACGAAGGCGGAGGTGACGAAGAGGTACGAGCCGAGACCGACGGCGAGGGGGAAGATGAACTGCATCGCCGTGGCTCCCGGCAGGCTCCCCTCGGCCGGGGCGACGTCCACGCCGACGGCGAGCATGCCCGTGTAGTGCATGCTGCTGACGGCCGCTCCCATGACGAGCGACGCGAAGGCCACCGCGATCGCCGACCTGATGTTCAGTGCCGCCCAGAGCGCCGCGGTCGCGGCGACCACGGCGATGGCGACGGACAGGGCGACGAGGAGCGGGTCGTAGTGCACGGTGCCGTGCAGCCGCAGGGCCGCCATGCCCAGGTAGTGCATGCTGGCGACGCCGAGCCCCGTGGCGAGTCCGCCGATCAGCAGGGCCGCGGTGCGGTTGCGGCCGTAGCCGACGCAGAACACGCCGGCGCCGACGACGAGCACGGCGACGACGAGGCTGAGGATGGTCAGCGGCACGTTGTAACGGATGTCGGTGCCGCGCACGGCGAAGCCGAGCATGGCGACGAAGTGCATCGTCCAGATGCCGGTGCCGATGGCGGACGCGGCGGTGATGAGCCAGTTGCGCCGGGATCGGCCGGTGGCGGAGAGGGCACGCACGGTACAGCGCAGCCCGAGGGCGGCGCCGATGACAGCCATCAGGTACGACAGCACAGGTGTGAGCAGGCCGAAGGCCGCGTGGTCCAGGTGTCCCATGGCCCAGGGACGCTAGCCCCGAGGGGGGCGCGCGCCGGGGGCGCAGTTCGAAAGCTGCTGGAATATGACAGGTAGATGTTTCTGAACGATCGTGCCGCGCTCGAACGTGTGCACAGTGCGGTCATGTGTCGGGCGGCGGATCCCGCGCGTCGCGGATCCCGCGGGCGCCGCCGGTCCACGGCCGGACCGGGCGGACACAGCCGGTCGGAAACCGGCGGCGCCACCGCCGTGACGTACCCGCCCGGTATGGCGGATCATGGGTCCATGGCCGTCGACCGCACAGCGCATGACCACACCCGGGTCCAGGAGTTCTTCGGCGCCCGGGCCGCGGACTGGGACAGCCGCTTCCCCGACGACGGCCCCGCGTATGCCGCCGCCGTCGCCGAGACAGGGCTGCGCCCCCGGGACGCGGTGCTCGACGCGGGCTGCGGCACGGGGCGTGCCCTTGAACCCCTGCGGGCCGCCGTGGGTCCCAACGGTGTGGTCCTCGGCATCGACCTGACCCCGGAGATGCTGCACCGGGCCCGGATCGCCGGACGTGACCGGAGCGGCCGGCTGCTGCTCGGCGACGTGGCCCGGCTGCCACTGACCGACTGCTCGCTCGACGTGGTCTTCGGAGCGGGGCTGATCTCTCACCTGCCGGACCCCGCCGAGAACCTGCGGGAACTGGCCCGGGTCGTGCGGCCGGGCGGCCGGCTGGCCCTGTTCCACCCCGTCGGCCGGGCCACGCTGGCCGCGCGCCAGGGCCGCGTGATCACCGACGACGATCTGCGGGCCGAGCCCAACCTGCGCCCGCTGCTGGCCGGTTCGGGCTGGCGGATGACGTCCTACGTCGACGAGGACGACCGCTTCCTCGCGCTGGCGGTCCGTCAGGAGAGCTTGCCGGGCAGCTGACCGGCTGCGCATCACCGGCGTCCGGGACCGGTCGGGCACGCGCGGCCCGTAAACGGTCCCGTCGCCGTTCGAACGGGCTGCGGCGGTGGAACACTTGAACCGACCGGCGGTGTCCAGCCGCCCCGGAGAAGGTGGTCACCGTGCTCGCTCGGCTCCGTAGTTTCCTCGCCTCCCGTCCGTCCCGGGCGAAGGCCCCCGGGCCGTCCGCGCGACAGCACAATCTGTTCGAGGCCGCAGCGGCCTATGTGACGGCGTCCATAGAGGACGACGACGACCGCCTGGACGAGGCGGCCGGCTGGGTCGCCCCGGACGCTCTCGTCTTCGGGGTGAACCAGCTCGCCTGCCGCGCCGTGGTCGCTCTCGCCCGCGAGCGCAACGAGCCGGTCGAGGTGGTCGCGCGCGGGCTTCTCGGTCTCCCCGGAGCCCAGCCCGCCGGATCGAATTAGCGGCCGCCGACACTCGACGCGCGGGTTACCCACTGGTTAAGGTGCGCCGACGAAACGATGGGATGGGGAGGTGGCCGTGGCCGGGGCGGAAGACACCGTCGACGACGACTCGCTGTTTGTACTGACCGCGGTGCTGCTCACGCCGGCGCAGTTCCCGAGCGTGCTCGGCGACGACTACCCGGCCGCCTGCCAGGCCCTCGGCCTGGAGCCGTACGCGGAGGGGTACGGGCTGGTCCTCGGGCAGGACGCCGCCGGCGCGCGCTGGACGGTCGTGGTCGACGACGTGTCTCTCGTGGCCGTCGCCATCGCTTCGTGGGACTGCGGTATGGAGTACGACCTGTCGCCCGACGAGCACAGCGTGGTCGCGGCACTGCCGGGCTGGCCGCTGGCCGTCGCCGTCGCCGCGCCGGGGGTGCCGGCGCCGCACGACCCCGCCCCCGAGGAGGGTGACCGGCCGCCGCTCGCCCCGCCGGACATGAATGCCTGGGGTCCCGCCCAGCGCCGGCTGGGCGCCGACGAGGTGGCGCTGCGGTGGGCGCAGTGGCGGGGACAGATCGACGACGCCGACGCGGGGACGTCCGCGGACGCTCCGGAGAGCGGGAGCCACCGGCCGCGCGAGCAGGTGCGCCGCGTCCTGGAGCAGGCCAGGGCCTATGTGGAGTCCGCGCCGCCGCCCGGCCGGGTGCGCTCCTCGTTCGCCCCTGGCGGTGCCCGGATGCTGCGCGCCGACGGCCCCGGCTGGTCGATGGTCGCCAAGACCGACGACATCGCCTTCCTGCTGCTGGACGAGGAGCCGGGCGAGGTCGTGCCGGTGGGCCGCGGCCCGGAGCTGCCCGGGCTGCTGGAGGCGCTGGAGAAGGTGGCCGTCCACCCCTCCTGAGCGGGGCCGGCCACCGGACCATGTCGGCCACGGCGAGCACGGAAGCCCTCGCCGTGGACCGCCTCCGGCCCTCCCACGGATCACGTCGGGTACGGCGAGCACCGCACGCCCCGGCCGGAGACGACTTCCGGCCCGCCCGCGCGGGGGCACACCGGCCGTGACCGTCACCGGCCCCCGTTCTACGCGACGGGCCCGCCCCGCCCACCGGCGGTCGCCGGGGGCGGAGCGGGCCTCAAGGTCGTCAGGGCGCCGCCACGGCGGTGCTCAGCGACCGATCTCCTTGCGGGAGACGCGCCGCAGTCTGCGGCGCTGGCTCGGGTCCAGCATCAGGTACGCCACCGCCGGCACGCCGAGCACCACCAGCAGCGACAGCCAGAATCCGAGCAGCGGCATCAGGAGCAGGCCTACGGCCACTCCCCCGATCACGATCTTCGTACGTGTCGACATTTCGACGCCTCCTCCGCGGCTGTGGCCGCTCCTGCTGTGAGAACGTGCGCACTCGCCCCACGGTTCCACTATGCGGTCCCGCGCGGCTTTTCCACTATGCGGTCCGCCGCAGCGGCTCGCCGACCTCGTGGAGGTGGGTGAGGGCCTGGCGGTAGGACTCGACGAGCCCGGTCTCCGTGAACGGGATGCCCAGCGCCCGGCAGTGCGCGCGCACCAGCGGCTGGGCGAGCCTCAGGTGGGGGCGGGGCATGCTCGGGAAGAGGTGGTGCTCGATCTGGTAGTTGAGGCCGCCGAGGAACCAGTCCGTGACGCGGCCGCCGCGGATGTTGCGAGAGGTGAGGACCTGCCGGCGGAGATGGCCCCAGTCCTTGCCGGTCTCCTCGTCGGGCATCTCCATCCCCTTGTGGTTCGGGGCGAAGGCCATGCCGAGGTGGAGGCCGAGGACCATCTGGTGCACGAGGGCGAACAGCACGGCCTGGCCGACGGGCATGACGGTCAGCAGCAGGGCGGCGTACCCGGCGACGTGGGCGAGGAGCAGCGCGCCTTCGAGGACACGCTCCCCGCGCTTCTGGCGGCCGCCGGCGCGGGAGAACACCGCCTGGAAACCGTAGATCTTGAGGGCGATGCCCTCGAGGGTGGTCAGCGGGAAGAACAGCCATGCCTGGTGGCGGGTGAGCCAGCCACGCAGCCCGGCGCGGCCGGCCACGTGCTTCTCGCTGAAGACCAGGACGTCGGCGGCGACGTCCGGGTCCTTGTCGACGTGGTTGGGGTTGGCGTGGTGCCGGTTGTGCTTGTCGTTCCACCACTCCTGGCTCATGCCGAGGAGCAGGTTGGCGTGCACGAGCTGGATGATCCGGTTCTTGCGCCGGTCCGCGGCGATCTGCGCGTGGCCGGCGTCGTGACCGAAGAAGGCGGCACGGGTGGAGAAGAGCGCAAGCAGCGGTGCCAGGAGCAGCACCCACCAGGAGCCACCGGCCAGCACCACGCCGGTGACGACGGCGGCGAGGGCCAGCAGGTTCACGGTGATGCCACGCGCGTACCAGCCGGTGCGGCGCTCCAGCAGGCCCTGTTCCTTCACCGTGCGCAGCAGCGGTGCGAACTCGCTGCCCGCGCCGGACCGGCGGCCCGTGGGGACCTCGGTGGCGGCGGTGGGCGGGGGAAGGACGGCGGTGCCCTGCGGCATGGTGGGTCTCCGGTCTGTGGACGGCGGGTGTGCCGGACGCGCGCGAAAGAAAGTTGCTGCGCCGGATGCGGGAACTGTCCGACTGTTCCGGCCTGATAAACGTATGGACCGGGGCCCTTGGGGGCGATGGCGCCACCACCCGGGGCTCGGCGGGGGCAATCCCGCCCGTCGGGGTGGCGCTGGCTGTACCCCCGACGGTACGGCAGTCCCGTCGACGGCGTGGAGTGAGCCACATCACCGCGTGACGGCCGCCGTGAACTCGTGGCGGTGGTGTACCCTCAGCGCTTCCGTCCTGCGGTAGTCAAATTTGAGGAATGCGTCATCGTCGTGCATGTGCTCCCTTCGGGAACCTCCTCCCCCGCTGTCGACTCCTCCGCCCTTCACGCCCTCGCCGCCTGCTCGGCGATCTTCCTCCCGGGCGATCCCGCGCGCACGGGCCGCTTCGCCTTCTGGCGCTCCGACGGCAAGGAGCTGCCCGTCGACGACGCCGGGCTCGCCCCGCTCACCGTCGTCGTCCCCGGCCCCCGTACGGTCACCGTGCCGGCGCTGCTGCTGGCCGTACCGGAGGCACTGCCCGTCCTCACCCGCGCCCGCGCCGGGGCGGACTCCTCCGGCTCCGCGGCCTTTTGGGGAGCGGCCTCGCTCCTCGCCCTCCAACTCGCCGCCCGCGGACTCCTCCTGCCCGGCCTGAGCCCCACCGGCATGGATGCCTGGCGGATGGGACCGCTCGCACCCGAGGACCTGGAGGGGATGCGTACGCTGGCCGCCTCCATGCCGCCCGCCGCACACGCCGTACCCGTGAACGAACCGGCCGGGACGCTGCTGCTGCCCCGACCTGAGCGCCTGCTGCGCCAGTTCCTCGACGCGGTCGCGGACGGGCTGCCCCGCTCCCCCGCCGCTCCGCTCGCCGCCGGAGCAACGGCGTTCGCCGCGCCGGAGGCGCAGCATCTGCCCGGGCTGCGGGCCTGGGCGGCGGACATCGCCGCCGGGCACGACGGGGGGGTACGACTTTCGCTGCGGGTCGAACTGCCGGGCCTGGAGGACGCCGGCCCGGCGGACGACGCTCCCCGGTTCCGTGCCGTCCTCCAGATCCACAGCGTCAGCGACCCGGCGCTCGTGGCCGATGCCGCCGACGTGTGGGCGGGATCCGGGTCCTTGGCAGCCGCGTTCGGGCCGCGGGCCCGGCTCGACGCCCTCCTCGCGCTGCGCCGGGCGGCCCACGCCTGGCCTTCGCTCACGCCGCTGCTGCAGGCGGCCGTGCCGGACGCCGTCGACCTCGCCGACGAGGAGGTCACCGAGCTGCTGGGGGACGCGTCACGGGCGCTCGCGGCCACCGGAGTCCAGGTGCACTGGCCCCGGCAGCTCGCCCGGCGCCTGACGGCGCGCGCCGTGATCGGCCCGCCCGACGACGGCGAGCAGGCAGCGGGCCAGGAGTCGTCAGGGCTCCCCTCGTTCCTGTCGTCGGACGCCCTGCTGTCCTTCAACTGGCGTTTCGCCCTGGGTGAGGACCGGCTCACCCGGGCCGAGCTCGACCAGCTGGCCGAGGCGGGCCGGCCGGTCGTGCGGCTGCGTGACGAGTGGGTGCTGATCGACCCGACGGAGGCCCGGCGCGCCCGCGAGAGCGAGGACCGCAAGCTGTCCCCCGTGGACGCGCTCGGCGCCGTGCTGACCGGCACGGCGGAGGTCGACGGACGTACGGTCGAGGTGGAGGCGTCCGGCGCGCTCGAACGGCTCCGCGAACGGCTCGCCGAACCGGAGGGCGGGCCGCAGGAGATCGGTCAGCCGGCGGCGCTCCGTGCGTCGTTGCGCGACTACCAGCTGCGCGGCCTCAACTGGCTGCACCGGATGACGTCCCTCGGCCTCGGCGGCTGCCTCGCCGACGACATGGGACTCGGCAAGACCATCACGCTCATCGCCCTCCATCTGCACCGGCAGACGGACCCCTCGGCCGCCGGTCCGACCCTCGTGGTCTGCCCGACGTCCCTGACGGGCAACTGGCAGCGGGAGATCGGCAAGTTCGCTCCCGGCACGCCCGTACGGCGCTTCCACGGCGCCGCCCGGTCCCTCGAAGGGCTCGGTGACGGGGAGTTCGTCCTCACCACGTACGGCACCATGCGCCTCGACGCGGCCCGGCTCGCGGAGGCCGACTGGGGCATGGTCGTCGCCGACGAGGCGCAACACGTCAAGAACCCCTACTCGGCGACCGCCAGGCAGCTGCGCACCATCGGCGCCAAGGCCCGTGTGGCGCTCACCGGAACGCCGGTGGAGAACAACCTGTCCGAGCTGTGGGCGATCCTCGACTGGACCACCCCCGGCCTGCTCGGGCGGCTCGGCACCTTCCGCAGCCGTTACGCGCAGGCCGTCGAGGGCGGCGCCGACCCGGCTGCCGCCCGGCGACTGGGCGCACTGGTGAGGCCCTTCCTGCTCCGCAGGCGCAAGTCCGACCCCGGCATCGCGCCCGAGCTGCCGCCCAAGACGGAGACCGACCGCGCGGTGTCGCTGACGGCCGAACAGACCGGCCTGTACGAGGCGGTGGTACGCGAGACGCTCGCCGCGATCTCCGAGGCCGGCGGCATGGAACGGCGTGGTCTGGTGGTCAAGCTGCTCACCGCGCTCAAACAGATCTGCAACCATCCGGCGCAGTACCTCAAGGAGGAACGGCCCAGGGTCGAGGGCCGCTCCGGCAAGCTGGAACTGCTGGACGAGCTGCTGGACACCATCCTCTCCGAGGACGCGAGCGTGCTCGTGTTCACCCAGTACGTGCAGATGGCGCGGCTGCTCGAGGGGCATCTCGCCCGGCGGGGCGTGCGGACGCAGTTCCTGCACGGCGGCACGCCGGTACCCGAGCGGGAGGCGATGGTGAACCGCTTCCAGAACGGCGAAGTGCCCGTGTTCCTGCTGTCGTTGAAGGCGGCGGGCACCGGTCTGAACCTCACCCGGGCCGAGCATGTGGTGCATTTCGACCGCTGGTGGAACCCGGCCGTGGAGGCACAGGCGACCGACCGCGCCTACCGCATCGGGCAGGACCGGCCCGTGCAGGTGCACCGGCTGATCGCCGAGGGAACGATCGAGGACCGCATCGCGCAGATGCTGGAACGCAAGAAGGACCTGGCCGACTCGGTGCTGGGGGCCGGCGAGGCCGCCCTCACCGAACTGACCGACGCCGAGCTGGCCGGCCTGGTGGAACTGCGAGGAGCGGGACGATGACCGGACCCGAGGCACTGACGCGGACCTTCGACGCCCTCCCGCCCGCGCGTGGCAGGGGCTTCGCGCAGACATGGTGGGGGCAGGCCTGGCTCAAGGCCCTTCAGGACACGGCACTTGACGGCGCGCAGCTGAAGAAGGGCCGCCGGCACGCACGGGAGGGGGCGGTCGGGGCCGTCTCGGTGCGTCCGGGCCGGATCACCGCGGTGGTCCGGGACCGCGACGGCACGGCGTACCGCAGCGACGTACTGCTCCAGGAACTCGGCGAGCAGGACTGGGAACGCTTCCTCGACGTGGCCACGGACAGCGCGGGGCACATCGCGGCGCTGCTCGACCGGGACATGCCGCCGCATCTTGTGGAGGACGCCGCGGCTGCCGGCGTGGAGCTGCTGCCGGGGATCGGTGACCTGGAGCCCAAATGCACGTGCGACGCCTGGGACCACTGTCCGCACACGGCCGCGCTCTGCTACGAGGTGGGGCGTCTGCTGGACCAGGACCCGTTCGTACTGCTGCTCATGCGCGGACGTGGGGAGCGCCGCGTACTGGACGAACTTCAGCTGCGGAGCGTCGCCCGGGCGAACCCGCCGGCGGCGGGCCGGGCGGACGACGAGGACAACGCGGCGGACCCGGCCGGGGTGCGTGCCGACGAGACGTTCGCGGCCGACGGCATCCTGCCGCCGCTGCCCGCTCCGCCGGCGCTGCCCGACGGGCCCGGCCCCGCTCCGGCCCTCGATACCGGGACGGCTCCGGAGGGCGGTCCGGACGCCGCGGCGCTGGAGTTCCTCGCCGCCGACGCGGCGGCACGCGCGCACCGGATGCTGGCCCAGGCACTGGCGCCCGGCCATGCCGGGCAGCCTCCGGAGCCCGTCCTGACGCGGGGCGAGGACGCGGTGCGGATGGCCGCGTCGGTCCCCGGACCGGTGATCGCCGCCCGGCTGGCCGCCGGCACGGAGCGCACCCGCGGTGATCTCGACCTCGCGGCACGGGCGTGGCGGTACGGCGGGGCCGCCGGACTCGCGGTGCTCGAGGAGGACTTCGCACCGGACGAGGAGCAGCAGACGCGTGCGGCGACGGCATTGGCGGCGGCGTGGGCGGCGGAGCCGGACCGCCCTCGGCTGCGCCCCTCGGGCCCCGCACGGTGGACGGTCGTCGGAACCGGCGAGCAGCTGCGCCTGGGCCGCGACGGGAACTGGTGGCCCTTCCGCAAGGAGCGGGGCGCCTGGGCGCCGGCCGGACCCGGGTCGCCCGACCCGGAACAGGCCCTCGCGGGCGCGTCGGGCGAGGCCGACTGACACACCGTCGGGTACGGGCTCCGGGACTGCGTGGGCGTCCCGGAGCCCGTACGCGACCGGGCCCGGAACGGTCCGTGCGCACTGCCCTCGCCGCAGCCGCGCGAACGGCCGGGGGCCGCCCCGGCGGCCAATCACCAATTCCGTTGTAGCTACGGGCAGTTGGGCGGTCGCGTTCTTCCGCCGTTCACCCGGTCGCCAGTACCGTGGTGCCCAAGGCTCTCATCGGCCTTGTCCTGCCGTGTCCCCGCACACCCCCACCAGGAGAAGGCCCATGGACCGCAGATCTCTGCTTCGGGGCGCCGCCGCGACGGCCGCCGCCCACGCCCTGCTGCCCGCGCCCCGCGCGCAGGCGGGCACCACCGCGGTGACGGACTACCCGTCAGCCGAGTGGCGGCCGGCCTCGTCCGCCAACTACACGGCCTCCAGCAGGCCCACCGCCTACCCGGTGCGGTACGTCGTCGTCCACGTCACCCAGGAGACCTACGAGGACACGCTCGCCATCTTCCGTGACCCGGCGAGGCGGGTGTCCGCGCACTATGTGGTGCGTTCCTCCGACGGACACATCGCGCAGTGCGTGCGGGAGCGTGACGTCGCCTGGCACGCGGGCAACTGGAACTACAACACGTGGAGCATCGGCATCGAGCACGAGGGCTGGGTCGACCGGCCCGCGTATTTCACCCATGCCCTCTACGAGCGGTCCGCGGCGCTCACCGCGTCGGTCTGCGACCGCTACGGCATCCCCAAGGACCGGGCGCACATCATCGCCCACTCCGAGGTGCCCGGCGCCACCCACACCGACCCGGGCCCCCACTGGGACTGGGTGCGCTACATCCGCCTCGTCAACCTTTCCTGATCCGGCGACGGTCCTGGCGGATCAGCGGTCCCGGTCCGGCGGCTCGACGACGAAGACCGGGATCTCCCGTTCGGTCTTCTGCTGGTAACCCTCGTAGTCGGGGAACGCCTCCACGGCGCGCGCCCACCACACGGCCTTCTCCGCGCCGGTCACCTCACGCGCCGTCATGTCCCTGCGCACCGGGCCGTCCTGGAGCTCGACCTGTGGGTGGGTCTTGACGTTGTAGTACCAGACCGGGTGCTTGGGCGATCCGCCCAGGGAGGCGACCAGGGCGTACGCGCCCGCGTGTTCGACCCTCATCAGCGGTGTCTTGCGGATCTTTCCGCTTCTGGCACCGCGGGTGGTGAGGATGACGACCGGCATCCCGCGCAGCGTGGTGCCGCTCGTACCGCCGGACTTCTCGTACTCCTCGACCTGATCGCGGACCCATTGTTCGGGGCTCGGCTCGTACTCACCCTCGAGTGGCATTGCGTTCTTCCCATCGCCTTGTGCTCTGCCGTCGGTTCGGCACCGGTTCGCCGTGCGGATGCCCGGCCTGCGGGCTGCTTACTCAGGGACGCAGGCTCCCGACGACGTTGGCCGTGGCCGCGATGCCCTCCTGGATGGTCGGCGCCATGCTGGTGCCCGCCAGGAAGAAGCCGAGCAGCGCGCAGACGACCGCGTGGCTCATCTTCAGCCCTCCGCTCCGCAGAAAAATCACTGCGAGCACCAGCAGGAGCAGCACCACCGAGATCGAAATGGCCATCGCCAACCTCCTTCGCCGCGCCGGAATTGCGGCATTCGGCGGCCAGTCTGGCGCAGCGGAGGTCCCGTACGGCCGACTGGCGTGTCCGCCGTACGGGTGCATCTCGGAGATCGGGCGGAAAGGTGGTCACCCGCGGTCGTGAACGCGCAGGAAGCGCTCCAGACCGGCCAGGTCGTCGGTGTTGATGTGGTCGGCGCCGGCGGCGAGCAGTTCGTGCCAGACGGCGTCGCGGGCCGGCCCCTCGAGGTCGGGCGTGGCCCAGAAGCGGACCCGCTGGGAGCGCCGGTGGGCCGTGGTGACGAGAGTGTGCAGCTTCTCGCGTTCCGCCGCCGGGAATTCACCGGTGCCGAGCCAGCTGAAGCTGTGCGTCCAGTTGCTGGAGATCAGCGGGATGAAGGTGGCCGGAGCGGGATCGGCCGCGGCGAGGTCGTCGAGGCGGCCGTCGTAGAAGGCGTACCGCACCCGCTGCGCCTCCATCGGCGCGCGGGCCGCGCGGTCCCCGGAGATGACCGGGGTGACCGCGCCGAGGCGTACGTGCCCGTGGGCGCAGCTGCTCAGCATGCGCCGGTACTCGCGCAGTTGGCGGTCGAGCTCCAGGTAGGCCGCGACGCCGTCCGTCTTGATGTCGATCAGCAGTTGGACGGGGCGGCGACGGCCCCGGTACACGCTGCCGTGGTTGGCGCGCACCCGGGCGAGCAGTGGATCGAGGTAGAGCGAGCGCAGGGTGCGGGCGGGGTCGAGTTCGGCCGGTTCGTGGGCGACGAGCAGCTCGCCGTCGACGAGGAAGATGTCGGCCTCGAGGCTGGTGAAGCCGTGCGACAGCGCGTCGTGCAGGGGGTGTTCGTGCAGATAGTCGTTGTGCGCGTGGGCCCTGCGCAGCGGCGCCGGCGCGTCCGGTGCGCCGCTGCGTGCCGCGGCGCGGGCCTGGGACGGCACCGCGGCGGCACCGGCGAGTGCGGCGGCGAGGGTGGTGACGGCTGTGCGACGAGTGGTCGGCACTGATGACCTCCGGGCTCTGCGGGTCGGGAGGGACACCGGTGAGTATCCGTCGGGCCGGCCTCAATGGGCAGGGTGGCACCAAGAGTTCGGCCATCCGTCATGTGGCGCGTCGGCCCACCGTCCGGGGCCGGCCCTGCCGGGGAACAAGGTCGTACGCCGCTCAGGGCTCACGCTTGCGCGATGCGGGACCACTCGACCGTGCGGTCGCACCAGCGGTCGAGCAGGACGCGGTCGTGGCCCACCGCGAGCAGGCCCGCCCCGTGTTCGCGGCGGTAGTCCTCGACCACGTTCACCAGCGCGGCGGTCGTCGACGCGTCGAGCATGGCCGTCATCTCGTCGCAGACCAGCCAGCGCGGCCGCAGCACCAGCGCCCTGGCCAGGCAGGCGCGTTGGAGCTGGCCGTCGCTCACCTCGTGCGGCCGCCGACCGAGGAGTTCGCCGGTGAGACCGACGGTCTCCGCCGTCTCCAGCGCGCGGGCGGCGGCGTCGGCTCGGCTTCGGCCCGCGGCCCGCAAGGGCTCCGCGATCACCTCGCGGAGCCGCAGCCTTGGGTCCGCCGAGAGCCGGGGCTGCTGGAAGACGACACCAACGGCGGTGCGCAGCGTGCGCGGGGCCGCGTGGCGCCATCCGTTCACGGGTTCGCCGTCGATGACGACCCGGCCGGCGGCCGGCCGGTGCAGAAGGGCTGCGACCTTCGCGAGGGTGGACTTGCCGCAGCCGCTGGGGCCGAGCAGGCCGACCGCCTCGCCGGGGGCGATGGTCAGTGAGGCGCCACGTACGACCGGCTCGCGGCGGTCGTACCCGGCGATGACGTCCCGCAGTTCAAACATGCCGGTCCTCCGCATGGTGGCAGGCGACGCCGCCGTCGAACCGGGGCAGGACCGTGCAGGCGTCGTCGGCCCGGGCGCACCGGGGGGCGAACGCGCAGCCGGCCGGCAGGTCGCCCAGCTCGGGGGGCAGGCCGGGGATGGGGGCGAACTCCCGTTCCGGCAGGGCGTTCAGCAGACCGCGCGCGTACGGGTGGCGCGGTCCGGGGCCGCCGAAGAAGGTCTCGGCGGACCTGATTTCGACGATGCGGCCGGCGTACATGACGGCGACCCGGTCGGCCGTCCGGGCGGCTGCCGCGAGATCGTGGGTGATCAGCAGGAGTGCGCGCCCTTCGTCGGCGTGCCGGCGCAGTTCGTCGGCCGTGTGGTCGACGAGTTCCCGGTCCAGGCCGGTCGTCGGCTCGTCGGCGAGCAGCAGCGGCGCGTCGCCGACGAGCGCGATCGCGGTGGCCGCGCGCTGTGCCAGTCCTCCGGAGAGCTCGTGCGGGTACCGGTCGAGGTGGCCGGCGGGGAACGCGGCCCGTGCCGCTGCCGTGAGGACGGCTTCGCGGGCCTCGGCGCCGCGCAGCCCGGTCAGCGCGCGCACGGTCTCGGTGAGTTGCGCGCCGACGGTCCGCACGGCGGTGAGGTGCGCGGCGGGACTCTGGGGGACGAGACCGATCCGGCGTCCCCGCACGGTGCGTGCGAGGGTGCGTTCGCCGGCGCCGAGCAGTTCCACACCGTCGATGACGGCGGACCCGGCGGTCCGGGCGTTCGCGGGAAGCAGTCCGAGGAGGGCGGAGGCGAGGACGGACTTGCCGCAGCCGCTCTCTCCGACGAGTGCGAGGCACTCTCCGGCCGCGAGGTCGAACGCCACGTCGTTGACGGCTGCCACATGCCGCCCGTCGCGCATCTTGAAGCGCACGGACAGGCCGCGCACGGCAAGCACGCGCCGCGCCGCGGAGGAGGCGGAGGAGGCGGCCGGGGTCTCGGGCCCAACGGCCGGCGACGGGTCGGTGGACGGCACGGTCACAGCATCAGCTCCGATCGGCGGCGGGGGTTGAGCCGTTCGCGCCAGGCACCGGCCAGCCCGGCCACGGCGAGCGTGGGAACGATCAGGAACAGGCCGGGGAACAGCGTCGGCCACCAGTCGCCGGCGAGCAGTGAACCGCGGGCGGACTGCACCAGGTTGCCGAGGCTCGCCTGGTGGGTCGGCAACCCGAGGCCGAGGAACGACAGCGCCGATTCGTGCCACATCGCGTGCGGCACCATCAGCACGGCCGCGAGTCCGGCCTGCGGCAGCACCCCTGGCAGCAGATGGCGTGCGGCGACCCGCCACCGGGTCGCGCCGCCGCTGATCGCCGCGTCGATGTACGGGCGTGCGCGCAGCGACAGCACTTCGGAGCGGACGATGCGGGCGGTGGAGAGCCAGTGCGTCAGGGCGACGGACACGATCACCGGCCCGACTCCCGGACGGAACATGGCCACGACGAAGATGCCGAGCAGCAGGTGCGGTACCGAGGAGAAGGTGTCCACCAGCCGCATCAGGGCCCGGTCGGTCCAGCCCCCGAACACCGCGGCGGCCGCGCCGACCACGGTGCCGATGACGGTGGCGACAAGGGCCGCGACCAGTCCCACGAGCAGCGAGACCCTCAGTCCGTAGACGCAGCGCAGCAGCAGGTCGCGGCCGACGTCGTCGGTGCCGAAGGGGTGGGCGAGGGACGGCGGCCGGAGCTTCATCGACAGGTCGACGGCCTGCTGGTCGAGCTGCACGAGCGGCGGGACGAGCAGGACCGCCAGCGCGACGGCCACTACGACCACGGTGGACACGGCGACGCGTACGGTGCGCGTGGAGCGGCGGGTGCGGCCCTGGGACTTCCAGGCGAGGTCAGCCATGGAAGCCCACCCTCGGGTCGGCCAGTCCGTACAGCAGGTCGGACAGGAGGTTGCCGAGCAGGACGGCCGCCGTCGCGAGCACGGTGAGCGCGGCGAGCAGCGGGAAGTCCACGGAAGTGGCGGCCTGCACGGTCGCGGCGGCGATGCCCGGCCAACTGAAGACGGTCTCCACGAGCAGGGCTCCGGTGATGAGTTCGGGTACGCGGGAACCGATGAGGGTGAGCATGGGCAGCATGCCGGAGCGCAGCGCGTGGCCGAGAAGCACGGTGCTTTCGGCGAGGCCGCGTGCGCGGGCGCCGCGCACCGGGTCCTCGTCGAGGGCGTCGCCGACGCCTTGGCGCACGTAGAGGAAGAACCACGGCAGTTGGCTGACGCCGAGGACCGCGGCGGGCAGCACCAGGTGCGTGGCGACCTGTCCGGCGGTCACGGTGTCACTGGCCGTGTCGGTGAGCCCGCCGGCCGGCAGGACGCCGAGTTCGAGCGCGAAGAACCAGATCGCGAGGAGGCCGAGCCAGAACGCGGGTGCGGCCTCGAGGGTGTACGCGAGTGAGCTGACGCACCGGTCGAGGAGTCCGCCGCGGCGACGGGCGGCGAGCACGCCGAGGGCGGTGCCGAGCACGATGGCCAGCGCGAAGGCGGTGAGGGCGAGCAGCGCGGACCAGCCGATCCGCTCGGCGATCACGTCGGCGACCGGCTGCCGCATCACGCTGGAGTCGCCGAGGTCGCCCGTCAGCGCGGAGGTCAGCCAGTCCCACCAGCGGGTGACGAGCGGCTGGTCCACGCCGAGGTTGGCGCGGATCTGGTCGAGGTTCTCCTGCGAGGCGGTGAGGCCGGCGCTGCCGGTGTAGGCCTTGACGGGGTCGAAGGGCGAGGCGGCGGCCACGGCGAAGACGGCGAAGGTCACGGTCAGCAGGACGGGGACGGCGAGCAGCGCCCGCCGTCCCGCCATCCGCGCCATCGCCGCGGCGGGGACGGCGCGTTTCACTTCTTCGGTGTCCAGTCCTCGACGTTCCACCACGGGCCGGAGGCCAGGCCGTGGTCGTGCGGTTCTGTCTGGGTGGTGAGGCCGTCCCAGGTGTCGTTCACGACGTACAGGTGGTCGATGTGGGTGAGGAAGGTGTATCCGGGGTTCTTGACCAGTTCGCGCTGGACGGTGTCGTACGCGGCCTTGCGGGCGGCCTTCTCGTCGGTGCGGCGGCCGGTGTCGAGTGCCTTGTCGACGGCCGGGTTGTCGTACCCGGCCATGTTGTTGAAGCCGTCGCCGGCGAGGGCGGAGTTGAGCAGCAGGTACTGGTCGAAGTCGGGGTCGCCGGGCGCGCCGCCGCCGGCGAGCACGGCGTCGTGTTCCATCCGCGGTTCGATGACTTCCCAGGTGCCGGCCTTGGTGGTGATGTCGATGCCGGCCTTCTTGGCGTCGGAGGCGTAGGCGAGGGCGTGGTCCTGGCGGAGTTTGTCGCCGGTGAGGTACCAGAGCGGGAACGCGGCGCGGACGCCGTTCTTGACGCGGATGCCGTCCTTGCCGGGCTTCCAGCCGGCCTCGTCGAGGATCTTCTTGGCGCCTGCGAGGTCGTGGCGGCGCTCCGTCCCCTCGGCGAACCACTCGTTGCCGGTGGGGACGGGGCCGTAGGCGGGTTTTCCGGCACCGTCGAGGATGCTGTCCACCATGGCCTGCCGATCGACGGCGATGTCGAGCGCCCGTCGCACCGCGGTGTCGCCCGCGACCTTGTTGTGGGTGGGGAGCGTGACGGTCCGGTAGTCGTACGTGGTGGCGCGGTGCGTCTTCCTGCCCTGCTCGCCCTCGAACCCCTTGGCGAGGTTGGGCGGCAGGATGGCGCCGTCGAGGTCACCGGCGCGCAGCCGGGTGGCGCGGACGTCGTCGTCCTTGATGATCGCCATGGTGAACTTCTTCACCGCGGGCGCGCCGCCCCAGTAGTCCGGGTTGGCCTTGAAGCTGATCTTCTCGCCCTTGGACCAGCCGGTGAGGATGTACGGGCCGGTCCCGATCGGCTTGGTGGTGAACGGGCCGGTGTTGACGTCCTGCCGGCCCGCGATGTGCTCCGGGGCGATGGGCAGTACGGTGCGCTGCGCGAAGGGCGCGTAGGGGTACTTGAGTGTGAAGACGACGGTGTCGTCGCCTTCGGCCCTGACATCCTTGACCGCGTCGAGCTCGGTCCTGGAGGCGTTGTTGGTCTTCTCGTCCAGGACGGTGCGGTAGGTGAAGACGACGTCCTTGGCGCTGAAGGGTGTGCCGTCGCTGAACTTCACGCCCTTGCGGAGCTTGTACGTGTAGGTGAGGCGGTCGGGGCCGACCTCGGGCAGCTCGGCGGCGAGGGCGGGCCGGAGCCTCATGTCCTTGTCGTGGGCGAGCAGCCCGTCGAAGATCTTGGAATTGCCGTCCTTGCCGTAGCCGAGCAGCGGGCTGAGGCTGTCCGGTTCGTAGGCGATGCCGACGACCGCCGAGTCCTTCGCGCCCGACCCCGCGGCGCCGCCGCCCGGGTTCGAGCAGGCCGCCGCGCCGAAGGTCAGCGCGGCGGCCACGGCCGTGGCGGCGGCAGCCCGTATCGATCGGCCCGTCATGAACGTCCACCCCTGTTGAAGATCAGCTGTTGTTGCAAACGTCTCGCATTAAACAGCATGTAAGGGCGCGACGGAACGGGGGGTATTACAGCCCGCGTCTACGGAGCCTGAAGATCGACGAGGGCCGCCACTGCCTCCTTGTGCCGTCCGGGCGTGCCGAGCGCGATCTCGTCGGCCTTGGCGCGCTTGAGGTACAAGTGGGCGGGGTGTTCCCAGGTCATGCCGATGCCTCCGTGCAACTGCACGCACTCCTCGGCCGCGTGGACAGCGACCCGTGAGCAGTACGCCTGGGCGACGGCCACCGACAGCGCCGCCTCCGGGCTGCCGGTCGCCAGGGCGTCGGCGGCGGCACGAGCGGCCGCCCGCGCGGAGACGACCTCGAGCCACAGCTGCGCCATGCGGTGCTTGAGCGCCTGGAACGAGCCGACGGGACGGTTGAACTGGTGCCGTTCGCCGGTGTGCCGGACGGTCTCCTCCAGGCACCACTCCGCGAGACCGAGCTGCTCGGAGGCGAGCAGGCCTGCCCCGGCGAGCAGGCCACGGCGCACGGCAGCGGAGCCCGCCGCGGCGTCCGCCAGTCGCGTGCCGCCTTCCCCGGCGGTGACGGCCGCGAGGGGACGCGTGAGGTCGAGCGGGGTCAGCGGTTCGACGACGGCCTGCGCCGCCTCGACCGCGTACAGCCCGTCGGCCCTGAGCACCAGCAGTACATCGGCCGTCGCCGCGTCGGCGACACCCGTGATACGCCCGGCGCCGTCGGGCAGCGGACCGTCCGGCGCCGTGGACAGCGGCACGGCCACGACGGCCGTGCGCCGGCCCTCCGCCAGTTCCGCGAGCAGCGCGGCCACGGCCTCCGTCTCCGTGTCGAGCGACAGCAGCGCCTGCGTCGCGACGACCGAGCTGGTGAGGTACGGCGCGGCGACGACGCCCCGCCCCAGCTCCTCCAGGACGACCGCGGCCTCCCGGTGGGACGCGCCCTGGCCACCGAGCTTCTCGGGGACGAGCAGCCCGGCGGCGCCCATCTCGGCGGCGAGCGAACTCCACAGCCGCGGGTCGTAGGGTGAGCCGGCCTCGGCGCGGGCCGCGAGTGCCGCCGTGTCGCCGCGGGCGGCGACGAGGGACCGCACGGCGGCGCGCAGGTCGTCCTCGGTCTCCGAGTAGAGCAGATCAGTCATCGCGCGAGGTCCTTCCAGGCGACGTCCTTGTCGTTGCGCGGCTCGGAGGGAAGCCCGAGGACGCGTTCGGCGACGATGTTCAGCAGCACCTCGGTGGTGCCGCCCTCGATCGAGTTGCCCTTGGACCGCAGATAGCGGTAGCCGGCATCACGTCCGGTGAAGTCGACGAGCTCGGGCCGGCGCATCGTCCAGTCGTCGTACAGCAGCCCTTCCTCGGCGCGCAGTTCGACCTCCAGGCCGCTGATCGCCTGGTTGAGGCGGGCGAACGCGAGCTTCATCGCGCTGCCCTCGGGGCCCGGCTGGCCGGCGACGAGCTGCTGGCGCAGCCGCTCCCCCGCGAGCCGGGAGACCTCGGCCTCGACCCACAGTGTGAGGAGCCGCTGGTGCAGGTCGTGGGTGCGCAGCTCGGGGCGCTCGCGCCAGGTCCTGGCAATGGGGCCGATCATGCCGCCCTCGCGGGGCAGCCGCATGCCGCCGATGGCGACGCGTTCGTTGTTCAGCGTGGTCTGCGCGACCTTCCAGCCCTCGCCGACCTCGCCGAGCCGGTGCGCGTCGGGGATGCGCACGCCGGTCAGGAAGACCTCGTTGAACTCCGCCTCGCCGGTGATCTGGCGCAGCGGCCGGACCTCCACACCGGGGTCGGTCATGTCGCAGACGAAGTAGGTGATGCCGCGGTGCTTGGGCAGGTCGGGATCGGTGCGGGCGATGAGGATCGCCCAGCGTGCGACGTGCGCGCTGGAGGTCCACACCTTCTGGCCGTCGACGATCCAGTCCCCCGAGTCCCCGTCGCGTACGGCGCGGGTGCCGAGCGCCGCCAGGTCGGAGCCGGCCCCGGGTTCGCTGAACAGCTGGCACCAGACCTCCTCACCGGTCCACAGGGGGCGCAGGAAGCGCTCCTTCACCTCCTGGGAGCCGTACTTGAGGATCGTGGGCGCGGCCATGCCGAGTCCGATGCCGATACGGCGCGGGTCGTTGTCGGGCGCTCCGGCGGCGGCCAGTTCGGCGTCCACGACGGCCTGAAGGGAGCGGGGGGCGCCGAGGCCGCCGAGGCCCTCGGGGAAGTGGACCCAGGCGAGGCCCGCGTCGAAGCGTGCCTTCAGGAAGTCGGCGCGGTCGGTGGTGGCCGGCGGGTGCGCGGCCAGCAGCTTGCTGGTGCGGTCGGTCAGTTCGGCTGCGTCCGTCATCGGCCCGCTCCGTCCGGAACGACGACCAGGCGGCCGGTGGTGGTGCCGTCGGCAACGCGCTGCACGGCTCCGGCGGCGTCCTTGAAGGCGACCCGGTCGCTGATGAGCGGTTTGATCAGACCCTTGGCCGCGTAGTCGGTGAGCGTCCGGTGGCAGCGGCCGATGGCGCCCGGGTCCTTGGTGGCGTACAGGCCCCAGTGCAGGCCCATGATCGAGTAGTTCTTGACCAGGGCGTGGTTGAGGGCGGGGGCCGGAATGTCGCCGCTGGCGAAGCCCACGACGACGATGCGGCCCTCGAAGGCCACGCACTTGGCGGACTTGGCGTACGCGTCGCCGCCCACCGGGTCGTAGACCACGTCCGCGCCGCGTCCGCCGGTAGCCTCCTTCACGGCGGCGACGATGTCGTCGGTGCGGCGGTCGATGACGACGTCGCAGCCCAGCTCCCGCGCGGCGGCGGCCTTCTCCGGGCCGCCGACGACGCCGATCACCCGGGCGCCGGCCGCTTTGCCGAGTTGCACGGCGGCGCTGCCGACGCCGCCCGCGGCGGCGTGGACGAGCAGGGTCTCGCCCTCCTTCAGGGCGGCCCTGCGGTGCAGCCCGAACCAGCCCGTCTGGTACCCGATGTGCAGGGCGGCGGCCTCCGCGTCGTCGAGCGCGTCGGGTGCGGGGAGCACGGCGGCCGCGTCGGCGACCACGTACTCGGCGAGCCCGCCGTTCGGCAGGGCGGGGTTGGCGATGACGCGCCGGCCGTCCTCCGTCTCGCCGCAGACCTCGACTCCCGGGGTGAACGGCAGCGGCGGCCGCACCTGGTACTGCCCCCGGCAGAGCAGGGCGTCGGGGAAGTTGATGTTGGCCGCACGGACCTTGAGGAGGAGCTGTCCTTCGCCGGGCGTGGGCCGGTCCACCTCTTCGAGCCGCATCACCTCGCTCGGCTCGCCGTTGCGGTGCACTCGCCATGCCTGCATTTCGGGGCCTCCCACACGTAGGGCAGTTCTGTGCTGCGCCGCATACTAAGCGGTCGCTTGCCCGTCCGTGAAGACCCTTTACTCCTCCTTGGGCCGCGCCCGCACATGCATCCGCTCCCCCTGCGGCCCGAAGAGGCTCAGAAATTCGATCGGTCGGTCGTCGGCACACCCGAACCAGTGCGGCACCCGCGTATCGAACTCCGCCACCTCGCCCGGCCCCAGCACCACATCGTGGTCGCCGAGCACCAGCCGCACGCGGCCCGACAGGACGTACATCCATTCGTACCCCTCGTGGGTACGAGGTTCCGGCTGCTCCCCGGACGGCTTGTGGATCACCTTGTACGCCTGGAGCCCTCCCGGCCGCGCGGTGAGCGGGTACATCGTCCGGTGGCCGCGGACGATGGGCTTGGCGCGCACCCGCGGGTCCCCGACCGGCGGGGCGCCGACGAGTTCGTCCAGCGGGACCTGGTGGGCACGGGCGATCGGCAGCAGCAGTTCGAGGCTCGGGCGGCGCCCCCCGGACTCCAGCCGGGACAGCGTGCTCACGGAGATACCGGTCGCCTCGGAGAGCGCACCGAGGGTCGCCCCCCGCTCGCGCCGGATCCGGCGGAGCCGGGGGCCCACCTCGTTCAGTACGGCGTCCAGCTGCGTGTCGTCATCACTCATGCACCCATTGCAGGAACGGCAACGTCATTTGTCAAATGAACAAACCGCACTGCGGGGGCGGAGGCGTCAGCGCCCGAACAGCTCGAACGTGACGGCCGGGCGGCCGCCGAAACGCGGAGCCGCCATCTCGGCCATGCGGGTCAGGAACGTACGGCAGTACTCCTGCGGGTCCTGCTCCGTCAGGCCCTCGATGTACAGACGGTGCTCCAGCAGCGACGCGACGGATCTCTCGAGTCCGGGGCCCGCGTCGACGGCGTGGGTGGGGCTGGTGGAACCCGCCACCGCCACCCAGCGCACGCCGTCCCAGGGCTCGAGGCCCTGCTCGGAGATGAGTTCGGGGAAGATCCAGCGGTTGCCCGCGTCGCCGGCCGCGTCGAGGGTCGCCCGGCCGACGGCCCGGTGATCGGGCGTGTTCCACGCCGTGCCGCCCCAGGTGTCACGGTGGTTGAGGGTGATGACCAGCTCCGGCCGGTGCCGGCGGACGGCCGCCGCGATGTCCCGGCGCAGGTCCGTCCCGTACTCGATGACACCGTCCTTGTGATCCAGGAACTCGACGACGGAGACGCCGACGACGGCCGCGCTCGCCCGCTGCTCCCGCTCGCGCAGCGGCGCGCACTCCTCGGGGGCGATGCCGTCGATGCCGGCCTCTCCCCGGGTGGCAAGGAGGTAGGCGACCTCGCGGCCCTGGTCGGTCCATCCGGCGATGGCGGCCGCACAGCCGTACTCGAGGTCGTCGGGGTGGGCGACGACCGCGAGCGCGCGCTGCCAGTCGGCCGGCATCTCTTCGAGCTGTTCGGTCTTCTGATCGGTCATGTCCCGCAGGATACGGACCAACTGATCATGTGTCAGAGCTCCTGGCGGGCGAGTGCCAGCAGCCGGTCCACCACCCGCGGTCCGCTCACCCGCACTCCGTCGTGCTCGTACTCGTCGGTGACCCAGGTGCGCAGCCCGCGCACGGCACGGGCGGTGCGCAGCGAGTGGGCGGTGTCGACGTACATGTCGTCGTGGTAGACGGCCGCCGCCACCGGCACCTCGTTGGCGGCGAGCCGGGCCGGGTCGTACAGCGGCGCCCAGTCGGTACGGGCGGCGAGGAGCTCCGCGGTCTCGCGCAGCGGCCGCAGGGCGGGATCCACCTCGAAGTGCCAGGGGTGGACGGTCTCGCCGGTGAACATCAGCGGCCGGTCGCCCTCGAGCGCCGCCGCCGCGTCGAACTCGGGGAACTCGGCGCGCACCCGCTCCGCGGCCCAGTCCGTCGACCGCCCGCCCTGTGCGTAGATGGCCTCGTGCAGCACCGCGTACAGCGGGTTCGCGGCGAACGAGAGGACCGGACGAACGCCCTCCTGGAAGGCGTCGGACAGTTCGTGGCCCGATGCCGTGCGCACGAAGGCGTTCTCGAGCAGGTAGTGCAGCTGATGGCTGCCGTCCGCGCCGCCGAGCAGGATGCCCAGCGACTGGAAGGCCTCCGGCGTGAGGGTGTAGCCGCCGGGCAGCCGTGCCGGACGCTCCGCGAGGTGGGCGGCGATCCGCCGGGCGCGCTCCACGTCCTGCGGGTAACGGGCGTAGTGCGCCTCGGCCTTGCGCCGGATGCGCGGGTAGGCGGCCCGGTAGACGTCATCGGCGTGCGCGTCGAGGGACGGCAGGCCGCCGGTGATCAGGACCGTGTCCAGTCCTTCCGGCGCGGTGGACAGGTAGTGCGTCGCGCAGAAGCCGCCGAAGGACTGGCCCAGCACCGTCCAGGGCGCTCCGCCGGTGAGGCGCCGCCGGACCGTCTCGCAGTCGCGGACGATGCTGTCGGCCCGGAAGTGGGCGAGGTGATCGGCCTGCGCCCGCGGTCCGCCCCGCTGTGCGAGGGTCTGGCGGTTCTGCGGCGTGGAGCGGCCGGTGCCCCGCTGGTCGAGCAGGAGCACGCGGAAGTCCTGTACGGCCCGCCCCAGCCAGGTCTGCTTGCCGATGAACCGGCGGACCGCGTTGCCGGGGCCGCCTTCCAGGTACACCAGCCACGGCTTGCCGGTGTCCGGGTGGTCCGCGGCGGACACGACCTCGCGGGCGTAGAGCTCGAGCTGCTCCCCGGCCGGGTCACCGTGGTCGAGCGGGACGGTGAAGTGGTGGTCGGTGAGGACGACTCCCGGCTGCCGGTAGCTGGCCACTGCTGCTCCTGTTCCCTGTGCGCCCCCGCCCGTCCAGTGGATCACAGCGGACGGGCGGGGGCGCCGGGGGGTGGCCGGCGGCGGGCGGTGCGCTCGCCGACGGCACCGGACAGGGCAGGCCGACCGGGTCAGCCGGTCGGGAAGTTGTCCGCCGTCCTGATCCGGTCACGGACCCAGACGCCGGCCGGCTTCAGCGAGCCGGTGCCGGCCCAGGGGCCGTTGTCGGCGCAGGTGCCGCTGTTGAACACGGCGCCCGACCTGTTGTCGTCGGAGTAGTTCCAGTTGACCCAGCTGATCTTCTTGCTCGCCATCAGGTCGATGTAGCGCTGCGACATGGTGAAGTCGTTGGCGCCCTCGCCGGCGTAGTCCTGCGTGCCGAACTCGGTGACGAACATGGGCACGCGGTCGGCCGCCCGGGACAGGGCGCTCAGGTACTCGTCCTTGTGCGAGGCCGCGTAGAAGTGGAACGTGTACATGATGTTGGAGGCGTTGACCGGGCTGTTCACGACCTCGCTCTCGTTCGAGCCCTCGGAGACTCCGAGGGAGGACCAGGCACGCGTGCCGACGAGGACCGGGGTGTCGGCGTCGTAGCGCCGGATGACCGGGATGAGCTCCTCCGCGTAGCTCTTGATCCTCGACCAGCTCACGCCGCTGGGCTCGTTGGCGATCTCGTACAGCACGTTGGTCTTGTCCTTGTGGCGCTGCGCGATCTCGGTGAAGAAGGTCTTCGCCCGCGAGAGGTTGTGGTGCGGGTCGCCGGGGCTGAGCATGTGCCAGTCGACGATCGCGTACATACCGCGGGCGGTGGCCTGCTCGATGACCGAGTGGACCTTGTCGGTGAAGCCGCGCGGGTCCGTCTCGTAGCCGCCCTCCTGGACGTACATCGAGATCCGCAGGACGTCGGCCTTCCAGTCGGTGGCCAGGGCGTCGAGGGAACCGTTGGTGACGCACTGGCTGTACCACTGGAGGCCGTGGGTGCTCATGCCGCGCAGCTGGATCGGGTTGCCGTACTGGTTGCAGAGCTTGGTGCCGCAGACCTTGAGCTGACCGTTGATTCCGGCCGGGGTGCCGCCGGTGGTGGGAGTGGTCTCGACGGCGAGGTGGTCCACGTTCGGGCCGCCGTCTGGTCCGGCGGCGGTCGCCCTGATGGTGTTGGCGCCCGCCTTGAGGTCCGCGGTGACGGTGGTCGTGGACCAGGAGGTCCAGGCGCCGGTGCCGGGAAACGCGCGGTTGTCGGCGGCGAGCGCGCCGTTGACGGTGATGTCCATGGGCCTGCCGGACGTGCTGCCGTTGGCGAAGCGCAGCTTGAGGCCGACCCGTCCCGCCTGGGCCGCCTGGACCGTCCACTGGACGTAACTGCCGCTGACGTTGTCGTAGTTGACGAATCCGCTGCCGGTGAAGCCGGCGTGGTTGGACTCGACCAGACCACGCGAGACGGTCGCGTTCTCGGCCTCGTGGGTGACAGCGGCCGCCGGGGCGGGCGGTGCGGGTGTGGGGGCCGCCGGTGCGGCGGGTGCGGTGGTGAGGGTGAGGAGCAGAGCGGCGCCGAGGGCGCCGATGCTGCCCAGGGGGCGTAGCCAGAACCGTGCCGGTCTCATGGGGGACTCCGTTGGCTGGGCGGATAGCCGGACAGGCCGAAGAATCGGCCGGGAAATGATTGGAAGGAAACTTTCCTAACCGAAGGGTTTAGCAGGGGCCCCGCTCCCGCGACAAGGGGCATGACAAAACAAGGACCTCCGCCCGCCGCACGTCCGACAGATGCGGCCCGGCTCACGCACGCGGCCGTCCGCCGCTTCCAGCGTGCGGGCGCGAGCCGGTTCGGGCAGGTCAGCGGGGCCGAACGGAGGGCGGGCGGCCCGGCCACCCGGCCACGGTGCGACGCCACGCGCCGCCGCGGGAGGGCGGGTCCGCGCGTCCGGCCCTCGACGTTCCACCTGTCGGGCGGGCTCTTGCCCCGTGGTGGCAGCCCGTGTTGATCTGCTGACACTCTCGTAGGAAAGGCGGCCCCATGGCCCTGTTCGACCTGCCTCTGTCGGAGCTCCGCGCCTACCGCAGCGCCTCCGCGGAACCGGAGGACTTCGACGCGTTCTGGACGAAGACGCTCGAGGAGGCCCGCGGCCACGACCTCGACGCCCGCTTCGAGCGGGTAGCGACCGGCCTCAGCACGGTGGACGTGCACGACGTGACCTTCGCCGGCTTCGGCGGCCACCCGGTGAAGGGCTGGCTCGTGCTGCCCGCCGGGGCCGAGGAGCCGCTGCCCCTGGTCGTCGAGTTCCTCGGTTACGGCGGCGGCCGCGGCCTGCCGCACACGCATCTGCTGTACGCGTCGGCCGGATTCGCGCACTTCGTGATGGACACCCGCGGCCAGGGCAGCGGATGGTCGACCGGCAGCACTCCGGACCCGGTGGGCAGTGCGCCTTCGTACCCCGGCTTCCTGACGCGGGGCATCGAGGACCCTCACGAGTACTACTACCGACGGGTGTTCACCGACGCGGTCCGCGCGATCGAGGCCGCACGCTCGCACCCCTTGACCGACGCCTCCCGCACCGCGGCCGTCGGCGCCAGCCAGGGCGGCGGGATCACCCTGGCCGCCGCCGGCCTCGTGCCCGACCTCGCGGCCGTGGCACCCGACGTGCCGTTCCTGTGCGACTTCCCGCGGGCGACGACGCTCACGGACCGCGAGCCGTACCGGGAGGTGGGCCACTACCTGAAGACCCACCGCGGCCGGAGCGAGCAGGCGGCCCGGACCTTGGCCTACTTCGACGGCGTGCACTTCGCGGCACGCGGCCGGGCGCCCGCGCTCTTCTCCGTGGCGATGGAGGACCAGACCTGCCCGCCGTCGACGGTGTTCGCCGCCTTCAACGCGTACGGCCACGAGGACAAGCAGATCGAGGTCTACGACTTCAACGATCACGAGGGCGGCGGCCCGTTCCAGGAAGCCGCCCGGCTGCGCTGGCTGCCGAAGCGACTGACGACCTGACGCCCGGGGCACGGACGCGGCCTTGACCGTGTCCGCAGGGGAGCCTACGTTTCCCGGGAAAGCGCTTACTGCATGCGAGCTCGGCGGCCCGCCGCCCGACCGGAGGAGACGAGTGGTGAGCACGACTGACCCTGCGGACACGGCCGCGGACACGGCCGCCGGCGCGGCGGCGACCGTTGCACGGCCGGCCGGTCCGGCCTCCGGCTACGGCGGGCTGCCCGGCGGTATCGGCGTGTCGCGGCTGCGGGTCTACGACTGGCCCGCAGCCGACGGCCTGCGTGGAGGCACCCCGCACATCCACCTGACCTGCTCGGAGGGGTACGCCGTGACCGGCGGTCGCGGCGCGGTGCAGACCCTGACCGCATCCGGGTTCGAACAGACAACCCTGGCGCCGGGCTCGCTGGTCTGGTTCACCCCGGGCACCATCCACCGGCTGGTCAACGAGGGCGGTCTGACCATCGTGGTGCTCATGCAGAACTGCGGCCTCCCAGAGGCGGGCGACGCGGTGCTGACCCTGCCGCCGCGTCTGCTCGCCGACCCCGCCGCCTACCGCGCCGCCGTCGCCCTGCCGCAGGGCGGGACCGAGGAGGAGCTGGAGCGGGCGGCCCGCCGCCGTCGCGACCTCGCCGTCGAAGGATTCGAGGCGCTGCGCAACGCGACGGAGGTCGGCGATCCCGAGCCTCTGGCCGCGTTCCACCGGGCCGCCGCGGCCCTGGTACGGCCGCTCGTCGGCGCATGGCGCGAACGCTGGCGCGACGGCGCGGCCGCCGCCGCCGCGGCGACGGCCGCACAGCTCGACGAGCTGGATCAGGGCGGCGCGGGCCACCTGACAGAGGCGCGGGTCCGGGCCGAACAGCCCTCCGCGCACGGCCGTTTCGGCATGTGCGGACGCCTCGACGTGTACGACATCGGCTGACGGGCGTCCCCCGCGCCGCACGTCCGGCCTTCCGCGCGAAACGCGACGGTCCGCCCGGCTCAGGGGCACGGGCCCGCGATATTCACGGACCGCCGACTTGCCCGGCCTCCCGGCCTCGCCGGCACGGGCTCCGGGCCCACGGACCTCGACACGCTCACGCTCTCGTTGCCACGGGCGCGGGCTCACGGACCGCCGACTTCCCGGTGTCCCGGCCTCGCGGGCACGCGCTCCGGGTCCACGGGCTCCGGGCCCACGGACCTCGACACGCTCACGAGCTCTCGCTGCCACAGGGTCACGGGCGCGGGCTCACGGACCGCCGAACTTCCCGGTCTCCCGGCCTCGCAGGTCCGGGCTCCGGGTCACCGGAGCGGACACGCGGATGGCATGGCTCTCGCAGCCCCCAGGCTCACGGGCACGGGCACGGGCGCGGAGCCACGGAGATCACGGCTCACGGGCTCTCGTACTCGCGGAGCCACGGGCGGCCCGCTGACCTCAAGGGCTCACGGCCGCCGCCCCGGAGCGGGGCAGACGGTGCAGTTCGACCTCCGACAGCCTGCCGCGCGACACCCTGGCGGTCATGTACGTGCAGTGCGGCTGACGTCGGCGGTCGGTCGGCGAGCCCGGATTGAGCAGCCGCAGCCCGCCTGGGGCGGTCGTGTCCCACGGGATGTGGCTGTGCCCGAACACCAGGACGTCGAGCTGGGGAAAACGCTCGGCGCACCGCCGTTCGCGGCCCTGCGCGGGACCCGTTTCGTGGACGACGCCGATGCGCAACCCGCCGAGCTCCGCCAGCGCGACCTCCGGCAGACGGGCCCGCAGGTCGGGTCCGTCGTTGTTCCCGTACACCGCGAGAAGACGCGCGGAGCGGGACTCGAAGAGGTCGAGGGTCGCGGCGTCGACCCAGTCGCCGGCGTGGATCACGACGTCTGCCCGTCGGACGGCCTCCAGAAGCTCTTCGGGCAGTTGCCGGGCCCGTTTCGGCACATGGGTGTCGGAGGTCAGCAGCAGCCGCATGCCACCACCATGCGCCGCGCCGGGGCCGTTCGCAGCCCGGTTCCTTCCGGCCCGGCCGACGGATTCCGGATTTCCGGAAAGTCGTGTGCATACCCCTGCGTGAACGGGGCACGAGAAGCCCGAGCGCTCGTCCGGCCCACCCCCCTGGCCGTCGGCGAGGCGTTGCGGCCCCGCCTCCATCCCCCCGGAGGCGGGGCCGCCCTTGTCTCCCCTCCTGCCGCCGCCGATCGCCCGACGGGCCGGATGCCTGCTGGATCCCGGGGCGGCGGGTACGTGCCGAGCAGGTTCGCCGGAACACGCCCGTGACTCGGCGGCCGACGTGGGTACCCGACATGGACAAGCTGCCGGCGAGATCCCGCGACGAGGGTGTCGCCGGCGGCCCGCCAAGACGGCCAGCGGGCCGGAGGGAAAGGTGAAACCAGTGAGCGCTCCTGCGCAACCGCAGCGGGACGAAGGGAAACCCGTGGGGGTCAGGGCCTACGCAGAGGCCGAGGCGGCGGAACGCGAACTGCCCCGGCTCCTCTCGTCACGGGAGGCCCCGCCCGGCTACCGGGACGGGGTGTCGGCGGGATACCGATGGGCCCTGGGCCGGGACGCCCGATCGCCCGTCACCGGAGCAGGCGTCGACGGCGTGCCGGACATGGAACTGCTGACCGCGGAGATCGACGCTGCGGTGGTCCGGGAGGACGAGGCCGCAAGCGATCCCGTCACGCGGGACTACGTGCGCGGCGTGCACTCCGCTCTGGCCTGGGTCTGCGGTTACAGCGATCGCCGGGTGTGACGCGGCCACCGCCCGGCACGCGGTGCCCGCCCCGCCCGTCGCCCTGTAACGCCCGCCGACCGTCGCCTTGCCACGCATGCCGTGCCACGACGTGCGCATTCCGGCGGCGCCTCACCTGAGCCGTCCGGCGCGTCACGCCCTCCGGCACCTCACATCTTCTGGTCCTTCTGGTCCGTACGGCCTTCACACCTGCGCGGTCCGCGCGATCACCGGCAGCTCATGGGCCTGATGACCGCCGCTGGCGAGCATCCGTACCTCACTCTGGCCGCTCACCTCGGCTCGTACGATCCCCGTCTCGTCCTCGTAGATCGGGTTGCCGCCCGGTCCTGTCTTGTCGGTACGCCGCACCACGACCACGTCGTCCACGGCCGCCGCCTGGAAGATGAGTTCGTAGCTCTCCGGATATTCCATGACCGCCTCCCGGTCCCTGCGCCTCGCGACCTGGAAACACGTGGCGGCCGCGCGGCGCCTTCCTTCCATCGTCACTCCGGCCCGCGGCCCGCGCCTGTCCGGCAGCCGGCGCCGCGGATACCCGTTTGGGCACCCGCACCCGGCCGTGGAAGGGTGAACCCGTGACGAAGAACGCGGACACGGGCGCGGAGCGGCTGCTCTACGGATGCATGGGACTGGGCGGGGCCTGGGACACGACGCCGTACGGCGCGTCGGACATCGCGAACGCCGAGGCGGCGGTCGAGGCGGCACTCGACAGCGGGATCACGGCGTTCGACCACGCCGACATCTACCGGCACGGCAAGGCGGAGGCCGTGTTCGGCGAGGTCCTCGCTCGGGCTCCGGGACTGCGCGAACGCATCGTCCTGCAGACGAAGTGCGGCATCCGGCTCGCCGACGGTGAACGGCCGGGCATGTACGACCTGCGGGGCGGGAGCATCGTCCGGCGCGTCGAGGAGAGTCTCGTCCGCCTGCGTACCGACGTCATCGACGTACTGCTGCTGCACCGGCCGGACCCGTTGGCCGACCCGGAGGACGTCGCACAGGCACTGACATCGCTGCACCGGCAGGGGCTCGTGCGCCGCTTCGGCGTCTCGAACATGAGCGGCCCGCAGATCTCGCTCCTCCAGAGCTTCCTCGGGCTGCCGCTGGCCGCCAACCAGCTCGAGATGAGCCTCCACCGCCGGGACTGGCTCGAAGGGGGCGTCCTCGTGAACACCCCGGAGGCGGCGTCGACCGGTTTCCCGCTGGGGACGGTGGAGCACTGCCGCTCGAACGGCATTCGTCTGCAGGCCTGGGGCGCCTTGGCGCAGGGACGCTTCACGGGCCGCCAGGAAACCTTGGCGGAGCAGGCGACGGCACGGCTCGTCACATCGCTCGCGGAAGCCAAGGGCACCTCGCCGGAGACGGTTCTGCTGTGGTGGCTCCAGCGGCACCCCTCTCGGATCGCGCCGGTCATCGGCAGCGCGAGGCCCGAACGCATCCGTGCGTGCGCCGACGCCGCGCGACGGGACCCTGAGCTCACCCATGAGGAGTGGTACGAGCTCTGGATCTCCGCGCGCGGCGCCGCTCTGCCCTAGAGGGCGTCTTGTTCCGGTCCTGCCGGGCCCGGTCCGGACGAAAGCCACCGGTGCTGTCCCGGCCGGCCCGTCGGCATCAGAGCCGCACGGGCCGACGGCATGCTTCGATCAGTGGCGGAAGACGTCCTTCGTCTTCTCCTTGGCCTGGCGGGCGTCGCCCTTGGCCTGCTCCGCCCGCCCCTCGGCTGTGAGCCTCTCGTTGCCCACGGCACGGCCCGCGGCTTCCTTGGCCTTGCCCTTGGCCTGTTCCATCTTGGCGCGGGTCTTCTTCTTCTCAGCCACGGAATTCACATCCCAGCTGTATTCGACGTCATGGATGTCTGTCTGCTCTCCGATCGGTCCCGCCTCAAACATCGCCGGTTCCCTGCGCGTGACATGCGGAAAGCGATTTCTGAGGTGTCTTTCGGGCAACACTCGGCGTCGGAAACGAAGGGCGTTCGCGAATCCGCCGTCATGGTGTGAGTCTGGAGTAATGAGCTGGGCGTCATGGACAACTCGCGATGTATACACGGGACGCGGCGGTGCCCTCACGGAGGAGACCGGGGTGATGACCGGTAACCTCACCGTCCACACCACATGGGCCGATGACACCGCACAGGTCGCTCTGCAGTTCACGGGTGCGACTGACTGGTTCACGATGGCCGGCAGTCCCACACCGTGCCCTTCCGAGGAAGCCAGCCGGGCACTGCACGACGCGGTCGTCCAGGCGGTCCGCAACGGCGGGGGCGCCGTGGTTCCGGCATGGGCACCACAGGAGGGGAGGACGACCGGGCACTGAGGTCAGTCGTCACAGGCCACGGCTCCTGCGGTACGAAAAGCCGCGTGAAGGATCCGGAAGAGTCGAAAAGCGCGCACAGGGGGCGCTCGACCGGTGTGTCCGGGACACGACGGCATCTCTGCCGCCGCGGAGGGGCACAATCTTGCGGACCGGGCATCCTTGTGCGGACACCCGGCGCTCCGCAGGGGCAGTCATTCGACCACGATTCGACGATCAGGAGGATTCACGTTGCAGGACATGTGGATCTACTCGCCCGGCATCGGCCACCGACCGGGACGGGACCTGACCGGTTTCACCGTGGAGACGCCGGACGGGGTTCTCGGGCACGTCGACCGGCAGTCCGACGCCCCCGGCAGACAGCACCTCGTCGTCGACACCGGCGCGTGGGTCTTCGGGCGGAGCGTTCTCGTGCCCGCGGGGTTCGTCCGGCGGATCAACGCCGAGCAGCGGACTGTCACCGTCGTCCCCACGAAGGAGCAGATCAAGAACGCCCCGCCGTTCAGCAGGGACAGCGAGACGGCTGACGCCGGCTATCTCGACGGTGTGGGCCGCTACTACGCCGGACTCGACCTCTCGGAACCGCCCGCGGTGTGACCGGCCCGAACCCGGACAGGGTCGCCGGGGCCGGAACGTGTGGGCGTGCCCGAGCGTTGGCAGGGTGACGCGGCCGCGACACGCGGTCGCCGCACGTACGACGCTCGACAGAAGCCGAGGTGGCACCAGTGGCAATGTGGGACCGGATCAAGGACCAGGCCAAGAATCTGCAGCAGGGCCAGGGCACCCGGAGCCCCGGCGGGCACGGCACGGGCTCACGGTCCTCGGGCGGCTCCCGCGCCCAGCTGGTGAGCGCGCTGAAGACACAGCTCACCTCGCTGAAGACGGAGTTGAAGAGCGGGGCGTTCAGGGATGCCAGCATGGCGATGTGCGCCCTGGTCGCCGCAGCCGACGGGCATGTGGACCAGGCGGAGCGGCAGCACGTCGAGTCGCTGATCCTGGGCAACGACGTCCTGCAGAACTTCCCGGCGGACCAGCTGCGCCAGCGTTTCAACAAGCACGCCGACCAGCTCTCCGCCAACTTCCTGCTGGGCAAGGCGCAGGTGATGCAGGAGGTCGCCAAGGCGGCGAAGAAGCCCACGGAGGCCAGGGCCGTGATCCAGACGGGCATCGTCATCGCCGGCGCGGACGGCTACGTCGAGCCGTCCGAGCTGGAGATCATCCGTGAGGCCTGCGCCGTACTGGGGCTCTCCCCCACGGAGTTCGGCATCTGAGCACTCCGCCGCCGGCCGGGCGGGCCGGGACTCCGGACCCGGCCCGCCCGGCCCGCCCGTCATGGCCGGTGCGCGGCCCGGCAGGTGACGCAGACGGGATCGAAGGTGATCCGGGTCCGGGAGCCGTCGTCGGCCCACCGCACCTCGAAGCCGTCGTCGTCCACGGTCACAGCGGCGACGGCATCGGCCGCGGGAGGGCTCTGCGGATCGCCGGAGAGCACCGCCAGCGCCGCATAGACGCGGGTGCCCCGCACCGGGGCGGCGAGCCGCGGCATCACGGCCCACGGCGTGTACGCGGTCCCCTGCGGCGCGCGTACCTGGTCCCCCTCGAGCCAGCCGTGCAGCGGATGCAGCGCCGAGTGCAGCGCCTCGTCCGGGCCGGTCGCCCAACCCGTCTGCTCGACGCGGGCACCGGGCGGGGCGCCGGTCACCCGGTGCACGCGCAGTTCGATCCCACCGCGGGCGACGGTGACGCTCTCCACCTTCAGGCCGGGCACCATGGGCGGCCCCGCGGGGAACACCGGCCGGTGCCAGGACGCGGCCCAGCCCCACCCGTCACCCCCGCCCGCGCCCAGCGGGTGGATGCGGCGGCGGACGCTGCGCACGCCGCCGACCACGAGCCCGAGGTGGTTGTCGGCGGTGTTGGCGGTGGACGTCGGACCGGTGCGGGTGGAGTACGCCTGACGGCCGTAGTGCGGATCGTCGTCGGCGGCCGACTCCCCCTCCTGGGGGCGCACATGGTCGCTGCCGTGGTTGTGCAGCCGGACGATTCCGTCGGCGCGGGTGCTCTGCACCAGCAGCCCGGGCGCGGGCAGCGCCAGCACCCGGTCGGCTCCCTCACTCGGCGCGGCCTGTTCCGTGGCGGTCCACAGCGGGTGCCCGGCCGGGGCTAGCAGACATACGAACGCCTTCGACGCCCAGTACGGGGACGCCGGCCCGGAGTAGTTCTGCAGCGTCTCCTCGTGCCGCCCGTGCCAGCCGAGGGCGAGCAGCCCGTCACGGCCGACGGCGCCACGGTCGAGGAAGTAGCGCAACGCCCCGCTGATCAGCCTGCGGGAGACCCCCGGCTCGAGCGGCGTGCTGCCGGTGACGGCACCGAGGCCGACCGCGGAGGCGGCGGCGAAGCGGTAGGTGAGCGAGCGCCCGAAGTGGACGGGCGCCCCGTCCGAGCCGAAGAGGAGTCCGTAGCTCTCCAGGTGCTCGCGCAGCCGCTGCGCGTACGGGTCTGCCGCGGCGCCTGCGAGATGGGAGTCGAGCACCGGATACAGGTGCAGGGCCCAGCCGTTGTAGTGGTCGAACGCCCGGCCGTCGCCGTCGGCGTACCATCCTTGGCCGCGGTACCAGCCGTCGAGCAGTTCGAGGGCGCGCTCGCGGGCACGCGTGGTCTCCTCGTCGCCGCGGCCCACCGATTCCAGGAACCCGGCCACGGTGTACGGGAAGAGGTACCAGTTGTTGGGCGAGGGCACGTGGCGCAGGGCGCCGCGAAGCCATTCCTCGGCCCGGTCCTGGACGTCCGCTTCGAGCCGGTCCCACAGCCAGGGCCGGGTCATCCGCAGCCCGAGGGCCACGGACGCGGACTCGACCATGGGCTGGCCCGCGACGTCGTGGCCGAGGATCACGGGCCAGGACTCGGTGTCGTCCCGGCCGGGGGTGCGGGTTCCGGCGGCGATGCCCTCGGCGTACCTCTCCAGCCATCCGTGCGGGTCGTCGCCGCCCGCTCCCGCGACCCGGAAGGCCGCGGCGAGGAAGGTGCGGGCGTATCCCTCGAGTCCGTCGGAGCGGACCCCGGAGGCGGAGGGGCGTCCCGGCAGGTCCAGCAGGGCACCCCTTGGGGTCGACCAGCGCCGGGCGGCCGTCAGCAGGCCGTCGGCCGCCGCCTCCCAGTGCTCTCGGGTGTACCCGGTGTACGGACTCAGGACCCGGTCGACGCCGGGCAGTTGCAGGCTCATGCGAGACGGGCCAGCCTCTCACGCAGTACGGGGTGGGCGAATGCCTCGCCGCCCGCCCAGCGGGCGACCTCCGCGACGGCGAGCTCCGCGAGCCGCCCCCATTCGTTACCCAGGGAGCCGGCGATGTGCGGTGTGATCGTGACGTTGTCGCAGTCCCACAACGGGTGCTCGGGCGGCAGGACTTCGGGGTCGGTGACGTCCAGCACGGCACGGATGCGGCCTTGGACGGCCGCCTCGGTGAGGGCGTCCTGATCGATGACGGCTCCACGGGCGGTGTTGATCAGGACGGCGTCCGGCCGCATGGCGCCGATCAGTTCCCGGCCGACGAGACCGCGGGTGTCGGGCAGCAGCGGGGTGTGGACGCTGACGACGTCGCTGCGGATGAACAGTTCGCCGATGCCCACGGCCTCGACGCCGAGCGCGGTGGCGTCGTCCTCGTCGACGTACGGATCGTGCAGCAGCACCTCGACGTCGTACGCGCGCAGCAGCTCGATCACCCGGCGCCCGATGAGGGAGGCGGACAGGATGCCCACCGTCCGGCCGTAGTTGCCGATGTCGCGCGGTGTCCCGAGCAGCGCGGGGCGGCGGCGCTCCGACCGCAGTGTGCGGGCGCTCTCCAACGCGCGCTTGCCGCTGAGGAGGATCATGGCGACGGTGTACTCGGCGACCGGCAGGGCGTTGGCCGCGGCCGCGGAGGACACCGCGATGCCGCGTTCCCAGCATGCCTCCGTGATATGGCCGCGTACGGACCCGGCCGTGTGGACGACGGCGCGCAGCTCGGGTGCGGCGTCGAGTACGGTCCGGTCCAGCGGCGGGCAGCCCCAGCCGGTGACCAGGACCTCGGTGTCGCGGAGGACTTCGCGCGCCCGCCCGGTGGAGAAGTCGTCGAGGGCGGGTCCGGGCGCGAGAACACAGATGTCGGCGAGGGCGGCCAGGGCGGTGGGGTCGAGCACGGCGGCTGCCGCGTCCGGTGCCATGGCGAGCGCGGCACGGGGGCGGGCGGAGCGGCCGGGGGCGGCACCTGACGAGCGGGGCATCTCTCTCCTCGCGGGGTGGGCGGGCGTGCCGCGGCTCTGTCCGGTCGGCACGGCCCGGACAGAAACCGCTTGTGGAGGAAGACAGCGGGGCGACTCGGGAGCACGGAACACAGAGCATCCTGAGCGACTGGTCGATCAAGGTCAAGAGAACGATCAGAAGAAACTCAAACGGTCGAACGATCAGACCGGAGATCCTGGGCCGATCCGCGGATCTTCAACTCGGGGAGGAGTTCCGTCCGTTGAGGCGGCGCGCCCGGCCGGGACAGCCGCTGCACGAGCAGTTCGGCGGCCACCCGCCCCACCGCGGCCTTCGGCGGGGCGACGGCGGTGAGCGGGGTGCTGCCGAAGGCGGCCACCACGTCGTCGTAGGCCACCACCGAGCAGTCCTGGGGCACCCGCACTCCGCTGTCGGCGAGTTGCTGCACCAGCATCAGGGCGTCGACGTCGCCGTGGAGCACGGCAGCCGTGAAGCCGCGCTCCCGCAGCAGGCGGGCGAGCCCGTCGCCGGAGACGGGGCCGTCCCGATCGCCTGCTCCCGCCGGATCGACGGCCTCCGAGGTCGAGGCGCTCAGCACGACGTCCCAGGCCTCGACCTCCTCGCGGTCCCCGGCGATCCGGGCGAAGGCGGAACGCAACGCCCGCGCCGTCGGGCTGTCGTCCCGCGCGGCCAGCACGATACTGCGGTGCCCCAGCGACACGAGGTGCTCGACCGCGAGATGCATCCCGTACCAGTGGTCGGAACAGACGGAGTCCATCGCATGCAGCCCGCTCCCCCGGCGCGGCCTGCGCTCCATCAGGACGGTGGGCACGTCCAGGTCCGAGAGCCAGGCGTGGCCGGCCTCCTCCTCGGCCACCGTGCGCCAACGCGGGGCGATCAGCAGTCCCCGCGCGCCGTCGGCCAAGGCGCGCTCCACGAGTGGCCGTTCGGCCCCCGCGGCCTGCGAGGTGATGTGCAGGGCCACCCGTATCCCGGCGGCGTCGAGCACGGTACGGGCGCCGTGCATGGTCTCGTACAAGTACGTGTGCCGCTCAGGGACGACAAGAGCTACCGCCGCATCGTTCGCGGCATCCGACGAAGCGGACGCGGGCACCTGCGCCTGCGCCGCGGATTCGATCGAGCGGGCAACCCCGTGCCCGCGTCGCAGCTTGCCCGCCCTGGCGAGCTCCTCGACGTCCCGGCGGGCGGTCACGACCGAGACTTCCAGTTCGCCGGCGAGGTCGCTGACCCGCACCGACCCTCTCGACCGCACCACAGCGAGGATCCGCCTCCGCCGCACCTCGCTCGGCTCCCGCATGCCCTGTGGCCTCCCCTGCCGGATCACCGCTGATCGTTCGACCGTTCGGCAGGAGAATACCGATCGCGGGCGTACGGGAACGGCCCCCGGGCGGAAGTATCCGCTGCGGCAACCGGGGTCGGCGCCGGCGCGTCGTGGATCAGCCGGTGGATTCGTCCGGTGTCGGCGTCCCGGACGGCCCGCCTTCGTCGCCGGGGGCTCCGCGCGGGCCGGCGCCCGCCTCGTCCATGTCGGGCACGTCGTCGCCCGCCCCCTCCGGCTGCTCGGCGCCGCCGTCCCCGGCCCGGTCCGGCGATTCCTGCTCGGGCGACGGTTCCTCCGCCGCGCCGGCCTGCTGGTCGGGCATGTCACGCGGCAGCGGGGCGTCAGTGTCCTCGAAGCCCTCCGGCCGGTATTCGTCGCTCATTCCGCCTCCCTCGTCGAACGTCTCCAGCGGTGCCGGACGCTGCGCGGGTACCCGCCCGGGCGGCGCCGACACGAGGCGGCGGACGATCGGGGCGGCGGCGCACCGGGGTGTAGAAAGAACCATGCGAGCGATCACAGCCGACCGCTACGGCGGCCCTGAAGTCCTGCGGCTCACCGAAACCGCTGATCCCAAGATCGCACCCGACGCCGTCCTGGTCCGCGTGAAGGCCGCCGGTGTCAATCCCGTCGACTGGAAGATCGTCGCCGGATACCTCGACCCGATCATGAACGTCCACTTCCCGCTGATCCCCGGCTGGGACATGTCCGGCGTCGTCGAGGCGGTCGGCCTGGACGCGACCGAGTTCTCCGTGGGCGACGAGGTCTGCGGCTACGTCAGGAAGGACGAGGTGCAGCACGGCACGTTCGCCGAGCTGGTCGCCGCCCCGGTCCGCACGCTGGCGAAGAAGCCCTCCTCTCTCGACTGGCGGCAGGCCGCGGGCCTGCCGCTCGCGGGGCTCACCGCCCACCAGTCCCTGGCCCGCATCGGCGTCACGCGTGGCGACACGGTCCTGGTGCACGCCGCCGCCGGCGGTGTGGGCTCGTTCGCCGTGCAGATCGCGGTGGCCCTGGGCGCCCGCGTCATCGGTACGGCGAGCGAACGCAACCACGACTTCCTGCGCTCGCTGGGCGCCGAGCCGGTCGTCTACGGGGAGGGCCTCGCCGAGCGGGTACGCGAGCTGGCGCCCGACGGCATCACCGCAGCCGTCGACTACGTCGGCGAGGACGCCGTGGAGGTCTCCCGGCAGCTGCTCACCGACCGGACCCGCGTCGCGTCCGTCGTGGACGCCTCGGTCACACAGCGCGGCGGGCACCACGTCTGGGTGCGGCCGAGCACCGCCGACCTCACCGATCTCGGCCGGCTCGCGGACTCGGGCAGCCTCACCGTGAACGTCGACCACGCGCTGCCCCTCGCCGAAGCGGGCGAGGCGTTCCGGCTGAGCTCGGAGGGGCGCACCCGCGGAAAGATCGTGCTGGAGGTCGCCTGAGTCTTCGGGTGGGGCGGGGCGGAACGGGCAAGCACCGAACCCGCCGACCGTGACGGGGCGACGCCGGACAGCGCCGATCTCGATCGGGCGCCGCCGGACGTGGACCGGGGCGTGAAACGGAGAAACCAGGCGGAGACCACCCACCTCTCCCTATCGTGGAAAGCACCGGAAGCAATTCGGCAGAGCTGGTGAAAACGGTCGGAAAGGCCGCTACCCGACGGCCTCGGCCAGACTCTCCCCAGGAGGTCTGTCATGACTGACGCTACCGAAGCGGCCCAGGCCGACGTCCAGGCGGACGTGGCGCTCAAGGCGAAGCACCGGAAGATGTGGGCGCTGGGCGACTACCCCACCCTGGCCGGTGAGCTCATTCCCGAGCTGGGCACGACCCTGGTGGAGGCGTGCGGCGTGGCGGCCGGCGACAAGGTGCTGGACATCGCGGCCGGGACGGGCAACGCGTCGATCCCCGCGGCGCGGGCCGGCGCCGATGTCGTCGCCTGCGACCTCACGCCGGAGCTGCTGGAGGCCGGACGGCAACAGGCGCGGAAGCAGGGCGTGGAGCTGGAGTGGCGCGAGGCCGACGCCGAGGCGCTCCCCTTCGGCGACGGCGAGTTCGACACCGTCATGTCCTGCGTCGGGATCATGTTCGCCCCGCACCACGAGGCAGCGACCGGCGAACTGCTCCGGGTCTGCCGCCCGGGCGGGACCGTCGGCCTGATCAACTGGACGCCGGAGGGGTTCATCGGGCAGATGTTCGCCGCGATGAAGCCGTACGCCCCACCGCCGCCCCCGGGTGCGCAGCCCCCACCGCTGTGGGGCAAGGAGGAGCACGTCAGGGCGCTCCTCGGCGACGGGGTGAACGGCCTGGAGATGCGCCGGCGGACGGTGCGGGTGGACCGCTTCGACCGACCGGAAGCCTTCCGTGACTACTTCAAGGCCGTGTACGGGCCGACCATCGCCGTCTACCGGAACATCGCCGAATCCCCGGACCGGGTCGCCGAACTGGACAGCGCACTCACCGAGCTGGCCCGCGAGCACGACTCCGGCTCGGGAGGCTTCGCCATGGAGTGGGAGTACCTCCTGGTGACCGCCCGCCGAAGCGGTTGACCCACGACGGAACCGGGGCAGAGGGAGACCCCGCCGCGACGGGGGAGGCGCGGCGGGGCCCGATGGGCGTATGCCCCAGGAGCGGAGATCCATGCGTCTTCGGCACGGCGGGTCCGCGCCGCGGGTCGTGATGCCGCGGCGGGCCGCGTCCAAGACCTCGGCAGCAGTCGTGTCCCTCGACGGCCGACCGGCGAGCGGCGCTGAGGGTTCGTCCGGGGGCCGGCCACGGCGTCAGTGGCCGGCGGTCCTGCGCACGCAGGCGGCGACGACGTCCCGCAGGCTTCCCGTCCGGTGCAGCAGGTCGCGCTGGAAGCGGGCGCCGTTGCCGTCCGCGTGCAGTGCGGCGACCGCGTCCGCGGCGCGCTCCGCGTCGCCGGTGTCCTTCAGGGCGTCGCCGACGTGGTCGAGCAGCACCCGTACGACGTCGGCGGCCGGTTCGGGGCGCATGGTGAGCGGGTGGATCAGCCGTTCCTCCAGTCCGGAGCGGCTGGCGCGCCACGCCGCGAGCCGCAGCAGGCAGACACCGTGCGGCACGGGCGGCAGACCCTCCCGCCACTCGCGTGCAGCCGTCTCCACGAGCCCGCGGACGAGCGTGGCGACGAGCACCGTCGTCGAAGGGTCCAGGCAGACGTCCGCCACACGGATCTCCACGGTCGGATACCGGTGGGAGAGACGGGCATCGAAGTAGATCATTCCCTGGTCGTGCAGGGCCCCGGTGCCGACCATGGCCTCGACCTGCTCGTGGTAGCGGTCGGCGGACCCGAACAGCTCCACCGGACCCGCCGACGGCCAGCGCGCCCAGACCCGGCTGCGGTAGCTGGAGTAGCCGCTGTCCTTCCCCTGCCAGAACGGTGAGTTCGCGCTGATCGCCACGAGGACCGGGAGCCAGGGGCGGATGCGGTCGAGGACCGCGACGCCCTCCTCGTCGGATTCGACCGCCACATGGACGTGGCACCCGCAGGTGAGCTGTTCCTGTGTGGTCAGGCCGAATTCCTCCGCCATCCAGCCGTACCGCTCGCCGCCCCACAGCGACGGACTGACCGGCAGCGGCGAGGTGGCCAGCGCGGCGACCGCCGCGCCGAGACGTTCGGCGTGGTGGGCGGCCTCGGCGCGGCGGCGGCCGATCTCGTCCGCGAGAGCGTCCATCGACACCTGCGGAAGCGTGGCGAACTCGAGCTGTTCACGCTGGAGCTCCGCCTCGAACACCTCCCGGCCGTCGCCGCCCTCCCGCTCGGCGGACGCGAGCACCGCCGCGGCCAGGGCACGCGGCTCGCCCGAGTCCGGATCCACGAGGAGCAGCTCCTCCTCCACGCCCACCGTGCGCATGCCCACCACTCTCCGCCGAGGTCGAGATCTGTCGTGTGCCCCCTCATGGGAGCTCGATGCGTCACCCCCGGCCATGAAAGACGAGAACGCCCGGACCCCGGCCGGCGCCGCTCGGACGGCGTGGCGGCGGCGTAAGCGGTGCCGGGCGGGGCAGGCGCATTGTCATGGCAGACATCGCACGGCTGCCGCAGCAGCCCACGCAACGCATTCACTTCCTGGACCGCGACGTGTGTGCGGCCCGTCGTCCGGGAGCGGGGGCGAGAGATCTGCCTGGCGGTTGTCCGCTCCCCGGTGCGGAGCCGGTGCCATGACAGCGGGTCCCGCGGGCGCCGTCGCGATGGTGGTCGCGCTGCTGCTGCCCGTTCTGCTCCTCGGGCTGGTGCTCGCACTGGACCGCTACGAGGAGCGGCTGTTCCCGCCCCGGGTCCCACAGCCCCACGCCCCGCAACCCGCCCCCCGCCCGGGTGGCCGGCACGCGAGGCGCGGCCGGGCCCGCGAACGGCGCCGGACTGCAAGTCCCCCGCCCTCGCCCGGGCCGCCTCCGCCGCGGACGGTCCCCGCCGGCACCGGCCCGCCCCTGGCCAGGCCATGACGAGCTGATCCGGCCTTCCCGTACCGGGTGTGGCGAACGCCTGCGCTTTCCGGGCGCGCACCCTGCGCGACTCACCGCGGACACGGACGCCGGGCGGACCGAACAGCGATACTTTGCCCCGTTTGCGGGCATTCCCGCGGCACCGGAGGGTAGGCGGGGTAGCCCGCCGAGGCACACATCCGCAGCAAGGGAGGAGTCGGCCGTGCCCGAGGAGAACCAGGAGGCCAGGGATCCGGGGGCCAAGCACCCGGAGCCGGAGTTCCCGAAGCAGGAACAGCAGCACCCGGGCTGGACGGGTCCGATGGACCCCCCGCCGGATCACGGCGAGGAGAGCTATCGCGGCAGCGGTCTGCTGCGTGATCTGAAGGCCGTGCTGACGGGCGGCGACTCGGGCATCGGCCGCGCGGTGGCGCTCGCCTTCGCGCGTGAGGGCGCCGATGTGCTGTTCACCCATCTCCCGGAGGAGACCGAGGAGGCGGAGGCGACACGGCGGCTGATCGTGGACGCGGGTCGCAAGGCGGTGCCGGTCCCGTGCGACATCCGCGAGGAAGAGCAGTGCCGGCGGCTCGTCGACCGAGCGGTGGCCGAGTTCGGGCACATCGACATCCTGGTCAACAACGCCGCCTACCAGATGTCGCAGCCGGAAGGCATCGGCGCGATCACGACGGAACAGTTCGACCGCGTCATGCGCACCAACCTCTACGGCATGTTCTGGGTGTCGAAGATGTCCCTGCCCCACATGCCCCGGGGCGGCTGCGTCATCAACTCCACGTCGGTACAGGCCTACAAACCGAGCCCGCACCTGCTCGACTACGCGATGACGAAGGGCGCGATCGTCACCTTCACCCAGGGCCTGGCGCAGATGGTGGCGTCCGACGGGATCCGCGTCAACGCGGTGGCGCCGGGGCCGGTCTGGACGCCGCTCATCCCCGCGACCATGCCGGACACCGCCGAGTTCGGCAAGAAGTCGCTGTTCGGCCGGCCCGCCCAGCCTGCGGAGATGGCGCCCGCCTACGTGTTCCTCGCCTCCCCGCAGGCCGGTTACATCACGGCCGAGATCGTCAACGCGACGGGCGGGACGCCCCTGCCGTGACCGCCGCTCCCGTCGCCGTGTGCCCGCCGGAGCGCTCCCCGTGCAGGACGGCCAGCAGCCCGGCCACGGCCGTGGCCACGGCGTCCCGGGCGGGGCCGAGGTACTTGCGGGGGTCGGCCGTCTCCGGGTGGGCGTCGAGGTAGGCGCGGGCCGCGTCGGTGAACGCCTTGTTGAGGTGGGTGGAGACGTTGACCTTCGTCATGCCGGCCGCGACGGCCTTGGTGAGTCCTTCGTCCCCGACGCCGGACGAGCCGTGCAGGACCAGCGGGACGCTCACGCTGTCCCGGAGCAGGGTGATCAGCGCGAAGTCGAGGACCGCGTCCCGGGTGAGCATGGCGTGCGAGCTGCCGACGGCCACCGCGAGGGCGTCGACGGCGGTGGCGGCGACGAACGCGCGCGCCTCGGCGGGGTCGGTGCGCACGCCGGGCGCGTGCGCACCGTCCTTGCCGCCGACCTCGCCCAGTTCCGCCTCCACCCAGACGTTCCGAGCGTGGCAGTGGGCGGTGATCTCCGCCGTCGCGGCCACGTTCTCGTCGTAGGGCAGCTTCGACGCGTCGAACATGACGGAGGTGAACCCGAGTTCGACGGCCTGGTGCACGAGGTCCCGCGATTCCGCGTGGTCGAGGTGGACGGCGACGGGGGCGCGCGACGCACGGGCGACGGCGAGGGTCGCGAGCGCGATCGGTTCCAGCGCCCCGTGGTAGCGGGCGGTGTTCTCGCTGATCTGGAGGATCACGGGCCGGCCGGCGGCCTCCGCGCCGGCGACGATGGCCTCCGCGTGTTCGAGCTGCACGACGTTGAACGCTCCGACGCCCACGCCGCCTTGGACAGCGGAGCGGACGATGTCCTCAGTGGGCGTGAGCGGCATGGACTTCCTCCACGGTGACGGTCGTACGGGAGCGGCGGTCGCGCGCCTCAGGCATGGCTGTTCTCGAGGACGACGGACCGGGTGAGGTTGCGGGGCCGGTCGGGGTTGTGGCCGCGCGCTTCGGCGAGCGCGACCGCGAGGCGCTGGGCGCGCACGAGATCGGCGAGCGGGTCCAGGCCCGGGGCGCTGTCCGAGGAGCCGGCGACGAGTGTGCCGCCGACCCGTGCGACATCGTCCGCGAGACCGTGCGGGAGCCGGCCGAAGGCCCATGCCACGCGCCCGGGGCCGGTGATGCTGATCGGCCCGTGCCGGTACTCCATCGCCGGGTAGGCCTCGGTCCAGGCGCCGGCCGCCTCACGCATCTTCAGCCCGGCCTCGAGCGCCAGGCCGTAGGTCCAGCCGGTGCCGAGGAAGGTGAACTGCTCGGCGGCACACACCTCGGGGTCGAGGGGCTCGAGAACGGCCCGCTCGGCGTCCTCGATCGCCCGGTCGAGGGGGCGTACGCCCTCGGGCAGCGCGTCCTCCGCCTCCAGATGGGCGCGCAGCAGCGCCAGGTTGGCGGTGGCGAACCTGGTCTGGACGACGGACTCCTCGTCGGCGAAGTCCAGGACCGCGACCGCGTCGGCCGCCTGCATGACGGGCGTCGTGGGGTCGGCGGTGATCGCCCCGCTGGGCACGGTGCCCTTCACCCGCCGCAGCAGATCCAGCACCTCGGTCGTGGTGCCCGACCTGGTGATGGCGAGGACGCGGTCGTAGCGGCGGCCGTGCGGGAACTCGGAGGCCGCGAAGGCGTCCGTCTCGCCGTGGCCACCGCTCTCACGCAGCACGGCGTAGGACTGGGCCATGAACCAGGAGGTTCCGCAGCCGATGACCGCGACGCGCTCGCCCCGGCGGGGCAGGGCGGCGGCATGTCGCGGGAGCGACCGGGCCGCCTGGCGCCAGACGTCGGGCTGCGAGGCGATCTCGGCCGAGGTACGGGAGGAACCGTGGGGTGACAAGGGACGAACTCCTTCGTGAGGGGTGGCGGGAGGGTAGGGCCGGGGGCCCGGTACGGCCTCCCTTGCACCGACCCGGCGGCGCCTGCATGATTTTGCGCAATCAGCCGCACTATCGAGCAACTACAAGCACACGCTTGCGCAGTATCCAGCAGCATGCTCCCCTCGGGCAAGTGGCCGCTCCGCGTCCCTTAGCGTGTGGGAGCGCAGGATCCAGGCCCCGGAGGAGTCCGACACATGTCCAAGCACGAGCGGTGGAGCAGGTTGCTGGAGTTGCTGGCCGCCGAGGGCAAGCTGGAGGTCGAGGAGGCCGCGACGACGCTCGAGGTGTCGCCCGCCACCATCAGAAGGGACCTCGACGAGCTCGCCGAGCAGCAGATGCTCGTGCGCACCCGGGGCGGCGCCGTCGCGCACGGTGTCTCCTACGAGCTTCCCCTGCGCTACAAGCAGTCCCGGCACGCCTCCGAGAAGCAGCGCATCGCCGCGGCCGTCGCGGAGCTGATCGGCGAGGGTGATGTCGTGGGCCTCAACGGGGGCACGACCACGACCGAGGTGGCGCGGGCCCTGGCGCTCCGGGCCGCAGGCGGCGGGCGGCGGGAGCCCTCCGACATGACCGCGCCCTCGCTGACCGTCGTCACCAACGCCCTCAACATCGCGGGCGAGCTCGCCGTACGCCCCCAGATCAAGATCGTCGTCACCGGGGGTGTCGCCCGTCCGCAGACCTACGAGCTCGTCGGCCCGCTGACCGTGGGCGTGCTGAACGAGGTCGTCCTGGACGTGGCCGTCCTCGGGGTCGACGGGGTGGATCCCCGGCTGGGGCTGATGACGCATCAGGAGGACGAGGCGAGCATCAGCCGGCTGTTCGCGGAGCGGGCGCGCCGGGTCGTGGTGGTGACCGACTCGTCCAAGATGGGCCGGCGTGCATTCGCGAGGATCTGCGGCCTGGATCGCGTCGACGTGCTGGTGACGGACTCGGCGCTGCCGTCCGAGATGGCGGCCCGGCTCAGTGAGGCGGGCATCAAGGTCCACGCCGTCTGAGCACGCGTTCCCCGGGCCCGCGTGCTCCGCGGCGGGCCCGGGGGTCACGGCCGGGTTCTCAGGGAGCGACGGCCATGTCGAACACGTGGATGTTCCCGTTGCCGGGCAGGACCACGAAGTCGACATCCTTGGCCGCGTCGAGCGGGATCGAGTGGGCGAAGATGCGGTAGGCGATCCCCGCGTTCCCGTACCCGCTCTGCCGGTTGCGGCCGTCGGAGGACGCGACCAGCGTCGCGCCGTGGGCGTTCGCCGGGTCGAACGACCAGTTGGGGAAGCCGAACGAGCCGGTGCCGGTGCTGCCGTCCTTGTAGTAGACGGTGGCCGTTCCGGTCGCGCCGCTGCCGACACCGGAGCCGAGGAAGACGAGCTTGCTGCCCCGGCCGCTCAGGGTGACGGCCTGGCCGGCGCTGGAGACGTTGCCCTTGGTCCCCGCGGGCGCCTCCGGCCAGGTCAGTTCGGCGCCCAGCGCCCGTACCGTGGCGCCCGGGGTCAGGCCGACGTCGGCGAGTTTCTGCGCGGAGAAGCTGTTGCCGCCGCCGTCGTAGTTGCCGGGCGTGGTGTTGCTCTCGTCGGTGACGCCGACGTTGTTGTAGGCGTCCGCGAGGTCCGCCAGCGGTGTGCCGCTGCGCTGGGAGCGGGTCGCCGTCGCCGTTCCGGCTCCGTCGCCGCCCTTGTAGGTCGCCGTGGCGGTGAAGGTCCGCACCGTGAATCCGGGCCGCGGCTCCGGCACCTGGATGCGGAACTCGGCGGCGGCCGTGGCGCCGGCGGCGAAGGTGCCGTCCACGCTGTGGACCGACGGCTGGACCGCCCAGCCCACCGGCCCGGCGAACGACACCTTCAAGGAACGCATGCGGTCGGGTCCGGCGTTCTTGACGGTCACCCTCACCGTCGAGACGGCCGGGCCCGCGAGGTCGACGGGCGCTATCGTCACCTCTGTCCGTGCGGGAGCCGGCGCGGGCTCCGATGCGGCGGCGGCCGCGGCGGGCGCGGGAACGAGCAGTGCCGCCGCCACCGCCATGGCTCTGAGAGAAGTTGTCCGTCCGGCTGATCTCACTGTCTGCTCCTTCTGTCGGTCCGCCCGAGCGGTGAACTCAGGCGACGGGGGGCATCTCGGAGGTACGGGAGTCCAGACCTGTGCGGAGATTCACCCAGGAGCCCCGGGTGAAGTCGGGGACCTCGACCGGACGGCCGCCGGCTGCCAGCGACTTGACGCTGAGCGGTACCGGAGCGCACCAGGCGGCGGAGTCGTAGACGTCGATGTCGGGGACCAGTCCCGCCCGCATCAGCTGGACGGTGCGCCACTGCAGGACGTAGTCCATGCCGCCGTGGCCGCCGTTGTTCGCGGCGTCGTCGCCGATCTTCTTCCAGAGCCAGTGGTCGAACTCCTTGCGGTAGGTGTCGAAGTCGCGCCAGGAGTGCCCGCTGTGGTCGGGCTCGACGTAGATGCGTCCGCCGGTCGTCGAGGTGCCCGCGTAGTCCTCGAAGATGCCCCGGCTGCCGGCGAGGGAGTTGATGCGGCTGTACGGACGGGGTGAGCTGACGTCGTGCTCGGCTCTGATGACCCGGCCCTTGGCCGTGTCGATCAGGCAGGTGACCAGGTCTCCGTTGATGTAGGTCTCCTGCCACGACGGGTGCGAGCGCGGGACGAAGCGCTCCCGGTAGTCGGCGAGGCCCTTGGGTTCGGTCGCGGTGGCGCGCAGCACCGTCATGCGGTCCCCGCGGTTGATGTCCATGGCCGCGGCGACCGGCGCCAGACCGTGCATCGCGTAGAAGGAGGCGGTGCTGCGCGTGTGCCAGAGGCGGCGCCAGGCGTCGGTGTAGTAGGTGTCGGAGAAGAGCAGGGCCCGCAGGTCGTGCAGGTAGCCGCCGTGCCCGTTGGTGACGTCGCCGAAGAGGCCCTCGTGCGCCATCTTCAGCATGGCCAGTTCGTTGCGGCCGTAGCTGCAGTTCTCGGAGAGGATCAGGTGCCTGCGGGTCCGTTCGGAGGTGTCGACGAGGTCCCAGAGCTCGTCCAGTCCGGTGGCGATGGGCAGTTCCACGATGACGTGCTTGCCTGCCAGCAGCGCGGCCCTGCCCTGCTGGTAGTGGAACTCCCAGGGCGTGGCGATGTAGACGAGGTCGATGTCGTCGCGTTCCAGCATCCGGGCGAACGACTCGTCCGAGCCGCTGTACTCGGCGGGACGGGGCTTGCCCGTGGCGACCAGCCGGTCGGCGGTGCGCTTGGCGCGCTCGGCACGGATGTCGCAGACGGCGGTGACGGTGCAGCCGGGGACGACGGACCAGCCCTCGCTCATCCCGTGGCCCCGGTTGCCGAGTCCGATCACTCCGACCCGGACGGTCCGGTAGGGCTCGAAGGCGACGTCGATCATCGACTTCTGGCCCGGCCTGCGCCGCGGTGCGGCGTCGACGGCGGTGGCGGCCTCGATGACAGGGGCGGCCTGTGCGGAGCCGACACCGGCCGCGAGTGCGCCGGTGGCGAGGGCTCCTCCCAGGAGCAAGCGGCGTGAGACTGCGGGAATTTCGGGCATATGGAACGCTCCTCGGTCCGCGATCGGCATCACTGGCGGGGAAGACTCTGGCGGGGTCGACAGTCGGGTGTCAATGGATGTTCGTAAGCGCGCCGTTACGAACAAGAACAAGCATCGAACCGGCCTCGGCGCAAGAAGTGACAACTCGTCAACTTTGTTCGCTCGGACCGCCGAGTCGAGCCGACATGCCGTCACTTCACCTGTGCGACGGCGAAGTTTGTTCTCAGTGATGACGAAGTATGGACACCGTCAACAAAAGACTCCTAGGGTTTGCGGCGCACTCCTGGGAGCTCTCGGCTCTCTGCACTGCGCTCATCCCTACCGCGTTCCTCTGCACTGCTCTCATCCGAACCGCGTTCATTCGAACCTCCGGATCAGCATCGGCCGATCGCGCCGCGCGTTGTGGTCCACGTTCACCACCGTTACGTGCTCCCGCCGCCAGGGAGCCCGGGAGGATGCATGAATCCACGGCTGCACCAACGACTTCGCAGACGGGTGACCGGCCTGGTCGCCGCCTCGTTCCTGGCAGGCTGCCTGATGTCGCCGCCGGCCTCCGCAGCGGCCGGAGCCGCGGAGGACCTGCCGCCGCAGGAACCCGGCGTCACACTGCGCGTCTTCGACATACAGCTCCCCATGAGCAAGATCTGCTCCATCAAGCCGGGACAGACGCCGAACGTCGACAAGCTGATGCCGGCGATCGACTGGAGCTCCACCGACGACTTCGGCGCCGGCGACCACTTCGTGTCCCAGGTGATCGGCAACATCGACGTTCCCCAGGACGGTTCCTACACCTTCCGGCTGACCAGCGACGACGGCTCACGGCTGCTGATCGACGACAGGCCGGTCATCGACCACGACGGCCTGCACGGCGCCGAGCCCAAGGACGGCACGGTGGAGCTGACCGCAGGTCACCACGCGCTGCGGATCGACCACTTCGACCGCACCGGCGGCCAGCAGATCACGCTCGCCTGGCGGCCCCCCGGCGCCACCGGCTTCTCCGTCGTGCCGAACTCGGTCCTGAGCACCGACGCCGGTGTCGTACGCGTGACCGCGCCGGGCCGCAAGGAGTGCGAGAGCGGCGCCGACTCCCCCGGCGACGGCCTGCCGCTGACCGGGGTCCACCCCGGCTACGACCTGACCGACCTCCGGCCGGCCGGCTTCGAGCCGCAGATCACCGGCATGGACTGGCTGCCCGACGGCCGGCTCGCCGTCACCACGTGGGGCGGTACCGACAACACCACGGGCGAGGTCTACCTCCTCGGCAACGTCACCCATGACACCGGGCCGGACAAGGTGACGGTCAAGAAGGTCGCGAGCGGCCTCAAGGAACCGATGGGCATCAAGGCCGTCGACGGCAAGATCTATGTGTCGCAGAAGCACGAACTGACCGAGCTCAGCGACACCGACGGGGACGACGTCGTCGACGAACGGCGCACGGTGGCGACCTGGCCCTTCGGCGGGAACTTCCACGAGTTCGCCTTCGGTCTGCTGTACCGCAACGGCTTCTTCTACCTCAACCTGTCCGTGGCCATCAACTACGGCGGCGCGACGACCGATCCGCAGCCCGCCCGCAACCGCGGCACGACGATCAAGGTGAACGCGAAGACCGGCGAGGTGTCGTACGTCGCGGGCGGTCTGCGCACCCCGAACGGCATCGGCTGGGGCCCCGGCGGTGACATCTTCGTGACGGACAACCAGGGCGGCTGGCTGCCCGCCTCCAAGCTGGTACGGATCAAGCAGGACCGCTTCTTCAACCACTTCACGAACCCGGACGGCCCCTTCGACGCCAACCCGGTGAGCAAGCCCGTGCTGTGGCTGCCGCAGAACGAGATCGCGAACTCGCCCAGCACACCGCTCCACCTCACGAAGGGCCCCTACGCGGGGCAGCTGCTGTTCGGCGACGTCACCTACGGCGGCCTCCAGCGCGCGTTCCTGGAGAAGGTCAAGGGCCAGGACCAGGGCGCCGTGTTCCGGCACACCCAGGGACTCGAGGCCGGCGTCAACCGGATCAGCCAGGGCCCGGACGGCGCCATCTACGCCGGCGGTCTGGGCGCGGGCGGCAACTGGGGCCAGGAGGGCAAACTCACCCACGGCCTGCAGAAGCTGACACCGAACGGCGAGGACGCCTTCGACATCCTGGCGATGCGCGCCAGGTCCGACGGCTTCGAGCTGGAGTACACCCAGCCGCTCTCCCAGGCCACGGCCGACACGCTGGCCGCCCGCTACCAGGTCGCACAGTGGCGATACGTCCCCACACCGTCGTACGGCGGTCCGAAGGTGGACGAGGAGAAGCTGACCGTGCGGTCCGCCGCGCTGTCCGCCGACCGCAAGAAGGTCACCCTCGCCATCCCCGGCCTCAAGCCCGACCGGGTGGTCCATGTGCGCTCGCCCCGCCCGTTCAGCTCCGCGAGCGGCGAGGCGCTGTGGAGCACGGAGGCGTGGTACACACTGAATGCCATGCCCGGACGACAACCGAAGGTCACGCTCTACGAGGCCGAGGAGGCGCGGCTCGCGGGCGGCGCCGGCACTGACACGGAGCACGCCGGTCACTCCGGCAGCGGCTTCGTCGACGGATACGGCACCGAGGGCGCCTCGACCACCTTCGACGTGGACGTCGACGAGGCCGGCACCTACGACGTCGGTCTGCGTTACGCCAACGGGCCGCATCCCTTCACCGGTACCAAGACCGTGAGCGTGTACGTCAACGGCAGCAGGATCGGACAGTCGAAGCTGCTCAGCACCGGTGAGTGGAACAAATGGTCCACCCGGACCGAACAACTGACGCTGCGCGCCGGCGCAAACACCATCACCTACCGGTACGACAGCGGCGACACCGGCCACGTCAATCTCGACATGATCACCGTCCATCCCCACGGGAGCCGAGTCGTCCTGTTCGACGGGGCGGACCGGTCGGCCTGGCAGCAGACCGACGGCCGCACCGCGCAATGGCCTCTGACGGACGGTGCTATGGAGGTCTGCTGCGGCGACATCCGCACCAAGCAGGCGTTCGGTGACTTCAAACTGCACGCCGAGTTCTGGCTGCCCGAGCTTCCGCCGGACGTGACGGGACAGGACCGGGCCAACAGCGGTGTGTACCTCCAGGACCGCTACGAGATCCAGGTGCTCGACTCCTTCGGCGACACGACACCGAAGATCGACGGGGCGGCCGCGATCTACCAGCGGAAGCCCGCGGACGTCAACGTGGCGAAGCCGGCGGGTACTTGGCAGACGTACGACATCACCTTCCGCGCGGCGCGCTTCGACGAGGCGGGCAGGAAGACGGAGGACGCCCGCGTCACCGTGGTGTGGAACGGCACGACGGTCCATGACGACGTGGCCGTGGCGGGCACGACCGGCGGCGGAGCACCGGAAGGGCCGGCCGCGGGCCCGATCCGCCTCCAGGACCACGGGAGCAAGGTCCGCTACCGCAACATCTGGATCGAGCCCCTGACGTAGGACAGGGGGCGCAGGGCGGCGGCCGTCCCGGGTTCCGGGACGGCCGCCGCACCCGTTGTCACGGACAGGGCCCTGACGACCCGGCCGGCCCCCGCTACGGCGTCTTCGGGCCGAGCCACTGCCCGGCCGCGCCCAGCAGGGCCCGGACGCCGAGTCCGATGGTCGGGTCCTGGAGGGGCGCGTACTGCGGTGAGTGGTTGTACGCCACCCCCGGGGGCAGCCCGCCGCCGACGAGGGTCGCCGGATCGGGGTCCGGGAACAGCGCCGGATCCGCCCCGCCGAAGTGCCAGAACACGGAAGGCACCCCCATGGCGGAGCCGAACGCGCCGAAGTCCTCGCTGCCGGTGATGGGCCGAGGCAGCGTCCAGACCTGACCCGCCCCGAGCACCGACTCGAGCCCCGCGACCGCGGTGGCGGTCGCGTCGGCGTCGTTGACGGTCAGGGGGAAGCTGTTGAGGCGGGTGAACTCGGGCTCCTTCGGCGCGTCGGCAGCGAGGGCCTCCGCCCGTACGATCCGCTCGACGGCCGAGAGCACCCGGGTGCGGACGGCGGGGTCCGAGCTGCGGATGTTGATCTTCATTTCGGCGGTGTCCGGGATGATGTTCTCCTTGGTCCCGCTGTGCAGGGAACCCACCGTGACGACGGCGGCCTGGTTCGCCCCCACTTCACGCGACACCACCGTCTGGAGACGCATCACGACCGCCGCGGCCATCACCACCGGATCGACCGTGTTCTCCGGCGCCGAACCGTGGCCGCCCCGACCGAAGAGCCGTACGGCGAAGCTGTCGGAGGCGCTCATGACCGCGCCCGGCCTGGTCGCCGCGGTGCCCACGGGAATGGGGCCGACGTGCTGTGCGAGGCACACGTCCGGGCGAGGGAAGCGTTCGGCGAACCCGTCGTCGATCATGGCCTGCGCCCCGCTGACCTCCTCGGCCGGCTGGAACACGGCGACGACGGTGCCCCGCCAGGCGTCCCGGTGGGCGGCCAGCAGAGCCGTCGCGCCGAGCAGGCAGGTGATGTGCATGTCGTGTCCGCAGGCGTGCATGACGGGTACTTCGTTGCCGTCGGCGTCGACCCCCGTGCGAGTGGACGCGTAGGGCAGGCCCGTCGCCTCCCGCACGGGCAGGCCGTCCATGTCCGCCCGGAGCAGGACGACGGGCCCGTCGGACACCCTGAGCACGCCGACCACGCCGGTACCACCGACCCCTTCGGTCACGTCCCAGCCCTGCTCCCGCAGCCACCGGGCGACGATGCCCGCTGTGCGGACCTCCTGGAAGGACAGCTCCGGATGGGCGTGGAGGTCCTGGTAGAGCTCGCGCAGGGCGGGGAGTCGTGCGTCCAGTCCGGCGAAGACGGATGGTGCCTCGGTCACGGGTGCGTCCTTTCCACGACGGGTCCTCAGACGTACGCACCCACTTTCTCAGCCGGTCGGGTCCTGTCGGCGTGGGACGGGTGACTCCTTGATGAACCGACGCAGTTCGGCGCAGAGGGCGCCGGGGTTGTCGAGCTGGACGAGGGTGCGGGCGTCCGGGATCTCGACGTACTCGCCCCGCGGCAGCAGGGCGGCGAGCCGGCGGCCGGTCTCGTGCGGCATCATGCGGTCCTCCGCGCCCCACGCGACGAGGGCGGGTCCTTGGAAGTCGCGCAGTCGCTCCGCCGCCCGCAGGTAGGTGTCCTTCCGCGTGCTGTGGAGGAAGGCGGCGAAGTCCCGCCTGATCCTCTTGTCGGTGAGCAGGGGGCCGTACCAGCGGCGGACCAGCTCGTACGGGATCGGGTGCCGGGCCATGCCGCCGAGCGAGTTGGGCAGCCGGACCAGCAGAGGCACCCGGAAGGACTGGAGCAGCAGGAAGATGCCGCCGGGTACCCGGCTCAGGAACTGCAGGGTCCTGCCCTGCACTCCGGGCGGATAGTTGTCCAGCGCCTCGCAGGAGGTGAGGACCAGCCGGTGGACGCGCTCGTCGCGCACGCCGACGAGCAGTTGGGCCGTACCGGCGTCGTTCTGGACCAGGGTGACGTCCCGAAGGTCGAGCCGTTCGAGGAACTCGGCCAGCAGGTTCGCCACGCCCTGCGCCGACAGGTCGGCGCCTGGGCGCATCGGCCGGCGGTGGCTCCCCATCGGCAGCACGGGGACCACGACCCGGAAGTCGGCACGGAGGCCGTCCACCACCGCCTGCCACACCGATTCGTCGAAGCCGAGTCCGTGCACCAGCACCACGGTCTCGCCGCTTCCGCCGGTGTCCGTGTACTCCACGACCCCGGCACTCAGTTCGATCTCATGCATCGGCATCCCCTACTGGATCGATCGATCTAGTGAGAGACTATCCGAGATGAGAACGACAGGCGACACACGAGCGCGCATCCTGGCCGCTGCCACCGAGCTCTTCCGGCGTCAGGGCTACGCGGCCACGGGCATGAAGCAGATCCTCACGACGGCGGGCGCGACCTACGGGTCCGCCTACCACTTCTATCCCGGCGGCAAGAGCGAGCTCGGCGAGGACGTGGTCCGCACGTCGGGCGCCGCCTACCTGGCGCTGATCGGCGAACTGTTCCAGGACCGGGCCGCCGACCCGGCCGAGACGACCGCGCGGGCGTTCACCGGGGCGGCGCAGACGCTGCTCGATCTCGACTACGCGGACCCGTGCCCCATCGCCACGATCGCCCTGGAGATCGCGGGCACCGACGAGGCACTGCGGGTGGCGACCGCGGAGGTGTTCGAATCGTGGACCGACGCCCTCGCCGCCTTCTACGGCTCCTTCGGCATCGTCGATTCCCGCGCGACGGCACGGTCGGTGATCGCGCTGCTCGAAGGCGCCTTCATGCTCGGCCGGTCCATGCGCTCCACCGCCCCGGTGCACGACGCGGCCCCCGCGGCGGCCGCGATCGTCCGTGCCGCCGCTGGGCCCCCGGTCGCGGGCCGGACCGAAGGGGAGGCGCTGTGATCGTCGTCGCCGGTGAGGCGCTGATCGACCTCGTGCCGCAGGCCGGTGGCGCGCTGCCGGCTCCCCTGCTGCCCGCACGCGGCGGCGGCCCCTACAACACCGCCGTCGCGCTCGGCCGGCTCGGCGCCGACGTCTCCTTCTGCTCCCGGATCTCCACCGACGCCTTCGGCGAGTCGCTCATCGGCCGGCTGCGTGAGGAGGGGGTGGACACCGCACTCGTGCAGCGCGGCCCCGAGCCCACCACGCTGGCCGTCGCGGCGATCGGCCCCGGCGGCTCCGCCGCCTACACCTTCTACGTCGAGGGCACCGCGGACCGTCTCTTCACCGTGCCGCCCGAGCTGCCCGCCGCCACGCGCGCCCTGTCGCTCGGCACCTGCTCGCTGGTCCTCGAACCGGGCGCGAGCGCGTACGAGGAGCTGATGCGACGGCAGGCGGCGCGCGGCGTCTTCGTCGCGCTCGACCCGAACGTCCGGCCCGGTCTCATCCCGGACGCGGACGCCTACCGCGCCCGGTTCAGGAGCTGGCTCCCGCACGTGTCGATGCTCAAGCTGAGCGAGGAGGACGCCGACTGGCTGGGGGCCGACTTCGGGGCCTGGCTCGCCGCGGGTCCCGCGGCGGTGGTGCTCACTCGTGGCGGGGACGGGCTCACGGTCCTCACCCGGGACGGCGGCCGGTACTCCGTCCCCGGGGAACGGGTCCGCGTGGTGGACACCATCGGGGCGGGCGACACCGTGAACGCGGCGCTCCTGCACGCCCTGTCCGAGCGGGAACTGCTCTCGCCCGGAGCGCTCGGGTCGCTGTCACCGGACCGCTGGCGCGAGGTGCTGGGATTCGCGGCCAGGGCCGCGGCGCTCACCTGCACGAAGGCCGGGGCCGAACCTCCGTACGCCCGCGAACTGCGCGCGGCGGGGACCGGCCTGCCGCCGGGGGCCTCGTGACGGTCCGACAGCTCTGAAACGGCCGCCGGGGAAACTTCCCGCCGGTGGCGGAACCCCAGGGTGTCCGACGCCTTGTGGGCGCGCCGGAGCGGGGTACCCGCGTTAGTGTCGCCGATGAGGCGCGGCAGCCACGCCCGTGGGGGGATCCTTCGCAGCAAGCGAGAGAGGACGCCAGGACATGGCACACGGCGGGAACGTCATCCAGGAACTGACGGCCGACCACCGAGAGGTCGACCAGATGTTCGCCGAGATCGAGGCCCAGGCCGCCGGAGACGCACGGCGGCGGGAGCTGGCGGACGAACTGACCAAGGAACTCGTCCGGCACTCCGTCGCCGAGGAGGAGTACCTGTATCCCGCGGTCCGCCGCTTCGTCGACGACGGCGACGACCTGGCGGACGAGGAGATCTCCGACCACGCCCAGATCGAACGCATGCTCAAGGAGCTCGAGGGCTGCCAGGCCGACGATCCCCGGTTCGACACCCTGATCACCCAGCTGAAGACCGCCGTGACCTCGCACGTCGCCGACGAGGAGAAGCGGCTGTTCCCGCTGCTCGCCGAGTCGTGCAGCGCGGACCTGCTGATGGAGCTGGGCGACAAGGTCCGCAGGGCCAAGCAGAGCGCCCCCACCCGTCCGCACCCCTCCACGCCGGACACCGCCCGGGCCAACAAGCTGCTCGCTCCCGGCATGGGCATGGTGGACCGGGTCCGCGATCTCCTCACCGGGCGCGCCACCGGCTAGGCCCGGCCCGTGCCGCGCGCCCGTCCGGCCCAGACCCTCATACCCGACCGCACCGCGTACCCGGCCAGTCCCGGGTACGCGGTGCCGCTCGTCAGACCTGGACGCCCGGTACGCCGTCCTCGACGACGACGCTGGCGCGGGTGGACACGGGAGCGCCCGGCCGGGTCACGTACGGCAGGACGCGGAAGTCGCTCGTCCAGCGCTCGGGTTCGACACGCACCCGCACGTAGCCCCGCTGGGCGTTGAAGAACTTCATGTGCGGGTTGGCGGCGAGGAACCTGGTGCCCTCGGCCGTCATGTCGGCGCCGTCGCCGCCGCTGGTGACGGACGTCCCCACGAACTCGCTGCCCACGGTCGCCGACCCGGGATCCTCGTAGTCGCGCTTGAGGTCCCAGGCGTAGTTCTGGTGGCGGTCGCCGGTGATGACGACGAGATTGCGCACTCCCCGTCCCTCGGCCTCCGCGAGGAGACGGTTCCGCTCCGCGACGTAGCCGTCCCAGGGGTCCATCCAGACGGTCGTGCCCGGTCCCGGGTCCTGGTCGGTCTGGCCCATCGGCGCCTGGTTGCCCAGCACCTGCCAGCGGGCGGCGGAGCGGCTGAAGCCGTTCAGGACCCAGTCGCGCTGACGGTCGCCGAGGAGGCTGCGGTCAGGGGCGAAGCGGTCGGCGCAGTCGGCGGAGGCGCCGTCGCCGCACGGCTGGTCGTCGCGGTACTGCCGGGTGTCGAGCATCGTGAAGTCGGCGAGCCTGCCGTAGGAGAGCCTGCGGTACATCTGCACGTCGGGGCCCTGCGGCAACTGGGCGCGACGCAGCGGCGCGTGCTCGTACAGGGCCTGGAAGGCGGCCGCCCTGCGCTGCGTGAACGCCCGCGGGTCCTGGTCCTTCTCCGGGATGCCGTCGGCCCAGTTGTTCTCGACCTCGTGGTCGTCGAAGGTCATGATCCACGGGAAGCGGGCGTGTGCCTGCTGGAGCGGCGCCTCGGACTTGTAGAGACCGTACTGGAGGCGGTAGCGGGCGAGGTCGACCGTCTCCGTGTGGAACCTCGGGTCGGTGACCACACCGCGCCTGTTGGACTGGACGCCGTACTCATAGAGGTAGTCGCCGAGGTGGACCACCAGGTCGAGGTCCTCCTGCGCCATGTGCTCGTAGGCGGTGAAGTAGCCGTCCTGCCACGCCTGGCAGGAGGCGAACGCGAACTTCAGGTCCCGGGGGGTGCTCCAGGGCGGCGGGGTGGTCCTGGTGCGGCCGACGGGTGAGACGTACGAGCCGGCACGGAAGCGGTAGTAGTACTCACGGTCCGGCAGGAGCCCGTGTATCTCGGGGTGGACCGAGTGCGCCAGCTCCGGTGTGGCGACGACGCTCCCGCGGCGGACGACCCGCCGGAACCGCTTGTCGTGGGCCAGCTCGTACTGCACGCGGACCGGCCGGTCCGGCATGCCGCCCTTTCCGTCCTGCGCGAACGGCTCCGGGGCCAGTCTCGTCCACAGCACCACACCGTCGGAGCGGGGCTCGCCGGACGCGACGCCGAGGGAGAACGGATCGTCCTTCATGACCGGCGAGGCGAACGCGGAGCCGGAGCCCCACTCGCCGGTGCCGAGCATCAGTGCGGCGGCGCCTGCGCCGCCGAAGCCGAGCAACTGCCGCCGGGATACGGGACGTACGCCCACAAGGTCCTCCTTGGCTGTTCGGTACGAACCGCCGGGAAGTCTTCAGTGGGCCGGTGTCACGCTGCCGCCGCCGTGGTGGCCGGTTCCCCAGAATTACGTGAACACGACACCCATCGGGACCAGGGTCGCCCGCCCTCGGCGCCGGTGGGCTCTCAACGCACGCTGTGCGTCTCCCCGACGAGGCGGTGCGTCAGCTCCATGAGGCGCTTGCGGGCGTCGGCGTCGTAAGCCTGTTCGTCGGCGCGGGAGTCGGTGAAGCGGTCGAAGTAGCGGCCCGTCACGCCGGCCACCTCTGGGTCGGTGACCAGCCGTACGGTCGGCCTGACGCCTTCCTCGACGCCGACGACGGGCGTGAGGCCGTAATCCCGCACCCCTTGGGTGTCCATCAGGTGCGCCGGATGCAGGGCGTTGACGGTGACGCCCGTGCCGGCGAGTTCCCCGGCCAGCTCGAAGGTGGCCATGATCAGCGCGAGCTTGCTGCGGCAGTAGGCGCGCAGCCCCTCGTAGCCCCGCTCCAGCATGATGTCGTCGAAGTCGATGCGCTCCTGTCCGATCGAGGCGACGTTGATCACGCGGGCGGGCGCGGAGGACGTCAGCAGCGGCAGCAGGCCACGGACGAGGGCGTACGGCGCCAGATGGTTGACTGCGAAGCGCAACTCGTGGCCCTGGGCGCTCAGTTCGCGCCGCAGCGGCTCGGAGCCGCCGCCGGCGACGGCGTTGTTCACCAGTGCGTCGAGCCGAGGTTCTTCGGCCAGGATCCGCTCGGCCATCGCCCGCACCTGGCGGAGGTCCGCCAGGTCGGCGAGGTAGGTGCGCACGGTGGTCCCGGGTGCGGTCGCCCGCACGTCGGCCGCCGCCGCGTCGAGGCGTACCCGGTCACGGCCGTGGAGCAGCACGGTGCCGCCGCGGCGCGCGAGGTCGAGCGCGATCCCGCGGCCCAGCCCCTGGGTCGCGCCGGTGATCAGAGTGGTGGGTGGGTTCATGCCGGTCATCCTGGCGGGCCCGCCGAGGAGGCAGGGAGTGTGTGCTGAGCCTGGTGTCACCACCACCAGGCTCAGGCCGGGTCGCGACCGTGTGCGCCGGCGCCTGCCGATCGGCCCCTGGGCCGCCGGACAGGCCTGCCGCGGGCGAGACGTCGACCGGCCGGTGGTACATCCGAGGCGCGGGAACAACATCACGGCGTCCCGGCGGGGCACTGTGAGCGAATGGGTGCACTTCTCGCGCTGGCTTCGGCAGTCTGTTACGGCGTCGTCGACTTCGCCGGCGGTCTGCTGTCGCGCCGGGTCCATTTCGCCGTGGTCACGTTTCTCGGTCAGGTCGGCGGCCTGCTCCTGGCGCTCGTCGCCGCGCTCGTCGTGCCCGCGGACTCGGTCCGGTCGGGCGACATGCTGTGGGCGCGCTGTCCGGTGCCGGCAGCGGAACGGCCATGCTGTTCCTCAACCGGGGCCTGAGCCGTGGGTCGATGAGCGTCGTCGTACCGGTGAGTGCCGTGACGGGTGTGGCTCTTTCCGTTCTGTGCGGGGTGTTGTTCCTGGGAGACCGGCCGACCGCCACCGCTTGGGCGGGCATCTGCGTCACCGTACCGGCGCTGTGGCTGGTCGCCGGTGGCGGCAGGAGCGCGCGGGACGGCCGAGAGCCGACGCGGGCCGGGCACGGGGCGGTGGACGGTCTGATCGCCAGCCTGGGGGTGGCCGTGCAGTACATCGGGCTCGCCCAGGCCGACGCCGTCAGCGGCCTGTGGCCCGTCGTCGCCGGCCGGCTCGCCGCCGTCGCCCTCCTCGTACCGAGCGCGTGGCGGCACGCCGCCGTTTTCCGCCGACCGGCGCGGCTCCAGGTGCGGGCGCTCACGATCGGGGCGGGAGCGGCCCTCGCCCTGATCCTCTACCTCTGGGCGGCGCAGCAGCAGATGCTGGCCGTCGCCGTCGTCCTGGCCTCCCTCTACCCGGCCGTCCCCACGATCCTCGGGCTTGCGCTGCTGGGCGAGAGAGTCAACCGATGGCAGGTGACCGGCCTCGTGAGCGCGACGGCCGCGGCCGTCCTTCTCGCTCTGGGCTGACGGTCGCTTCGTCCCGGGCCGTACGCCGCACGGTCCGACAGGGCCGGCCGGAAGACGACGGGGCGACCGGGCGAATGCCCGCCGTCATGGCTCTAGGAACCTTCAGGCGCCGGAGTTACCCTCCGGCGCATGATTTCCACGGTGGTCTGGGGAACGGGCAACACAGGCCGTGCGGCGATCCGAGCCGTCGCGGCCCACCCGGCGCTGGCACTCACCGCCGTCATCGTCCACAACCCTGCCAAGGTGGGCCGTGACGCGGGTGAACTGGGCGGACTCGGACACCGGCTGGGGATCGCGGCGACCGACGACGTCGAAGCCGTGCTGGCCGCCGGTCCGCGGGCGGTGGTGTACACGGCGACGGGGGACGTCCGCCCCGACGAGGCGCTCGCCGACGTCGTCCGGGCGATCAGGGCCGGGGCCGTCGTCGTCACCCCGGCGATGTACGCCCTCTACGACCCGCGGAACGCCCCCGCGGAGTTACGGGACCCGGTGCTGGCCGCCGTCGAGGCGGGCGGCGGCTCACTGTTCGTCTCCGGCGTCGATCCCGGCTGGGGCAACGACGTACTGCCACTGCTGATCAGCGGGCTCGGCACCACCGTGGACGCGATCCGCTGCCAGGAGATCTTCGACTACTCCACCTACGACCAGCCCGACTCGGTCCGGTATCTGATCGGCATGGGGATGCCGATGGACTACGCGCCGCCGATGCTCGCGCAGACGGTCCCCACCATGGTGTGGGGCGGACAGATACGGCTGATGGCCAGGGCCCTCGGCGTCGAACTCGACGAGATCCGCGAGACCTTGGAACGCTGTCCGCTGGACGCCGCCGTGAGCACCAGGACGATGGGCGAGTTCGGGGCGGGCACCCAGGGCGCGGTGCGTTTCGAGGTGCAGGGAATCGTCGGTGGCGAACCCCGCATCGTCGTCGAGCACATCACCCGCATCCACCCGTCCTGCGCGCCCGGCTGGCCGGCGCCGCCCGACGGCACGGGCGCACACCGGGTGATCATCGAGGGCCGTCCGCGTATCGAGGTCACGGTCGAGGCGAGCGACGAGGACGAGAACCGGTCCGCGGGCGGCAACGCCACCGCGGTGGGCCGGCTGGTGAGCGCAGTCGACTGGCTCGTGGACGCGCCACCGGGCCTCTACGACGCGCTGGACGTCCCGCTGCGCCCGGCGGTCGGCAGACTGGGAAGGAGACGACGATGAACATCGACATCCCCGAGGGCAGGAACCCGATCGAGTACGTATGGGGAGAGATGGTCCCCGGCATCGGCACGGCCGCCTCCGGCTTCTCCCTGGCGGTGTACGCCCACACCACTCTCGGGCTGCGGGAGTTCGAGGCCGCACGGCTGCGGATCGCGCAGATCAACGGCTGCTCCTTCTGCCTGGACTGGCGGACGGAACGCGACGGCCGCACGGTCGAGGACGGCTTCGCCGACGCGGTGACCGGCTGGCGCACCACCGACGCCTTCGACGACCGCACGAGGCTGGCCGCCGAGTACGCGGAGCGGTACGCCACCGACCACCACGGCCTCGACGACGGGTTCTGGAGCCGGATGACGGCGCACTACAGCCAGACCGAGATAGTGGAGCTGAGCATGAGCATCGGCGCGTGGCTGGCGTTCGGCCGGCTCAACCATGTGCTGGGGCTGGACACCATGTGCGTCCTGCCCGGTCACTGAGCCGGCCGAGGCGGGCCGGTCGTACCGGCCGTCGCCGTCACAGGTCCGTGGCGATGATCTTCTCGATGTTGCGTTCGGCGAGCGCAGTGATGGTGACGAACGGGTTGACGCTGGTGTTGCCGGGGATCAGCGAGCCGTCGATGACATAGAGCCCCGGATGGCCGTGGAGGCGGCCGTAGTTGTCCGTCGCCCGGTTCAGTACGGCGCCTCCCAGCGGGTGGTAGGTGAGGTGGTCGCCCCAGATCTTGTACGCGCCGAAGAGGTCGGTGCGGTAGATCGTCCCCTCCTTGGCGTTGATCCTGTCGAAGATCGTCCTGGCGGCGTCGATGGAGGGCTGTTTCCATGCGGTCTGCCAGTCGAGGACGACCCTGCCGGCGGCCGCGTCCCAGGAGAAAGCGGCGCGGTGCGGGTTCCTGGTGATGGACAGGTAGAAGGACGCGTACGTCTCGATGCCGGTGGGCAGGGGCGCGACCTCGGCGAACGCCCCGCCGGCCCGCCAGTTGTCGATGCCCGCGGTGGGCATGGAGGCCTGGAGTCTGCCGGTCGCGTCCCACATGTGGTTGGCGCGGCCGCACATGACGTTGCCGTTGTCGCCCCAGCCCTTTCCGATCTCGCCGTTGAGGCCGGGCAGTACGCCGGTGGCCTTCAGCCGGGTGAGGAGTTTGCCGGTGCCGACGCTGCCGGCCGCGAAGAACACCTTGTCCGCTGTGACGGCCTTGACCGCGGTGACGTCGCCGCCGGTGTTCAGCTGTTCCATGACGACCGTGTAGCCGCCACCGCCGGCCGGTGCGACCGAGGTGACCTTGTGCAGCGGCGAGACGAAGACCCTGCCCGTCGCGGTGGCACGGGCGAGGTAGGTCTTCGGCAGCGATTTCTTGCCGTGGTTGTTGCCGAAGAGGACCTCGCCCGCGAGGGCGGACGCGGGAACGGTGCCCGCCGCCTCCTGCTCCAGGTAGTCCCAGTCGTACACGCCCGGTACCAGGACGAACGGGAAGCCGGAACGCTCGGCGTGCTTCCGCCCGACCCGGGCGTACTGGTAGCAGGCGGCGGACTCCCACCAGCCCTGGTCGACGACGCCGACGCCCAGCGCGGCGTTGGCGCGCGGGTAGTAGACGTCGTACATCTCGTCGGCGTTCACCGACGGCAGGACGGCGGGGAAGTTCTCGCGCCGGGGCGTCACGGCCATGCCGCCGTTCACCAGTGAGCCGCCGCCGACACCGCGGCCCTGGTAGACCGTGATGCCGCCGAACTCCTCCGCGTCGAGGACGCCGGTGTACCGGGGGACGTCCTTGTCGAGCGGGAAGCCGAGGAAACCGCTGAGCGGCTGCTTGGTCCTGGTGCGCAGCCAGAAGGAACGGTGGTCGGGCTTCGTGGTGTTGGCGAAGATCCTGCCGTCCGGTCCCGGGGTGTCCCAGGACATCCCCATCTCGATCATGTGGACGTCGACGCCCGCCCGCGCCAGCCGCAGGGCGGCGACCGAGCCGCCGTATCCGGTGCCGATGACCAGAGCGGAGACGTGTGCCCCGTCGGGGATCGGGGCGGCGGCCGGGGCGGCGAGGGCGGAGGTCGCGCGGGCGGCCGCGGGGCCGTGACCCGTGAGGATGGCGGCCCCCAGAATAGAACTGGTTCCTGCTATGAGCCGGCGGCGCGACGGTCCTCTAACACCGGGACCCGGTAAGGGCACAGAGTTCATGTGATGTTCCTCACTCTCGAGTGAATGGGAACACGTTCTACTGCTGCGCATGCATGAAGTCACGGCATACCTGAAGGTAACTTCCCCGGTGCCGCGGCAACGGCGCTACCGGAACAGGGACGCGGGCACGGCGTCGGCGAGCGCCTGATACCCCGTCGGGTTCAGATGCAGGTGGTCACCGACGTCGAAGGCAGGGAACAACTGCCGGGGCCTGTCCGGATCGCGCGCCACCTTGTCGAAGTCGATCACTCCGTCGAACCGTCCGCCGGTACGGATCCAGTCGTTGACCGCCTGCCGGGAAGCTTCGCGGTGGCCGTCGGGGTCGTCGTAGCCGGCGTTGCCCCCGAAGGGTGTCAGCGTCGCCCCGTACACCCGTATGCCCTGGGCGTGCGCCCGGGTGACGATCTGGCCGTAGGCCGCCGTCAGATCGTCCACGACCTCCTTCTGCGCGGCAGGGGTGGCTGCGGCCGTGCCGATGTCGTTCACCCCCTCGAAGACCACCAGCCACTCCACACCGCTGGACGCCAGGACGTCACGGTCCAGCCGTGCCAGGGCGTTGGGACCGAGACCGTCGTTGAGCACCCGGTTGCCGCCCGCCGCCTGATTGAGGATCGCGGTGTCCGCCGTGCCGCGCCGGGACTGAAGTCGCCGCAGCAGCAGGTCCGGCCAGCGGTTGTTCAGGTTGGTGGTGGACCCGCGGCCGTCGGTCAGCGAGTCGCCGAGCACCACGGCGGCTCCGGCGGCGCGGGGCGACCACACCTCGACACCGCTGAGGAAGTACCAGTGGTCCGTACCGGTCGCCCCGGGCAGCTCCGCTTCCTGTGCGTGATCGCCGGCCTTCAGATACGTGGTGGTCCGGGAGCCGGGGTGCGAGGTGATGGACTCCGACGCCTGCCCGTCGGCCAGATAGAGCGTCACGGTGAGGTTGGAACCGGGCTTCAGATCGAAGTCGAGCGGGTCGGAGACCGCCTGCGCCCCCAACGGGACGGTGACGGAGGAGCGCCCTTCGAAGGTCACCGGTCGCGACGATCCCGGTCGGATGCCGCTGACGCCTGCCCGTCCGTCGACGGGAAGAGCCACGGCGGCGGCGGTGATGGGCAGTGCCGTGCCCCCGAAGGCGTTGGAGAACCGCAGCCGAAGCCGCTGCCCGCCGGTCGACACGTGCACGGTCTGGCGCACGGTGCTGTCGGCCAGCACCAGGCCGGGCCGGGTGAACGGCGCGGGTGGCATGTTGCCCGGCTCCGTCAGCTGCGGCATCGACACCCAGGTGTGCAGCCACTGCCCGGCCGGGTGGTGCTCGCTCGCGGCGGGACGGGCGGGGGTCCCGCCCGGCTGCGGGTGCACGGCCCCGGTCAGCGACGACGTCGCGGTGACGACAGCGGCGACCATCCCGGCCGCCGCCGTGCCGAGGGCGGGTGACATTCGCTTCATGGGTCGCGGGACCTCTCTGGGGAGCACCGGTCCGTCCGGTGACCCGGGAAACCCTGCCAGCGGGTCAGGCGCCCGGGCATCAGACGGGTGTCGGGCATCAAGGGCCCCGCATCCGACTGATGCTCGCCCCGGCCTCACACCCTCCCTGCCACCGGCCCGGACATGCGTCTTCCTCAACGGGGTACACCGAACACACGTGTCAGAAGCAGGAACGGCTCTCCGTCCGGAACGGGAAGGGAGTGCAGCGTCCATGGCCGGAACCGAGAAGTCTCCGCAGAACGACCGGGAACGCCACCAGGACAAGGAACGCAGGGAGGCCGACCGCGGCCCGGGAGCCCACTCGGGACGCGAGCAGCAGCCACAGGAGCGCACGGTTCCTGGGACAGCGAGCGCTACGGAGGGTTACGACTCCCGTGGTACGGGCAGCGGGGAATCCCTGGAGGGGGTACAGAAGGACGACGAAGAGAGCTCTTGACGGGACGCACGGTGCCGCGGCCGTCCTGCCGGCCCCCTCACGTCGAACCGCCCCGATCGAGCCGCCCGTCCGCCGTCCGGTGAGCCGCCCCGTCGGCGGTCTCATTGGTCCGGGAGGGGCACTCCGGCCACCGGGGCGGTACTCGCGGTGGAGAGTCTCTCCGGGCCGAGCCATTCGCACAGCAGGATCGTGGCGTCGTCCTGGAGCCGGTCGCTGTGGTGCTGCCGGAGCGCGCGCATCAGCCGGCGCAGGGTTTCCGGAACCGGCAGGCCGTCGGCGTGGTGACGGATCAGGAAGTCGACGAAGGCGGCGAGTCCGAACTCCACACCGGTCGCCGTGCGTGCTTCCGTGATGCCGTCGGTGTAGAGCACGATGCGGTCGCCCGGCTGCAGATGCTCCCTGCACACCGTGGTCGGCAGGCCCAGGTCGCTGCCCATGGGGTGGGAGGGAGGGCAGTCCAGCAGGCTGCTCCAGCGTCCGCCCCGGATGACGACCGGGGGATGATGTCCCCTGCTCGTCCAGGTGAGGACGCCGGTGGTGGTGTCGAGATCGGCGAGGATCCCGGTGACGTAGCGGTTGTGCCCGAACTGTTCGAGGATCACCTTCTCGATGGCATCCCCCAGTTCGGCGAGCCCGGCTCCCTGGCGGCGGCGGTTACGGCAGGCGCCCACGGCGAGGTTCGCGGTCAGACCGGCCGCTGTGTCGTGCCCCATGGCGTCGAAGACGGACAGGTGGACGACGTTCCCCGCGGCGGCGTAGTCGTAGGCGTCACCGCTGACCTGGTAGGCGGGCTCCATCACGGCTCCGATGGTGACCCGGCCGTCCGCGTAGGTGCGCGGCGGCATCAGCTGCCACTGCATCTCCGCGGCCACGTTCATCGCTCTGCTGCGGCTGAGACGGGCGTGGGAGTCGCTCGTGACCCGGCAGCTGACCACCATCATCGCCACCAGCGAGGCCAGCGCCAGCATGGTCTCCTGGGCGCTCTCGTCGTCGGCCGGCGCGGCGATGTGCAGCACCCCGAGGCGCTCGGTGCCGTCGAGCAACGGGATCCACCAGCCATGTGCGCCGTCCGTGCCGGTCGCGCCGGCCGTGATACTGCCGTACTGGTAGGCCCGCCCGGCCACCGAGCCCTCGACGGGCACCTCCGCCGGGTGCTTCCCCTCGGGCGACCGGCTCTCCGCCGGGAACAGCCGCAGCACATCGCGCTGGAGATCGCCCAGGTAGATCAGGACATCGGTGAGACCGGCGGTGGCCGCGTGCCGGGAGACCAGCTCGGGCAGGTCGTCGAAGGACATCACATGGCTGTCGGCGAGCAACCCCACCAGCATGCGCCGCACGTCCGCGTCCCGGTCGCTCACGTCACCACGCACCCACTTCCATGAGCCGTCGGGAACCGAAGCCCGACCCCGTGCCTGGTCCTTCCACGGTCCCACACCGATCCCGGCGGCAGAGGCGAGGCACGGCCGTCGATCCGCCCACGGGTCGCCCCCTCCGAGTCGCCGGAGCGGCGGACCGCGCTCCATTGGGGTGACTCGAGTGGCATCCGGTGTCCGTCCTCGACAGCCAGGGGTATCCATCGGCGCATGGACGTGAACCCCATCGAAATGCAGAAGGCCCTCGGCGGCGTGAACTACCCCGCGTCGAAGGAAGAGATCGTCGACCAGGCGAGCAAGCGCGGAGCAGGCAAGGACATCATGTCCGCCCTCGACTCCCTGCCGAGCAAGAGGTACGACTCGCCGGCCGCCGTGAGCAAGGAGGTCAGCAAGGAGTCCTGAGGCCACCGTTCCCGGCGGCAGTCCCGCACCGCGGCCGCGCACCGTCCCCACCGGGCGGTGCGCGGCCGCAACAATGCGTACGGCGCGGCCCGCCACGAGCACGGTTTCGCCGGGCAGCCGGACGTCCGGCCGGCGTCGGTGAGAGGCTCGACGAAGTGGACACCAACAGCGCACGACCGGAGATGGCGGTCCTCGTCGGACTGCAGGCGTCGGGGAAGTCGACCTTCTACAGGGAGCGCCTCGCCGAACGCTATGCGCTGGTGAGCAAGGACCTCTTGCCGCGCTCGGCCCGGCGCAAGCAGCAACGGCAGATGCGGCTCATCGAGGACCTCCTCGTGTCCGGGAGCGCGGTGGCCGTCGACAACACCAACCCCTCGCCCGAGGAGTGGACCCCGCTCATCCGTGCGGCCCGTGCGCACGGTGTCCGGGTGACGGCGTACTGGTTCCCCCCGGACATCACCGGGTCCCTGCGACGCAACGCGGCGCGTGAGGGCCGGGCGCGGGTGCCCGACGTCGGCATCCACGCCACGCGCGGCCGCCTGCGCGAGCCGACGACCGCGGACGGCTTCGACGCCGTGGTGGAGGTGCGGTTCGACGGGGAGGGCGGCTTCGTGACGAGGCGGGTCGGGACGCCGGACTGACCGGCCGGTCGCCATTGAACGGCTGCGCCCAGGTGGCGGACCCGCCGCCGTGGGGCGTCAGCCGTCCAGGGTCGTCGCGGTCCTGGGTCGTCGCGGTCCTGGAGGCCGCGGTCCCCGCTCAGCGGTCCAGCTCCTCCTGGATCGGCGTCTTCGACGCGTCACGCAGATGCTCGGACAGCCCCGGCTTGCCGCCCTTGCGCGCCTGTTCGGCCTTCTGGCTCGCGTTGTGTCCGAGGTCCGAGTCCGGATCCGTCCGGACGGAACGCGCCACCGCTCGGGCGGAATACCGCGCAACGCCTTGACGACCTCCTCCGAGGCGCCGGCCCCGCATGCCGCCGACATCAGCTTCTCCTTGTCGGCCGGGAAGTCGACGCCCTTGATCGCTTACAGCACCTCCGGCACGTTGGTGTGCGCCATGGGAAACCTCCTTGCTCACGCGCGCGACTACTCTTCGTAGTCCTCAGGCTTGACCCCGGCATCGTCCAGTGCCTCGCGCATGGTGCTCCCGGACGGCCGGCGTTCCTCCTGTGCCGCATTCCGGCCCTGCTCGGTCTCTGTCGCCGATCCCTCGGCCGCCGCCGATTTCTCCGTGACGACCTCGTCGGTCGCTCGCGTCTTGGGCCGGTTCTCCTCGGGCACGGTCATCGTGGCGCTCCTCCCGTTCGATCGTCGCGTCACCGCGCATGAGTACCCGGAAACCGCGTGTCGAACATGGGATCCGCGGTCACGGTGCCGTGGTCTCGGAGGTGATCAGGTCGATCACCGCCCTGATGCCGCCCTCCGCGAGCGCCCGGCGCTGGCGGTCGGCGGGGGTTCCCTGCTGGAGAAGGCGATGGACGAGCGAAATCACCTCACGGGTGTCGCCGGCGGCGTCCAGCGCGGGCGTGATGTGCTCGATCAGCTGCGCGACGACGTCTCCGGCACTGCGGCGCTCGCCCGTCGCCGTGATCAGGTGACCGCCGAGACCGTAGCGGGCGGCCTGCCAGTTCGCCGCCTGCATCAGTTCCGGAGCGATGACGGGCGCCGGCGTGCCGACCGCCGTCTCGTGGATGGCGGTGACGACCAGCGCGCGCACGATCCCGGCGAACATCACCGCTTCGTCGGCCCGCAACTGCACGTCGGGGCACCGTACTTCCACGGTGGGGAAGCGGTCGGACAGCCGGATCTGCCAGTACAGCTGTCCCTTGTCGGAGATGATCCCGCTGCCGAGCAGCGCCTCGATCCGCTCCCTGTGGTCGGTGAGGTCCCGGAACGCGGGCGGCGGGCCGCTCACGGGCCAGCGGCCGAAGATCAAGGTGCGCCAGCTGGCGAAGCCGGTGTCCTGCCCGTCCCACAGGGGCGAGTTCGCGGACATGGCGACCAGGACGGGCACCCAGCCCCGCAGCCGGTTCAGTACGGCCACGCCGACTTCCGGACTCGGGACCGCCGCATGGATGTGCATGCCGCTGACCAGCTGCTCCGCGACCAGCTGCGGAGCCTGCACCCGCATCGCGCGGTAGCGGGCCTGCTCGGTCACCGGCGCGTTGACCGGGCCTCTCCTCGGCGGTGTCCCGCATGCCGCGAGGCGGCACCCGTGGGCCTCCGCGGCGGCGCCGACCGCGTGGCGCAGGCGCAGCAGGTGGCCGCCTGCCTCCTCGAGCCGGGTGCAGACGGAAGTGGCGACCTCTACCTGCACCTGCAACAGCTCGGACTGCAGTTCGTGCTCCTCGACGAGTGGTTCGAGGCCTGCGGCCGCACGCACCTGTTCGGCCATCGGGACCGGCACCCCCGTCTCCGCGTCGAGCAGCAGGTACTCCTCTTCCACGCCCAAGGTCACCGGCTCCATGGGGGTCAGTGTCGCGGGACGGACGCCGTGATCAGTGGACGACACAGTGGTTTGCCCGAAAGCACGCGCCGAAGCGCGTCCGCGGGGCGAAGCGGTCCCCCGCCCGGTGTGGCCGAAGCCACTGCCTTCCCGTGACCCACGCCATTTCCCCAGGTGACCGGCGGGGATAGCGTTGCCGGGCACATCGCTCCCCAGGACCACATCGGACGCCACAGTGCACGCAGACCTGACCTCGCTCATAGCGGCGACAGCCCAGTGGATGTCGCGCGCCTTCCCCTCGGGAGGTGGCGTGCTGGATTCCGCACTTTCCCACGCGCAGGCGCACCAGGCCGTGACCGTGGCCGCGTCGCTGCGCTATCCCACACCCGTCGACGCGGCTCTGGTCGCCGTCGCCGGGGCGGGAGGGTCCGCCCGGCTGGACTGGATCACCGGCTCCGACGGGGCCGGGCTCGACGACGCCGATGAGTACGCCTGGCGCACCTGGGTCGACGAGGTCGTCGCCAGTTGGGCGGCCTGCCTCCTCGCCAGCCCGGACCTGGCATCGGCGGCGGTGGCCGCGCTCGGCGACGGCGGACACGGCGACGGACCGCCGGCCGGGTTCCGCCGCCTGGTGGATCCCGATGAGCGCGACCGGCGGGCCGGTGCCCTGCTGCGCCACCCGGACCTCCTCGAACCCGTGGCAGAGCTCCACCGGCCGGCCCTTCTGTCCCGCCTGTGCGCGGGCCAGGCGATGATCGCCTGAGCCTGCCCCCTCACCTGGGGGGGAGCCGCCGACCGGTCCCCGCTCCCCCGGCCATCTCCCTCGGCCCCGCCGCACTCGGCACCCGCGCCGGACGGACAGCTCGATGGCGTTCGTCGCGATGATCCGTCACGGTGAAGTTGGGCCGACCGCACGGTCACGGCAGGGCGCCGCCGTTCATCGGGCGACGTGCTCCCGGCCTGTCGCACGCATCCGACGGGCAGTGCCGGGCAAGAATCGAGGGGACATGAGCGAGAACGAGGCAATCCCCACCTTCGGGAGCATCGAGGCGCTGACGGAACTGGTCACGGCCCGGCAGGGACTGTACGTGCGGTGGTCCCGTGGACCCGAGCCGGACCTCGGCTCGGTCTCCAGCACCGACGACCTGACGGGCGCTTCCATGCCGGGCCTGTCCGCCAGCCCGCTGGACGTGGAGTCCTGGTGGGGGGACCGGCCCGTCCGCACATGGGTCGCCCGCCGGCTGTACGACTACTCCCATCTGCCACGGGTCAAGGACGAACGGGCCCGGCCGTGGGTCCTGCACGGCCGGGAAGCGGGCCGCGGTCCGGACAACGAACCGCTTGTCCGCGATGTGGAACCGCTCGGCTGGATCGCCGACGAGGTCATCAGCGAGGCGACAGCCGTGATCGAGCGGCAGCCGGGGCGCTGGGGCCCGCTGGACCGTGACGCGCAGACCCCCTGAGCGGCCGGTGCGCATCACGGCACGCGGAGCGGGCAGCCTCTGACCGGATCGCCACGCGGCGAGCGGCATCGGAGGCGGTGATGGTGTCCCACGCTTTCGAGGACGGCTTTCTGGTCGTGACCCTGCACAGCGCCACCGACGTCGGCCGAAGATCGGCGCTGTCGCAGGAGATCAGCGATCTGGTGCACGCCTACGGGCCGAGTCCGGTCGTCGTCGTGCTCGAGGAGCCGGCCACCGGCGGCGTCACCGTCGGCGCCGTACTGAAGGCCCACCGCATGTGCCACCACCTGGGTGTCCTGATGTCCGTCGCCACGCACAGCGCGCCGGCGCGACGCCTTCTCGAGGCGAACGCCGACACCGGTGGCACCCGGCTCGTCGTCCACGCCCGCACCGACACGGCGATCCTCTCGGCCTTGTCCGCGGCGGCCTGACGGCGACGGCCGCGGGCGGTCGCGACCTTCCGGCGGACGGGGCCGGCTTCACCCGGGCCCCAGGTTCACCTCGCGCGACAGGGGCACCCGTGGCGGCACGGACGCATCGAACGCCCGGAGCCGCGGGGCTGACCGGGCCGAAGGAGACCGTATGTCCGCCGCCCCGGGCCTGCCGGTCAGCATCGACTTCATCGGCAACGCCACGACCCTGATCCGCTACGGCGACCTGACCCTGCTGACGGACCCGAACTTCCTGCACCGCGGGCAGCTCGCGTATCTCGGTCACGGACTCGTCAGCCGCCGGCTCACCGAGCCGTCGATGGGGGTCGGTGAGCTGCCTCGCGACCTGACCGCGATCGTGCTCTCGCATCTGCACGGCGATCACTGGGACCGTGTGGCCCGCCGTCACCTCGACCGGTCACTGCCCGTGATCACGACGCCGCACGCCTCCCGCCGCCTCCGCCTCGTGCACGGCTTCCGCCGGGCCGACGGGCTCCGGTCGTGGCAGAGCCACACCCTGATCGGCGAGGAAGGCAAAGCTACCGTGACGGCCCTGCCCGGCCGGCACGCCGGCGGAGCCCTGCGGCCCCTGCTGCCGCCGGTGATGGGCAGCCTGCTGGAGTTCGGCCCGCCGCGAGGCCCGGCACATCTTCGGCTCTACATCTCGGGCGACACGCTGCTGTTCGACGGCATCGACGCCATCGGCCGCCGGTACCCGGACATGGATCTGGCGGTGCTCCACCTCGGTGGCACCCGTCTGCCGGGTGGACTCCTCGTGACCATGGACGGCGCGCAGGGCGTGGAGCTCGCCCAACGGCTGCGTCCGCGCTGGCTCCTGCCCGTCCACTACGAGGAGTACACCGTGATGACGTCCCCGCTGGCCGACTTCCTCCACGCGGCCGAGGAGCGGGGCCTGGGTGAGCGGGTCGTCCACTGCGGACGCGGCGGCCGCGCCGTCGTCGCACCGGGCGAGCCGCCCGTCGTCCGGCAGCCCGCACCCGGCGCGGGCGTACGGCCGTGACCGCACCGGTCCGGGACGGAACACCGCTGGGGCGGGCTCGTTCCGGAGAGGGAGCCGTGACATGAGCGATCCGCGCGTCACCGTCGTCGTCATCACCCACAACCGCCGTGAGGAGCTGCTGCGCACCCTCGGCGAACTGGCGCGTCTGCCCGAGCGGCCGCCCGTGATCGTGACCGACAACGCCTCGACCGACGGCACCGCGGAAGCGGTACGCCGACTGCGTCCCGAGGTGCGGCTGCTCAACCCGGGCTCGAACCTCGGCGCTGTGGGACGCAATCTCGCCGTGCGGCACGTCACCACGCCCTACGTCGCCTTCTGCGACGACGACTGCTGGTGGGAGCCGGGATCGCTGTCCCGCGCCGGGGACCTCCTGGACCGCCATGAGCGGCGGGCGGTGGTCACCGCCCGGATCGTCGTCGAACCGGGCGGCAGGGAGGACCCGATCGTCGCCGAGCTGTGCGACTCACCGGTCCCGGGACCGGCATGGCTGCCGGGTCCCGCCCTGGGCTCGTTCCTCGCGGGGGCGTCGGTGCTGCGTGTCGAGGCGTTCACCGAGGCCGGTGGATTCAGCGAGCGGCTGTGGCTGGGCGGCGAGGAGGAACTGCCGGCCACCGACCTGACCACGCTCGGCTGGTGGCTGACCTACGACGAGAGCATGACGGTCCACCACGCACCGTCCCCCGCACGCGACGCCACCGGGCGGCGCGTCGACGGTCTGCGCAACACGCTCTGGTTCTGCTGGCTGCGCCGTCCGGTCGTTCCCGCGGTCCGCCGGACGCTGCACCTCGCCCGTACCGTTCCGCGTGACCGCGCGTCGCTGCGTGCCTTCGGCGCCGCGCTCGCCGGACTTCCCTGGGTCGTACGGGAACGGAAGGTCGTACCGCCGGCCGTCGAAAAGCGCCTGTCGCTCCTCGAAGAGTCGCAGCGGCACTCCACCGCCCGCCGGTACGTCGGCTGACGAAGGGCCGCACCGCGGAGCAGGACGTTCAGCCTTCGACACCGGTCGCCGTGTGCGCCGCGCCCACGGGCTTGGACTCCGGTGATCCGCGTTGCCTCAGGTAGATGGCGAGGACGGCCATGGAGCCGATGGCGAGGAGTTCGGACTGCCAGTTCTGGAGTGTGCGGCTCCAGAAGTCCGCGGAGGAGAGATAGTCGGGCCAGCTGGTCGGGGCCTGAAGCCCGCGCAGCTGCTGCTCGTTGTAGGACGCGACACCGGCGACGGACTGGGCCAGCCATGACAGCAGGAAGATGGTGCCCATGACGAGGCCGAGGGAGCGCGAGTAGAGCGTTCCCCGCCAGCCCCTGGCCGCGGCCCAGCGAGGCGAGTCCTCCGTGGCGTGCTCGCCGACCATCTGGTCCTCGTCCGACTCGATGCCCGCCTTGTGCAGTTCCTTGGATTCGGGTGAACCGCGTTGCAGCAGCCAGACGGTGCCGAAGATGTACAGGAAGAACTGCAGGTACTCGGACTGCCAGTTCTCGGTGACATCGACAGCGAAGTCGGAGGAAGCCACATAGACCCCGAAGCTGACGGGTGCGAGGCCGTCGGCGATCAGCTGGTTGTTGAACTCCGCCTGTCCGGCCACCGCCTGTCCTGCCAGGGCGAGCAGGAACGCCGCCAGGAAGACCAGGCCGAGGCTGTTGTGGTGCAGGAACCGCCATACGGGACGACGGGTCGGTGCGCTGCCCTCGCCGGCCGTGGACATGGAGCTCATCGGTGCATCAGCCCCAGAGCCATGAAGTACGCGAGACCACCGGCGATCATCACCAGGGTTCCGACGAACAGTGTTCTCATGGCCTCATTCACCCGCCCTTGAGTTCGCACTGGTACGGCCGGCCTTCGCGTGGCGTGCATCCGGCCGCTGTCACTTTCCAGCCGGTCGGGAAGTGGGAGAGGAACACCGTGTCCTTCTCGAGTACGACACGGGCCTGGTCGCCGTACACGTCGACGCGACGCACCGCACCGGCCTCGGTCAGCTCCGCTTCCCCGATCGCCTGCTCACAGGGGCTCTTGCCCGACTGCTCCAGCTCTTCCAGGGTCTCCGGCGCGAGGGCGGCGCACATGCGTGCGAACTCATCGGCGCCCAGAGCCTGTTCGAAGGCCGTCACCTCCGCGGTGACATCGTCGCGCCTCTCGTCGAGCGAGCCGCAGGCGCTCGTCGCGAGGACGAGCGCCGCTACCGCGGCCGCCCGCCCGCACCACCACCGTCCTGACACACTGCCTCCCGGCCGACTCAAGGCAGGCCGCGCCCACCGGGGCGAAGACGTGGACAGCGGCTTGCCGCCCATGAGACGCCCGGTCACGTGTCCCCGCAATCCAGGACCGTCCAGGGAGCCGCACTCGTCCGGCCCGGACGCGGACTCGATCCGACGCTTCGCCGGCCGGCCCGGCGCGGCGCCCGCCTCGTCCCTGGGCGCCTGCCCGACCCGCGCCGGCATTACCGTTCGTTACTTTTGCCCCATAAAGGACGGGACATGCATGGTGTGATGACGCAGGGAAACGTGATGACCCTTCACCGTTCGGCACACTGACACGAGCACCGGAGAGACGTCCGCGCCATGACAATCGACTCCCGCACCACCGTCGTCGTGATCAGCCGGAACCGCGGGGATCAACTGCTGCACACCCTCGACCGGCTCATGGAGCTGCCCGAAAGGCCTCCGGTGATCGCCGTCGACAACGCGTCGACCGACGCGACCGCGGAAGCCGTCGCCCGTCAGCACCCGGGCGTCACGCTGCTGACACCGGACCGGAATCCGGGGGCCGTTCGGCCGTAACCTCGGCGTCCGTCACGCCCCGCACGCCGCACGTGGCCTTCAGCGACGACGACTCGTGGTGGGAGCCCGGGGCGCTCACCGCTGCCGAACAGCTCTTCGACGGGCATCCCCGGCTGGGACTGCTGGCGGCGCGTACCACCGTGGGTCCCGAAGCGGCGCCCGGCGTGGGGACAGCTGAACGGTTCCGCCTCCGCGCGCTCCTCCTCGGCCTTCTTCGCCGCTTCCGCGGTGCTCTCCGCCTGCTGCTACCCGTTTCGTCCTTTTCAGTCATATTGTCCGCGTATCCCTCGAGCCGACCGGCATGCGGTTCCCGGCCGGCTCGCGGGGCTCAGGTCGTGACCGTGGGGGCGGGAGGGGTCCAGCGGGCAGTGCGCGCGGCGGTGACGCCGTAGTCCTTCTTGAGCTCCTCCGGGATGGCGTAGTGCATGACGCGGCCGCGGGTGAGTGAGCTGAGCTCCAAGAGAGTGGTGAAGTGACCCAGGCGGTCCAGGGCCCAGGCGCCGAGGGGCGAGCGGTCCTCGATCGATTCGAGGATGCCCAGCAGGGCGGGGGCGGCCTTGACCGCCGTGTCCCAGGCAGTGCGGGGCACCTGAAGCCAGTCGGCGCAGGTGTCTCCGACGAGGTAGCGGATCAGGGCCCCGACGACGGGGTCGAAGAGGGTGCCGGGGACGACCTCCTCGTAGAGGTCGATGAGTTGGCGGGTCAGGTGGGCCCCTTCCTCGCTCGGGCCCATGTGCCGGGTCATGTAGAGGTCGGAGAACTGTCGGGCCCGGTGGAGATCCGCGGGTGCGTGGTCCTGGTCGACGCCGAGCATGGCGCCGACGACACGCCAGGCGTAGTAGTACGCCTCGGCCCCCTCCGTGCTCATGTGGATGCCCAGCCGGTGCAGGGCGTCGAGCACCTGGATGGAGAACATCATCTGGCCGCCGATCATGTCCTCCTGACAGATCGGCGTACCGAGGTTCTCGGTGTCCCAGCGGCCCTCGCGGCGCAGGTGGTGGCGGACGGACGCGTGCAGCAGCCGCACCTTCTGCGCGGCGGGGATGAAGCGGCTGCCGGCTTCGAAGGCGCCCGGCTGCATGAGGTAGACGGTGAACTGGCCGGTCTCCGCCATGCGTTTGGAGGGGTACTTCAGCGAGTGCGTCGCCGACAGCAGCCTGGCGACATGGGGCAGGACGTAGCAGGCGGGCATCGACGCGAACGACAGGGCCGTGGAGATGTGCACGTTGTTGTCGATGAAGAACATCCTCGCCCTCTCCATCTCCTCCCAGTCGACCCAGGACGGCGGGGCGGCGGTCTGGTGGAGGTACTCGCGGGCCACCTCGGGCAGCCCGTCCGGCAGCGGAGCGCCGGCCGTGGAGACGTAACGCATGAGGGTGTTGAACGTGCCGACCTCGCCCCGTTCGAAGAGCGTGGCGACGGTCGCGTCGGCCAGTTCGTCGCCTGCCGTCCGCAGGGCGTCGAGGGACTGCTCGGTGTAGGTCATCACGGCTCCTCCGTGGGCCAGACGCGGCGATGTGGGCCGGGGTGGTGGATCGTCAGTGCAGGCGTACGGTGGCCGCCCGGGCGAGTCCGCCCAGCGCGTGGGCGGCATCGGCGGGAAGGGAGGTCTGCTCGAGGGCGTCGAGTGCGGCACGTACCCGGCCGCTGATCATGTCTTCGATGCGGGCGGGGGCCCCGGTGCGGTGCATGATCGCCCGCACCCGGGCGAGTGACGCCTCGTCCGGGATACCGTTCCCCAAAAGCCTTCCGAGCTCCGCGCGTTCCGTCGCGGTGGCTTCCTGCCACGTCTGCGCCAGCAGCGCGGTGGGCCGGTGCGCCGCGATGTCGTCGGCGTTCGCCTTCCCCGTACGGCCGGGGTCGCCGAACAGTCCGAGGAGGTCGTCACGGAGCTGGAACGCCTCCCCCAGCGGCAGCCCGTAGTCGGAGAGCGCTTCCCGGAGGTCGTGGGAGGCCCCGCCGAGGGCGCCGCCGATGTGGAGCGGATGTTCGACGGTGTACTTGGCGGTCTTGTAGCGGATCACCTTCAGCGAGGCGGCGGTGTCGGGGCGGGTCCCGGTACGCAGGATCTCCAGGCACTCCCCCGCGACGAGTTCGCGGGCCAGGACCGCCCACAGCGGCCGCGCCCGGGACAGATAGGCCGCGGGGAGACCGCAGGCGGTGAACAGCTGCCCGGCCAGCGACATCAGCAGATCACCCACGAGCATCGCCAGGGACCTGGCCGCGGCCCTGGGGCGGGGGCTCGCGGCCACCGCGGTGCGCAGGGCGACGTGCGCGGTGGGCAGCCCGTGCCGCAGGGGGCTGTCGTCGATCAGATCGTCGTGTACCACGGCCGCGGCGTGCACGAGTTCCATGGCCGCGGCGGCGCGCACCAGGGCGTCGCTGTCGGGCTGGCCGGCCGCACGCCAGCCCCAGTAGCAGAAGGCCGCCCGGAGCCGCTTGCCGCGGCTCGTGGCGATCCGCAGCTGGTCGGCGACCGCGGCGAGGTCGGCGTCGACGGCCAGGAGATGGTCGATCTCCTCCTCCACGAAATGGAGCAGGACGTGGTCCACCCGTGCCTTGAACGCCTCTCGCTCACCGTTGTCAGACATCGCCGCGACCACGCACGGCGGTCGCGTGCCGGGCCAGCAGTTCCATGTGCGGCGGCGAGGTCGAGGTGCAGCGGTCCAGGGCGAGGCGGCCGCGGGCCTTGATGTCCTGCCGCCCCTCGTCGGCCAGTTCGGCCACGTCGGCCCGGCGGAGCAGCCCGCGTAACCCGTCCAGCGCTCCGCTCACCGTGCTGACCGCCAGGTCGGCGACGCCTGCGGCCAGAAGCACCGTGTCGTGCGTGTCCTGACCGCGCCCGTGTCCGGTCCCCTGCATGGGTCCACCCCTCCCCCTCGGCCCGCGCCCCCGTACGGGAAGCGCGGTGGCCGTGCCTGCCCGGGGCGGAGGTGATCCGCACCGGTGCCTTCATGGGAAGGGTGCCGAGGCTCGTGGAGCGCCGCGACGGAGATCACCGAAGGGATGACCTGCCGAACTGCCGTTCACCTGGGGTCCCTTCCCGGCGTCGCCATGCACTCCCGCGGGGTGGGGAAACGGCCGCCGGCCGTCGCGGGAGAGCGCTCGCCCTGCGCCCGTCGGTCGCCTCCCGGGACGCGACCGCCGCGGGAGTGGACCTCACCCTCACTCCCGCGGCGGACACGGTGGTGCCTCTACTTCAGGTAGGGGCCGGCCGTTCCGATCTTTCCGGTGCCGCCCAGGACGTAGACGCGCAGGTTGCCCTTTCCGGGCGCGGCGACGGTGAGCCTGCCGTCGCCGACGGTCCTGGTGTCGCCGGTCACCGCGTCGGTGTAGGTGCCGTTGGGGATGCCGGTGTACACGGCGCCACCGGAGACGGTGACGAGCGCGAAGCTGTCCGTACCGCCGCTGGTGTAGCGGCGTTTGAACGCCATGCCGCCGGTGATGCCCTCGGTGGAGTACTGACCCATCTGGAGGGCCGGGATCGCCCTGCGGATCTCGTTCAGCCGCTGCACGTGCTTGACGAGCGGCTTCTCCAGGGTGGCGGCGACCGCGCCGGTGGCGGATTCGACCTTGGAGAATCCGGAGGCCTTGACGTCTCCGGCGATGTGGTCGCCGTAGTAGGCACGGCCGGTGGTGGCCAGTGGGCAGCTCGGCCCGCAGTCGATCTTCTTGCCCGCCTGGAACTCGCTCTCCGAGCCGTAGTACAGGGTGGGAATGCCTCGGAAGGTCCACATCAGCGACATGTTCTCGGCCCAGGCGTCGGTGCCGCCGGTGTAGCGTTCGCTGCTCTTGTTGGGGCCGTAGTCGTGGCTGTCGACGTAGACGACGTTGTAGGTGGCGTCGTTGTAACTGTCGTCGGAGTCCTTGCCGTTGCTGAAGGCGTTCTGCGCGTCACCGAAGTTCATGTGCATACGCATGTCGATGACGTTCATTCCGGAGAACCTGCTGTGGTCCGGTGCGTGGTAGGCGTTGCCGTTCAGGAACGCGTTGGCGGAGGTGGGCTGGTTCGACGTGCCCAGCTGCTGCTCGTGGTCGTACATCTCGAGCGCGGCCTTCTGGTCGTCGGCGCTGTACTCCTGGCGCTCCTTCCAGGTGTAGAACTGGGCGGAGTGGTTGACCGAGCCGCGGTTCCACTTGTCGTTGACGAAGGCGGCCACCTCACCGAACACGAAGAAGTTCTTCGCGGCCTCGGCGCCGTGCTGCTGGGTGACGCGCGCCTGGATGGCGGGCAGGAAGCGGCGGTTCCAGGTGGTGCGCGGGATGTGGACGGCGGTGTCCACGCGGAAGCCGTCGACGCCCATGTCGATGTACTTGTTGTAGGCGCCGATCAGGTGGTTCTGCACCTGGGCGTTCTCGGTGTTCAGGTCGGCGAGATCGTCGTGGAGCCAGCACGAACGGGAGTCCTCACCCTCCCAGTTGCCTATCCAGCAGTTGTGGTAGAGGTTCTTGGGGAACATCCCTGACGTCGGGCTGGGCCACTGGCAGTTGTAGATGCGGTAGCCCTCGGGGGAGGTGTACTGCGTCGGCTTGCCCCAGTCGACGCAGGTGTTTCCGGCGGGCTCCGCCGTCGACCACAGGTCACCGTTGTAGTACGACTTCCCCGACTTGGTCTCGACGGTCAGGCCGTCGTACTCGAAACCGGGCTGCTTCTCGTCGTAGTACCAGCTCCACTGGGAGTCGCGCACGCCGTGGACGGTCGGCACGAACAGGCCCTTGGCTCCCCAGCGGGAGGAGTGGTTGTAGACGACGTCCTGGTAGATCTTCATGCCCTTGGCGTGGGCGGCGTTGATCAGGTCCTGGTAGGAGGCGCCGGCCGATTCCAGGCGGGGGTCGACCTTGTAGAAGTCCCAGCCGTGGTAGCCGTGGTAGTCGTAGTCGGAGCGGTTGAGCACGACGGGGGTGACCCATACGGCGGAGAAGCCGAGGGCCTTGATGTAGTCGAGCTTGTGGACCAGTCCCTTGAAGTCGCCGCGGAACATGGGGTCGTTGTTGGCCTCGTTCCCTGAGGCCTTGTGCTTGCTTCCGCCGCGGTTGTTCGACGTGTCGCCGTCGTTGAACCGGGCGGTGAGGACGAAGTAGATCGGGTCCTTGCGGGGGTCCGTGCCCAAGGGCTTGCCGGGAGCGGGCGCTTCGGGCCTGGTGCCGGTCGTCGCCGTGGCGGCGACGGAGGCGGCCGACAGGTTCCCGGCGGCGTCCACCGCCTTCACCGTGTAGGTGTAGGCGGTTCTCTCCTCCAGTCCGCCGTCGGAGAAGACGGTGGACGCGACGTCGGTGACGACGCTCCCGCCGGTGCCGCCGGTGCGGGTCACCTGGTACACGGTCACACCCCGGTCGTCGGTGGAGGGCTCCCAGGTGAGGACGACGGACACGCCGTCGGCGCTCGCGGTCACCCGGGTGGGGGCGGTCGGTGCCCGGGTGTCGGGCACCTCTCCCGCACAGGGATCGGCCGCGCCGGGGGTCACGGTGTTGTTCCGGACCGTGCTGGTGCCGGTTCCGATGGTGTAGTCGCCGCCGTTGTTGTTGTCCCAGACGCCGTTGCCGTTGTTGAAGGCGGCGCTCAGGGAGGTCGCCGCCCCGAGGTCGAGGGTCTGCTTCCACCAGCCGGCGCAGGCGGCCTGCATGCCGATGCCCGGCACCGCCGTCCACGCCCCGCCCGCGGGGCGGTAGTGGATGTTCGCCGTCGACCAGCCCAGGGCATGTGTCGAGTAGTACACCGTGGCGGCGTTGCCGGGGGCGGGTGTCGGATCCGGGTCCGCGCCGCCGGCGCAGGGGTCGGAGTGGGCGACGACGCCGTCCTTGACGGAGATACTGCCGGTGCCGAGGGCGTAGTTCTTGCCGCCGTTGTTGTCCCATGTGCCGGAGCCGTTGTTGAAGGTGGCCTGGAGACCCGCCGCGGCGCCGAGGTCCACGGTCCTCTTCACCCAGTCCGCGCAGGCGGTCTGCATCGCCACGCCCGGGACGGTGGTCCATGCTCCGCCGTCGGGTGCGTAGTGCAGGTTGTAGGCCGGCCAGTTCTTGGTCTTCGTGTAGTAGAAGACCGTTGCGGTGTTCTCGGCCGCGGCGGCCGGGGCGGTCGCGGGCGCCGCGGGGCCGGGCACGGCCGCGGTCAGGCCAAGCAGGGCGCAGGCGGCGACGGCTGCCGCCAAGGGGCGTCGGAGCACCCGGGCAGGAGTGCGTTTCATGCGTCTCTCCATGGGAGGAGGCCACGGCGTGGGTACGCCGCGGATGTCGACAAGAGCAGATGCTCGGTGAGCACCTGTCCGATTCCGCCCACTGCTTCGACGCGCCGCCAAGCCGCAGGAACCGCGCCCGGAAGCGCGGTCGGAAACTTTCCGAAAACCTTTACAACGGCGGGAAGTTACCGGGGGAAAGCCGCCGCGTAAAGGGCTCGCGTCATGACGTCCGGCGTGGCCACGGCAACTGCCCCGTGAGCGGTGACGCCGGTCCGCTCTCGGGACGCCTCGACCCCGGCACAGCAGTCGGCCGGTGCCTCGCGGGACTCACGAGGCACCGGCCGGGTCTGTGGTGGGCCGGGCGGTCAGACGCATGACCGGCGGGACGGGCGAGGTGGGACACCTCGGCCCGCCCGGCCCGGCCGCGCGTCAGCGGCGGTGGTCACGCCCCCAGGACTCGGTGTCGACGGTGTGGCCGCGGTGGTCGAGCAGCGTCGCCTTGTCGGAGCGCTCGTCCCAGACCGAGTGGCGGCGGTCCTGGTAGAGGTCGGTGCGGGTGTCGCGTCCGGAACCGGTGTGGACACGGACGGTCGAGCGGCCGGCGAGACGGTAGTCGTCGAAGCGGTACCGGTTGCCGTCGCGGTCGCGCAGGGTCCAGCCGTCGAGGTTGACCGGACGGCGGCTGTTGTTGGTGATCTCGACCCATTCGGCGTTCAGCGCCCGGTTGGAGCGGTGGTCGCGGCCGCGGTCGCCGGTCTGCACGGCGCTGATCTCGACCCGCGCTTCCTCGCGGTGCCGACGGTCCCCGTCGTGGGCGGAGGCCGGCAGCGCGACGGCCGAGACGACGGCACCGGCGGCGAGAACGGTCGCCGCGATGCGACGGGAGGTTGAAGCAGCAGACATAGGTGATGTCTCCTCGAAACTGTGCGCCACCCGCTGTGACAGCGGTGGTGGCGGTGCGGTCACCGGCCCCTGACGAGCCCGGCGGACCCGACTCTGCGGCTGCGGCGGGCACGACGGCCCGACGACGCCACCGAGTTACCGTTTACGGACATTTCCGTAACTGTCGGATGTACGGATCACGCGTAGCAGGCCGCCGTGACCCTGACATTCACTGACTCCTACATCGACCGCCCGCGAGCAGCGGCAACTTCACGCTCACCCCCGCACACGACCGGCCGCGCCACCCCGCGCACCACCCTGGACATCGACTCCCGTGCCGGTAACAGCAGTTCTGCACGTTTCTTCGCACAGGGGGCCCGGGATCGCACATCCGCGCCGGCCGCCCGGTGCTCCGCCACGAGCGCAAGGGGCCACGGCGCGGGCACAGGGGCGTGACACGTATCCGTACCCGACCGGCAGAAGTGGTACCGAGGCGCTCGCGACGCAAGACGATCGGACATGTGAGCAAGACGGTCGGCCATACAGCGGCTCGTTCGATCTCCCTACGGTGAAGTCAACACACCGAATCCACAGGGAGATCCTGATGCGCGCTGTCATACAGAAGTCCTTCGGCGGCCCCGAGGTACTGGAGGTCGTCGAGACCGCACGTCCCCGCCCGCTGTCCAGGGAGGTGCTCGTCCGGGTGCGCGCCGCCGCGGTCAATCCGGTCGACGCCGCCGTCAGGTCGGGGGCCTACCCGCTGCTCGGCGAGCCGCCGTTCGGTGTCGGTTGGGACGTGTCCGGTGTCGTCGAAGAGGCAGGCCCTGGCGCCCGGTTCGCGGTGGGTGACGAGGTGTACGGGATGCCGTTCTTCCCCCGCGCGGCGAACGCGTACGCCGAGTACGTCGTCGCCCCCTCGCGTCAGCTCGCCCGCAAGCCCGCCTCGCTGAGCCATGTGGAGGCCGCGGCCCTGCCCCTCGCCGCGCTCACCGCCTGGCAGGGACTGGTGGACGCGGCGGCCCTGAAAGCCGGTGATCGGGTCCTGATCCACCGCGCTGCCGGTGGCGTCGGACATCTCGCCGTGCAGATCGCCAAGGCACGGGGCGCGCACGTGACCGCCCTCGCGAGCGCGGCGAGGCACGCGTTCGTGCGCGGCCTGGGCGCCGACGAGGTGATCGATTATCGGACGACCGACTTCACCGAGGCGGTGCGGGACGCGGACGTCGTCCTCGACTCCACCGCCCAAGGCGCGCGTTCGCTCCAGGTGCTGCGTCCCGGAGGCATGCTGGTGACCATCCTCGAGCACGGTGACGCCGAACTCGCCGCCGCGGTCGAGGCGGCCGGCCGGCGCTTCGCCGGGGTGTCGGTGGAACCGGACCGCGCGGCGCTGGAGGCGATCGCCGCGCTGGTGGACGAGGGCCGGCTCCGTCCCCACGTCGAGGAGACCCTCCCCCTGGCCGAGGCGGGCAAGGCGCACGAGCTGATCGAGTCGGGGCGGGTGCAGGGCAAGGTCGTGCTGACGGTCTGACACGGATACCGGCCGCCCTCGTCCTCGGGGGCGGCCCGTATCGTTCCCGGCGGAGAAGGGAGCGGACATCCTCACCGAGGCGCTGGCCTCCATGCGCACCGGCAGCCCCTCGTCCGTCCGTACCGACGGCCGGGCGCCCTGGGGGCTGCGGCTGCCGCCGGTCGCGGGAGCGGGATTCCACGTGGTGCTCCACGGCAGTTGCTGGCTCGTCCCGCTGGACGACACACCGCCGGTCCCGCTCGGCCCCGGTGACGTGATCTTCGTACGTGACGGCCGCGGGCACGTCCTCGCCGACCATCCCTCCACGCCGGCCGAGGAGGCGCTGCCCGAGCAGTACAGCGACGGGTCGCCCATCGGGTCCGTCTCCCTGGGCGGCGACGGCCCGCGCGCCAGCCTGCTGTGCGGCAACTACCACCTGGACCAGGGGCGTCCGCATCCGCTCGTCAGCCGGCTGCCGGCGATCTTCCACCTGCCCACCCGGCACGGCCGCCATCCGGAGCTCAGCGCGGCCGTGCAGCTCCTGGGGGCCGAGCTGGACAATCCGCGCATCGGCTCCGACGGCATCGTGCCCTCGCTGATCGACTCGCTGCTCCTGTACATCCTGCGCGCCTGGCTGGACGACCAGCCGGCGGACACCGCTCAGGGCTGGGCCGCGGCCCTGCGTGACACCGCTGTCGCCCCCGCGCTGACCGCGATCCACCAGGCACCAGGCACGCAGTGGACGGTCGAGTCCCTGGCCGCCCGGTCGGGTCTGTCCCGGGCGGCCTTCGCCCGCCGCTTCAACGTGCTGGTCGGGGAGCCGCCGATGGCCTACCTGACCCGCTGGCGCATGACGACCGCCGCGCGGTTGCTGCGCGAGTCCGACATCCCGCTGACGGCGGTCGCGGCACGGACCGGCTACGGATCGGAGTTCGCCTTCGCCAAGGCCTTCAAGCGGGAGTTCGGGCTCGCGCCCGGCGGGTACCGGCGCCAGGCCCGCGCCGCGTGAGACCCGCCGCTACCCACCTGGGCGCCGGCGGCGGGCGCTGCTTCCCTCAGGAGCAGTTCAGAGCCTTCGGGCGGCGGGGCGTCACGAGATCTGGGCGCTCTGCAGCCGCGCGTAGGCTCCGCCGCGTGCCAGGAGTTCGCCGTGGGTGCCCGCCTCCTTGACGCGGCCGTGCTCCAGGACCACGATCCGGTCGGCGTTCTTGATGGTCGACAGCCGGTGGGCGACGATGAACACCGTACGGCCCGAGACGAGCCGGGCCAGGGCTTGCTGGATCAGCGCCTCCGAGCGGGCGTCGAGCGCCGACGTCGCCTCGTCCAGGACGAGCACGCGCGGGTCGCGTATCAGCGCCCGGGCGATGGCCAGCCGCTGGCGTTGGCCGCCGGACAGGCGGGCCCCGCGCTCACCGACCACGGTGTCGAGGCCGTGGGGCAGACGGTCGACGAACTCGGCCGCGTTGGCGTCGGTGAGTGCCCGGCGGATGGCCGGCTCGTCCACGTCCGGCAGCCCGTAGGCGACGTTGTCACGGATGCTGCCCTCGAAGAGGATGGACTCCTGCGGGACGACGGAGAGGAACCGCCGGTAGCTGCGCAGATCCAGTTCCGCGAGGTCCCGGCCGTCGAGCAGGATCCGGCCACGGGTCGCGCGGTGGAACCCGAGCACGAGACTGAGCACGGTGGACTTGCCGGCGCCCGAACCTCCGACGAGTGCGACGGTCTGACCGGCCGGAACGGTGAGGTCGACGCGGTCGAGAGCCGGGCGGTCCCCTGTGTCGTAGGTGAGGCTCACGCTCTCGAAGCGGAACTCCCCCGCCACGGCGGCGACATGCTCCTTGCCGTCGTTCTCCTCCAGGTCGGGAGCCTGGAGGACCTCGCCGACGGACCGTACGGACTCGAGCGCCTTGCCGATGACGGGTGCCAGGGTCAGCAGGGTGGTGACGGAGCCGGTGAGGCTGGAGAAGTAGGCGCTGAGCATGACCACGGCGCCCGGTGTGATGTCGAGCCATCCGTAGTAGGCGACGAGCGCGGCGCCGGCCAGGCAGCCCATGCCGAGGGTGTTGAGGACCATCCAGGACAGGGACCCGAACCGGCCGTTGAGCAGATCCAGGCGTGATCCTTCGCGCAGCACCGTGTCGAGGTCGTGGTCGACCCGGCGCAGGGCCGCGCGTTCCAGGCCGTGGGCGCGGGTGATGGGGATGAGCGTGGTCATCTCGCTGACGCTGGACGACAGTCGTTCCACGGAGCGGCGGAAGGAGGCGTTGCGGTCGCGCAGCCGGGACCGCAGGGTCACCACGATGAGGGCGGAGGCCGGGACGAGGACGACGAACACGGGCAGGAAGGCGGGCGTGACGACGGCGATGACGGCCAGCCCGCCGGTGAGCGGCGGCAGCAGCCACACGGGGGCGTGCTTGCCGAAGAACACGACGACCGCGCCTGCCATGCGCGCGCGTTCGGGCCGGAAGAGATAGCGCAGGGTGCGGACGGGATGCTCACCGCGGTACCGGTGGTCGAGCGGACTCTCCGGCGTCGCCATCGGCGGACTCCCCTTTCGTGGCGGTACACGTCCTTCCCGGCCGTACTCGTCACCGTGCGTCCGGGCGTGCCGCGGCGCGGGTGCGCCGCGGCTCTGCGCGAACGGTGGTGCCGCTACTTGGTCGCGCCCTGGGCGAAACCGTTGTAGATGTACCGCTGGAGGAACAGGAAGATGGCCAGCGTCGGCAGGATCACCAGGATCGCGCCGGCCGAGATGTTCTCCCAGTGGGCACCGAAGGGCCCCTTGAAGCGGAACAGGGCGGTGGAGATCGTGCCCAGTTCCTGGGACGGCATGTAGAGGAAGGGGATGTAGAAGTCGTTGTAGACGGTGATCCCCTTGATGATCACCACGGTGGCGATCGCCGGTTTGAGCAGCGGCAGGATGACCTTGCGGTAGACGGTGAAGGAGTTCGCGCCGTCCAGCCGGGCGGCTTCGTCGAGGGAGACGGGGATGCCCCGGACGAATTGCAGGAAGATGTAGATCGAGACGATGTCCGTGCCCATGTAGAGCAGGATCGGGGCCCACCGGCTGTCGAACAGGCCGAAGCTGTTGACCACTTGGAAGGTGGCGACCTGCGTGGTGACGCCCGGCACCAGCGTGGCGATCAGGAACAGCGCCATCACGAGTTTCTTCGCCCGGAAGTGGAAACGGTCGATGGCGTACGCGGTCATGGAGCCGATGATGACCGTGCCGGTGATCGAGAAGAGCAGGATGAACGCGGTGTTGCCGAACGCGGTCAGCATCTTCCCGTCGGAGAACGCGGTCGCGTAGTTGCCGAAGTTGAGCCAGTCCCCCGGCAGGGAGAGCGCACCGCCGTCGGCCACCTCGCCGGACGTCTTGAGAGAGGTCAGGAAGACGACGACGAGGGGCAGCAGGACCACCAGCGAGGCGGCGACCAGCGACAGGTACACCAGGGCGGGGCCGATCCGGCCGGCTCGCGGGGTGCGGCGGGCCGTGTCCGTCCGCCGGGGCAGGGGCTCCCGCGGCGGCAGGTTCGTCTGCGGGGCCGTGGTCATACGAGGTCCACCTTGTCGTCGGGTACGAGACGGCGCTGTATCCAGGTGATCAGCAGGATGATCAGGAGCAGCACGACGGCGGCCACGGAGGCCAGCCCCGTCTTGTTGAACTGGAAGGCGAGCTTGACCGTCTGGATGACGAAGGTCGAGGTGCCGGTCGCGCCGCCGGTCATGATGTAGGGGATCTCGAAGACCGAGAGGGATCCGGAGACCGCCAGGATGATGCTCAGGCTCAGCACGGGCTTGATGCTCGGGGCGATGATGTGCCGGAACTGCTGCCCTCTGCTCGCGCCGTCCAGTTGGGCGGCCTCGTAGAGCTCCCCGGGGATGGACTGGATCGCCCCGAGGAACAGGACGAAGTTCAGGCCGGTGAAACGCCAGACGGATACGCCGGCCAGTGAGGTGTTGGCGGAGGTCGGGTCGCCGAGCCAGGCATGGTCGGTGCCGGCGCCGAACCAGGAGAGGACCGAGTCCAGGGTGCCGCCGTCCTGGAAGAAGTAGAGGAAGACGAAGCCGATGGCCACGCCGTTGATCAGGTAGGGGAAGAAGAGGATCCCCTTGAACAGGTTGCGGAAGCGGATGTCGAAGCTGAGGACCGTCGCGAAGTACAGCGCGACGACGATCTGCACGACGGATGCGGCGAGGTAGTAGAAGCTGACGAAGAACACCCGGAAAAGCTCGGGCCGGGTGAAGATCTGGATGTAGTTGTCGGCCCCGGTGAAGTTGGGGTCGGGGCTGATGCCGTCCCAGTCGGTGAAGCTGTAATAGATCATGTTCCCTACGGGGACATAGGTGAACGTGATCAGCAGAACCAGGGGCACGGCCAGGAACATCCACGGGGTGATCCGGCGGAGCGTCCGCCCCCGTCCCCGACGGTTCGGCGTGCCGTGAGGGTCGCTCGCCGTCCTGGTCCTGTGCGAGGAGGTGGCGGCGCGCGGCGGTCGCGCGGCCGCCGTCTTGGTCGTCTCGGTCATGTCGGGCCTTTCGTCGTCCGCTGATGCGCGGCAGGCGATGGGCCCCGGCCGGTGTGGTGCTGCCGGGGCCCGCCTCCGCCGTCTGTCAGGAGCCGGCGGTCTTCGCTGCCTCGTCCCACCTCTTGTCGAGGTCGGCGAAGAAGTCCTGGAGGCTGCCGCTCTGGGCGCCGCGGGCGATGTCGATCAGCTTCTGCCGGTAGTCGGGTGTGTTGAGACCGATCTCGGCGGCGTTGTCTATGGCGTTGACCTGCCCGGTCCTGGTCTCGGAGCGCTCCACGAACGTGACATCGTTGTCAACGTAGTCTTTGAGTGTGTCCGGCATGGGGGCCGACTTCATGGTGGGAACAGCGCCCTCCTTCGCGGAGTAGCCGGACTTCTCCGTGAACCAGTCGATCCAGGCCCGGGCCGCTCCCTTGTGCTCCGAGTGGATGTTGACGGCCTGCTGGTAGTCGGAGACGACCGTGGCGCAGAATGCGCCGTCCTTCTGCGCGGGGAACGGCATGAAACCGATGTCGCCCGGCTTCGCGCCCGCCTTCTCGGCCGCGTCCCTCATCTGCGTGATCGACCAGGAGCCCAGCATCATCGTGCCGATCTCCCCCTTGGCCACCATGCCCTTGGAGGCTTCCCAGTTGGTGGTGTTGGGGTCCTTCTCGGACAGTCCGCCCTTGACGATGTCGTGCAGGAGCGTGTCGCTCACGTTGAGCTCGCCGCCCTGCTTCCAGGGAGAGACGGGGCCCGCCAGCTTGTTGCCGGCGTCGCTGTCGCAGGTGACGGAGCCGAGGTTGCCGCCCCACTGGACCAGGGGCCAGCCGTCCTTGAAGTTGGTGTAGTACGGCACGGCGCCGGTCCTGGACTTGATCGCCCGGAGCCCGGCGAGGAACTCCTGGGGAGTGGTCGGCCACTTGGTGACGCCGGCCTTCTTCCAGACCGACTTGTTGTAGACGAAGCCGTTGGCCGTGCCGAACTGGGCGATGCCGTAGACCTTGCCGCCGACGTCGGTCTTGTCGCTGAAGCGGTACTTGGCCGTCAGTTCGCCGGCGGGACCGAGGGGGGCGAAGAACTTCGGGTAGTCGTTCTTGGACACGGCGGCCGGGATCATGAGGACGTCACCGTAGTCGTCGGTGTTCATCCGGATCTTGACCTCTCCCTCGTAGTCGGTGAGGCCCTCGAACTTCACCTTGACCTTGGGGTAGATCTTCTTGAACTCCGCCGCGTACGCGTCCATCGCGCCGTTCTGGACGAGATCGGTGCGGTGGGTGAGGACGGTGATCGTGCCGGCCACCTCGTTCGGGTCGGCGGGAACCGTCGCCGTCTCGGCGGAGGGTGTTCCTCCGCCACTGCACCCCGCGACGGTCAAGGTCGCGACGGCCAGAAGCACGCCCGCGAGCGTCTTCTTCTTCCCCATGTGCCCAACTCCTTCAGGATTGCGGCTCAGGTCCGGGTGGGATGTCGGCACTATGGCAGGCATGAGGTGAACCGGTAAAGCTCTGATTTCCACCACGATGCCTAATCGTTACCGGCGAACCGTCTTCAAGCCCCTCAGCGTGGGTTGGAGGGGGCAACCGACGAAAGAACCGAAGCTTGACCGGTTTATGGACAGGGCCTGATCACCGGGTTAGGTTGTGCGACGTCGTACATCCACGGCCTGAGTCAGGCGATTGGAGCCGCACCATGAAGGACGTCACCCAGCTCACCGAGGGGTGGAGCGTGCGCCACGAAGAGGCGCTGCTCCCGGCTCGGGTCCCCGGCTGCGTCCACACCGATCTGCTGGCCGCCGACGTCATCCCCGACCCCTTCATCGGACTCAACGAGACCGAAGTCGCCTGGGTCGGCCGGCGCGGGTGGACCTACCTCACCGACCTGACGCACGACAGTGCCCACGAGCGGACCGACCTGGTCTTCGACGGCCTCGACACCGCCGCGCTGATCACCCTCGCCGGCCAGGAACTGGGCCGTACCCGCAACATGCACCGCTCCTACCGCTTCGACGTCACCGGCCGCACCGGCCCCCTGGACGTCCACTTCGCCTCCGCCTACGACCAGGCGGAGGCGGTCCGTTCCCTGACCGGGTCCCGGCCGAACGTCTATCCGGAACCGTCGCAGTACATCCGCAAGATGGCGTGCAGCTTCGGCTGGGACTGGGGACCCACGCTGGTGACCGCCGGGATCTGGCGGCCGGTCCGGCTGGAACACTGGTCGACCGCACGCCTCGCGCAGGTCCGGCCGCTGGTTACCGTCGCCGACGGCACCGGCCGGGTGGAGGTACGGCTGGAGGCGGAGCGCACCCGCCGGGGTGAGGGGCGGCCGCTCACGGCCAGGGCCACGGTCGCCGGAGTACAGGCCGAAGTGACCTTCGAGGGCGAAGAGGCGGTGCTGGAGCTGGAAGTGGCGGACCCGCGGCTGTGGTGGCCGCGCGGCTACGGCGGGCAGCCGCTGTACGACCTCGAGGTCACACTGTCCGACGAGAACGGTCCTCTGGACGTCTGGCAGCGCCGGATCGGCTTCCGCCGGATCGAGCTCGACCGCTCTGCCGACGAGTACGGCACCGGCTTCACCCTCGTCGTCAACGGCATGCGGATCTTCGCACGCGGGGTCAACTGGATCCCCGACGACGTCTTCCCCTCCCGGATCACCCCCGATCGCTACCGCGCCCGGCTCGAGCAGGCCGCCGGCGCCAACGTCGACCTCGTGCGGATCTGGGGCGGCGGCATCTACGAGGACGACGCCTTCTACGACGCCTGCGACGAGCTCGGCCTGATGGTCTGGCAGGACTTCCTCTTCGCCTGCTCCGCCTACCCGGAGGAGCAGCCGCTGCGCGGGGAGGTGGAGGCGGAAGCCCGCGACAACGTTGTCCGGCTGATGCCGCACCCCAGCCTGGTGCTGTGGAACGGCAACAACGAGAACCTGTGGGGCTTCAGGGACTGGGGCTGGGAGAGCGAACTCGCGGGCGACTCCTGGGGCGAGGGCTACTACCTCGGCCTGCTGCCCCGTGTGGTCGCCGAGCTCGACCCCACCCGCCCCTACACGGCGGGAAGCCCCTGGTCCGGCTCCTGGGACCACCACCCCAATGACCCGGCCCACGGCACCTTCCACTCGTGGGAGGTATGGAACCGCCAGGACTACGCCGAGTACCGCGCGAGCGTCCCGCGTTTCGTCGCCGAGTTCGGCTGGCAGGCACCGCCCGCGATCGCGACCCTGCGGCGCGCACTCCCCGGCGAGCGGCCGGCACCCGACTCCCCCGGCATGCTGCACCACCAGAAGGCCGAGGACGGCAACGGCAAACTGAACCGCGGTGTCGCCCGCCACTTCCCGCTCCCCGACGACGACTTCGACCGCTGGCACTACCTCACCCAGGTCGTCCAGGCCCGTGCCGTCGCCGCCGGGATCGAGCACTGGCGCTCCCACTGGCCCGTCTGCGCGGGCACGGTGGTCTGGCAGCTCAACGACTGCTGGCCGGTCAGCTCGTGGTCGGCGGTCGACGGCGACGGCAGGCTCAAGCCCCTTCACCACGAGCTGCGCCGCGTGTACGCGGACCGGCTCCTCACCCTCCAGCCGGGCGACGAAGGCCTGACGCTCGCCGTCGTCAACCAGTCCGCCGCCGTGTGGCGGACGTCGGTGGCCCTGCGCCTGTTGGAGGCGGACGGCACCACGGTGCACGAGGGCGTCGTCGACGTCACCGCCGGACCGCGCTCGGTCGTGCGGATGCCCGTTCCGCCGGCGCTCGCACCCGCGGAGCGGTCCGCGAAGGAGTTCCTCGTCGCCGACGCCGACGGCCTGCGCGCTCTCCACTTCCCCGTTCGCGACAAGGATTTCGCCTATCCCCGGCCCCGGTACGACATCGCTGTGGAACCGGTCCCGGGCGAGAGCGATAGAGTCGACATCGTGGTGAGCGCACACACTCTGGTCAGAGACCTCCTCCTCCAGGCCGACCGGCTCGGCCCCCGAGCCGCCGCCGACCAGGGGCTCACGACGCTCCTGCCCGGCGAGCGGACCCGTATCAAGGTCAGCGGCTGCGGCTCCGTGGACGTCGAGGACGTGCGGGCCGCCCTGTTCAGCGTGGACGTGATGTGACGGGAACGACTCGCGTCACGATCAAGGACGTCGCCGCCCGTGCCGGTGTCTCCAAGGGGGCGGTCTCGCTCGCCTTCAACCACAAGCCGGGCGTCTCGCAGGCCACCCGCGAGCGGATCTTCGCCGCCGCACGCGAACTGGGCTGGGCGCCGAACCTGACCGCACGCAGCCTCTCCAGCCAGCGGGTCGACATCGTGGGGCTGGCCCTGTGCCGGCCCGCCCGGCTGCTCGGCCTCGAACCCTTCTACATGGAATTCATCTCCGGCATCGAGAGCGTCCTGGCGGACCGCTCCTGTTCGCTGCTGCTGCGCCTGGTACGGGACCTCGACGAGGAGATCGACCTCCACAAGACATGGTGGCGCAGCCGGACGATCGCCGGAGCGATCCTGGTCGACTTCCACGACGACGACCCGAGGGTGCCGGCACTGCAGGCCGTCGGCCTGCCGGCGGTCGCCGTCGGGCATCCGTCCCTGACCGGCGCCTTCCCGGCCGTATGGACGGACGACGCGACCGCGGCCGCCGAGGCGGTCCGCTATCTGGCCGCGCTGGGCCACCGCCGCATCGCACGCGTCGGCGGCCCGGCCGGACTGGGGCACAGCTCCATCCGGGCCGCCGCCTTCGAAACCACGATGCGCCAGCTGGGACTGGAGCAGGGCCGGCAGATCTCCACCGGGTTCGACGGCAAGGAGGGCGCCCGCGCCACCCGGTCCCTGCTCCTTTCCGCGGACCGGCCCACCGCCATCGTGTACGACAACGACATCATGGCCGTCGCCGGTGCGGGCGTCGCGGCCGAGATGGGGTTCGTCATCCCGGACGACGTGTCACTGCTGGCGTGGGACGACTCCCAGCTGTGCCGGATAACCCATCCGACGCTGTCGGCCATGAGCCACGACGTGCACCACTTCGGCGCGGAGGTCGCTCGCACGCTGTTCGCGGTGCTCGACGGGACGCACAGCGGGGCCCTTCAGGTGCCCACTCCTTCGCTCACCCCCCGCGGATCGACGGCGCCCGCACCGCAGCGCACCTGACACGGCGGACATGCTCCAGGGCCCCGACCTTCCCGGTCGGGGCCCTGGAGCGTTCCGGTGCCCGGCAGGACGAGTGTCCCGTCAGCCCTTGGCGCAGGGCGTGCCGTTGAGGGTGAAGGCGGCGGGGATCCCGTTGGCGCCGCTGGAGGAGCCGTTGAGGCCGAAGCTCACGCTGCCGCCGGCGGGGACGGTCTCGGTCCAGGGCTCATGGGTGGCACGGACCTGTGCCCCCTGCTGGACGACCTTGGCGTTCCAGGCCGAGTTGACCCTCTGGTCACCTGGGAAGGCGAAGTCGAGCTGCCAGCCCTTGACGGCGGTGGTGCCGGTGTTGCGGATCGTCACATCGGCGTTGAAGGAGCTGCCCCAGTCGCTCAGCCGGTACGTGACCTGGCAGCCGCCGGCCGCCGGGCCGCCGGTGAAGACGCCGGCCTCGCGTGCGGTCTGCTTGATCCCGTCGGCGCCGTTGAAGATGCGCTGACCCCAGGGGCTGAGCTGGGAGGCGTTGAAGCCGGTGGCCATGTCGAGGTATTCGACGCCGCCGCCGTTGCCGCTCCACGACCAGCCCATGTAGCCGACGTCGAGCTGCTCGGCCGTCGCCATGATGGCGTCCTCGTCGGGGTTGCCGTCCGAGTGGGCGTCGCCGAATTCGCCGACGAGGATGGGAAGTCCGTTGGACACGAACCGGTTGAGGTAGTCCCTGACCTCGGTCGCGGTGTCGAAGACGCCGTACATGTGGATCGAGAACATGGTGTTCCGGTCGGGGTCGGCGGCGAAGACGCCGGCGGCGTTGTCCCGCATGGTGAACGACCAGTCCTGGCCCCAGTTCGGCGCGTCCACCATGAGGGTGTGGTCGAATCCGGCGGCGCGCAGCCGCTTGATCGCGTCGGTCGTGCCGGATGTCCAGGCGCTGTATCCGGAGTTCCCGTAGGGCTCGTTGCCGATGTTGAGGATGACGTACTTCTCCTGGCCCTTGACCGCGGCCTGGACGTCGATCCAGTAGTCGACCGCGCGGGAGAGGGGGACCGCGGCACCGGCCTCGCCGTACCCGGTCGTGTCGTGCGCCTCGAGGACGCAGACGAGCCGGTTCGCCTTGCACTGCGCGACAACGTTCGCGACGTCGGCTGCGTCGTTCCTGGTCCACTGGTCGCCCGTACTCAGTACGACCCGTACGGAGTTGGCACCCAGCGCCTTGATGTCCTTGAGCGCCTGGGTCGTACGGCTCGGATACCAGGTGTGGGCGTGGTTGACGCCCCGCAGGACGAAGTCGTTGCCGCCGGCGTCCAGCAGCCGGCCTTCGCTGATGTGGAACCCGGACGCCGCCTCCGCCGAGTGGGCCGGGGCGGGGGCGGCGAACAGGGTGGCGGCCATGGCCAGCAGCGCTCCCGCCGCGGTGGCCAGTTTCCTTCTCATGGTCTGCTCCCAACGTGGTTGCACGCGTGCGTCGGGCGCGGTGGCCCGGGCGCGCGGAAGTGTCATGTCGTTCGGACGCTCTTGTCCCCCTGCCGCAATGCATCCGGAGTCCGGATTCGGAACTCTGAACGTCCGGAATTCGGCAGGTATCGCAAGGGATACGCCGCAGGGCGGGGACAGGGTCCCCGCCGACCGGGTATTGACTGCGGCTCCCACCGGTCGGCGGGAAGAAGAGGTCACCCGGACGGACTGCCGCCTTTTGCCGGTCAAAGCAGCGTCGAGCGGTGGCAGTTCGTCTTTCGTACGGGCGACTGGAAGAGAGGTTAGGCGCCGAAAGACATGGACACAACACTTGAAGCCAAACCGGTTAAGTTTAGTAGTTGTTCATCTCGGCCGACTCCGTGGACACCGTTTGCGCCACTGCCCCGCCCCCCTTACGGGCGGGGCGCCGCCACCTGCACGGCCGGATGGCCGGCAGCGGCCGACGCGACAGCCGCGGCCCCGATGAGCCCGGCGTCGAGGGCGAGCCGGGCCGGCACGATCGGCACGTCACGGGTGAAGTCGAGCACGGCGTAGTCCGCCATGCGGCGGCGCAGGGGCGTGAAGAGGGTGTCACCGGCCTGTGCCACGCCGCCTCCGATCACCACCAGGTCCAGTTCGACGAGAGCGGTCGTCGCCGCGATCGCCGCAGCCAGCGCCTGCGCGGCGCGCTCGTACGCCGCTTGCGCACGGACGTCCCCTCCCCTGGCCGCGGCCGCGACCGCCGCGGCGTCCGGCGTCGCACCGGGCGGGGCGGTCCAGCCGGCGGCCCGGGCGTGGGCCGCGATGGCGGTGCCGCTGGCCAGCCCCTCGACACAGCCGGGGGCGCCGCAGGCGCAGAGGGGCCCGTCCAGGTCCACGGTGATGTGGCCTATGTGGCCGGCGTTCCCCGAACGCCCGGGGTGGAGGCGGCCGTTCAGTACGAGTCCGCCGCCGACACCGGTCGACACCACCATGCACAGGGCGTTGTCCACCCCGCGGGCCGCGCCGAGCCAGTGTTCGGCCGCTGTCATCGCCACGGCGTCACCCACCAGTACGGGACGGAGACCGAGCGGCGTCCGCGGATGCGCGCGCACCCGCTCGACCAGCGGAAACCGGCGCCAGGCGGGGATGTTGACCGGGCTCACCGTGCCGGCCGCCGTGTCGAGGGGACCGGCGCTCGCGATTCCGAGACAGGACAGCGCGTCCCATGCGCGGTGCGAGGCCAGCTCGTCGAGTACCGCCGTCACGGCACCCATCAGCTCTTCGGCCGGCCGCCGGGCGGGGGTGGCCCGCTCGGCCCGCACGAGCAGCCCGCCCTCCTCGTCCACGAGCGCGCCGGCGATCTTCGTGCCCCCGATGTCCAGTGCTCCGTACACCATCACGTTCGCCCTTTCCCTGGAGGGAGCGGATTCATCACTCCGGGGCGTTACTGTGCACTGGATTGACAACGTTGTCCAGTAAACGGTTTAGTAGAGCAATTGTTTAGTCAAGGACGGAAGTTGCTTTTCGATCCCGGCTCCGCCCGGCCGTCTGGTTCCTGTCCGGCGAATCAGGCGATTGCCAGGGTTCCCGGAGCATTGTGCTGCGCGAGGGGCGGGGGCTTGCGGACGCGGAGCGGGCCCGGCCGGCGGGGTATCCGCCGAAGCCCGACGGCCGGGGCGGCATCATCGGTCCGACGAGGGGGCTGCGCCGGGGCTGTCGGTCAGGGGTGCGGACGGGCATGGCGGGCGAACCGATCGGCCGGAGTGGATCTCCTGGTACCCCGCAACCTGCCCCGCCCGTCACCGCCCCAGCACCCGCAATGACCGGCGCAAGAGGCCACTTGGACAGGGAAAACGCAACTTCGACATGGCCCGCAGAGACAGCTACCTTCACCTGGTCTTCGGCGATCGCCCACGGTCGCACAGGACTTCCTTCAGGCTGAGCCGCCCGCGACGGAATGAGTTGATCGCGCCCCACGGATCCTCGCCCCGTGCGTAAGCCACCGAACCGGGTCCACACCAGGCACCCCGACCAGGGAGAGACGCATGCCCCATCTTGTGCTGTACACATTCGGCGTCCTGAAGTCACCTCTCGCCGATCCCGGACCTCTCACGCGCGAGCTCTATGACAGTGGTGAGGCCGTCTACCGGAAGATCAGCCAGCACCCCGGGTACCTCGCGCGTGCTGAAGCGGCAGACGGTGACCGCGGCATGCTCTTCGAGGCGGACTGGGGTGCATGGGGAGAGTTCGCCGTACCGACTTGGTACGGCAAGGGCCACACGGTGGAAACCACCGCCCTGGCCGCGATCCTCTCACTCTGGACCGACCTGCGCCCCGCCTTCGACGCCGTCTACACCGGGCTGCACCGTGAGGCGTTGAACAGGCGTTACGACTGGTTCGAGAGGACAGGGCACCCAAGTTACGTGATCTGGTGGATCTCCGACGGCGCGATACCCACCTGGCAGGACGGGGTTTCCAGGCTGGAACACCTCCACGACCACGGCTCCGCGCCGCACGCCTTCACCTTCCACCACTCGTTCGGCCCGGAGGGAACTCCGACCAGGATCGAAGGCATCGGGCCGAAGAGCGACCACGTTCGCTGACGGGCGTTGACCGTCACCGCGCCTCGGCCCCTGGTGCAGCTCCCCACCATGCCGGGGACACGCTCAATGCCCACACGTCGCCCGCCTGATGAGCCTCCTGATCATCGAGATCATGGGCGCCGGCCCCATACGGGTCGGGGTCGCTGATGACGAAGATGCGAGCATCGGACCCGGGCAAGCGATAGCGGTGGACGTCCCCCGTGAGGTCGTCGGGCTCGACGGTACGCCCCAGAGACAGGATCGCGGTTTGCAGTTCCGTGAACCGGGCGCGGGGCGCGAACTCCCCGTACCGCCGTGTCAGAGAGGTCGGCACGGAGAGGCCGTGGATCAGCCGGTGGACCTGCACACTGATCCCGAAACAGGCCAGAGCCCCTTCGACATCCGAGAAAGTGGCCGGCCTCGTCACGCTCGTACACGCCGTTGAGCCGTACCGGGGCCCTGGTCCCAGGGTCGTACTCGACCACTTCCAGCACCCGCCCACCGCGGTCCCCAGCGCCGCGGTAGGCCGCGGTGCCGAATCCGGTGATGGCGAGCGGCTTCGGGTCACGGGCCAGGGTGCGCACCGCGTCCCGGAATCGGTCGGCGACCTCGGCGGAGCGGATCAGCTCGAACGTCACGATGTCGAAGGGAGTCCAGTCGACCTGCTCGAACTGGATGGATGCGTAGGTGAGTTTGCCCTGGAAGCGCTCGCGGACCGCGGCCGCGGCGTCGCGGAGGAATGCGTTGATGCGCACGCCGAGCTCGCGCATCGCTTCCGCCCGCCGCTCGGGTCGGCTCATCAGTTGCTCGACCCGCTCCTCGGGGCTCTCTCCGGGCAGGAACCCGCGGTTCATCACGCTCAGCTCGACCCCGGCGACGAACACGACGCCGGCCCCCTGCTGCCGGAGCCGTTCCGCTCGCTCGGCGCAGTCGCGGAAGAGGGTGAGGATCTGCTCCGGACCCAGTTCCAGCGGATAGGGCGAGAACCAGACCTCCAGGCCGAGTTCGGCGGCGGCGGTGGCAGCCAGTTCCAGTCGGTCCGGGTCGCCGCCGATGATCTGGATCGCGTTGCAGTGCAGGTCGTCGCGGATGATGGCGAGCTCGCGCCGGACCACCTCGGGGTGGAAGTGCTCGCGCGACATCTGGCCGTGCACGACGAATCCGGTGTCGTAGGTCATTCCTCTGGCGCGCATGGTGACGTCCCTGTCTGTCGGTCTCGGTCCTGTCGGTCTCGGTCGGTCGAGACTGACAAGAAAAGTGCGCGCACGCAAGATTGCGTGCGCGCGACTTTTATGGAACGCTGACGCCGTGACGACACCACCACCAGGGCTGCGGGAGCGGAAGAAGCAGGCCACGCGCGAGGCGCTGCGCGAGGCGGCCCTGCGCCTGGCCGTGGAGCGCGGACCCGACCAAGTGCGGGTCGAGGACATCGCCGAGGCGGCCGGGGTCTCGCCGCGCACCTACAACAACTACTTCGCCAGCCGCGAGCAGGCGATCGTCTCCGCTGTCACCGCTGACCGGGAGGCGCGGATCGCGGCGGCGGTCGCGGCCCGGCCCGCGGAAGTGCGCCTGGCTGACGCCGTCACCGAAGCGGTGATCGAGCAGTACGCGAACACCGGCGAGCGCGAACATCAGGCGCTGCTGCTGATCATCACCCGGACCGCGCTGCGCGACGCGTTCCTCGATTCCACCGCCGGCATCGAGCCCCCTCTCACGGCGGTGATCGCCGAACGCCTGGTCGACGCCGGCGCGCACACGGCCCGCGTTCTCGCGGCGAGCGTGGCCGCGGCGGTGCGCATCGCGCTGGAAGGCTGGCTCCGGCCGGCCGGGAACGCAGGGGTCGCGGGGAGTCTCGGCGCCGGAGGGCTGGTCGTGCCCTCCGGCTCACTGCCCGACCAACTCCGCACGGCGCTGGCCCCGCTCGCGCCCGCGTTCGACGCCGCCGAGCGACGCATCCGGCCGTGAAGTCGGCCTTGCCGGAGCATCCGCTCGACAGGCATCAGATCCATGCCGACGCATCCGGCCGTCATCGTCTCGTCGGCCGATTCCACGTAGACGACACCGTGTCAGGTCCGCAGTCCACGACGGGGATAGCGGCCGGGGGCCGCTGCTCAGCCCTGAAGCCCAGCACCACCGGCCCCTACAGGTCGCCGCCTCGCCGAGCGGTACGCGCGGTGGTCCGTCAGCGGACCGGCTGGCCGAGTCCCAGCATGTTGCCTTCGCTGTCACGGAACCAGCACCCGAGCTCGCCCGTCGCGCCCTTGCTCGGATAGTTCCCCTGGATCTCGGCGATGCCGTCCACGGTCTTCAGACCGGGCAGATCGACCTCTTCGAACACCACGCCGCGCCGCTTGAGCTCGTCCATGGCGGCCCGGAGGTCGTCGACCTCCAACGCCATCTGCGTGAAGGTCCCGGGCGAAGCTCCCGCGGACCGGAACAGGGCGAAGTCCGCGCCCCCGCAGCGATAGAGGAGCCCGCCCGGGCGCTCGTCGACGGGTTCGAGCCCGAGCTTCTCGGAGTAGAAGCGCCTCGCTCGCTCCAGGTCCTGTGCCGGCAGCCGAACGGCCACGCGCGCGCTGTCGAGGATCCCCATGTCGCCTCCATCCATCGGTCCGGACACACCGTGGTAACGGGTCGTCGGCGCGATGGGCAACGGGCAGCGGCGCACACGGCCCGGCCATCCGGCGGCGGGACGGCCGCCGACCAGGTGAATCAGCGGACCGGAACGGTGTCGTAGTCGTGCCGCGCCTGCTCGACCTTGTCCAGGTTGTCGGCGGCCCATTCGGCCAGGTGCGCGAAGAGCGGGGCGAGACTGCGGCCGAGTTCGCTGATCTCGTACTCGACCCGAGGGGGGACCTCGGGATGGTAGGTGCGTACGACGAGGCCGTCGCGTTCCAGTTGCCTCAGCCGCTGCGTCAGCACCTTCGGGGTGATCCTGGCGATCCGCCGTTCCAGTTCGACGAATCGCTGCCGCCCGTAGGTGTGCAGGCTCCACAGGATCGGTGTGGTCCACCGGCTGAACACGATGTCGACGACCGGCCCGATCGGGCAGGCCAGCTCCGGGTCGGACGCGGCGGGCGGCGTCCGGGTCGCTTCGCGTGCCATACACATCCCTATCGGTTAGCCACTTTCCTGTAGGTACCTACTATACCGCCGGTGTTAGCGTCCCCACATCGCCCGGACAAGAGGTCGGCGGCACTCCGACCCGTAGCCCGTGCATCGGTAACCACATTGGAAACACAGAGGAGTTGTCATGATCGTAGTGACGGGGGCGACCGGCAATGTCGGACGCTCGCTGGTACAGGTCCTCGCGGCCGGCGGTGAGCGGGTGACCGCGACGTCCCGGACCATCAAGGACGCGGACGTCCCGAAGGCCGTCCCGCACCGGGCGGCGGACCTGACCGACGCGGAGAGCCTGCGCCCCGTGTTCGACGGCGCCGACGCGTTGTTCCTGCAGAACGGCGGTGCGAGCGCGCATCTGCTGAACCCGTACGAGATCCTGGACGTCGCCAAGGCCGGAGGAGTCGGCCGGGTCGTCCTGCTGTCCTCCCAAGGAGTCGCGACCAGGCCGCAGTCGGCCTCGCACGGGGACACGGCGCGCACGATCGAGGACGCCGTACGCGAGTCCGGCATGACGTGGACGATCCTGCGGCCCGGTGGCTTCAACTCCAACGCCTACGCCTGGGCCGAGACGGTCCGCGCGCACCGGAGCGTCGCCGCACCCTTCGGTGACGTCGGCCTGCCCACCGTCGACCCGGACGACATCGCCGAGGTCGCCGCCGTGGCGCTGCGTGAGGACGGACACGGCGGACGCATCTACGAGTTGACGGGACCCGCGCCGAGCACGCCCCGGCAGCGGGCCGCGGCGATCGGCGAAGCGCTCGGTGAACCGGTCCGGTTCATGGAGCAGACCCGCGAAGAGGCCCGCGAGGAGATGCTGCGGTTCATGCCCGAACCGGTGGTGGAGACGACCCTGGCCATCCTCGGCGAACCGACCGGCGCGGAACAGCGCGTCAGCCCCGATGTCGAGCGTGTTCTCGGCCGTGCGCCGCGTACCTTCGCCGACTGGTCGCGGCGTTACGTCGCCGCGTTCCGATAGGGCTGCCGGGTCGGGGCCGTTGCTTCCGGCCGGCCCTTCCCAGGCGCGCGATCCGGCGGGCGCAACGGGCGAACCGGCGAGGGACGGCCGGGGTGCACCGGCGACGACGGCCCGCGTCCTGCCGGCGGCACAGCAACTCACCGTATCGGGACGGGGGCGCGTCGGTGTCCGGGACCGTAGCGCCCTGTCCCGCGGTCTATCGTGGACGCCATGTCCACCCCTGACCGGATCCGCATCGTCTCCCGCGACTCCCCCATGGCGCTCGCCCAGGTGGAGCGCGTCCGCGCCGAGTTGGCATCACTCCACCCCGGCATCACGACCGTGGTCGTCCCGGTCAAGACCACCGGCGACAAATGGATGGGCGACCTGTCCCTCGTCGAAGGGAAGGGCGCGTTCACCAAGGAGGTCGACGCCGCTCTGCTCGCGGGCGAGGCCGATCTCGCGGTGCACTGCGTCAAGGATGTGCCCGCGGACCGGCCGTTGCCGGCGGGAACGGTGTTCGCGGCGTTCCTGGAGCGCGACGACGTACGCGACGCGCTGATCCACCCGGGCGGCCTGACGCTCGACGAGCTGCCCGAAGGCACCCGCATCGGCACCTCTTCCGTGCGCCGCACCGCCCAACTGGCCGTCTCGCACCCGCACCTGGAGTGCGTGCCGATGAGGGGCAACGCCAACCGGCGCCTGGAGAAGCTGGCCGCGGGCGACGCGGACGCGCTGCTCCTGGCCGTGTCGGGACTGGAGCGCATCGGGCGGGCGGACGTGATCACTCAGACGCTGTCGACCGAGGTGATGTGCCCGCCGATCGGCGCGGGGGTCCTGGCCCTGCAGTGCCGGGAGGGCGACTCGGCGCTGATCGACACGGTGAGCGACCTGGGCCACCCCGGCACGCACCGGGAGGTAACGGCCGAGCGCATGTTCCTCCATGTGCTGCAAGGGCACTGCAACAGCCCCATCGCGGGCTACGCCCGGTGCGAGCGGAACGGTGAACTGTCCCTGCGGGCGAAGGTCTTCTCCCCCGACGGCAAGGTGATCCTCAACGCCCACGAGTGGGCCGGACGCCTCGACCCCGCCACCCTGGGCACCTCCGTCGCGGTCGCGCTGCTGCGCCAGGGCGCACGGGACCTGATCGACGGCATCCCCCACTGATCTCCCGCACAAGGACCTTCTGGGCGCCGGACGTTCGCCACCGGCTGAGCTGACACGCTGAGCTCAGCGGGTGAACTCACGGCGTACTCATCGCGGGTTCGCCCCATGGGCGCGGGGACGAAATTCCTCAGCCTGCCGCTCGCGGCAGCCCCGCCCTGGTCACGCGCGATGACGAGCCCGCCTACCGGCGGCGCCGCCACCCACGGGCCGCTGCTCGTGGTGGAACGCCCCTTCACCGTCCGTCGTCAGGTCGGCCTTCGTGGTGACGGCGCCCGCGATGAACGACACCTTGCGAGTGAGGATGCGGGGACCGCTTCTCCGTCCTGGCCCACGGGTCACGAACAGCCCGGGGCTACGGACCTGCTGTCAGGCCGGCGTCATCCTGCCGTCATCCGCCCGGGATACCACGACTTACGGCGGTCACGACGTACATGGCCCTGTCTGTGCACCATAAGCGTCCTGGCACCGATCGACACGGCCGCCTTTCGTCGGTCCCGTATCGGCCCCGGTGTGTGCCGTGCTGCACCTGCGCCGGATGACGGGTCGGACAGGGACGTGCAGGAGCTGACGGCCACCACCGCTCACACGGACGCCTGCCGCCGTACACGCAGCCGCCCCCGCTCCGGCCCGTGACGTGCCGCCATGCGAGTCGGAAACGAGACACGAAGGGCGCTCTCCTCCGTCAGGTCCCGCGACTCGGATGTGACGAGGTGTTTGCTTGCCGACATCTCATGCCACCGTCTCGCACTCCGCAGCGCGGCCACGAGGGTGACCGACAGGGCCCGGAGTGCTCGCACAAGGGTGTGGGTTTTCCTCTTCTACGAGTTGGAGGCCGGCATGCGGTTGCTGTTGATTCATCCGAGCGCGCTCATGTATTCGGAGATCTTCCTGCGTCTGGAGCCGCTGGGCCTCGAGCGTGTCGCGGGTGCGGCACGGGAATCGGGTCATGAGGTGCGGGTGATCGACCTGCAGACCGAGTCGCATACGGCGCTGACGCGCCTTATGGAATCCTTCCGGCCGGAGGCCATCGGCGTTTCTCTCAATTACCTGGCGAACATTCCCGAGGCGATCGAGATCGCCCAGGACGCCAAGCGCAGGCTGCCCGGCGTCTTTGTCTTCTTCGGCGGGCACAGCGTGTCCTTCGTCGCCGACGACGTCCTGGAGCAGGCCGACGGCGCCGTGGACGCGGTGGCTCGCGGCGAGGGTGAGACGGCGATCGGGCCGCTCCTCGACGCCGCCCGCGACGGCGGCCTGTCCTCCGTGCCCGGGGCGGTCACCCTGGAGGGCCGGGGCCCGGCGCCCGCGATGCTGCACAGCATCGACTCCCCTCGCCCCGCGCGCGATCTCCTGCGGCACCGCCGCCGCTACTTCATCGGCGAGCTCGACCCCTGCGCCTCCATCGAATTCACCCGCGGCTGCCCCTGGGACTGCTCTTTCTGCTCCGCCTGGACCTTCTACGGCCGCAGTTACCGAAAGGCTTCTCCGCAGGTCGCCGCGGAGGAAATGGCGAGCATCCGGGAGCGGAACGTCTTCATCGTCGACGACGTCGCCTTCATCCGTCCCGAACACGGCGACGGGATCGCCGCGGAGCTGGAACGCCGCCGTATCCGCAAGAGCTATTACCTCGAGACCCGTGCCGATGTTCTGCTGCGCAACAGGGAGATCTTCGAGCGCTGGTCACGTCTCGGCCTGAAATACATGTTCCTCGGTATGGAGGCGATCGACGCCGAAGGGCTCGACCTCTACCGGAAGCGCATCAGCCCTGATGAGAACTTCCACGCCCTCGAGACGGCGCGGAAGCTCGGTATCACCGTCGCCATCAACCTGATCGTCGATCCGGCCTGGGACCGGGAGCGGTTCCGGGTCGTCCGGGAATTCGCCCTTTCTGTTCCGGAGATCGTCCACCTCACCGTGATGACTCCGTATCCGGGGACGGAGATCTGGCACACCGAGGCACGGAAGCTGACGACCCGCGACTACCGGCTCTTCGACATCCAGCACGCGGTCGTGCCGACGACGCTGCCCCTGGAGGAGTTCTACCGCGAGCTGGTGCGCACGCAGTCGGTGATCAACCGTAAGCACCTCGGCCTGCGGACCGCGTTCGGCGCGGGGCGCATCCTGGCGGCCAACCTGGCCCGGGGCCAGACGAACTTCGCCCGGATGCTGTGGCGCTTCAACCGGGTCTACAACCCCGCGCGGCAGATGGCGGACCACGGCCGCCCGGTGCGCTTCGAACTGCCGCTGCCCCCGCACGTCGATGTGGCGGACCGCCGGCAGCTGTACATCCACGCGAAGCCGACACCGCAGGGCCGCAAGGACGCCGCGCAGAACCCCGACGCCGTGCCCGAGTAAGGCCGATCCGTGCCGGGCCGGGCCCGACCACGGAGTCTCGGATAGGGTGATTTGGTATTAAATGATCCATTTGTAGTGAGGTCTCATTGGACGCTCACCGGTCGGCGGGCCAGGTGCCGCCCGTAGGCGCTGTCGGATACGCGGGCGTGCTCCGCGAACTGCTTCCGATCGCGCTGTGGAGGGAAGACGCGGAGGGACGCGTCGTGGAGTGGTCCCTGGCCGCCCAGGACCTGCTCGGGCACCGGCCCGAGGACATTCTCGGCCGGCCCGCGTCCGCCTTGCTGGTGCCCGAGGGCAACGGCCCCCTGGCCGATCAGCTCACGCGCCGCGTCCACGCCGGGGAAACCGTGGTCGGGACCCTGTCCGTGCGCCATCGTGACGGCCACCGCGTGACCATGGAGATGTGGATCGTCCCGGCCGCCGACGCGCAGGGACAGCCGGGGGCCCTCCTCATCGCCGTGGAGACCTCGCAGGTGCTGCGTATGCGGGAATCGCTGGCGGCCCTGGAGAGTCTCTTCACCCAGTCGCCCATCGGCCTGGCCACCCTCGGCACCGATCTGCGTTTCCTGCGGGTCAACGACGCCCTGGCACGGATGAACGGTGTCTCCGCCGCCGAGCATCTGGGCAAACGGCTCTCGGAAGTGGTGCCCGGCGTCAACGCCGCCGGACTCGAATCGACGATGCGGGAAGTTCTGGACCGGGGCACCGCGGTCGTCGACGTCCGCCGTACGGGCCGGACCGCCGCCGACCCGGAGCGGGACCGGACCTGGTCCTGCTCGTACGCTCCGCTGGTCGACGGCTCGGGCCGGACGCTGGGGCTGATCGCCTCCCTCATCGACATCACCGAAGGCCAGCGGGCCGAGATCGAGGCCGAGCGCGCCCGGCGCCGCTTCGCCCTGCTCGCGGAGGCCGGTACTCGTATCGGCACCACCTTGGACCTGCGGCAGACCGCGGAGGAGGTGGTGCAGGTGCTGGTGCCCCAGCTCGCCGACTCGGCCGACGTGCAACTCCTCGAAGAGCTCATCGAACCGGACGAGTCCGCGGCATCCACGCACGGTGTGGTCCGCCGGATGGCCGCCACCTTCCCGGATCCGTCCGCCCCCACGGCGAAACTCGTGCCCGGCATGATGTCCCGGATTCCGCAAGGATCCCTGTACGAACGGGTCATCGCCGACGGGCGTCCGACCGATCTGTACCGCTCCGACGTGCCGGCGTTGATCACCGACCCCCGGGCCGACGACCTGCGCGCGTACCTCAAGACCCTCGGCTCGGCTCGGCTGATCCCGCTGGTCGCGCGGGGCAAGGTACTCGGGGCCGTCGTGGTGACGCGGCTCAGCAGTCACGAGCCCTTCGACGAGCAGGACTGCGTCCTCATCGACGAACTCGTCGCACGAGCGGCACTGAACATCGACAACGCGCTCATGTACACCCGCCAGCGCGCGGCGGCCCTCACTCTGCAGCGCAGCCTGACCAACAGCGAGCTCCCCACGGTCGGCGGCCTCGAGCTCACCGGCCGCTACCTGCCCGCCAGCGAACACGATGTCGGCGGCGACTGGTTCGACGTCATCACGCTGCCCGGGGGCAGAACCGGACTGGTCATCGGAGACGTCATGGGCCACGGCATCCACGCCGCGGCCGTCATGGGGCAGCTGCGCACCGCGGTGCGGACGCTCGCGCGGAGCGACATCCCGCCCGCGCAGGTACTCCGCTCGCTCGACGCCGTGGTGGCCGACATGGGACAGGACGAGATGGCGACCTGCGTCTACGCCGTCCACGATCCCGTCTCCGGCGGATGTCTGATCGCCAGGGCCGGCCACCCTCCGCCGGCCGTCGCGTCGCCCGGCGGAGCGATCACCTACCTGGACGGCCCTCCGGGCACTCCGCTGGGAACGGGAGGGCAGGACTTCCGGGCCGAGCGGATCCCGCTGCCTCCGGGCAGTCTGCTGGTCCTGTACACCGACGGCCTCATCGAGACCCGCGGCCGCGACCTCGATCAGGGCCTCGGCCGACTGGCCCATGCGCTGCGGGACCATGATCAGCAGCCGCTGGAGGAACTCTGTGACGGCGTCCTGCGGCAACTGCTGCCCGTACGCCCGCAGGACGACGTCGCCGTGCTGATGGCGCGGCCGCAGCACATGCGGGACGGCGGCGGGGGCGGGCATCCGGTCACGCGAGGGCGTTCACCGCGGCGGTGAACACGCCCGGGAGTCTTCTGGCCGTGGGAACGATCAGCCGGGCCAGCAGGGGCTGCTGCCGGGCCCGCACGAGCCCCTCGGTCAGGAACCTGTGTCGCCGGGTGGCCGCACGCCAGGCCGACTCGTAGGCGGCGGGCGTCCCGCGGCGCAGATGGTCGACCAGCACTTCGGCGCCCGTCAGGGCCAGCGAGAGACCTTCCCCGGTGATCGCGTCAATGTATCCGGCGGCGTCGCCCACCAGCAGCACGCGACCGTGGACGCGGGCGCCGGCCGACTGCCGCAGCGGCCCCGCGCCGCGGACGTCCGTCACGGCCGCCCCGGCGTGGAACCGGGCGGCGAGTTCGGGGAAGCCGGCGAGCTGCGCGCCGAACGACGAGCGCCGAGAGGTCAGCAGGGCGACGCCCACGAGCCGGGGGCCGAGCGGTGTCACATAGACCTCCCCGTGCGGGCCCCAGTGGACTTCGACGTACGGGGACCGCGACGGCACCGCGTAGTGCCGGCGCAATCCGTACCGAGGCGTGCCGCGGCAGGTGGTCACCAGTCCGAGCGACCGCCTCACCGGCGAGTGGAGGCCGTCCGCGGCGACCAGCCATCTGGCGCGCAGGCCGGTGCCGCACTCGGTCACACCCGTGGCGTCCTGGGACACGCCTTTGACCCGGAGGGGCAGTACGGGGACTCCCTCGTCGACGACCGCCTTGTGGAGGGCCACGTGGAGGCTGGTGCGGCGCACGCCGAGGCCGTGACCCTGCCGGAACGCGGCCTCTACCGCGCGCGTGCCCTGCACGTAACGGATGCCGGCGATCGGCTGGCCGGGGACCTTCAGGCCCAGCGCCTGCAGCGCCCGTACCGCGCCAGGCATGAGTCCCTCGCCGCACGCCTTGTCGATCGGCGCTGTGCGCGGCTCGGCCACGACGACGTCGAAGCCCGCCCGCGCGGCGTGCAACGCGGTGGCCAAGCCGGCGGGCCCGCCTCCGACGACCAGGAGGTCGTGAGCCGGGCTCATGCCGGCACGGCCTGGGCGAGGGCGGTGTTCTCGCAGCGGACGCGGACGCCCATCAGTACCGCGTTCGCCGCGGTGAGCAAGACGGCCGTCAGCCAGGCGGAGTGCACCAGTGGCAGGGCCGCGATCTCCGCGACGACGGCGACGTAGTTCGGGTGGCGGGCGAAACGGTAGGGGCCGGCCCGGACCAGGCGCGCTCCGGGAACGACGATGACACGGGTGTTCCAGTAGGGGCCGAGGGTCCTGATGCACCACCAGCGCAGTGCCTGGGCCAGCACGACGACGCCCAGCATGGACCAGCCGAGGGCGGGGACGAACGGCCGGTCGGCGATCGCCACCTCGATCAGGCAGCCCGCGAGCAGAGCCGTGTGAAGGGCCACCATGACGGGATAGTGTCCGCGGCCGTGCTCGACGCCGGCACGGGCCAGGGTCCAGGCGGCGTTGCGCCTGGCGACGACGAGTTCCACGACGCGTTCCGCCGCGACGGCGGATACGAGCACGGTGTACCAGAGCATCAGCGTTTCCTCACCAGCGCAGGAGGACGAACTCGGTGCAGAACCCGGGGCCCATGGCGAGCAGTACGCCCCAGGTCCCGGGTGCGGGACGCCCGGTCGTGTCGATGTCCTCGAGAAGCCTCAGCACGGAGGCGGAGGACAGGTTCCCCACGCTCGCCAGTGACTTCCAGGCGGACTCCAGGGCGCCTTCGGGCAGGTCGAGCGTGTCGGCGACCGCGGAGAGCACCTTCGGGCCCCCGGGGTGGCAGATCCAGGTGCCGACATCGTCCGGGCCGAGGCCGCGGGCGGCGAGGAAGGCCCGCAGGTCCGGGCCTAGGCGGGCCCGGACGATGTCGGGGATGCCGGCGTCGACGACGACGCGGAAGCCGCCGGCGCCGATCTGCCAGCCCAGCAGGTGTTCGGTGTCCGGGTACAGCCGGCCCTGTGTGGCCACCACCCGCGGCCGGCCGGCGTCCGGCCCCGCCGCCCGGCCGCCGCGGGCGACGACTGCTGCCGCGCCGTCCCCGAAGAGTGCCCCCGCCACGAGGTTGGCGAGCGATCCGTCGCGCTGCTGGAGGGTCAGCGAACAGAGTTCGACGCTGAGGAGTACCGCGGTGTCCTCCGGATGGCCGCACAGGTAGTCGTGGATCCGGCCCAGACCCGCGGCGCCCGCAACGCATCCCAGTCCGAACACGGGGATCCTTTTCACGTCCGGCCGCATTCCCGTCCGAACGGCGAGGCGGGCGTCGAGCGACGGAGCGGCGACTCCGGTGATGGACGTGCAGACCAGGAGGTCCACGTCCGCCGCTGTGATCCCGGCGCTTTCGAAGGCGCCCACCAGTGCTTCCTCGCCGAGCGCGAGACCGGCCTCGATCCAGGCGGTGTTGGACCGCCCGAAGTCGGTCAGCCCCGGGTACCGCTCGATGGGCAGGGCGAGGTGACGGGTACGCACTCCCGCCGAGCGGTGCAGGCGGCGCAGCAGGCCCCGGTCCTCGCCCGGCGGCAGGCACAGATCACCGATCAGCTCGGTCAGGTCGCTCTGGGCGTACCGGTGCGACGGCAGAGCGGTCCGCACAGCGACGACGGTGGTGGTCCGGTTCGACGCGAAGGAGGGGGCGGGGGCCATTTCATCGAGCGCGGGGACACGCATACCGGGATGTCTCCTCACGGTCGATCCGGTCATTACCTTGCACCCGTGTCTCTATACCCCTGCGCGACTTCCCCTCGGGCGACACACCGGCTACTGGTGTTGCTGCGTGCGTGCCACCCGGAGGCGACGGTCGCCGTGACGGTGTTCGTCACCGCGCTGGCCCTGTCGGCCGGCCGCGGGCCCGCCGGTTCGCTGGGCGTCGCGGCCGCGGTGCTGGCCGGACAGCTCTCCGTCGGGTGGTGCAACGACGCCGTCGACGCGCGGCGGGACACCGCGGTCGGCCGCCGGGACAAACCGGTGGCCGCCGGCACCCTGGCGCAGCACGTGGTGGCGAGGGCGGCCGCGGTGGCGCTGGCTCTCTGCGTGCCGCTGTCCCTGCTCAGCGGGGTGACGGCGGCGACGGTGCACCTGGCCGGAGTGGTGGCCGGAGGCTGGGCCTACAACCTCCTCCTGAAAGGCACCGTGCTCTCCCCGCTCCCCTACGCCCTCGGGTTCGCCTCACTGCCCGCGTTCGTCACGCTCGGACTGCCGTCCCAGCCGTGGCCCGCCTGGTGGGCGACGGTCGGGAGCGCCGTGCTCGGCGTCGGGGCACACCTCGTCAACGTCCTCCCGGACATCGACGACGATCTCGCGACCGGTGTCCGGGGCCTGCCGCAGCGCATGGGGCCCACCGCGTGCCGGTGGCTCGCTCCCGCGGTGATGCTGACGGCTCTCGGCGTGCTCACCGCCGGGCCTCCGGGCACGCCCGGGGTGATCGGACAGGCCGTCGCCGCCACGGCCGGGTGTGCGGCGGTGGCTGCCACGGCCGTGCGGCACGGCAACAGGAAGTGGCCTTTCCGGGCCGCGATCGCTGTTGCCGCGCTGGCGGTGGTGCAACTGCTGCTGCGGGGCGCGGACATCTCCTGACACCACGGACGTGCGTGCCGTGGCGGGCGCTCCTGGAGCAGCGGTCGAGTACCCGTACTCATGCCTGTCGAGTTCCGGCAGGAGCACACTCCCCGCATGGGCATGGCGCACTGGGCGGTCGACCTCGCGGTGGCCGTGGGCACGGTACTGGTGGTATTGGGCTCGGGGTTCGGGTGCTGGGCCCTGACGTTCCTCATGAACTTCAACGGGTTCCTCGGCCCCCCGTCCGGGGGGCGAGGGCAGTCGGTGCGGCGGCGGCGCTGACCGCCACGACGGTGGTGATCCTCGGGGGCCCGCTGCTGTTCATGTGGCTCGGGGCGGGCCGGGGGCTGTGGGTCACGGTGGGCACCCAGGGCCTGCTGCTGATCGCCGCGGCGGCGTGGCTGCGGGCAGCCCTGCGGCAGTGACGGGGGATCACGTCGGCAGGTGCGGGAAGCGGAACTCCGTGCGGCTGGTCAGCGTCGCGCCGGGGCGCAGGACGGTGCTCGGGTAGTCAGGACGGTTGGGCGCGTCAGGGAAATGCTGGGTCTCCAGGCACACGGCGCTGTGGCGGCCGAGGCTGCGTCCGTGGCCGTCCATGAGTGAGCCGTTGAGCTGGTTGGCGGTGTAGACCTGCAGTCCTGGTTCCGTCGTCCACACCTCCATGACCCGTTCCTCGGCCGGGGCGGTGAGCCGGGCGGCGCGCCGCAGTGTGCCGGCGGGGGCGGCAGACAGGACCCAGCAGTGGTCGAAGCCCCCGGCCCGTTCCATCTGGGCGTCCGGTGCCGACAGCCGGTCCCCCAGAAGCGCGGGTGCCGTCAGATCGAAGGGCGTGCCCGCGACGTCGAGTGCCGGGCCCGTCGGGATGCCGTCCTCTCGGACCGGCAGGTACGCGGGGGCGTCGACCTGAAGCGTGTGGGCCAGGATGTCGCCGGCCCCGGCGAGGTTGAAGTAGGCGTGGTTGCAGAGGTTGACCACCGTCGGCCGGTCCGTCTCCGCGGTGAAGGACAGGGAGAGGGTGCCGGAGGGGTCGAGCGCGTAGGTGACGGTGACATCGAGCGCGCCGGGAAAGCCCATCTCGCCGTCAGGGCTGTGCAACGAGAGCCGCACCGCCGCCCTGTCGTCCTCGACCAGCGGGGTGGCGTGCCAGAGCTTCGTGTCGAAGCCTTCCGGACCGCCGTGCAGTGCGTGCCCGCGGTCGTTGACGGGGACGTGATGGGTCGCCCCGTCGAGGGTGAAGCGGCCATGGGCGATGCGGTTGGCGTACCGGCCGATGAGGGCGCCGAAGTAGGGGCTCTTCTCCGCGTACTGGTCGGCGGAGGGCAGGGAGAGGACCACGGAGGCGGTGTCGCCCCCGGTGCCGGGCACGCCGAGTGCGTGCAGGATGCCGCCGTAGGTGAGGACCTCGGCGTACACGCCGGTGCCGGATTCCAGTCGCCACAGGCCGATGTCCTCTCCGCTCGGTGTACTTCCGAACGGCCTGTGCTGCGCGGTGGGTCGGGGCATGTTGAGTCCTCGTGGCGGATGGTGTCCCCATAGAACACGGTGGGCCGGTGGGGGGCGGATCGCGGTGGTCGCCGGGATCGTGCCGGAGCGTCGCCGGGCTGATGCCGGGTCGTCGTCGGCGGCGGGTTCCGGTCTCTCTACGTCGCCGGTGCGGGACCGGCTTCCTGAACCGGTGCGGAGCCGGCTTCATGAACCGGTTCGCGGGCGGCCTCCCGCGCCTCTGCGGGGCCGGTCGATTCACGCACCACGAGCCGGTAGCCGGGTCTCGCCCTGCGCGGCTCGGCCATGACGTGACCGGCGAGCCGTTCGACAAGACTCTCCACGGCCAGCCGGGCGATGGCCTGCTTGTCGGGAGAGACGGTGGTGAGTGTGACGCTGCCGTAGCGGCTCTCCTCGATGTCGTCGAAGCCCACCACGGCGACGTCGTCCGGGACGGCGAGTCCGCGTTCGGTGAGCGTGCGCATCGCTCCCATGGCGATCAGGTCGTTGTAGGCGAACACGGCGTCGGGCTGCCGGCCCCGGTCGAGCAGAGCGGCCATGGCGGCGGCGCCGTCGGCGCGCCCGTAGCCGTCGGTGGCGACGACGAGCGTCTCGTCCGGTTCCCGGCCGGAGGCGGCGAGTTCCTCGCGCCAGCCGCGCAGTCGCAGGTGGGCGGGCCGGCGCTCGCGGTCGGTGCGTGAGCCGAGGAAGGCGATGCGCTCGCGGCCCAGGTCCAGCAGGTGTCGTACGGCGGTGCGGGCGGCGGCCACGTTGTCGATGGCGATCTGGTCGTACGGGGCCTCGTACTCCCGCTCCCCCAGCAGCACCAGTGGCGAGGTCTCCTGACGGCCGATCAGGTCCTCGGTCTCCAGATGGATGGGGCTGAGGATCAGTCCGTCGATGACGTGCGACCGGAACTCCTGGCTGACCAGCAGCTCCCGCTCGCGCAGGCCGGCGGTGTGATCGACGAGCACCGTGTAGTCGTGGCGGGCGGCGGCGTCGATGACGGCGCCGGCCAGCTCCGCGAAGTAGGGGTTGCCGAGTTCGGGAACGGCGAAGGCGATGATGCCGGTGCGCCCCTTGCGCAGATGGCGTGCCGTGAGGTTGGGACGGTAACCGAGTTCGTCGATGGCCTGTTGCACCTTGGCGCGCATGTGCGGTGTGACATGGGGATAGTTGTTCACCACGTTCGACACGGTCTTGATCGACACGCCTGCCCGCTGCGCGACGTCCTTGAGGCTGACGCCCACGGCACTCCTTGTGTTCGACTCGAGCCGACCGGAAGGCGGCCGGGTTGTCCGGGCTCGGGGTGGTCGCCCGGGCGGCGGCCCGCGGACCCGGTCCCCCCGAGGTCCGCGGGCCGCCGCCCGGCTCAAGCGGTTCTTCGGCTTCGCGCCAGGTACCGCTGCGCGACCACGACGACGATGAGGAATCCGCCGCTCACCACGGACTGGTAGGACGAGTTGAGCGAACCGATCTGGTTGATGAGGTTCTGGATCACCGCCAGCAGGAGCACGCCCCACAGCGTGCCGCTGAGGGAGCCGGCGCCGCCGACGAGGAGGGTGCCGCCGATGACGACGGCGGCGATCGCGTCGAGTTCCATGCCGACGCCGATGATGGTCACGCCCGAGGAGAGCCGTGCCGCGTTGATCGCCCCGGCCAGGCCGGCCAGCAGTCCGCTCAGCAGATAGACGGTGAGCTTGACCCGTGCCACGGGAAGCCCCATGAGCACGGCGGCGTCGCTGCTGCCGCCCACCGCGAAGAGCGTCTGCCCGAACGAGGTGCGCTGGAGCACCACGCCGCCGGCGGCGAAGAGCACCAGGGCGATCAGGATCGGGTGGCCGAAGCCCCAAACGCTGCCCTGGCCGAGCTCGGCGAACGCCGAGTCCTTGGGCACCAGATAGGTGGTGGCGCCCTCGTCGGTGATGGCGAGCAGCAGCCCACGGGCGCCCAGCAGGGAGGCGAGCGTGACGATGAAGGGGGCCATGCCCACGCGGGCGATGAGCACCCCGTTGAGCGCGCCGATCGCTCCGCACACCACCAGCGGCACCAACAGCGCCGGGAGTGCGCCCCATTGGGAGGCCCATGCGGCGAGCACGCCGCCGAGGGCGAAGACCGAGCCGACGGAGAGGTCGATGCCACCGGTGATGATCACCATGGTCATGCCCAGCGCGACGATGGCGAGGAAGGACGCCTGCACCGTCACACCACGGGCGTTGTCGAGCGTGGCGAACGTCGGGTAGATGAAGGAGGCGATCACGACGACGAGGAGCAGGACGGCGAGCACGCCCTGCCGCTGGACGAGCGAGGCGACGCGCTGTCCGCCGGACACACCGGTCCCGGCCTCCGGGCCGGCGTGCCCGCCGGGCCCGGGCGACGGGGCTCGTGTCCCGGCGGGGTCGAGAACTGAGGAGAGTTTCATCGGGATCGGCGCTCCCGTGCGACGTAGACGGCGACGATGATGATGGCCGCCTGGGCGATCTGGGCGGTCGAGTCGGGCAGGTCGTGCTTGACGAGCGTGGCGCGCAGCAGCTGCATCAGCAGTGCACCGGCGACGGTGCCCAGCACCCGGATGGAGCCACCGCTGAGCGGTGTCCCGCCCACGACCACGGCGGTGATCGCGGACAGCTCCATCAGGTTGCCCAGGGAGGAGGGATCGCTCGCGGTGAGGCGGGCGGTGGCCAGGATGCCGGCGAGTGCCGCGAGTACGCCGCACAGGATGTAGACACCGGTGAGGACGCGCTTGACGGGCAGGCCGGCCAGGGCCGCGGCGGGCCGGTTGCCGCCGATCGCGACGACCTGCCGTCCGAAGGTGGTTCGGTGGACGAGGAAGGCGACGGCGAGCGCCAGGACTCCGGCGATGAGTACGACGAGCGGGATGCCGAGGAAGCTCCCGGTGCCGAGGGCCAGCAGGTCGGGATTGGCGATCTGCTTCAGCTGCCCGTCCGCCATGACCAGGGCGATCCCCCGGCCTCCGACGAACAGTGCGAGTGTGGCGACGATGGGTTGAAGGCCCACCACCGAGACGAGGGTGCCGTTCACCGCGCCGACCACCGCTCCGGCGAGGAGCGCGATCAGCAGAGCGGGAACGAGGCCGTAGCCGAGGTAGAGCGGCAGGACGGCTGCCGCCAGTGCCATGGCGGAACCCACCGACAGGTCGACGCCCTCGGTGCCGATCACCAGGGCCATGCCCAGGGCCACGATGACGACGGGGGCGACCTGGATCAGCTGGGTGCGGAGGTTGTCGGCGGTGAGGAAGTGCTCGGTGAAGAAGGCGTTGAAGAGGAGGAGCGCGGCCACCGCGGCGTACACGCCGTACTCCTGGAACCACGCGGGTCCGGGCAGCCGTGGCAGGCTCCGCCCCGGCGCTGCGGGGGCGTGGGTGGTCATCGGAGGTCCTCCTTGACGGCCGGGACATCGGCGGCCGGGGCGTCGGCCGCGAGATCGGCGGGGACATCGGCTGCGGCCCGGCCTGGAACCGGGGCCGGATCCGGTGCCTGGGCCGGGTCCGGAAGTGCGGCTCGGCCCGGTGCCGCGTCGGAGCCGGCGTCCGGGGCAGGGGCCTCCTCCCGGTCCGGAAGCGGGGCCGGGACCGCGTCCGGGGTGGGGGTCGCGGCCGGGGTGGGGGTCGCGGCCGGGGTGGGGCCCGCGCCCCGGTTCGGAGCCGGGTCCGGCAGCGGGGCCGAGGCGGAGTCAGGAAGTGCGGCTCGGCCCGCGGTCGCGCCGGGGCCCGCGTCCGGGGCCGGGTCCAGCGGGTCGGCGGCCCCGGCGTCGCCGTCCGCACCCGCACCCGCACCCGCACCCGCACCCGCATCGGCATCGGCGCCGGTCTCCGCCCCCGCATCGGCATCGGCGCCGGTCTCCGCCCCCGGCGGCACCGGCGCCGGCGCGTGGTCGGCGAGCACCGCGAGCAGCGCGGCCTCGCTGACCTGGTCGCCCGTCAGCTCGCCTGCCGTCGCCCCGCCCCGCAGGACCACGATCCGGTCGGACCCTTCGATGAGTTCCTCGATGTCGGAGGAGATCAGCAGCACCGCGAGCCCTTCCTGCGCGAGCTCGTCGATGAGCGCCTGCACCTCGGCCTTGGCGCCGACGTCGATGCCGCGGGTGGGCTCGTCGAGCAGCAGCACCTTGGGTTCCAGGCACAGCCAGCGGGCGAGCAGCACCTTCTGCTGGTTGCCGCCCGACAGTTCGCCGACCTTCTGCTCCGGGCTCGACGCCTTGATGCGCAGACGCTTCATGAAGATGTCGACGACGCGGTCCTGCCGCTTGCGGGAGACGATGCCGCCGCGGGAGAGTCGGGGCAGGGCGGCGAGCACGATGTTCTCGCGTACGGAGAGGCCCGGCACGATGCCCTCGGCCTTCCGGTCCTCGGGCAGCAGGCTGATCCCGGCGCGGATCGCGCTCGCGGACGAGATCCGGCGGAGCACCCGGCCGGCCACGCTGATCGTTCCCTTGTCCAGGGCCAGCGCGCCGGCGAGCGCCTTGGCCGTCTCGCTGCGTCCCGATCCCAACAGGCCGCCGAGACCGAGCACTTCGCCGGGGTGCAGATCCAGCGATATGTCGTCGAGCCGATGCCTGCTGGTCAGTCCGTTCGCGGTGAGGACCGGCTTGCGCGCGATGTCGTGGTCCTCGTCGCCGAAGCTGGTCACACCGTGCCGGCGGACCTCGGTGATCTCCCGGCCGAGCATCATGGACACCAGCTGCACCCGCTCGAGGTCCGCCAGGTCGCCGGTGTGGATGTGCCGGCCGTCGCGGAGCACGGTGACGCGGTCGCAGACGCGGTACAGCTCGTCCATGCGGTGGCTCACGTAGAGGACGGCGATGTTCTGCCGGCGCAGATCGCCGATGACCCGGAACAGGGTCTCGACCTCGCGCGGCTCCAGGGACGAGGTGGGCTCGTCCATGATCACCACTTGGGCCCTGACCGACACGGCGCGGGCGAGCGCGACCATCTGCTGGGTGCCGACGCCCAGCGTGTGCAGGGGCCGGCGGGGGTCCACGGTGACGCGGAAGCCTTCCAGCAGGGTGGCGGCCTCGCTGTGCATCCGCCCGAAGTCGATGAGTCCCAGCCGGGTCCTCGGTTCGCGCCCGAGGAAGATGTTGCGGGCCACGCTCATCAAGGGGACGAGGTTCACCTCTTGGTAGATCGTGGAGATGCCGGCCTGCTGCGCCTCGAAGGGCCGGGCGAAGTGCACCTGCTGACCTGACAGCAGCAACTCGCCGCCGTCGGGGCGGTGGACGCCGGTCAGTACCTTGATCAGCGTGGACTTGCCAGCCCCGTTCTCGCCGACGAGCGCGTGGGTCTCTCCCGCACGCAGGGTGAACGAGACGTCGTCGAGGGCAACCACGCCCGGGAAGCGTTTGCTGACGCCGCGGGCCTCCAGCACCGTCGGCGTGGGTGACGGCGGTTCGCCGGTCGCCGCGGACGCTGCCGCTTCGGGGGATGCCATGAACTCGGCCTTCCGGAGATCGTGTGGGATGGTTCCCGGGCCGCCGCGGGCATGAGCACCGCGGCGGCCCGGAGCGAGCTCGGTCAGTACGCTCCACCGATGGACGCCTTGGCGTTGGACTCGTCGTAGGCGCGGTCGCTGATGATCACGTTCTCCGGGATCTCCTCACCGGCGTAGAACTTCTGCGCGGTGGCGAACGCGAGCGGACCGAAGCGCGGGTTGGACTCGATGACGGCGTTCATCTCGCCGTTGACCAGGGCCTGGACGGCGTTGCGCGTGCCGTCGATGGAGACGACCTTGACGTCCTTGCCGGGCTTCTTGCCGGCGGACTTCAGGGCGGTGACGGCGCCGAGTGCCATCTCGTCGTTCTCCGCGTAGACGGCGGTGATGTCCGGCTTGGACTGGATGAGTTGCTCCATGACCTGCTGGCCCTTGTCGCGGGCGAACTCGCCGGTCTGCTGGGCGACGATCTCCAGACCGGGCGCCTTGGCGGCGACCTGGTCGACGAAGCCCTTGGTGCGGTCGGTGGTGACGTTGTTGCCGGAGGCCCCGAGGAGGATGGCGACCTTGCCCTTGCCGCCGGTCGCCTTGATCATCGCGTCGGCGGCACGCTTGCCCTGTTCGACGAAGTCCGAGCCCAGGAAGGCCAGATAGTCCTTGCAGGCACCGGCATTGACCTTGCGGTCGATGGTGAGGACGGGGACCTTCTTGGCCGCGGCGGCCTTGAACGCGGGCTCCAGGCCGTCGGAGTTCAGGGGGGCGACGATGAGGAACTGGGCGCCCTGGGCGAGCATGTCCTGGATGTCGCTGATCTGCTTGGACAGCTGGGACTGGGCGTTGGTGGTGAGCAGCTTCTTGACGCCCAACTTCGCGGCCTCGTCCTTGATGGACTGCGTCTCCGCGATACGGAAGGGGTTGGCCTCCTTCTCCGACTGGGAGAAGCCGACGACCGCGTCCTTCAGGTCGAGCTTCGGGGCACCGTAGGTCTCGAGCGTGCAGCCGGCGCCGGAGCTTGCGGCGGGCGTCTCGGCCGCCTGGGCGGCCTGGCTGCTGTCACCGCCGGCGTTGCTCGTGGTCTCCGACTTCGCGCAGCCGGACACGGCCAGCGTCGCGGTCGCGGCGAGCAGACAGGCGACGGTGAGCGAGCGAGATCTCTTCGGGATGGTCATCTCAGGACACTCCTAGGCGGGGGTGAGCGCACCGCCGAGTGGCGTGCGGTCGGGCGACGTGGGTACGGAGAGTCAGCCTGCGACCGGTACGGCAGGCTCTGGTCAGAAACACTCTGACCTGGGAAAAGAAGGTGGAACGCGTCCGAACGGCCGTTGACGACCCCGGATTTACAACGTTATATAGCTGCCGGTCGACATGCGGCAAGGGTGTTGCGTGACGTTTCCCAAATGTGTTGGCACGCGCGCCCGTTGACGTCAGGGCCGGTCCGTGGAGCCGGCCTGCGCGGGGCCTGGACAGCCGCCGGGCGGCGTGCTCTCATTCCGCTGCACACAGTTTTCCAACGATGGAACGGTGGCCGGCGAGGGACGCCGGCCGCTGCCTGCGCCGGTGCCCTGCCCCCGTGGGCGGCCGACGGCCGAGGCCGCTCGACGAGCGTGCCCGGACGCGGAGGCCGCCTTCCTCGAGGGCGGACACCCCCATCACCGGATCCCATCTGCGCATCACTCCTCACAGGCCCGGCTCCGATCCCTCTGTGCGAGGAAAGATTCGATGACAAGACAACTCACCCGCCCCAGAACCAGGTTGTGGGCCCTGCTGACCGCAGCCGTCCTGACGCTGCCGGTCAGCGGCCTGGTGCCCACCGCGTCGGCCGCCGAGCCGATCAGCACCGTGTCCGGGTCCGCCGCCGAGAACGCCGCCATCGAGGTGCACGGCCTCAAGGGCGAGTACTTCAGCATGTCGGCGCCCGGTGCCCGGGACTTCGCCGACCTCGGCGGCGTATCGCTCGATCCGCAGGTCAACTTCCCCGGCCTCGCGGCCACATTCGAGTCGCTGACCGGGCGCGCGGAGCACACCACCGCCCGCTGGACAGGCATGATCGAGGCGCCCGCCACCGGGGACTACACCTTTTACGGCATCGGCGACAACGGCTTCCGGCTGTTCATCGACGGCAAGCCCGTCATCGACCACTGGGAGCCGGACTGGGACAGGGAGCAGACCAGCGCGCCGGTCAGGCTGACCGCCGGCGAGAAGCTCGAGTTCCGTCTGGAGATGTTCCAGGACTTCGGCGGGGCGAACATGTTCCTGCGGTGGTCGAGTCCGTCGATGGGCAAGCAGCTCGTGCCCGAGACGGCCTTCACCCCGCCCGCCGGCTTCCAGGTCTACCCGGTGGAACTGTCCGTCGCCGAGGACGGCCGGCAGCTACGGGCCCGGTTCGAGAACGAGGTCGGCGACATCGAGGCGGTCAAGGACCACCTGAAGATCGAGGCCGACACGACGGCCATGCCGATCAGCTCGGTCGCGGTCGACTCCGGCGACCCCAACTCCCTGCTGGTCACCCTCGCGGCGCCGATCCAGAAGAACCAGCAGGTCAAGGTGGTCTACGACGGTGAAGGCGGCCTCAAGGCCGGCACCGAGACCGTGCCGCAGATCATCCGCTCGGCGCGGAACGCCTCCACACACCGGCTCACCACGGCATGGGGCGACAAGGTCGACAAGAACAACCCGCTGCCCGAGTACCCCCGCCCGCAGCAGGTGCGGGGCAAGTGGAAGAACCTGAACGGACCCTGGCAGTTCAGTGGCGCCGGCGCGGGCGAGCAGCCGGTCTTCGGCAAGGACCTCGACGAGAAGATCATCGTGCCGTTCCCGGTCGAGTCGCAGCTGTCCGGGCTCGAGCGGCACGAGGACCACATGTTCTACCGCAAGCTGGTGAACGTGCCCCGTGACTGGAAGGTCGGCAGGGGCAACCGGCTGAAGCTCAACTTCGGCGCCGTCGACTACCGGGCCCGTGTCTGGGTCAACGGCAAGCAGGTCGCCGAACACACCGGCGGTTACAACGCCTTCAGCGCCGACGTCACGGACGCGCTCAAGGGCACCGGACCGCAGGAGGTCGTCGTCGCGGTCACCGACACCGGCGGCGCCAACCAGCCGATGGGCAAGCAGTCCACCAACCCCAGCGGCATCTTCTACACCCAGACCTCGGGCATCTGGCAGACGGTCTGGATGGAACCCGTCGCCGACGCCTCGATCGACGACGTCGTCACCACGCCCGACATCGACACCAGCAGCCTGGCGGTGACCGTCGAGTCCGACGACGCCTCCGCGAACGCCCGTGTCGAGGCCGTCGCCCGCGACACGAACGGCGAGGTCGTCGGAAGGGTCAGCGGGCCCGCCAACAGCAAGCTGCGGCTGCCCGTGGCGAAGCAGCACCTGTGGACCCCGGACGACCCGTACCTGTACGACCTCGACGTCAAGCTGACCGACGGCAGGTCGACCGACAGGATCGACAGCTACTTCGGGATGCGCAAGATCGGGATCGAGAAGGTCGGCGGCTTCCAGAAGCTCGTGCTCAACGGCAAGCCGGTCTTCTCCCTCGCCACGCTCGACCAGGGATTCTGGCCCGACGGGCTCTACACCCCGCCCAGCGACAAAGCCTTGGCCTTCGACCTCCAGGCCCACAAGAAGCTCGGCTTCAACGCCGTCCGCAAGCACATCAAGGTGGAGTCGCCGCGCTGGTTCTACCACGCGGACCGGCTCGGCCTGCTGGTCTGGCAGGACTTCGTCTCCGGGAACATCACCAACGAGACAGGACAGAAGGCCTTCGTCGACCAGGGCCGGGAGATGATGCGCCAGCATCACAACTCGCCCTCCGTCATCGGCTGGATCGTCTTCAACGAAGGCTGGGGCGAGTGGAACCGTGAGGAGAGCGGCCGCATCGCCGAGTCGGTCAAGGCCGCCGACCCGTCCCGTGTCGTCAATGCCCACAGCGGCGTCAACTGCTGCAACTCCAAGGGCGACTCGGGCAAGGGCGACATCATCGACCACCACGACTACAACAACACCGACCCGGCCTTCCCCGACGCGAACCGGGCCGCGATGGACGGCGAGCACGGAGGCTTCACGCTGCGCACCCCGGGCCACATGTGGCCGGGCGCTCCCACGGTGATCTACAGCGGTGTGGCCGACAAGGACGCGCTCACCCGCAAGTACGTCGAGAACACCGAGAAGTTCTACCTCGAGCAGGCCGGCGCCGAACTGTCCGGCTCCGTATACACCCAGATCTCCGACCTGGAGAACGAACTCAACGGGCTGTACACCTACGACCGCCGGGAGATCAAGGTCGACCCGGTCAAGGTGCGCGACATCAACCGGAGGATCATCGCGGCCGGCGCCGCCGCGGGCGAGCGCGACGAGCTGAAGGGCGGCGGCCACTGGGCCCTCGACGAGGGCCAGGGAACCACCGCACGGGACGAGGGTCCCAACAACAAGCCCCTGGAGCTCACCGCAGGCACCACTTGGACGCCGGGCGTCAGCGGCAGCGCGCTGAAGTTCGACGGCCAGGGCCAGTTCGCCGAGACCGAGGGCCCGGTGCTCGACACCACCAAGAGCTACTCCGTCTCCGCCTGGGTCACGCTCGACGCGGTCCCCGGCAACTACGCGACCGCCGTCAGCCAGGACGGCCGCCGCCAGGAGAATCCGTTCTACCTCCAGTACGGGCAGGGTGCCTTCGCGTTCAGCACACCCGGCGGCCACCGCGCCCGCGTGGAGACGGTGCCCCAACTCGGTCGCTGGTACCACCTCGTCGGCGTGCGCGACACCGTGGGCAACGACATCAAGCTGTACCTCGACGGCAAGCTGGTGGCGACCGCCGAGCCCGGCCCGGCCGACGTCAGCACCGGCCCCCTCTCCGTCGGCCGTGCCCGGTGGAACGGCGGGAACGTCGACTTCTGGAACGGTTCGATCGACCAGGTCCACGCCTTCGACAAGGCACTCACCGCCGAGGAGGTGAGTGCTCTCCACGCCGGGGAGAAGCCGTAGCCCCAAGGGCTGAACGGTCCCCGGCGAGCGGTGCCGACCGCTCGCCGGGGACCCTTGCGTGCCGGATCCGCCGGGCAGGCCACGGCTGGTCCCCTGTACGCCCCGGTTCCGACTTCAGCGCCGCGCCAGTGCCAGCACGCTCAGTCCGAACATCAGGACGCCCAGCGGGACATGGAGCGACGGTATGTGCGCGATGCCGAGCACGACCTGGGCCGAGGCGAGGACGAGGAAGCCGGACGCGTGCAGGACGGGCCGGGGCGAGCCGCCACCCGGCTTCCACGCCGCCACCGCCGCGAACAGATACAGCATCGACGCCCCGTACATCACGCGGGCTCCGACACTGTGAAGCGTCGCTCCGTAGGACGAGGTCAGCAGCATCCCGGCGGAGACCGCTTGAAGGAAGAGGGTCAGGGTCTGCAGAGTGATCGCGATCTGCAGGAACGAGAAGCGCCGCTGTGCCGTCGTCCGGGTTGCCATGCCACGGTCCCCTTTTCCGCCCTGGGGGCAGTAGATCGATAAGGTCTCACCAGGCCGACGACGCGGGCCTGCGAAAGGTAAGGCGAGGAGGCGGTCGGGAGCATGGGGACGGCTGGGACGAGCACCGATGAGATAGCCGGTGAGCGGCGCCAACTGATCAATGTCGCCTACCGGTTGCTCGGATCGCTGGCCGAGTCGGAGGACGCCGTGCAGGAGGCCTACGCGCGCTGGTACGCGCTGCCGCGAAGCCGCCAGGACGAGATCCTGTCCCCCGGGGCCTGGCTGACGAAGGTCACCGGCCGCATCTGCCTGGACGTGCTCGGCTCGGCGCGGGCGCGGCGTGAACGCTATGTCGGCGCGTGGTTGCCCGAACCGCTGCCCGACCACGCCGAGCGGGGCCACGGCCATGGCACCGACCCCGCCGGCCAGATGGTCCTGGACGAATCGGTGGCCATGGCCCTCCTCGTCGTCATGGAGTCGATGACGCCCGCCGAGCGGGTGGCGTTCGTCCTGCACGACGTCTTCCGGTACCCGTTCGCCGAGATCGCGGACATCCTCGGCCGGACCCCTGCCGCCTGCAAGCAGCTCGCGGCCTCCGCCCGGCGGCGGGTGCGTGTCGCTCGGGCTCCGGTGACGGCGGCCGGACAGGCCGACGCGGTACGGCGTGTCAAAGAGGCATGGGAGGCCAAGGACATCGCGGCCCTCGTCGACCTCCTCGACCCGGCCGCCGTGATGACCGCCGACGGCGGCGGCATGGTCGGTACCGTCCTGCGCCCGATCGAAGGCGGTGCGCGCATCGCCCAGTACATGGTCGCCATCGCCGACAAGGCTCCGGGGCTCCAACTCCTGGAACGTTCGGTCAACGGTGCGCCGGGGCTGGTGGCCCAGCGTGCCGGCGCCGTCATGACCGTGGCGTCGTTCGATGTCGCCGACGGCCGCGTCACCCGCATCTGGGCGGTCCGGAATCCCGAGAAGCTGCGGCCGTGGGTGCGGGACGGCCGGGTGCCGTGCGGCGGATCATGAGCGCAGCCGGAGTGGGCTCGGACCGACGGTGACGGCGGCCGCGGCCCGGACAGGGTCGGCCCCGAAATCACCTCGCCCGTGATCGCCTGGTCCGGTACGGTCGCGGGGTTGTTCTCGCTGCTGTGGCCACGAGTTCGCATGTGGCCTCCCCGGCGGTTCCCAGGCGGAGAAGAGGTTTCGTCAATGGCATGTCGTATCGGTGAACTGGTGCTCGGTTGCCGCGACCCCGAGGTGCTGGCACGGTTCTGGTGCGAGGTCCTGGACTTCGTCGTGCTCGATCGCGAGGACGACGGCTCGGTGGAGATCGGGCCGCGCGAAGGGTTCGGCGGTCCGCAGCCGACGATCTTCCTCAGTCGCAGGGACGAACCGGAGAAGGGGAAGTCCCGGCTGCACATCGACGTCAACGCCACGGACCGTGATCAGGACGCCGAGCTCGAGCGCCTGCTGAAGCTCGGTGCGCGCCCGGCCGACATCGGCCAGACCGGCGAAGAACAGTGGCATGTGCTGGCCGACCCGGAAGGCAATGAGTTCTGCCTGCTCAAAGCCCGCCTCAACCCGCTCTGATGTTCATCGGACACGCCTCGGCACCGGGCACCTGAGGCCTACCTGGACGTCCGGTGTGACGGACGTGTCGTGATCGTGAGGCGAGCGAGGTCTCCGGTGGAGGTTCATCGACCAAGAAGGACTGAACCCCGGAGACCTCGCGGCCGGCCCGGCGGACCGGGGTGGGCGGCCCGCTCGACGAGGTTCTGCCGAACGGCCGCCGCTCCCCGCCTTCACGCCGGCGGACTGCCGTTCACCGTTGAGTACGCTGGCCGTACCGAAGGTCGTACCGGGCGAGGAGAAGTGGGCACGACGATGGCGCGGGTCACAGCTGTGAGCAGCAACGGGACGTATTCGTTCAGCAAGCCGAACCGCGAGAGCATCACGCTGCTCGCCGGTCTCGGCGTGGAGGGCGATGTCCACGCCGGGGAAACGGTCAAGCACCGGTTCCGCATGCAGCACGAGCCGCACCTGCCCAACCTGCGCCAAGTGCACCTCATGCACGAGGAATTGTTCGACGAGCTCGCCACGAAAGGTTTCACCGTGGCCGCGGGTGAGCTCGGCGAGAACATCTCCACGCGCGGGATCGACCTGCTCGGGCTGCCCACCGGGGCGCTGCTGCGCCTCGGCGAGGAGGCGATCGTGGAGGTGACGGGGCTGCGCAATCCGTGCTCACAGATCAACACGTTCCAGCAGGGCCTCCTGAAGGAGGTCTTCGAACTCGACGCGACGACGGGCGACTTCACCTTCAAGTCCGGGATCATGGGCGTGGTCCGGCAGGGAGGTACCGTCCGCCCCGGCGACACGATCGCCGTCGAACTGCCCGCGGGTCCGCACCGTCCGATGGAACGCGTCTGAACTTCATCGCTCCGGCCTGCGTAGCGCCTGGGTTCGCGCGTGTGCCGGGCAGGTACGGCTGCTCGTACAGCGTGCACGGTGCCGCGAAGTCGTCCCGGGCGAAGATGCCTTCAGGGCTGAGGAAGGCGCCTGACCTGGGTCCCATCAGGCGCCTTCTTCTGTCGCCAGAGCGACGTTCCGGCCGTACGGGCAAGATTCTGGATCAGCCCGTAGTGCCGGCGTCCCTGCTGCGTAGGCTCCGCGAGGGTGCGTTCCGGCAGCCGTCAAAGGGCGGGAACCGTCGCGGACGCGTCCTTTTCACGGGTGGGCGGGCCGGCGGTGTCGGTTTGAGCGGCCAGAGCCTTCTCCAGCCGCTTGATGTGGTAGTACTGCACCCGCGTCGTGCGCTGCAGGGCCATGACCGCAGTCAGGAACTGGTCCATCTCGGCAGCGCGGGTGAGGATGTCGTCGGGCACGTGCTCGTCCCGCAGACAGGCGTCCGCGTCCTGGCCTAGTACGGCCTCCGCCCAGTTGCGGGTGATCGGCTTGAAAAGGCCCGGGTGGTTGGCCACGATCCGCGCTCGGATCGCCAGATCGTTCTCGACGGCTTCCACGTGCAGTCCTGTGTCCTTGTTGCGCGCCCCGAACAGCGGCTCATGGATGTGGTGAGCATCAAAACCGTGCTCCACGCAGCCGACCCAGAAATCCCAGTCCTCTCCGGCCTTCATGCTCTCGTTGTACCCGCCGACGGTCTCCCATGCCTCGCGGCGGAACAGCGAGCAGTAGAACATGATCAGCCGCTGAAGCAGCAGTTCCCTGCTGTAGGCGGGGAAGGGCATCGCCTGCGGAGGCAGATCGTCGTCGGTGAAGGCGAACACATCGGTCGAGGCGATGGCGATGCCGGGGTCGCCGTCCAGGACCGCGACGGTCTTCTCCAGCATCGTGGCTGCGATCACATCGTCGGCGTCCAATGGAAGGATGTACCGGCCGGCGCTGGCCTCGATCCCGGTGTTCCGTGCGGCGGACACCCCGGCATTGGCCTGCTGGAGCAGCCTGATGCGCCGGTCGGGATTACGGGCGATCAGGGCCTCGGCCACCTCGACGCTGTTGTCGGTACTGCCGTCGTCGACGATGACGATCTCCCAGTCGCGGAACGTCTGGGAAACGACGCTGGACACCGCCTCGGGCAGATAACGGCCGTAGTCATGGCACGGGATGACCACCGAGACCACGGGGTGGGAACTGGGCATGCGCCGTCCTTCGCTTCGGAACGGAAACGGGAGAGGAGGATCCTCGAAGTGTGGTCGCGGGTGGCAGGTCGGGCGGCGCCGCCCCCGTCCCCGTTCCGGGGCCGCGCCGTAGCCGACCTGCCGAACCGCGTGCTAGCTGTGGAGTTCGAGCGCCGCGTGGTGAGGCCTGTTGGGCCTGTGGTCGTGGTGATCGTCGTCGCGGCAGTATCCGTAGTCCGGGATCGTGACGTTGCCGACGGGCGTGCAGCAGTACCCGTAGTCCGCGACCGTGACGTTGCCGACAGGCGTGCAGCAGTACCCGTAGTCCGGGATCGTGACGTTGCCGACGGGCGTGCAGCAGTGTCCGTAGTCCGTGACTGTGACGTTGCCGAACGGGGGGCAGTGGGGATGGGTCCCCTGTGTGAGGGTGACGTCACCTATGGGCTGTATCTGCTGTCCGTGCTTCGCGGAGGCCGCCGGATCCGGACCGAGGGAGGCGTAAGCCGCCTCTGCGGTGCCGACCAGTCCGGCAGTGGCCAGAACGGCGGGAAGAGCCAGGGAAGTGATGGCGCGGGCTTTCACGGTGGCGCCTTTCTGTGGGGGATCTGCCCCGGGATGCCGATGAACGTCGCGGCAGGGCAGTAGGACCACCGTAAGTTTGACTACCAAATGTGTCAAAACGACTACTCTCCGCGATGGGCCGGCTGTGCCGGCCCATCGCGGCCCTGCCTCAGGGAACCGGAACGGCCTCGGCGTGCGCGGGCGCCTGGGCATGGTGCGGGTGCAGCACTTCCAGGTCGGGCATTGCCCAGCAAGCGGCACCCATGTCCCGGGCCATCGCGGCGAAACCCTCGGTCTCGATGAGGTGCTGATAAGGGAAGGACGGGAAGATCAGACCGTCACGGTGAAGGTCGGCGCGTACCAGCAATGCGGTGCCGCCGACCGAGTCGACGCGAAGCAGCCCCTCCCCGCGCAACTCGTCGAGGTACATCCGGCCGAACCCCCTCGGGGGCTGCAGGATGCCGTCACGCAGCCACTGGGACCAGTTGAGCGTGCCGGCCCTCGGGTGAAGGACGAAGGTGTTGAGATCGTACGTAGGCCCACCGGGCGCGGTGGCACAGTGCGGAACGACGATGTCCTTGCGTGCGCCGAGCAGACGCTGGACCAGGTCGGCCGGGTAGCCGGTGACATCGACGTCGAGCCACAGGACCCACTCTTCGTCGACGAGGGCCCGGGAGACCAGGTGGTTGCGTACCTTGGCCAGCACCGACCGGCGCCGGCGCTGGATGCCGGGTTCCCAACGAGGTCCGGCCAACTGGAGCCCGTAATCCCGGCGCACAAGCGTGACCCGCCGGTACTCCGCCTCGAGCCCTGGCAGGACCTGCTGGAGCATCTCCGGTGTCGCGTCCCTGCTGTCGCCCTCCAGCAGCCCCAACGAGATCGCCTCGCGGGGGTAGTCCAGCGTGCGAAGGCGGTTCAGATAGCCGGGAAGGAACGCGGCAGCGTCCTTGAGCGGGCTGAGTACCAGCAGCAAGGGCCGCTCACTCGCCGCGGCCGTCGCGGGCACGGCAGTCGGCCGCGGTTTCCGCTCGGGGGTGCGGGCGATGGTGGTGCCGGTCTCCGCATGGGCGATGTCCTTGGGCTCGATCGGCAGCCGGGCCGCCATGGCCAGCAACCGCTCGGCGTAAACAGCGGGTTCGGCCCAGATCTCGGTCGCCACGTCAAAGTGTTCCGCGAAATGGGACTCGTTGAACGTGTTGGCCCCATGACACACATACGTGTACAGCTGGGGCGCGTCGACCGTTACGACCCGGCAGGTCCGCACCACTTCTTCCGCCACCGGGGTGTCCTCGCCCCGGCGTTGGGCCGGGTAGCGCGGGATCCGGTCGGTCGCACACACCATCGACCCTTCCCAGACCCGTGCGCAGGAGACCCCGAGCTTGCGCCGGTCCGGCCACCACAGTTGCTCCCGGGCGAGGAAGCACGCCTCGGTGCCGAGCGCGAGAATCGCCGCCATCTGCGTCTCGACCCGCTCCGGGTCGTACAGGTCGTCGTCGTCCCACTGGCACACATAGGGCCCGGTGGCCCGGTCCACCGCCTCGTTGCGCAGCTCGCCCAGCGTCCGCCCCTCCGGGGGGAGCCGGTGATAGCAGATCCGAGGATCGCTCAGATTGCGGATGTGCTGCTCCAGGGCGTCGTCCGTGCCGTCCTCCACGACTACCAGTTCCAGATTCCGGTAGGTCTGGTTACGGAAACACGTGATCGCCCGTCGCGCCGTCGCCGAGCGGTCCTTGGTGACCATCAGGCATGACACCGTCGGTGCCGGCGCGCCCGAGGCCCAGCGGCGGCGCTGGGTGTCAAGGCTGAGCATGCCGTCAGCAGACGGTTGCAGTTCCTGGCTCACCCAGAACGGAAACCGTTTACCGGCGGACATCCGCGGCGGCGCGGACGTATCGAACGCCCAACTGTCCGACCAGTGGTGCACCGCGTACGCGCTGTCGTAGTCGGTTTCCTGCGGCCCGAACAGCTCTGTCGCGTACGGGCTCACCTTTGGGTACAGCACCTCCGGGCGGAGAACCGTGATCGAGTCGGTCGCAGGGGCGCTGTCGACCGCTCGGGTGAGGAAGAACGGGCCTGTCGCGTCCAAGGTGCTGGGCAGCTTGTGCGCACTGACGAGTTGGCGGTGCACGTGGGTCCAGAACGGGTGGCCCGGCCGCGACGCCATGAACGCGTTGCCGACGATGCGGTCGAATCCGCGCCGGCGAGCCAGAAGCAGCCGGGTGTGCACGTCCGGCTCGCAGCCGAGGACGAGGTCGCGCCCGTCAAGAATGCCGGAGGCGGACCGCAGACACTCGAAGTCCAGATCCACGTACAGCCCGCCGAAGTGGTCGAGCAGAAAATAACGAATTGCGTCTGCCCGCATGATTGCTTCGGGGTAGCCGTCGTAAATCGGCAGGAACCACGGATAGTGCTCCTCGAGGAATGCGCGATTGTCCGCATCGGTCCACAGCCGATACCCCCAGTCGGGGTGGTGCAGACGCCAGGAATCGGCCCACTCCTGCCATTCCGCAGGGATGTCAGAGTCTTTCCACGTTTGGTGGATCAGCGGGGGAATTCTCTCCTGTGCGGACATTTGCACAGTATGGCGCGCTGTCTGGTCGAGCCAAGCTCCCGATGGACCCGTCGGCACAACATTCACCCGCGCGGTCGACGAGATGCCGCCGTGCGCTGTCTGCTCCGCCGCTCACCCATCGGTGCGCCTGCAGTCGTAGAAGCACCGGGAGTTGGGGTCGTAACGGACGCCGGTCAGGGCGGGCATGCTGAAGCAACTCGGGCATCCGCGCCCCCGTCTGCGCGCAGCGCCTGAAGCAGTTGCCCCAGCGCGGCTTTGGTTTGGGGCAGATCTTCGGGGTCGGAGGAGGACGCCAGCCAGAGGGCGGCCTCGTCCATCGCGCGCGCCATTGGCTCCGTCCCAGCACAGCAGGCCCGAGCATGACCTGTTGGACGTCCGGATCAGTGGTCGCCGTGAGGAACTCCTGGCAGCCGGCGGTCAGCTGGGCCCACGGGTCACCTTCGGCGTCGGCGACCGCAGCCACGCGTCGGCCCACTTCCTGCCGCAGCTCCTCCAGGACGGCGCGGAATAGGTCCGTCTTGCCGGTGAAGTGGCGGCAGAGCGCCCCCTTGGTCACCCCGGCTGCCTGGACGATCTCCGCCAGGCCGACAGCGCCGTAGCCACTGCCTGAGAACAGGCGCCTCCCCTCCCGGAGCAGCGCCTGCCTGGCTCCCGCTGCCGCGCCCGGATGCCGTGCTGCTGCATCGCACACGCCATCGGGCTGTGCACCATCGCGGAACGGGCCGTCCCAAACGTGCCCGCATCCCGGCGGAGGGTTGCGAGATCCTGGTCGAGCCGTCCACCGGCAGCGGTGCCCGTGCGCCCGGTGCCGGATGCGACGGACGGGATGCCGACACAACCCCGCAGCGGAAGGAGGCACGGCCGGTGAGCACGATCGACGTAGAACGACTGGCGGAAGTCGGAAGGACCTGGCTGACGGACGTCACGCCCGGCGGGAACCTGAATGTCGTCGAGCTGGAGGACGGCGCGGGCGTGTGCGTCGTGCATGCCGTCCGGGGCGGCGGCAAGGTCTACGTCGCGCCCGACGGGACGGTACTGTTCACCGGCTCGTCGGTGACCTTCGACGCCGGGCTCGGCGCCTTCCTCGACGGGGCCCGCACCGCGCGGGACGGCGCCCGGCCGGCCGGGCGGTAGGGCGCCCTCTTACGGTCCGGCAGCCGGGTCCATGATGGGCCGGCGGTGAGGGAGGGGTCGTCACGGCAGGGCGCCGGCGCATCGGGCTCCGGGCGGCATGGCACAGCCCGGGACCGGCGTGGCCGGTCAGGTCTCGATCGTGGCCACCGCGTGGACTCCCGCGTGCCGCAAGGTCCGCACCACGCCACGGCGGGCGCCTCGGACGGTGATGCCGACCGGCTCCGGCGCGACGGTCACGGCGCGGAGCAGGCCGTAGGCGCACGCGAGGTCGATCCGTTCGAGACCGCTCATCTCCAGCACCCAGGTGCCCGACTGTCGCAGCCGTGGGTCGAGGAGCCGTTCCTCGAGCCTACGCAGCGCGTGAGTGTCCAGGACGCCGGAGAAGACGAGGACGGCGTGCCGGCCGTCCGCTTCCACGATCCGGACGGACCCGGCCTGCGAGCGGGCGGGCCGGTCGGGTTCGACTGCCACGGCGGCCTCCTCAGCAGTAGGTCAGGGGTGTGCGGTTCCATTGTCTCAAGCCGGACGGCAGCGCCGGGGTCAGCACCGGCGGCCGGCGCACGAACCTGGGCCGGGCCCGGTGGGGTTGCCCCCTCCACTCCCCCGCTGTCAGCTCGGCACCCGGCCGTCCAACGCGGACCGCCACGCCGGCGGTACCGCTTCGCGCACCGGCTCCGCCGGCCTGCCACCGCCCGCCAGGAAGCCGGCCAGCGGCAGGGTGGCCGCACCGACCGTGACCGCGTCCGGCCCCAGTTGGCCCAGGTCGATGGTCACCCGTCCGGCCGGATAACGGAGCGAGTACGCAGTGGCGTGCTCCCTCACGGCGTCGAGAAAGCGCGGGCCGAGCTGGAGTCCGGCCCATCCGCCGATGAGGATGCGCTCGGGCTGGAAGAGATTGATCAGGCCGGACAGCCCGGCACCGAGGTACTCCGCCGTCTCCTCGACGACCGCGAGCGCCACAGGATCCGCCTCCTGACCGCCGTCCCGGCACGTCCCGTCACCGCCGACCCGACCAACCCCTTCACCGCCGTTCGGATCCGCCCCGTCACCGTCGCCGGGGCACGTCCCCTCACCGCCGCCCGGGTACGCCGCGGAGAGCAGCGCCGTCAGTGCCGTCTCCTCGTCGGCCCCCTCCGGCGGCCTGCCGCCCGCCTCGCGCCACCGGTCCACCAGGGCCTCCGCCCCCGCGTACGCCTCCAGGCAGCCCAGCGCTCCGCAACGGCAGCGGCGGCCGCCGACGTTGACCGTCAGATGGCCCCATTCCAGGGCCCTGCCCTGTTCGGCGGTGTCCGTGACATGGCAGGCGCCCACGCCGGAGCCGAAGAGGATCACGGCCACGCTCTGCGCGCCGCGGCCGGCCCCGAACCACATCTCCGCCTGGCCGAGGGTCCTCGCGCCGTTCTCGATGAAGAACGGCACCGTGTCGGGCAGCCGGCAGGAGGCACGCAGCAGGGATTCCAGCGGGACCGCGTCCCAGCCGATGGTCTGGCCGTGGACCACCGCCCCGCACCCTGGTGCGGCGGCGACGATGCCGGGCACGCCGACGCCCACACCGAGGAGTCCGTCGACGCCGACTCCCGTCGCGTGCAGCACTTCTTCCATGGCGTGGCGGACGTGCTCCACGATGACGCCGACGTCGTATCCGACTCCGTTCAAGGGCCGTTCGGTGCCGGCCAGTTCGGTGAGCGTGAGGTCGAACAGCTCCACCCGCACCCGGGTTTCCCCGACGTCGACACCGATCAGGCACCCGCTGCCGGGCGCGACGCGGACGAGGGTCCGGGGGCGGCCGCCGTCGGACTCGATGCTGCCGGCTTCCTCCACCAGGCCGTCGCCCATGAGTTCGCCGACGACGTTGCTGATGGTGCCGGAGCTCAGCCCGGTGGCGGGACCGAGGGCCTGCCTGCTCATGGGGCCATCGAAATACAACCGTTGCAGTACCGTCGCGCGATTGCTCCGCCGCAGGTCATTGACCGTTCGCCCGCTTCGTCCAGACATCCTTCGCTCCTTCGGCCTGCGCTGTCCCGGAAGTGCGCCGGGTTCCACCCCTTGACGATGCCGCCCGCGAAAGCTTAACTCACGTCCTAAATTAAGCCGTGAGGCATTCAGAGGTTGAAGCCGCAGCCTGTCGACCCCTCCCCGCGGCACCACCCCTCCGGAAGGGACACCTGGAGTTATGCGCAGATACAGAGCGGTAGCCAGTGGTGCAGTCGCCGTCTCCCTGCTCGCCACCGCGACCGCGTGCGGCGGCGGCTCGTCCGCCGGAGGCGGCGGTTCCAACGAGTCGCCGAAGACCCTCACCTACTGGGCGTCGAACCAGGGTCCGAACATCGAGGCCGACAAGAAGATCCTCGAGCCGGAGCTGAAGAAGTTCGAGCAGAAGACCGGCATCAAGGTCAAGCTCGAGGTCGTTCCGTGGTCGGACCTGCTGACCCGGATCATGACCGCCACCACCTCCGGCCAGGGCCCCGACGTCCTGAACATCGGCAACACCTGGTCCGCGTCCCTCCAGTCCACCGGCGCGCTGCTGCCGTGGGACGAGAAGAACTTCTCCAAGATCGGCGGCAAGGACCGCTTCGTGGAGGCCGCGCTCGGCTCGACCGGCGCGGCCGGCTCCGACCCGGCCGCGGTGCCCCTGTACTCGATGTCGTACGCGCTCTACTACAACAAGAAGATGTTCGCGGACGCCGGGATCGAGAAGCCGCCGGCCACCTGGGACGAGATGGTCGCGACTGGCAAGAAGCTGTCGAAGGACGGCAAGTGGGCCCTCGGCGCGGAGGGTGCGAACCTGTCCAACAACATCCATCAGGTGTTCGTCCTCGGCCAGCAGCACGGAGCCGACTTCTTCGACGCCGAGGGCAGGCCCGACTTCACCTCCGACGGCGCCGTCGCCGCCGTGAAGCAGTACGTGGACTTCATGGCGAAGGACAAGATCATCGCCCCGGGCAACGCCGAGTACGCCCAGAACCAGTCGCTGAGCGACTTCGCCAAGGACAAGACAGCGATGGTGCTGTGGCAGGCGGCCGCCTCCACGTTCAAGTCCCAGGGCATGAGCGACGACGAGTGGGGCGTCGCGCCGGTGCCCGTCCGGTCCGGCGCCCCGGGCCAGGGCAAGAACGTCAACTCCATGGTCGCCGGCATCAACATGGCCGTCTTCAAGAACACCAAGAACCTGGACGGGGCCCTGGAGTTCGTGAAGTTCATGACCAGCGACGAGGAGCAGAAGCTGCTCTGCAAGACCTACGGGTCCATACCGCCGGTCAAGGCCGCGCAGAGCGACCCCGCGTTCGACCGGCCGGAGCTGAAGGTGCTGCGTGACACCCTCGCCACCAGCGCCGAGGCGCTCCCCCAGGTCCCGAGCGAGTCGCAGTTCGAGACGGTCGTGGGCACCGCGGTCAAGAACCTCTTCGCCTCCGCCGCCGACGGCGGCGAGGTGACCACCGAGTCCGTCAAGGCCGAACTGGCCAAGGCCCAGCAGCAGATGCCCCAGCAGTGAGCGACACTCTCATGAACACGACCGTCGTCCCGGCCACCGGGGAACCGGCCGTGCGGAAGAACTCCCCCGGGGCGGCGCGCGGCCCGCGCCGCCCCGGGCGGACCCGCCGCACGGCGCTGCCGTACCTGCTGCTGCTCCCGGCGCTGCTGCTGGAGATCCTTATCCACCTGCTGCCGATCGTCATCGGCGTCGCGATGAGCTTCAAGGAGCTCACCCAGTTCTACCTGCGCGACTGGGGAGCCGCCCCGTGGCGGGGCCTGGAGAACTTCCGATTCGCGGTCGACTTCGACACACCGGCCGGCGAGTCACTGCTCAGGTCGTTCACGACCACGTGCCTGTTCACCGTCCTGTCCGTCGGCCTGTGCTGGCTGCTCGGCACCGCTGCGGCGGTCTTCATGCAGGAGACGTTCAAGGGCCGCGGCTTCCTGCGGGCCCTGTTCCTGGTGCCGTACGCGCTGCCCGTCTACGCCGCCGTCATCACCTGGTCGTTCATGTTCCAGCGCGACAACGGACTGATCAACCATGTGCTCCACGACCAGCTGGGGCTCACCGACAGCCCTTCCTTCTGGCTGATCGGGGACAACAGCTTCTGGGCACTGCTCATCGTCTCCGTATGGAAGGGCTGGCCGTTCGCCTTCCTCATCGTCATGGCCGGTCTGCAGAACATCCCCAGGGAGCTGTACGAGGCGGGAGCGCTCGACGGCGCCGGTGTGTGGCAGCAGATCCGCAAGATCACGCTGCCGTCGCTGCGGAGCGTCAACCAGGTGCTGGTGCTGGTGCTCTTCCTGTGGACGTTCAACGACTTCAACACGCCGTTCGTGCTGTTCGGCAAGTCGGCGCCGGAAGCCGCCGATCTCATCTCCATCCACATCTACCAGTCGTCGTTCGCCACCTGGAACTTCGGCGCCGGCGCGGCCATGTCCGTACTGCTGCTGCTCTTCCTGCTGCTGGTGACGGGCGTCTACCTCTTCTTCACCTCCCGCGGGAGGAAGGCCACCGATGCATAGCTCTCCGGAAACCGGCACCGCCGTGCCCAGGTCCCCGATGGCCGCGCCGCGGTCCTTCGTGTGGTCGCGGCGGATCTTCCTGACCCTGCTGTCGGGCTTCGTGCTGCTGCCCGTGTACGTCATGGTCTCCAGCTCGCTCAAACCGCTGGAGGACGTGTCGAGCGAGTTCCGCTGGATGCCGAGCGGGCTGACGATCCGCCCGTACTTCGACATCTGGGAGACCGTCCCGCTGGCGAAGTACTTCGTCAACTCCCTGATCGTGGCGGGTGCGGCCACCGTCTGCTCGGTGATCATCGCGATCTTCGCCGCCTATGCCGTCAGCCGGTACCGCTTCCGGGGCAAGCGGCTGTTCACCGTGTCCGTGCTGTCGACGCAGATGTTCCCCGGCATCCTGTTCCTGCTGCCGTTGTTCCTGATCTTCGTCAACATCGGGAACACGACCGGTGTCGCGCTGTTCGGTTCACGCGGCGGGCTGATCCTCACCTATCTCACGTTCTCGCTGCCGTTCTCCATCTGGATGCTGATCGGCTACTTCGACTCGGTGCCCAGGGAACTGGACGAAGCCGCGCTGGTCGACGGCTGCGGGCCGCTGAAGGCCCTCTTCCGGGTCGTCGTGCCGGCGGCGATCCCGGGCATCGTCGCCGTCGCCGTCTACGCCTTCATGACGGCGTGGGGAGAGGTCCTCTTCGCGTCCGTCATGACCAACGACACCACACGCACGCTCGCCGTCGGCCTCCAGGGCTACTCGACGCAGAACGACGTGTACTGGAACCAGATCATGGCCGCGTCCCTCGTGGTCTCCGTCCCCGTGGTGGCGGGCTTCCTCCTCCTCCAGCGCTACCTGGTCACCGGACTCACCGCCGGCGCCGTGAAGTGACCGGCGCTCCGCCGCGCCATCCCCTGATCCCTTGTCAGAAAGGACGTCCGTGACCGAGTTCACCGACATCGCCGCCCTCCCGCAGGACTTCGCCTGGGGCACCGCCACCTCCGCCTACCAGATCGAGGGCGCGGTCGCCGAGGACGGCAGGTCGCCGTCCATCTGGGACACGTTCTCGCACACCCCCGGCAGGATCGCGGGCGACGACCACGGCGATGTCGCTTGCGACCACTACCACCGCTGGCGCGAGGACATCGCGCTGATGAAGCAGCTGGGAACCAACGCCTACCGCCTCTCCGTCGCCTGGCCCCGCGTCGTGCCGGGAGGTGACAGCGAGGTCAACGCCAAGGGCCTCGACTTCTACGACCAGCTCGTGGACGGACTGCTCGAGGCGGGCATCACCCCGTCCGTCACGGTCTACCACTGGGACCTCCCCCAGGCCCTTCAGGACCGGGGCGGCTGGCCGGAAAGGGACACCGCGCACCACCTCGCCGCGTACGCCTCCGCCGTCGCCGAACGGCTCGGCGACCGCGTCAAGCACTGGGCCACGCTCAACGAGCCGCTGTGTTCCGCGTGGATCGGGCACCTGGAGGGCCGGATGGCCCCCGGAGCGACCGATCTGACCGCCGCCGTCCGCGCCTCCTACCACCTGCTGCTCGGTCACGGCCTGGCCGCCGGGGCGATCCGGGCCGCGGCGCCCGGCGCGCAGGTCGGGATCGTCAACAACCTGTCCACGGTGGCTCCCGCGAGCGACCGCGACGAGGACGTCGCGGCGGCCCGGCGGATGGACGGCCACACCAACCGGTGGTGGCTCGACCCCGTCCACGGGCGCGGTTTCCCCGCCGACATGCTCGAGGTGTACGGCGTCGAACTGCCCGAGCTGCCGGGCGACATGGAGACCATCGCCGCGCCGTTGGACTGGCTGGGGCTGAACTACTACTTCCCCGCGGTCGTCACCGACGATCCCACCGGTCCCGCGCCCTTCGCCCGGCAGGTCGAGCGTCCCGGCGTGCCGCGCACCGGCATGGACTGGGAGATCGACGCGAACGGCATCGAGGCGCTGCTGCTGCGGCTCACCGACGAGTACGGCGCGCACAGGCTCTACGTCACGGAGAACGGTTCCGCCTACCCGGACGTCGTCCGTGCCGACGGCAGCATCGACGACCGGGAGCGTGCCCGGTACCTGGAGGAGCACCTGGCCGCCTGTGCCCGCGCCGTCCGCAAGGGCGCCCCGCTGGCCGGCTACTTCGCCTGGTCCCTGCTGGACAACTTCGAGTGGGCGTACGGCTACGACAAGCGCTTCGGCCTCGTCCATGTCGACTACGCCACGCAGCGCCGCACGATCAAGGGCAGCGGCCACCGCTACACGGACATCATCCGCGCGCACCGCGCGATGAGCGCCGGTAACGCCGCCTGACCGATCGGCGAGGGCCCGGGACGCGACGCGTCCCGGGCCCTCGCCGTCCCCCCGCCGGCGTCGGCGCGGCCGGTCAGGTCCGCAGCCACACCGCCGTGTCCTGCGGCAGCCGTCCGCCGTCGTCCAGCGGGCCGCTGGCGAGCAGCAGGCGTGTGTGCGGCGGGAGCCGGACGGGTTCCGCGCCGAAGTTCACCACGCACACCAGCCCGCCGGGCCGGGCGAAGGCGAGCACGGCGGGGCCGCCGGCGGGCAGCCAGGTGAACGGGCCGTCGCCGAAGCCGGGCTCGGTGCGGCGCAGCCGCAGGGCTTCCCGGTAGAGGCTGAGCATCGACCCGGGGTCGCCGGCCTGGCGGTCCGCGGCGTAGGCGGCCCAGTCCGCCGGTTGCGGCAGCCACGGTTCGGTCCGGGAGCCGAATCCGCTGTACGGGGCGTCCGCGGTCCAGGGCAGCGGCACCCGGCAGCCGTCCCGGCCCGGGTCCGTCCCCCCGGAGCGGTGGTGCATCGGGTCCTGGATGCGGTCCGGGGGGATCTCCGCCTCCGGCAGTCCCAGTTCCTCGCCCTGGTAGAGGTAGACGGCTCCCGGCAGCGCGAGGGTGAGCAGTGCGGCGGCGCGGGCGCGCCGGGTGCCCAGTTCCAGATCGGTGGGTGTGCCGAAGGCCTTGGCGGCGAAGTCGAAGGCGGTGTCCTCGCGGCCGTAGCGGGTGACGGTGCGGGTGACGTCGTGGTTGCACAGCACCCAGGTCGCGGGGGCGCCGACGGGCGCGTGCTCGGCGAGCGTGTCGTCGATCGTGCGGCGCAGCCGCCGCGCGTCCCAGGGGCTGCTGAGGAAGTTGAAGTTGAAGGCGGTGTGCAGTTCGTCGGGGCGCAGGTAGCGGGCGAATCGTTCGGCGTCGGGCAGCCACACCTCGCCGACGAAGACCGCGCCGTACTCGTCGGCGACGGCCCGCCAGGAGCGGTAGATGTCGTGGAGTTCGTCGCGGTCGATGTAGGGGTGCGGGTCGCGGCCGTCGACGAAGTCGGCCAGGTCGGGGTCCTTGGCCGGCAGGGCGGCGGAGTCGATCCGTACGCCGGCCACGCCGCGCTCGAACCAGAAGCGCAGTACGTCCTCGTGTTCCTCGCGGACGGCCGGATGTGCCCAGTTCAGGTCGGGCTGCTGGGGTGTGAAGAGGTGGAGGTACCACTCGCCGTCCTCGACCCTGGTCCAGGTGCTGCCGGCGAACTGCGAGGGCCAGTCGTTGGGCGGCAGTTCGCCGTTCTCGCCGCGTCCGGGGCGGAAGTGGAACAGCTCCCGTTCCGGGCTGCCCGGTCCCGCGGCGAGTGCGGCACGGAACCAGGCGTGCTGGTCGGATACATGGTTGGGGACGATGTCGACGATGGTGCGGATGTTCAGCTCGCGGGCCTCCGCGATCAGCTTCTCCGCCTCGGCCAGGGTGCCGAACGCCGGGTCGATGGTGCGATAGTCGGCGACGTCGTAGCCGCCGTCGGCCAGCGGCGAGAGGTACCAGGGCGTGAACCAGACGGCGTCGACGCCCAGCTCGGCCAGATACGGCAGCCTGGCCCGTACGCCGGCGAGGTCCCCGGTGCCGTCGCCGTCGCCGTCGGCGAAGCTGCGCGGGTACACCTGGTAGATGGCGGCGCTGCGCCACCAGTTGTCGGTGCGGTCCGAATGAGGGGCTGCCACGGGAGGTCCTTTCGGGCAGAGGGATCTCCACCGCCGGCCCGGACAGCGAGGCGTCAAGGACGGGCCGGCGGCGGAGGCTTCATGGGTGAGCGCGGGGGCGGGGGCGCGAGGGCGGCGCCGGGCCTGTCAGCCCTTGAGGCCGCCAGCGGTGAGTCCGCTCATGATGCTGCGCTGGAAGAGGAGGAAGATGAGCAGCGTCGGTATGGAGGCGATGGTGAGCGCCGCTATCAGGATGTTCTCGGGCACACCGGTGGACAGTGAGTAGATGCCGACGTTCAGCGTCTGCTTGGTCGGGTCGGGCAGGGTGAGCATCGGCCAGAGGAAGTCCTTCCAGACGCCGACCACCGCGAAGATGGACACGACTCCCAGAATGGGCCGTGAGATGGGCAGCACGATCGACCGGAGCGTGCGCAGGGGACTGGCGCCGTCCATGGAGGCCGCGTCGAGGAGCTCCTTCGGGATGGAGTCGAAGAAGCGCTTCAGCAGGAAGATGTTGAAGGCGTTGGTGACGGACGGCAGCCAGATCGCCCAGGGCGAGTTGAGCAGGTTGCGTTCGAAGACCGGCACGTCGAGCACGGTCAGATACTGGGGCACGACGAGCACGGTCGCCGGGATCATGAGCGTGGCGAGCATCATGCCGAGGATCGCCTTGCCGAAGACGGGTCTGAGCCGGGACAGCGAGTAGGCCGCGGCCACGTCGAGGACCAGCTGGAAGGCGAGGGCCCCGAAGGCGTAGTAGAGGGTGTTGAACAGCAGCCGGGCCAGGTCCATGACCTCCCAGGCGCGTGAGTAGTTCTCCGGATGGAGGGCGTCCGGTACGAGGGTCGGCGGGGTCTGGACGACTTCCTGGGTGGTCTTCAGTCCGCCGGAGACCATCCAGTACAGCGGGCCCAGGAAGACCAGTGTGAACAGGACGACGACCAGGGTGAAGGTGACCCAGTAGAGGACCTTGCCGCGGGGCCTTGCCAGCTGGGCCGGCGAGATGAGAGTGCGTGTGGTCATCTGTCGGTTCCCGTCCTACTCGTCCTCGGCGCGGCTGAGCTTCACGTACACGGCCGAGAATCCGGCGAGCAGCACGAGCAGCACCAGGCCGAGCGCCGCCGCGGCGCCGTAGTTGTTGAAGTTGAAGGCGTACTGGTAGATGAGATACACGACGGTGGTGGTCGAGCCCTCCGGGCCCGCGCCGCCGGTGAGCAGGAAGGGCTCCACGAACACCTGCATGGTCGCGATGACCTGCATGAGCAGCATCAGCGAGAGGATGAGGCGGGTCTGCGGGACGGTGACGTGCCAGATCTTCCGGAGGACGCCGGCGCCGTCGAGTTCGGCCGCTTCGTAGAGCTCCCCCGGGATGCCCTGGAGCGCCGCCAGGTAGATCAGGGTGGCGCCGCCCATGTTCATCCAGGTCGCCGCGATGACGACGGAGAGCATGGAGGTGTCGGGGTCCTGGAGCCACTGCTGGGCGGGCAGGCCGAAGAATCCGAGGATCTCGTTGAAGAGTCCGTAGCCCGGATCGTAGAGGTACTTGAACAGCAGCACCGACGCGACCGGCGGCAGCATCACCGGCAGGTAGACCAGCATGCGCAGGTAGCCCTGGGCGTGGCGGAACTCGTTGAGCACGACGGCGACGACGAACGGCACGGCGAAGCCGAGGAGCAGCGCCAGGACCGTGAACAGTGCGGTGTTGCGCCATGCCTGCCAGAAGGCCGGGTCGTTGAAGACGGTGGTGAGGTTGGACCAGCCGGCCCAGGTGGTCTGTCCGCCCTCGGTCTTCTGGAAGGCGAGGAGGAACTCCCTGACCATCGGGTACCAGGAGAAGAACGAGAAGCAGAGCACGGCGCCGATCAGGAATCCGTGGGCCGTGAGATTGCGGCGAAGGGCCTTGGCGAAGCTTCCGCCGCCGGGCCGCGGGACGTCCCCGCGGTGCTGCGAGCGGCGGGGCCCGGCCGCCTTGTCCGTGGTCATGGTGGGGGCCGACATGGTTGCTCCTTGGTGCGTCGTGCCGACGTGACGGTGCCGGCGCGCCGGCTCTCGCGGCCGGCGCGTCGGCGGGGTGCACGGGGCCGGGCGGGCCCGGTCCCCCTGGTGGTCACCCGGTGGCGAGCACCTGATCGACCTGTGACGCCGCGGTCGTGAGGAGCTTGTCGATGTCGGCGTCCTCGTTGGTGAGGATGCCGGACATCACGTTGTCGAGGACCTTGTAGATCTCCTGGGCCTTGGGCGGTTCTGCCTTGCCCGGGACCGGGTTGTCCATGAAGGTCTTGAAGTTGGCGACGGGCATGGTGGCGTGCCGGGTGCGGGCCGCGTCGTCCTTGCTCTTGGATCCGTCGAGCCAGAAGTTGGGCTGCGGGAGTCCGACCGGCAGCTTGTCCGCCTTGCTGCGCGCCCAGTCGAACTGTCCCTTGCCGACGGTGAGGTTCTTGAAGTTGAGCCAGGCGACGGCAGCCTTGATCTTGTCGGCGGAGATCCCCTTCTTGATCATGTAGTTGTTGCCGCCGGCCAGTGTGCTGCGCTCACCGGGTATCGGCCCCATGCCGAAGTTCTCGTACGAGGCGCCGAGTTGCTGGACCATGTAGGTGATGTCGTCGGGGGCGGCCAGGAACATCCCGAGCTTGTCGGAGGCGATCTGCTTCTGGAGGTCGCCCCACTTCAGCAGCTGGGTCTGTCCCATGCTCCTGTCCTGCCAGCGCATGGCGTGGAGGTTCGCCGCGACCTGCTTGCCGATGTCGTTGTTGAAGGCGGCCTTCTTTCCGCTCGCGTCGACGATGTCGCCACCGAGGCTGTACATCTGTGCGGTGAAGTGCCAGCCGCCGGTGTTGCCGGCGCTGTACTCGCCGAAGCCGGCGATGCCGTTGCCGAGGCCGGCGATCTTCTTCGCGGCCGTTCGGACCTCGGCCCAGGTACGGGGCGGGTTGTCCGGGTCGAGGCCCGCCTGCTGGAAGAGCTTGCGGTTGATGAGCAGGCCCATCGTGTAGTTGCTGGTGGGCAGGCCGTACAGCTTGCCTTCGTGCTTGAGGGAGTTCAGGACGTCCGGGTCGATGTCCCCCAGCAGCGGGACGGTCTTGTCGGTGACGTACGCGGTGATGTCCGCGGCGCCGTCGTTGTCCAGCACCTGCGGCAGATCGGTGAAGTACGTGTAGAAGACGTCCGGCTGGGACTTCGCCTTCAGCATGGCGGTGAAGCGCGGCGGTTCCAGGCACTGCCCGGGCGTGGAGCGGCCCTCGATCGTGATGTTCGGATACGTCTTGTTGAACTCGGCGACGTCTTCCTTCCACTGCTTGAGCTCGGCGGCCTTGGCGGCCGGCGGCATGCAGTCGATCGTGAGCGTCAGTTTCGTCTTCGGGTCCAGCGGAGCGGCGGGGTCGGAGTTGCCGCCGCTGCCGGATCCGCCGCTGTTGTCGCTGCTGCTGCTCGTGCCGCAGGCGGCGAGCACGGTGAGCGTGAGCGCGGAGACGAACGTGACCGCGCCGGCGCGGCGTGAACGACGGAACCGAGCACTTCTCATGGATGGTCCCCCTCGGGCATGAACGTGGAAGGCGTCCCACCGTCGATGCGAGGCGGGCGTCGCACACTCAATCATCACCATCAGGTGAACGCAATATCTCGCGCTTGTTCCGTAATTGATTGACAGTTGGTTGCAGGACGGGGCAGGCGCGCCCGAAGACTCCCCCTGCGCGCGGGATCGCGGCAGCGCGCGCCGACAGAGCCTCGCACCCTCGAGCGACCGGTACGCAAGAGCCGTTGACAAACGCACCGGGCACTAGAAACCTGTCAGCGCACTCAGCGCAAACATTCGACTGAATCACTCAAATTCCGTCCCGGGAGCGCTGCACCGGCTCCGGGGCCCGCCGTCTCCTACGGAACCGAGGACACCATGAGACGCAGACTGTTCAGATGGCGACTACTGCCGGGAACACTCGTAGCCGGCCTGGTCGCCGCCGGGCTGCTGCCCGTCAGCACTGCTCACGCGGCTGATCCGAGCCCCAACCTCGCCCTCGGCAGGACCGCGACCGCAGGCGGCTCCCACGGGTCCTACCCCGCCGCCAACACCACCGACGGCAGCCGGCATTCGTACTGGGAGGGCCCTGCGGGCAGCTTCCCGCAATGGGTCCAGGTCGACCTCGGGGGCAGAACGGACGTGGACCGGGTGGTGCTGAAACTGCCCTCCACCTGGGAGGCGCGCACCGAGACGCTGAGCATCCAGGGCAGCGGCGACGGCGGCGCCTTCAGCACGCTCTCCGCGGCCACGGCCCGGTCGTTCAGCCCGTCGCGGACGAACACGGTGGCCATAGACGTCACCGCCGACGACATCCGCTACATCCGTGTGCACGTCACCGCCAACACCGGCTGGAACGCCGCGCAGCTCTCCGAGATCGAGGTCTACGGTGAGCTCGGTGACACCGGCAACCCGCCCGTGGACGGCGCCGATCTGGCCCGCGGCAAACCGATCGAGGCGTCCTCGACGACCCAGTCGTATGTCGCCGCCAACGCCAACGACGACCGTGTCACCACCTACTGGGAAGCCGGCGGCCATCCCTCGACGCTGACGGTGAAGCTCGGCGCCGACGCGGACGTCGAGGCCGTCGTGGTCAAGCTGAACCCCGACCCGATATGGGGTCCCCGGACCCAGAGCATCCAGGTGCTCGGCCGCGCGCAGTCCGCGACCGGCTTCACCTCGCTGAAGGACCGCGCCGACTACGGCTTCTCCCCCTCCACCAACCAGAACACGGTGTCCATTCCGGTCAGCGGCCGCTACGCCGACGTGCAGCTGAAGTTCTTCGGCAACACCGGGGCCCCCGGCGGGCAGGTGGCCGAGTTCCAGGTCCTCGGCACGGCAGCGCCCAACCCCGACCTCACGCTCACGGAGCTGACGTGGTCACCGGCCTCTCCCTCCGAGAGGGACGCCGTGACCGTGAACGCGACGGTACGCAACGCCGGTACGGCGCCGGCCGGCGCGACCACACTCGACGTCAGCCTGGAAGGCATCGTCGCGGGCAGCGCCCCGGTGAGCGCCCTCGCCGCGGGCGCCACGGCCACCGTCGCGGTCGACGTCGGCAGACGCCCCATGGGCAGGTACACCGTCACGACCGTGGTCGACCCGACCGACACGATCGTGGAGACCGACGACACCAACAACAGCCGCACGGCCGCCTCCCCGCTGGTCGTCGGCCAGAGCCCCGGACCCGACCTGGAGGTCCGCGGCATCACCACCAACCCGGCGAACCCCGCCGTCGGAGCCCCGGTGACCTTCACCGTGGCGGTGCACAACCGCGGCACCACCGCCGTCGGCACCGGCACCGTCACCCGCCTGGTCGCGGGCAGCACCACACTCCAGGGCACGACCGGCCAGGTCCCCGCCGGCGGGACGGTCGACGTACCCATCGGCGGCAGCTGGACCGCCACCAGCGGCGGAGCGACGCTCACGGCCACCGCCGACGCGACGGGCCTGATCGCGGAGACCGACGAGAACAACAACGTGTTCGCGCGTTCCGTGGTCGTCGGCCGGGGGGCCGCGGTGCCGTACACCGAGTACGAGGCGGAGGACGCCCGTTACGAGGGCACCCTGCTCACCGCCGACCAGAAGCGCACGTTCGGGCACACCAACTTCGCCACCGAGTCCTCCGGCCGCATGTCGGTCCGGCTGAACTCCACCGGCCAATTCGTCGAGTTCACCTCCACCAACGCGTCCAACTCGATCGTCGTGCGCAACTCCGTCCCCGACGCGCCCGGCGGCGGAGGCGCGGAAGCCACCATCAGTCTCTACGCCGACAACACCTTCGTGCGGAAGCTGACCCTCTCGTCCAAGCACAGCTGGCTGTACGGCAACACCGACAGCCCCGAAGGGCTGACCAACACCCCGCAGGCCGATGCCAGGCGGCTGTTCGACGAGACCCACGCGCTGCTGTCGCAGACCCATCCGGCCGGAACGAAGTTCCGGCTCCAGCGCGACGCGGGCGACTCAGCGGCCTTCTACATCATCGACCTGATCGACCTCGAGCAGGTCGCCCCACCGGCGGGCCGGCCGGACGGGTGCACCTCGATCACGTCCTACGGAGCGGTGCCGAACGACGGCATCGACGACACGGACGCCATCCAGCGTGCGGTCACCGCCGACCAGGCAGGCGACATCGGCTGCGTGTGGATCCCGGCGGGGCAGTGGCGCCAGGAGCAGAAGATCCTCACCGACGACCCGCTCGACCGTGGCACCCACAACCAGGTCGGCATCAGGAACGTCACCATCCGCGGCGCGGGCATGTGGCACTCCCAGCTCTACACGCTGACCCCGCCCCACGAGGCGGGCGGCATCAACCACCCGCACGAGGGCAACTTCGGCTTCGACATCGACGACAACACCAAGATCTCCGACATCGCTATCTTCGGCTCGGGCACCATCCGCGGCGGGGACGGCAACGCCGAGGGCGGTGTCGCTCTCAACGGCCGGTTCGGCCAGAACACCAAGATCTCCCACGTGTGGATCGAGCACGCCAACGTCGGTGCCTGGGTCGGCCGCGACTACTCCAACATCCCCGAGCTGTGGGGTCCGGGAGACGGTCTCGAGTTCACCGGGATGCGCATCAGGAACACGTACGCCGACGGCATCAACTTCGCCAACGGCACGCGCAACTCGACGGTGTTCAACTCCTCGTTCCGCAACACCGGTGACGACTCCCTCGCGGTGTGGGCAAGCCGGTACGTCAAGGACCCCGCCACCGACATCGGCCACGACAACCACTTCCGCAACAACACCGTCCAACTGCCCTGGCGGGCCAACGGCATCGCGATCTACGGCGGCTACGGAAACACCATCGAGAACAACCTGGTCTCCGACACGATGAACTACCCCGGCATCATGCTGGCGACCGACCACGATCCGCTTCCCTTCTCGGGCCGGACCCTCATCGCCGGCAACGCGCTGCACCGCACGGGCGGCGCCTTCTGGGGCGAGGCGCAGGAGTTCGGCGCCATCACGCTCTTCGCGGCTGGGCAGGACATCCCCGGCGTCACCATCCGGGACACCGAGATCCGCGACTCCACGTACGACGGAATCCAGTTCAAGTCGGGCGGTGGCGCCGTGCCGGGAGTGCGGATCCAGAACGTCCTCATCGACAGGTCCAACAACGGCTCGGGCATCCTGGCGCACGGCGGCGCCCGTGGCAGCGCGACGCTGACGGACGTGACCGTCACGAACTCGGCCGAAGGCGATGTGGTCATCGAACCGGGCTCACAGTTCGTGATCAACGACGCGCCCGCCGGGACGTCGGGGAGGAGGACACGATGACCGGGCGGCCGGCCCGGGACTGATCATCGCGGGAGCACATCCCAGGGGACCCGTCGTGGTCCGCGTCCCGGCCGGGACCGATCGTGGTCCCGGCCGAGACGCAGTCGTACCCGCACACCGCCGGAGCCGGGACCACGAGCCGTGCTCCGGCGGCCGCCAGATGCGGCGATTCGGGCGGTCGCGCCCGGGCGCGGAGAAGAGCGACGTGAGGAGCGGGCGGAACTGGGTACCCGGGGATCAGCACGGGCGGTCCGGGCACGACACCGGCCCGTCGCCGTGCTGAAAGAGGGATCGCCGCAGAACAGAAGGAGGCACTGATGAGCACCGTGAAGGAAGCCGTCGAGGTCGAGGTTCCGGTGCGGACCGCGTACAACCAGTGGACCATGTTCGAGGAGTTCCCCCGGTTCATGGAGGGGGTCGAGGAGATCCGGCAGATCGACGACCGCCACAACCACTGGACGACCAAGATCGGCGGCGTGCGTCGCGAGTTCGACACGGAGATCGTCGACCAGTTCCCCGACGAGCGGATCGCCTGGCGGACCGTCAGTGGCGACACACAGCAGAAGGGCACCGTCCGCTTCGAGCGTCTGGATGACACGCACACACGGGTGGAGCTGGTCATGGACATCGAACCGTCCGGTCCGGCGGAGAAGGTCGCCGATGTCACCGGCACCATCGACCGGCGCGTCAAGGCAGACATGCGGAGGTTCAAGGACTACATCGAGAAGCAGGGCGGCGAGTCCGGCGGCTGGCGCGGCCGGATCGCACCGGGCGACATGTGACGTCCTTCGCGTGGCGAACGGGACCCGCGGCCCGACCCGCCCGACGATGTCGAGGCACGGCCGCTGCACCGTTTCGCCACGCGGGTCTGCTTCCCCGTAGACCTGTGGCCCGCTGCACACGGGTGCCTCGTGACCGGCCGGCGCGCACTGCGCGCCGGCCGGTCAGCTGTGTCCGGGGTCCGGTGCCCGCGGGTTCCGAGCGGCCGCGTCCCCCACGTCGCAGCTGCGGGCGATTCACCGCCTCCCGGCGCTGCGAATGCGGTTTGTGAACGGCGGACTTCAGGCGCATGGCCAGATATTCGGCATGTGAGACGGGGTCGTTTCCCGCATTGACGTGGCCGATTCGCGCTGCCAGCCTCATGGGCGTGAGCCAGTCAGCGAACTTCACCGCGCGGCGGCACGTCGATCTTCGACGGCACGCAAGCGCCCTCTGTCTGTTCTGCCGCCGCGGCCGCTAGGCGGCCCCTCCGGCGGGTCGCTCCTCGCCTGATCCGCGGGGTGCCCGTCCGCGGGCCTCGCCCCGTCCGCGCTCGCGGCCCGGCCGGGCCCGGATTGGGCCTTCTCCGGTAGTCGTCCTTTCTTCACGCCGTTCTCCGCCCTGCTTTTCGGCATTCCCCCGCTGCGATTCTGCCGGGCTGCCGTATTTCGTCCAGGAGGCTGCTTTGCCGTCCGTCGTCGCCATTTCCGGAAGCCCGTCCGCCGATTCCCGGACCGCTCGCGTGGTCCATCATGTGCTCCACCGGCTCGCTGCCGGTGGGCGGGGCGCGGACCACATCGTCGTACGAGACCTGCCCGCGCAGGAACTGCTCAGGGGGTCGCTCGCGCACCCCGCGCTGGTGCAGGCGCTGGAGGCTGTGGCCGGCGCCGAGGGCGTTGTCGTGGCCACGCCTGTTTACAAGGCCTCGTACAGCGGTCTTGTGAAGGTGTTCCTCGATCTGCTGCCGCAGGCCGGGCTGGCCGGGAAAACGGTGCTGCCGCTCGTTACCGGCGGCAGCCTCGCGCACATGCTCGCGATGGACTACGCCCTGCGCCCGGTGCTGTCGGCGCTGGGCGCCCGCCATGTGGTGCCCGGTGCGTTCCTGCTGGATTCGGCGATCGAGCGTCTGGGGGCGGACGCGTGCCGGGTCGACCCGGCGGCGGAGCTGCGGCTGCTGGAGGCAGTGGACGGGTTCACCCGTGCGCTCACCGGCCGGGAGTCACTCACCCTCACCACAAGCGCCTGAGCTCCGTACGCCTCCTTTCCCGCTCTCTCCGCTCTCTCACCATGTCTCCCCATCTCTCCCTGAACAGGAAGTTCCCCATGAGTACGTTGCCCCCGGCGGACCGACGCCGGTTCCTCGCCCTGCTCGGTCTCTCGGCGGTCGCGGTCGGCTGCGGCAGGGCCGTGGGGGGCGGGTCCTCCGGCAAGGGCAGGACCAGGACCCTTCGCTACCAGGGCTGGACCGGCCAGGTCACCCCCGCAGAACTCGCGCAGGACCTCGGGCATCTGGAGGACGTGAAGCTGGAGTGGGTCGGCAACACCATCAGCGGCCCTCAGGACATCCAGTCGGCGGCCACGGGCCAGACCGACTTCGGCGGCGCGTTCAACGGCGCGGTGGTCAAGCTCGCGGCCAACGGCACCCCGGTCAAGGCCGTCATCAGCTACTACGGCTCCGACAAGGATGCCTACAGCGGCTATTACGTACTCGCCGACAGCCCGATCCGCTCCGCACGCGACCTCATCGGCAAGAGGGTCGGCATGAACACCCTTGGCGCGCACTCGGAAGCCATGCTGGCCATATACCTCCAGCGCGGCGGCGTCTCCGCCGCGGACGCCGCCCGGGTCGAGTCGCTCGTCGTACCGCCGGTCAACACCGAGCAGTCCCTGCGCCAGAAACAGATCGACGTCGCCGTGCTGAGCGGCGTGCTCCGGGACAAGGCGCTCGCGAACGGCGGCCTGCGGCCGCTCTTCACCGACCACCAGCTCCTCGGTTCCTTCAGCGCCGGGACGTATGTCATGACCGAGCGGTTCATCGAGCAGAACCCCGACACGGTACGGACGTTCGTCACCGGCGTGGGGCGCGCGCTCGACTGGTCGCGCACCACGCCCCGCGACGAGGTCGTCGCGCGCATGACGGAGATCGTCAAGAAGCGTGGACGGAACGAGGACGTCGCCACGCTGCGCTATTGGAGGTCGTTCGGCGTCGCACGGCCCGGCGGTCGCATCGCCGGTGACGAATTCCGGCTCTGGATCGACTGGCTGGCCGAGCGCGGCGACATCGACCGGGACCGGGTCCGGCTCGACGCGCTCTACAGCAACGACTACAACGTCGCGCCGTCGCCGTCGCCGTCGCCTTCGGCGCCGACGGCGACGGCGACGGCGACGAGCGGGAGGTGAGGGGCACCGTGGCTGATTCCGTGAACGGGCACACGGCCAAGATCGTCTTCGACGGTGTGCGCAAGGAGTTCCCCGTCAAGGGCAGGGACGGCGAACGGTCCGCGGTCACCGCCCTGGACGGCATCGACCTCACGGTGGGAGCCGGCGAGTTCATCGTCGTGGTGGGCCCCAGCGGCTGCGGCAAGTCGTCCCTGCTGGATCTGCTCGGCGGCCTGTCCCGGCCCACCTCGGGCAGCATCCTGCTCGACGGCTCACCGGTCACCGGTCCCGGTCTGGACCGGGGCATCGTGTTCCAGCAGTACGCGCTGCTGCCCTGGCGCACCGCCCAGGGCAACGTCGAGTTCGGTCTGGAGGCCACCGGCGTACCGAGACGTGAACGCACCGCCCGCGCCAGGGAGTTCCTGGACCTGGTGGGGCTGAGCGGGTTCGAGGGCCGTCATCCGCACGAGCTGTCGGGCGGCATGCGGCAACGGGTCGCGATCGCGCGGAGCCTCGCGTACGACCCGGACGTACTGCTGATGGACGAGCCGTTCGCGGCGCTGGACGCCCAGACCAGGGAGTCCCTCCAGGACGAACTGCTGCGCATCTGGCGGCGCACCGGAAAGACGGTCGTGTTCATCACGCACGGCATCGACGAAGCCGTCCACCTGGGACAGCGCGTGGCCGTCATGACCTCCCGGCCCGGCCGGATCAAGGAAGTCGTACCGATCGACCTGCCCGCCCGCACCAGCAGCGACGATCCGCGCTCCAGTCCCGAGTTCGCCCGGTACCGGCACCGGATCTGGTCGCTGCTGCGCGATGAGGTGTCCAGGGCCCAGCAGGAGGAAAGAGAAGGAGTCGCCGTATGAGTCCCGTGACCGAAGCAGGCACCGGCCTCGCCCCGCATCCCGTGGCGCGCCCCCAGGGTGCCGCTCCGCAGCCGGTGGCCGTCCCGGCCGCTCCCCCGCCCCGCCGCAAGCGGTTCCGCCGGGCCGCCCGGCGGTCGGCGCACGGCCTCCTCAGGGCCGGCACCAAATCGGTGGCGGTCGTGGCGCTGGTCCTGCTGTGGGAGGCGGCGCCCCGCTTCGGGCTGGTCGACCGGACGTTCCTGCCCCCGTTCAGTGAGGTCGCCCAGGCGTGGTGGCAACTCGCCCTCGACGGACAGCTCTCCGACAACGCGAGCGCCAGCCTCACCCGTTCACTCAGCGGCTTCGGGATCGCGGTGGCGCTCGCCGTCCCTCTCGGGCTGCTGATCGGCTGGTACCGGCCGGTGGCGGACCTCCTCGGGCCGCTGCTGGAAGTGTTCCGCAACACCGCCGCCCTCGCCCTGCTGCCCGTGTTCGTGCTGTTGCTGGGCATCGGGGAGACGTCCAAGATCTCGATCGTCGTGTACGCCTGCACCTGGCCGGTGCTGCTGAGCACGATCAGCGCGGTGCGCTCCGTGGATCCGACGCTGCTGAGGCTCGCCCGGTCGCTGGACCTGTCCCCCGTCCGGCTGTTCCAGAAGGTGATCCTCCCGGCGTCCGTGCCGGCCGTCTTCACGGGGATCAGGCTCGCCGGGGCGGTGTCCATCCTGGTGCTGGTCGCGGCGGAGATGATCGGCGCCAAGGCGGGGCTCGGCCATCTGATCAACAGCTCCCAGTACAACTTCGCCATCCCGCAGATGTACGCCGGGATCATCACGATCTCCGCGATCGGCGTGGCGTTCAACCAGCTCCTTGTCGCCTTGGAGCGGCGCCTCAGCTCCTGGCGGGTCCCCGCGAACGGCTGAACCGGCCCCTTCTGCTGCCTGATCCCGTTCCCGCTCCTGCCGGCTGCCGCCGCTTCCGCCCCCTCCCTGTCTTCCCCTCCCTCACCGCCAAGGACTTCGCCATGCCTTCCTCGCCACCTCGCCACCTGCACCTCAACGCCTTTCTGATGAACGCGGGCCACCACGACGCCGCCTGGCGGCATCCCCTCACCGAACCGGAACGCGTCACCGACCTGACGTACTTCCAGCAGCTGGCGAGGACCGCCGAACGGGGCCTGCTCGACTCGGTGTTCCTCGCCGACGGGCTGACCCTGCCGGGCAATGTCCGCCACAACGCCCTGGGCGGCTTCGAGCCGCTCACGCTCCTGTCGGCGCTGGCCGCCGTCACCGAGCACATCGGGCTCATCGCCACCGTCTCGACCACGTTCAACGAACCGTTCACCACGGCCCGCGCGTTCGCCTCCCTCGACCACCTGAGCGGCGGCCGGGCCGGATGGAACATCGTGACCTCCGGAAACGTCGACGAGGCCCGGAACTTCGGGCGGGACGAACACCTCGAGCACGGCCTCCGCTACGAGCGGGCGCGGGAGTTCGTCGACGTCGCCGTGAAGCTGTGGGACAGCTGGGAGGACGACGCGATCGTCCTCGACCGAGCGAACGGCGTCTACGCCGACACCGACAAGGTCCGGCCGATCGACCACCGGGGAACGCACTTCCAGGTGCGCGGCCCCTTGAATGTGCCCCGCTCTCCGCAGGGGCGCCCGCTGCTGGTGCAGGCGGGATCGTCGGAGGCGGGCAGGGAGTTCGCCGCCCGGTACGCGGAAGCGGTGTTCACCGCGCAGCAGACCCTGGCCGACGCGCAGGAGTTCTACAAGGACCTCAAGAGCCGGGCGGCACGCCACGGTCGCGCGGAGGAGGACGTGAGGATCCTGCCCGGCGTCTGCCCGGTGATCGGTTCGACCGAGGCGGAGGCCCGGGCCCTGGCACAGCAGCTCACGGACCTCCAGGTGCCCGAGTACGGCGTGGCCCAGCTCTCCGGGATGCTCGGGACCGACCTGACGGGTCTGCCCCTGGACGGGCCGCTGCCGGAACTCCCGGACGAGCGGGACATCAACGGCAACAAGAGCCGCTTCAGGCTCGTCGCCGAACTGGCCCGGCGGGAGGGGCTCACCCTGCGGGAGCTGATCGCCCGGCTCGGCGGCGGTCGTGGTCACCATGTGATCGCCGGCACCGCGGAGCAGATCGCCGACCACCTCCAGCAGTGGTTCACCGAGGGAGCTGCCGACGGTTTCAACATCATGCCGCCGTACTTCCCTGGCGGGCTCGACCACTTCGTCGACCAGGTCGTGCCGGTCCTCCAGGCTCGCGGCCTGTTCCGCACCGAATACACCGGCAGCACGCTGCGCGACCACTACGGGCTTTCTAGGCCGGTCGGCTCCCGTGCCGGTCTGCCCGCAGCGGTCCCGGCGCGGCAGCCCGCCTGACCGGGACGGCCGAACCGTTCGCTCCCGCTGTCCGGTGTGAGGCCTGGCCGCAGCCACTGCCGGTGGACGGTGCCCAGGGCGTCGGCCCGTCCACCGGCACCTGCGTCGGTTCCGTCCCCCGCCGCCCGGGGCGTCCGTCCTTCACGCCCGGGCGGCCGGCTGCACAACGGGTCCGGACACGATCTTCACCACTTCGCGGGGTCACCGGCCTCGGCCCGGACGGTGGCCTGTGCGGCGGCGAGGAGTCCCATGGTGGCGTGCGACGTGTGCTTCCACCGGATCTCCGAGAGAACTTCCGTGTCAGTAGTCGATGCGGTCGGACTTGGCCAGCCACGCGTCGAACGGCGCCGTACGGTTCGGCAGGTCCAGCCGCTCGACCGGCATCGGCCACATCGACGCGGGCTTCTTGTCGAACAGGTCGTAGAACCTGCGGTCGTCGAAGCCGGCCACCGCGGCATCGTGCCGGTCGGCGGCGTAGACGATACGGTCGACGCGCGCCCACAGCGCGGAGGAGAGGCACATCGGACACGGCTCGCACGAGGTGACCAGGACGCAGCCCTCGAGCGAGAAGGTGGCCAGTTGCTTGCAGGCGGCGCGCATCGCGCTCACCTCGGCGTGCGCCGTCGGGTCCAGGGTCGCTGTGACCTGGTTGTTGCTGATCGCGACGATCTCGCCGCCCTTGGCGACCAGTGCGCCGAACGGACCGCCGCCGTTCGTCACGCTGTTGCATGCCGATCTGATCGCCTCGTCCATCCAGCCGCGCTCGAGTTCCTGGATACTCGTTTCCTGGGTGTGTGCGGTCACGGTCGCTCCTCATTTCCCGATGCCGGCCTCAACGGCGGTGCTCCCCCCGCGGCAGGCCGGAGGGAATCCACGGCACTCATCTCTTGCTTCCTTGCAACTTGTTGAGGAGTACACAGCCACCCGAGTGGAAGGTGCCAGGAGTAAAAGACATGAAAGCGGCCGCAGGCTGTCCGTAGATTTCTACGAGATCCGGTCGGACCTGCGGCAGGGGCCGGCTCCCGCTCGGCGGGCCCGACCCGCCCGGACCCACCGCGCCGCTAGAATCCCGCCCCATGGGCGTCTCCTGAGCCGGCCGTCACGGCCACAGCCATCCGCGCCCGGCAGTGTGCCGGGCGTCCGCACGCGTGCCCGCGCGCTCACTCAGGAGACCGCCACCATCATGTCCTCTCGCTCCGCCTGCCCCGCACTCGACGCCCGCATCGCCCGGCTCCGGGAGATCGCCCGGTCCGAAGAGCGTCTGGAAGGCATTCTGCTCTACGGGTCCTGGACCCTCGGCGAGGCCGACGCACACTCCGACATCGAGGCATACCTGTACGTCGACGACGAGCACGTCGGTGACTTCGACGGCCGGGCGTTCCTGGAACAACTCGCCCCGCTCGAGCTGGCGTACACCAACATGTACGGGATCCTCGCCGTCGTCTTCGACGACCTGATGCGCGGCGAGTTCCACATCACGCCCGCCGGCGCCGGCATCGACGAAGTCCCCACCTGGGAGGGGACGGTGCACCTTCCCCGTCCCGAGGCCGCTGTCCTGCTGGACCGCACCGGCCGTCTGACGCGGGCCGCCCGGCGCCTCGCTGCGTTCCGGCCGCCGGAGCCCGCCGGCACCGCCCAGCAGCTCACCGACGAGCTGACCAATTGGACGCTCATGCTGGCCCACGTCCTGGCCCGCGGCGAAGTGGCCCGCGCCCACGCCCTGCTGCACTCGGTCGTCGCGCCGCAGCAACTGCAGCTCTGCCGTCTCCTGCGCGACAGCACCGCCCACTGGCTGACCCCCAGCCGGGCTTTGGAACAGGATCTGCCCGCCGCCGACCGCGCCCGCTACACGGCCGGCACCGCCGCCGCCCGCGAGGAGGAGGTACGCACGGCGGCCCGCAACGGCTGGCGCTGGAGCCGGGACCTGGTCGCCGAGGCCGCCGAACGCTGGAACGTCCGTGTGCCGAGCGGGCTGCATGAGGAGATCAGCGGCCTGCTGGCGACGTAACACCGGGAACGGGGGCGGGGACGGTGTGGTGGAGGGGAGCCGATGACGTTCGAGCCGGGTCGGCGGTGTGTCGGGCCGGGCACGGCGACCACCACCCTCCCGGGCCCGTCGGCCCTGCGCGGCCCCGCACGGCCCCCGGCTGCGGCGAGCCCCGCGCGCCGGGGCCTGTCATCGTCCGCGACCGCCCGGCGTCCCCTCGCGCCTCACCCTCAAGTGCGCAGGTGGGACGCGCCATTGAGGTCGAGCACCGCCCCGGACGACCAGACGGCCCCGGGTGAGGCGAGGTAGAGCACGGCCTCTGCCACCTCCTCGGCCGTCCCGACCCGCCCGAAGGGGCTTTCGCCACGCAGCGCCTCGCCGCCCTGCCCCGCCAGCTTCTCGGCCTGCCGTTCCGTCGCGACGAAGCCCGGGGCCACGGACGTCACCGAGATCCCGTGCGGCGCCAGTGCGACGGCCATCGACTGCCCGAACGCGTGCAGCGCGGCCTTGCTCGCGCCGTACGCGGGGAAGTCGGGCTCTCCCCGGAACGCGCCGCGGGAGCCGACGTTGACGATGCTGCCCGTCGCGCCCCGGTCGACGAGGTGCCTGGCGACGCCGTACGTCAGGTTCGCCGCGCCGAGCAGATTGACGTCGATCATGCGCTGCCAGGACCGCTGCCAATCCTCGTAGGAGACGTCGGCCACGCAGTGCCGGTTCTCGGCGGAGGGCGCGACGGCGGCGTTGTTGACCAGGACCTCGACCCCGCCCAGCGTCGCCACGGCATCGTCGACGATGCGTCGCGCCACGGCCGGATCGCTGATGTCGCCGGCGACAAGAGTGTGGCCGTGGCCGGGCAACCGCCGCAGTGTCTCCTCGGCGTCCTCGCGCCGGGCCGCGTAATGGACCGCCACGGCGTCGCCCTGTTCCGCGAACGCCACCGCGACGGCGCGGCCGATCCCCCGCGACGCTCCGGTGACCAGTACCCGCCTCATCGGTTCTCCTTCAGCTTCGGCATCCGCCCGACGGTAGCCGGTCGTCGCGAGCCGGCCCGATCCGCCCGTGGGTGACGGCAGAAGCGGCCGGGACGGCACCGTGACGGAGCGGACTACCGTGGAGCCATGGGCAGTGGCCTCGTCACCCTGTTCCTCAGCGGTGACGTGATGCTCGGCCGCGGCGTGGACCAGATCCTTCCGCACCCCGGCGATCCGGCCCTGTCCGAGCCCTACGTCCGCGACGCGCGTGCCTACGTCGAGATGGCGGAGGCGGTGAACGGCAAGGTTCCCCGCCCGGTCCCCTTCTCCTGGCCCTGGGGCGACGCGCTGCCGGTGCTCGACGAAGCCGGGCCCGACGTGCGGGTGCTGAATCTCGAGACCTCAGTGACGCGGAGCGACGACGCGACCGACGGCAAGGAGGTCCTCTACCGGATGAACCCTGCGAATCTGCCCTGCCTGACGGCGGCCCGTCCCGATGTCTGCGTCCTCGCCAACAACCATGTCCTGGACTACGGCCGCCGAGGGCTGGAGGAGACACTCGCGGTCCTCGCGGACGCGGGCCTGCGCACGGCCGGCGCGGGACGGGACCTGGCGGCCGCCCGGCGGTGCGCGAGCCTCCCGCTGGACGGCGGCCGGCGGGTGCTCGTCGTCTCACTCGGCACGGAGTCCAGCGGTGTCCCGCCGGAGTGGGCGGCCACCGCACGGCGCAGCGGGGTCCACTTCGCCGCCGACCCGTCGCCCGCCGTCGCGGCGGACGTGACGGCTCGGCTGCGCGAGGTGAGGCGGCCGGGCGACGTGACGGTCGTGTCCGTGCACATGGGATCCAACTGGGGTTACCAGGTCCCGCGCGGCGAAGTGCGTTTCGCCCACGCGCTGATCGACGGCGGCGCGGACATCGTGCACGGGCACTCGTCCCACCATCCGCGGCCCGTGGAGGTGTACCGCGGCCGACTCGTCCTCTACGGCTGCGGGGACCTGATCAACGACTACGAGGGCATCGGCGGCTACGAGCGGTACCGGGACGACCTGCGTCTGCTGCACCTCGCCTCGGTCGATCCCGCCACCGGCGCTCTCCACGAGGTCAGGATCGTTCCCCTGCAGGCGCGGCGGCTGCGGCTGACGCACGCCTCCGCGTCCGACTGCCGTCTCGTGCACGATGTCCTGGGCCGGATCAGCCACGGCCTGGGCGTCCGCGTGCAGGCCGAGCCGGACGGCTCGATCACGGCCCGGCCGACCTGAGGGCCCTTCCCGGCCCGGTACCTGACCGCCGGCACCCACCGGCAGGTAGCCGCGGTGGTCGACGACGGCACCTTGTAGGTGGTCGGCGCCGGTACGGACCGGACACGGCACAGGGTCCGGCTCGCTCACGCGGTCGGGCTCCGCGAGGCGCGCACGTCGTCGGAGTTCCGCATCATGAGCGCGTAGACGCATGCGGCGACGATCATGCCGACGGGCAGGGCGAGGTCCACTCCGCCCAGGGCACGCGCCACGGGCCCCGTGTAGAGCGTGTTCACGCTGAGGGCCGCCGCGGCGACGCCGGAGACGAGGGCGACGGCGCCCGCCGGGTTGACGCCGGCGGTGTACCAGAAGGGGCTGCCGGTGGTCTCGTCCATGAGCACGGGCCCGTCGTAGCGGTTACGGCGTATCAGGATGTCGGTGGCGTAGACGGCCATGGCGGGACCGAGGAGGACGACGGTCAACTGGAGGACGTTGCTGACGGTGTCGAGGAAGTTGGAGACGAGGAGCCCGTACAGGGTGAGCGAGACGGCGGCGGCCCCGTCGACGAGCACGCTGCGGGAGCGGCGGATGCGGAGGCCGACGGCCTGGAGGGCGAGGCCGGCGCTGTAGGCGGTCAGGGCGTTGATGGCGATGGTGCCGACGATCAGCGCGAGCAGGAACACCGGGTGGAACCAGCCGGGAAGGATCGTCTCGAGTCCGGTCTGCGGGTCGGTCATGTCGACCGCGGTCGCGGCGAAGGCGCCGAGTGAGCTGACGACGACGCTCGGCACGAAGCCACCCAGAGCGGTCCAGCCGATGACCGCCTTCGCCGACGTAGTGCGGGGCAGATAGCGGGAGAAGTCGGCGCTGGTGGTGTACGAGAGCGGGCCGGATCCGACGAGGGTGACACCGGCGAGAAGGACCGTCCACAGGTCGACGCCGGTCAGCGGCTCGGCCGGCGTGTAGCCGAAGTCGGTGTGCCGGACGACGGCGACGGCCACGACGGCGAAGGCTGCCGTGAGGGCCAGCGTGATCGGGAGGTACAGCTTCATGATCATGCCGTGGCCGTAGACGCCGATGGCCAGGGTGAGGGCGGCGACGACCACCACCACGGCGACCTTGACGCCGGTGTCCGCCGTGATGCCGGCCTTCTCCACGAGGGCGAAGGCGGCGGTCGCGGCGGCGGCCAGGTTGAGGGCGAAGTAGCAGACGGAGATCATCCAGCCGACGATCGCGTTGTTCACGCGGTTGCCCCTGATCCCGTACATCGCCCGTGTGATCACCTCGCTGGGCGCGCCGGCGGCCGGGCCGGAGACGGAGAGCAGCCCGGTGAGGACCCAGAACAGGTTGCCCACCACGATCACGGCGAGGGCCTGCCACAGGCTCAGGCCCATGAGGACCAGGGCTCCGCCGACGACCAGGCTGAGGTAGTTGACGTTGGCCGCCGCCCAGACGGAGAAGAGCCGGCGTGGCCGGCCATGGCGCTCGTGGTCGGGGATGTGGTCGATGCCGTGCGCCTCGACGCGGACCGGGCGGTCCTCCGGCGGCTGGGAGGCCCCGTCGGGCGTGGCGTGCGTGCCGGGACGCGGGTGGTCGGGAATCGTGGACGCCATGGGCCCCTCCGGGTGCTGGTCTACCCACCTGCTTGTTTGTTGGTCGCAAACTCAATAGCATCGATTCCATGTCGTCAAGCACTCAGAACAAACGAATCCGCAAGTCTCCGGCCGATAGACGTGCGGAAATCGTTGCGGCGGCCGCGATGGTCGCCCTGACCGAGGGGCTGGAATGCATCACGCTCCGGCGCATCGCGGAGGAGCTCGACGTCCGCCCGGGACTGATCAGTCACTACTTCCCCGCGGTGGAGGACCTGGTGGCCGAGGCGTACGGCACCGCCGCCGGTTCCGAGCTCGACGGCCTCCTCCCGGCCGACCGGGCAGGGGCCACGCCCACGCACCACTTGGCGCGGTTCTTCGCCCGCGCGACGGGACCGGAGTACGACGACATCAGCCGGCTCTGGCTCAACGCCCGGCACCTCAGCCGCTACCGGCCCGCCCTGCGCGAGCGTGTCGCCGTACAGGAGGCCGCGTGGCGCGACCGGCTCGGCGGTCTCATCCGTGACGGGGTCGACCAGGGCGAGTTCCGCACCGCCGACCCGGCGGTGACGGCCATTCAGATCCTCGTCGTCATCGACGGTCTCGGCGTCCACGCCAACAGCGGCACCGGCGACCGCCCGCCCGCCGTCGTACGCATGGCCGTCACCACCGCGGAACGCGAACTGGGCCTGCCCGCCGGAACGTTGACCGCTGCCGTCACTTCGAACTGACCTTTTCCAAGGAGCTCCTTGTGCGCACCTCGCTCGTCCTGCTCTCTGCCCGTCTCCTCGACCCGGCCTCCGGCTCGTTCCTGTCCGGGACCGCGCTCGCCGCGGCCGGCGGCCGGATAACCGCCATCGGCGACGACCGGGAGATCCGTGCGCTCGCCGACCCCTCGACGACGGTGATCGACCTCAAGGGCGCCGTGGTGACCCCCGGTCTCGTGGACGGGCACCTGCATCCCGTCACCGGCGCCGAACTCACCCACGGTCTCGACCTGTCGGGCTGCGCCGATCTCGACGACGTGCGCCGGGCGCTGGCCCGCGAGGCGGCGGGCCTCGCGCCCGGGGCGTGGCTGCACGGCTGGGGCCTCGACCCCAACGTGTTCGCGGACGGGCCCGTGTCGACCGCTCCTTTCGACGTCGTGCTGGAAGGGGTTCCCGCCCTCCTCCTGCTCTTCGACGCCCACTCCATGCTCGCCAGCCGGCGGGCCCTGGAACTCGCCGGCGTCGACGGGCCGCGCAGCTTCGACCAGGCCTCGGCCGAGGTCGTCTGCGACGAGGCGGGCCGGCCCACCGGTCTGCTGCTCGAGGACGCCGCCTGCGAGCTCGTCGAGCGCACCGCCCCGCAGCCCACCCGCGCCGAACGCCGCGACCGGCTCGCCGCCGCCCTGCGCGCCATGGCCGCCTCCGGGCTCACCGGCGGCCACGCCATGGACGCGAACGGCGACAGCCTGGAGCTCTACGCCGAACTCGACGCCGCCGGGGAACTGCCGGTACGGCTACGGGTCGCGCCCTGGTGCCAGCCCGGCATCGACGCCGACGCGCTGCAGGCGCTGATCGAACAGCAGGGCACCGGCGGCGCGCTGTGGCGGACCGAGGGCGTGAAGCTCTTCATGGACGGCACCATCGACAACGGCACCGCGTGGCTGGAGCGGCCCGACTGCCACGGAGAGTCCACCCACGCCTTCTGGCCCGACCCCGCCGAGTACACCCGAGTCATCGGCCGGCTCCACCGGGCCGGGGTGCCCACCGCTACGCACGCCATCGGCGACGCGGCCGTCCGGCACGCCCTCGACTCCGTCGAGAAGGCGCAGGCCGAGGGCGGACGGGAGGTGCGGCACCGGATCGAGCACATCGAGACCGTGCCCGACGACACGCTGCGCCGCTTCGCCGCGCTCGGCGTCGCGGCCTCCATGCAGCCCACCCACTGCTGTGACTTCACCCGCGCCGACCACACCGACAACTGGTCGCGCCGCCTCGGCGAGGAACGCGCCTCACGCGCCTGGCGCTGCCGCGACCTGTGGGACTCCGGCGCGACCGTCGTGCTCGGCTCCGACTGGCCCATCGCCCCCTACCCTCCGCTGGGTGTCATGGCAGGCGCCCGCCACCGCCGGCCCGGCCGGGACCTCACCCGGCCCCCGCACGGACCCCAGCAGGCGCTCACCGCGCTGGAGGCGCTCCAGGGAATGACCGTCAACGCCGCTTGGGCCGCGGGTGAGACACGGGAGGCCGGCCGGCTCGCGGTGGGCCACCGCGCCGACCTGACGGCCTTCGCCGCCGACCCGCTCAGCACGGCCGCCACCGAGCTGCCGGACGTTCCCGTGCTGCTCACCGTCCTCGACGGCGGCCCCACGCATCGTGCCCCGAGCATGTGACACCTCCGGCGCGCCGGCCGGGCTGTGGACCCGCGAGCGGCTGCAGCGGGTCAGTCGCGCCCCCAGCCCGGCGGCAGCATGTCCCAGGAATCGTGGCGGAGCCACTCGTCGAACGTCGCCGGGCGGGCGCTGCCCGCATGGTCGAGGGACAGCGGGACGATCAGATCGCAGGTGGCACGGCCGTCCCACCACACCGTGCCGGCGAGAGGACCGGTGACCGCCAACAACGTGGAGAAGCCGCAGCCGTGCTCCTGCAGGACCACGGCTCCGGCGGTCTTGCGGTCCTCGAAGTCCCCGCACTCGTCGTCCCACGCCTGCCAGGCCTCCTCGTGTGCCTGCTCGTCGGCGAAATCCTCCGGCCGGGGCTCACGCGCGTCCAGCTCCGCGTCCGCCGTCACGTACGAGTCGGGGTGCGGGAAGGGCAGTCCCAGCAGCTCCGCCGGCGCCGGAGAGCCGGCGCCCCAGTCCCAGCCCCACTCCTTCCGGCACGGCCTGAGAACCCGCTTGGCGGGCTTCGCCTCCATCAGATACACGCGGTAGGCCTGCGGGAAGGAGACGCCGAGCTCGCTCTCGGCCATGGCCAGCTCGACCTCGGTCAGCGGCGGGGGTACGTGCGGATGCTGCATGGCGCCGAGCCTAGGGCGGATCCGGTCGTGTGCACCCACGGGACGGCCGCCGGCGCCGGCCGGCAGCGAGCTCCGGATGCGATCGACGTCGAGTGGCCCGCATCGGCGGGCCCGGGATCCGCCTACGACATGCCCTCCGAGCCGCCGCCTCCCGGCTCACCGAAGACGGGATAGCGACGGAACCGGTCATCGGCCGCGGCCGTCGGCCCCGTTCGCCAACTCCGCAGCACCGCGGCGGACGGCGCGAACAGCGGCTCCGGCACGGCCTCCGGCGGGAACCACTCCCACCGCACGATCTTGTCCGGCTCCCGCACCCGCGGTGTACCGGCCGCCCGCGTGACGAGGGCGGCGCCCGTCACCCGCGTGAGCCCGCGCTCCCCGTCCACCAGCACGGCCCCGATGCGTACTGCCGCCGGCTCCACCCGCAGACCCGTCTCCTCCGCCAACTCCCGCGCCGCGGCCTGCTCGAACCCCTCCCCGGGGTCGACCTTCCCGCCGGGCAGCTCCCATCGTCCGTCGTGGCCGAGCCCGAGCAGCACCCGCCGTCCGCCCTCGTCGAGGACGACGACACCGACCCCGGTGAGGCTGTTGGGCGTGGGGAACGCCCGCTCAGGACGTTCCGCCGTCCGGTGGTCGTCGTGCACGGGATCTCCTGGTGTCGCGTCGCTCGGGCGGTCACGCCCGGCACCACTCCTCATCCTCGCACCGAACAGTACGACTCTGGAGCGACGGCTGGTGCGGGTGTCGTCAACCGGTCCGGTTGTTACGGGTGTTCCCTGGGCATGGTTCAGCAACAACCCTGCATAACAGGGGCAGTTGAAGCACCGCACACATCAATTCCAGCACGCGCACGCCCAGATCCCGATCGGTTCCAGGACGGAGACGCATGGTGAAGAGAACGAGAACGGTGCTGCGCAAGGCGGCCGCGGTGGCGAGCGCGGTGCTCGCCGTCGCGGGCATCGCGCTGGCGGCGGCACCACCCGCCGCCGCGGCCGACTACTACTACGAACTGCCCTACCCGGCAGGTGAGTCGTACAGGGTGACCCAGGGGCCGGAAGGCACGTTCTCGCACACCGGCCCGTACAACGAGTACGCCTGGGACTTCGGACTGCCGGAGAACTACGAGGTGTCCGCCGCGCAGGCGGGCACTGTGCTCGTCTCGGACTGGTCGCCGTACTGGCAGAACGGCATCGAGGTGATCATCCGCCACTCGAACGGCCGTTGCACCCACTATGCCCACCTGAACCGGGCGATCTACAACACCGGCGACTGGGTGCCCCAGGGCCGCATCATCGGCTGGTCCGGGAACACCGGCGCCTCCACGGCGCCCCACCTGCACTTCCAGGTGATCGACTGCAACACCCGCGTGGGCATTCCCGCCACGCTTCAGGGCTGGACGCCGAACACCGGCTCCTGGCCGGTCAGCGTGAACACCCGCGCCTGACACGGCACTTGGCTGCTCCGACCCTCCTGGCTCTTCCGGCCTCGCCGGAGAACACGACCGGACACGCCCCGCCACAGGTCCGCGGCGGGTCCGGTCGTGTGCGGGCCGTCCGGCGCGGGACCGGACGAGGTCGCGCCGAAATGGACGTCGTGACGACGCGGACCCCGCACTCGGGTGATAATCCCGCCGTGGACAACGACCATGTGGTGCCCCTGCGCGGCAGCACGCACCGGCCGGGCGCGCTGCCGGCGGCACACCCGCCGGCGTCCTGGCCCCAGTGGCAGGACGAGTACCCCGTCATGGCACCCGGCGGGCACCCGTACGTGCTCGCCGCGCTGCGGATGGCCGTCTCCGGCAACCGGCACTGGCAGCAGCAACGCCTGGTCGAGAACGACGATCTGCGGGTCAGGCTCGGGCCCCTGTTCAGCACCGTGCCGGTCAGTCACTCGCTGCTCCAGGAACCGCACGGCGGCCAGCACTGCCGCTTCAGTACCGACGGGCCCCGGCTCTGGCAGGACACCGACCCCGACCGCTGGCCGAACACTCTCTACCGGCAGCTCGAGCAACAGGACGGCCCACGGCAGGGGCTCGGCGAAGTGACGGTGGCACTGCGTCTCCTGACGAGGAGCGGCCTCACCGTGGAGGTCCGCCGGACCATAAGCGAGTGCAACGTGCGGGCGGACGCCCGTCTCCTGCTGGTCCAGCTCCCCCGGCAACTCGCCGACGACCGGTCCTGACCACCCCGGACGCCGCGACGAGGCCCGCGGCGCCGCCACACGATCCGATGGCGCCGGACCGCCCGGAATCCCGTACGCACGCCGGCGGCGCGGGCGGCGCTGCCCACGTCGCGTAGCCGCTCCCCGGAGTGACCCCGCCTCGCTGTCACTCGTGCGCGACCACCGCGACCGGTGCCCCGCAGTGGTGCATCGCGGCATGCGCGACGTGGCCGATGTGCGGGACCAGGGGCGCGCGGCGGATGTGCCGGCCGACCACCACGAGTCCCGCGTCGGCGGCCTCGGCGACCAGCACTTGCGCGCCGGCGCCCATCATGGACCGTTCCACCACGGCCACCGACGGGTGCTCCTGCCGCCAGGGCAGCAGTGCCTCGCCGAGGGCCGTCGCCGCCTCGCGTCCGGCCTCTGCCCGGGCCTCGTCGGAGTGGACGAACATCAGGGGCAGCTTCCAGCCGTGCACGGCGCGCAGGGTGCATCGGCGCCGGGCCGCCTCCTCGAAGGCGAAGGCGAGGACCGGACCGGCGGGCCGGTGGAGGTCCACCCCGACCACGACCTCCTTGTCCGGTCCGTGGCCCTGTTCGCTGCCGTCGGCGCGTACGACGACGACCGGTGCCGTCGTGGCGGCGACGGTCGCCAGCCCGACCGAGCCCATGAGAGCGCCCATCACGGTCCCCAGCCCGCGTGATCCGAGCACCAGCAGGTCCGCGTCCGCGGCCTCGACTGCGAGTGCGCCCGCGGGCCGCCCCGACATCCGGCGCCCGGAGATCCGAAGCTCCGGGTGGGCGAGCCGCAGCTCGTCAACCGCGACTTCCAGCAGCCGGTCCGCCCAGTCGCGGTGGTCGTCACGAGTGACGGTCGGCATGGCCACGGCCACCGGCAGCGGCCACTCCTCCACGTGCACCAGAAGCAGGTCCGCACCGCGCAGAGCGGCCTCCCGGGCCGCCCAGTGCGCCGCCGCGAGACTCTCGGGCGAGTTGTCCAGACCGACGGTCACATGCCCGGTCATGGTGGCTTCCTCCTTCGGATCGCTGTCTGCGGCCACCTTCCAGCCTCCCGCGCCGGCGCGCTCGGCGGCGCGACGCGGCAACGACCACAACCATGGGCCCCGACGCCCACGATCCGGTGCCCGACGCGCGGCCGGCCGACGCCACTTCCCGGCCGCGGCCCGTCGTGCCGCTCCACGACCGGTGCCCGTCGCAACCGCGCGCCGGCCGGCAACCGCACGCCCCGTCACGAGCCGGCGCCTTCCTCGACCCTGCCCGGCCCGACCACATGCCCTCCTGGACCGCGTGCCGTCCGCGAACGGAGGGGTGAGCGTGCGGGACACCGCCGAGCAAATCGTTTCGGCCGCGGGTCCGCCCGGTCCTACGATCACGAGATGACGGCTTCCCTGTACCCCGCCAAGCCCCGCCCCGGAGACCGGGTCGCGGTGCTGTCCCCTTCCTCCGGTCTGCCTGGACACCTTCCCCTTCCCTATGAGTTGGGGGTGCGCAGGCTCCAGGAGGACTTCGGGCTGAAGGCGGTGGAGTACCCGACGACCCGGAAGATGGGCGCGACGCCCGAGGAGAGGGCCGCCGACATCCACGCGGCCTTCGCGGACCCCGACATCAAGGCGGTCATCGCGAGCATCGGCGGCGACGACCAGATCACCGTCCTCCCTCACCTCGACGGCGACCTTGTCCGCGCCAACCCGAAGCCCTTCTTCGGCTACAGCGACAACACCAACCTGCTGCTGTACCTGCGCGATCTGGGCATGGTCGCTTACCACGGCGGTTCGGTGATGGTCGAACTCGGCCGACCCGGCGCGATGCACCCGCTGACGGCGGAGTCGCTCCGGGCGGCGCTGTTCACGTCGGGCGAGTTCGAGCTCACTCCCTCGCCCACGTACGGCGACGTCAACCGGCCCTGGGACGACCCGCGGACCTTCGAGACCGAACCGGAGACGGAGCCTTCCGAAGGCTGGTTCTGGCACAACGGCGACCGGGTGGTCGAAGGAGCCGGCTGGGGCGGCAACCTGGAGATCCTGTCCTGGCTGCTGATGGCGGGCAGCTTCAGGGAACCGGTCGACCCGTACGCCGGCAACGTGCTCTTCCTGGAGACCTCGGAGGAGATGCCGCGTGCCCAGGACGTCTTCTTCATCCTCAGGAGCATGGGCGAACGCGGGCTGCTGCGGCAGTTCCCCGCGCTGTTGATGGCCAGGGCGAAGAGCTGGTCGTTCGAGAACCCGCTCGAACCGCAGGCCCGGGCGCGCTACCGCCGGGAGCAGCGCGAGGCCGTCCTACGGGCTCTCGACCGGTACGCCCCCGACACCATGGCGGTGTTCGACGTCGACTTCGGCCACACCGACCCGCAACTCGTCGTCCCCGTCGGAGGACGGATCCGGGTCGACGGCCCGGCGCGCCGCATCCACGTCACCTACTGAGCCGCAGCCCGTCCACGGCGTGGCCCTGCGGCCGGTGGCGGCCAGGTCTTCCCCGCCGGGAACGACGGGCACAGCCGCTCGCGCCGGGGAGCGCCTGCCACACGCACGGAGAGCGCTCCCTGTCCGGGACTACGGCACAGGGGGCGGCACCTCAGTGCAGGACCATCAGCGTGACGGCGCGAGCGCGGTGACGCAGTGGACGACACGGACGCCGGCGACCTCGACGCCGCCGCCGCCGCGCGCCTCTGGGGGCGGGGTGGGCGCCGGCGCGCCGGAGTTCAGCCGCCGTCCGTGGCGCAGGCCGGGTGGCCCCAGCCGTCGGGGTTCTTCGCGATCGTCTCTCCCTTGGCGTAGGGCCGGCCGCAGCGGCACCGGCCGGGGAACTTCGCCGCGACCGAACCACGGGAGGAGGAGCCCGCCGCCGATGAGCGCCGTTCCGCGGGCCGCCTGTTGCGTCCCGAGGTCGCGGGCCGTGACACCGGCTCCGGCGGGGGCAGGGCGGAGCCGGCGGCCGACCCGGCCGGCTCCTGGGAGCGGGCCGTGTGGCTCGCGGCGGCGTCGGCGGCCGCGTTCAGGGCGTCCCCGTCGACCTGATGCGCGGGGGTGTACACGAAGGTGACGTCCCGGCCGGTCAGCAGCGTGTCTATGGCGACCACCAGGTCCCGGTTGGCCACCGGCGTGCCGGCGGCCGTCTTCCAGCCCTTGCGGCGCCAGCCCGGCAGCCAGGTCGTGACCGCCTTCATGGCGTACTGCGAGTCCATGCGCACCTCGAGCGGAACGACCGGGTCGGTCGCCTGGAGCAGCTCGCGCAGCGCGGTCAGCTCCGCCACGTTGTTCGTGGCCCTCCCCAGCGGGCCCGCCTCCCAGGAAGCCACCTGGCCGTCCTTACCGGCAACGACCCACGCCCAGGCCGCCGGCCCGGGATTACCCTTCGACGCCCCGTCACACGCGGCGATGATCCGTTCCACCATGCACCCGATGCTGTCACGCCCCGCGCACGGGGTCCGCACGGCCCGGCCGTCCCCGGGCGCGGCGGCTCCGCGCAGCGAGCCGTGCGGGTGAGGACCCGCGGGCTCGCGGCGGGGGCGGCGGCGTCCGAGGCACGCCGCCCCCGGCCGGGCGAACGGCCCGGGTGCGGTGCGGTGCGGAAATGCTTCATATCTCCGCCGCACAATTGCCGTTTCTTCACAGACCTGAACGTCCCGTGAATTCTTTCAGAGGCGCCGCAGCCGCGACGCCGCACCGTGCCCGATCAGCAGATAAATCACTGCGGGCAGCCCGTAATTGAGCAGAACACGGAGGCCTTCCGTGTCCATCGTGAAAATATCCTGTGACCACCAGGCGAGCAGGTCGGCCATTCCGTGCACGAACTCGACAAAGATGTTGGACCGGTTCGCCTCGAGCAGGTGGAGCAGGACCCACAGCCCGAGGAACGCCGCGGCGATGTCGGCGATCGTGTGGGTGATCAGGGCTGCCCGACGCGTGCCGGACCCGTCCCCGCCGCGTACGGAACGGTGACCGCTGCCCTGGGTGGGGTCGTACTGCCGGTGGTCCGGCAGGGGTTCGGTATTGCTCACTGGATTCCCAATCTGGCGCATAGACAGCCTCGACGGCACGGAAACGCGGTCAGCGAACAGAGAGAGAACCACAGCGGAGAAATCCCGGCCCGGACCGCAGAGGGTCGCTCTTTTTTGCGCCCCTGCCGGGAACTGCGCCATGCATGGATGAAGCGTTACACGGAGATCGAATCAGGTCCGATTTCACCGGCTACGCCAATTCCTGTCGCACGGATACCGATCGGTCCGGATCGTCGCCCGCGCGACACGGCGGCACAAGGCGTCCGGACCGACACGGGCACCGCGCCCCGCGCCGGCATCCCCGTAAGGGTCCGGCGTTGGTCGCAGCCACCGCACCGTACTGCCCGGCTCCGCGCCGCCGTCCCCTCTGCGGACGCCGTGATTGTCACGCCGGGGGACCGTCCTGAACTTACCTGCGAGGTCGGCTGCGGGCGGCCAGGTCCTCGACCGCCGCGCGCGGGCGGGCGGGCCGGTCAGCGGGGCCCGGAGAGCAGCCCGTTGAGCTCGGGGAAGGCGATGCCGTCGGCGAGGGAGCCGTAGCCGCCGGTGTCGAGGAGTTCCTGCGCGGCTCGGCGGGCGGCGGCGTAAGCGGCCTGCGCCACGCCCGATCCGAGGCTGACACGGGCCACGCCGAGGTCGCCGAGCTCGGCGACCTTCGGTGCGCCCGGGCCGGCCATGACGTTCAGCGGTACGGAGATGTCTCGGGCCAGGGCCGCGATCGTGGCGGTGTCGGTGACACCGGGGACGAAGATGCCGTCAGCGCCGGCGTCGACGTACGTGCGTGCCCTGTCAAGGGTTTCGGCGAGCCGGGTGTCCGGGTCGCCGAGGGCGAAGAGGTAGGTGTCGATGCGGGCGTTGAGGAAGAGGTCCGCACCGGCCCGGTCGGCGGCCTGCCGGGCGGCGGCCAGCCGTGCCGCGAGTTCGCCGGGGGGCCGGGCGCCGTCCTCGATGTTGACGCCGACGGCGCCCGCCGCGAGCACGCCGGTGACTGTCTCCGCGACGTCGGCCGCGTCCTGGCCGTACCCGCCCTCGATGTCGGCGGTGACCGGGACCGCGACGGCGGCGGCGATCCGGGAGATCAGTTCCAGTGCCCGCTCGCGGGTGAGGGCGTCACCGTCCGGCGAGCCCAGCGACCAGGCGACGCCGGCGCTGGTGGTGGCGATCGCGGGGGCGCCCGCGGCCTCGATGACGCGGGCGCTCGCGACGTCCCAGGCGTTGGCCAGTGCCAAGGGTCGCGACGAGGTGTGCAGGGAGCGGAAGCGGCGGGCCTGGTCCGGCCGGGTGGTGAACATGCGGGCAGTCAAACACCGCCCGGTCGGCGCTGTCCGGCAGGAATCCGACATCGACGTCGGACGGAATGGGCTTCCTGCCGGGCGTGTGACGGGGCGTCATGCGCCCGGCAGGGCCTGCTCCGCCCAGATGGTCTTGCCTGTGGGGCCGTACCGGGTGCCCCAGCATTCGGTGAGGCTCGCGACGAGCAGCAGTCCCCGGCCGCCCTCGTCGAAGGCGCGGGCGCGGCGCAGATGGGGGGCGGTGCTGCTGCCGTCGGACACCTCGCAGATGAGGGCGGTGCCGCGGATGAGGCGCAGCCGGATGGGGGCACCGCCGTAGCGGATGGCGTTGGTGACCAGTTCGCTGACGACCACTTCCGTGGTGAACACGGCGTCGTCCAGGCCCCATTGCTCCAGCTGGGCGGCGACGTGCTTGCGCGCCTGCGAGACGATGGACGGGTCCGGGGGCAGGTCCCACGAGACGTGGTGATCCGCGCCGAGGCGGCCCGCGCGCGCGAGAAGGAGCGCGATGTCGTCGCCGGGCCGCTCCGGCATCAGGGCCGCCATCACGGCGTCGCAGGTGTCCTCCAGCGATCCGGCGGGACGGGTGAGCGTCTCGCGCAGCACGGCGAGCGCGGCGTCGATGTCCCGTCCGGGGGACTCGATCAGGCCGTCGGTGTACAACGCGAGGATGCTGTGCTCCGGCAAGTCGAAATCCGCTGCTTCGAACGGCAGTCCGCCCACCCCGAGTGGCGGGCCGCCGGGCAGCGGGATGTGGGCGGAGCTGCCGTCGGGACGGACGAGCACCGGCTCCGGGTGACCTGCTCGGGCCATGGTGCATCGCCCGGAGACGGGGTCGTACACGGCGTACAGACAGGTCGCGCCGGAGACGGCGGAGCCGCCCGCGGGGTCCACCGACTCCTCCCGGTCCAGTTTCAGCACGATGTCGTCGAGCTGGGTGAGCAGTTCGTCGGGGGCGAGGTCCACGTCGGCGAGCGTGCGCACGGCGGTACGCAGCCGGCCCATGGTCGCCGATGCCTGGACGCCGTGCCCGACGACGTCGCCGACGACCAGGGCGACCCGGGCGCCCGACAGGGCGATGACGTCGAACCAGTCTCCGCCGATCCCCGCGCCCGCGGTGTTGGGCACGTAGCGGGAGGCGACCTCGACGGCATGCTGCCGGGCCGTCCGCCGGGGCAGCAGGCTGCGCTGCAGCGCGAGGGCGGTGGCGTGTTCACGGGTGTAGCGGCGGGCGTTGTCGACGGCCACGGCGGCCCGCGCGGCGAGTTCCCCGGCGAGCAGCAGGTCGTCGTCGTCGAAGGGTTCGGGCGTGCGGTGGCGGGAGAACACGGCGAGCCCCAGGGTGATGCGTCGCGCGGTGAGCGGAGCGACCACCATGGAGTGGATGCCGTGTTCGCGGATGCTGCGCACGCGATCGGGGTCGTCCGCCTCCCACAGCCGCAGTTCCTCCTCGTCGACGGCGAAGCGCGCGGCCTCTCCCCGGACGAGCACGCGCCCCATCGCCGACTCCCGCGCGAAGGAGTGCCGCGCGCCGACGGGCAGCACGGACTCGGGGCAGCCCTCCAGGACCGAGTGCTGAGCGGCCCGGTGGAACACGATGGTGGCTCCCGGCTCCGGGGCGCCGGGTTCGTCGCCCGCGAGTACGGGGGCGAGGAGGTCCACGGTGACGAAGTCCGCGAAGCTCTCCGTGGCCATCTCGGCCAGTTCCTCGGCGGTACGGCCCACGTCCAGTGTGCTCCCGATGCGCATGCTGGCCTCGTTGAGGACGGTCATGCGTGTGCGGGCGCGATACTGCTCGGTGGTGTCGAGGGTCACCACGCAGCAGCCGTGCACATGTCCGGAGCCGTCCTTGACCGGTGAGATGACCGCCGTCCACACGCCCTCGCGGCCGAGGTCGGGGCGGAGGAGGGTTTCGTAGCTTCGGCCCTTGCCGGTGGCGATCACCTCTTCGACCGCGGCTTCCAGGCCCTCCGCACCCTTGATCACGACACCCGGTTCCACTTCGCCCGGCTTCAGACCGATGAGCTGCTCCAGGGTTATGGTCACCGACTCCAGGGTGGCCCGATTGGCGGACACGAGCCGGGCCCGCCGGTCGAAGAACACCACGGGCACGGGCAGCTGCTCGATGATCCACCACGGCAGGCCGGCGGGGCCGTCCCCGCCGGGGCCCGGCCGGCCGCTCACGTCTTCGTCCATGGGGACCTTCACTCGCCCTTCGCCGTACGACCGCCCCGCCGAGCCGGCTCTCCTCCAGCATGCTCCCGCGCTCACCCCCTCGCCAGGGCGGTGCCGCGGCACCGCCGACCCCCGGCCTCCGCACCTTGACAGCGGCGGACGGCCCGGCCGGAGCGCCCTGGCCGCACGGGACCGGGCGTCCCTCGGACGAGGCGTCCCCCGACGCCGCCCGAGGGCGGCCGCCCGGTGCCCAACGGCGGGAGACCCGGCGCGGTCGTCCACGACCTGGCCGACCGTGCCAGGGGCGTCGTCCCGGCCGGGCCCGGTTTCACCGGATTCCTCCGCCGTCCCGCGGAACGCCTCGACCCGGTCGGCGCGGGTGGGGACCACGGCCAGCGGCTGACGCCGGCAGCCGTGGAAGACCGTGGTCACCGACGCCCGCTGACGGCGACGGGCGCGAGCTCCGGAGCGGGCTCGGGCGCACCGCCGGCGGCTCGGCGGGCCTCTGCGTCGAATACCGTGGACGTCGTCCTCTCCGGCCTGCCGGTCATGGCGTCACCAGGTCAGGGCGAACCCGTCGAATCCGGTGCAAGGCACCGGGGCCCGGTGGAGCCGCGAGCGTCACATCCGCCCGTCGGGGCATGTGGAGAGACAGCAGGGACGGACGACGGACGGCGGAATGGGCCCTTCGGCCAGGGGAGGCAACCACAACATGACGGACCCCAAGACGGTGGAGCCGGTCGACCGCCGGTCTCCGGAGAAGGCGCTGGAGACGCTGACCATGGCGTTGGACGCCCTGCGTACCGGCGCCTATCTGACGGACGACGAGGGATGCATCATCGGCGTCAACTCCGGGGCCGAGCAGCTTCTGGACCGGACCGCGGCGGAGCTCCTCGGTCAGGACGCCCACGACATGCTGCACCGCACCCGCCACGGCGAGCCCATCGCTCGGGCCCAGTGCCCGGTGCGGCAGGCCGTCTTCGCCGGAGGCACGGCGCAGGGAACGGGCGAGTGGATGGTGCGTGGGGACGGCTCGATGCTGCCGGTGTCGTGGCTGTCCACGCCCTGCGAACTCGATGAACGGACCACCGCCACCCTTGTGATCTTCCATCCCCGCGACGTCCCGGGTCCGGCCGCTGCGCTCCCGGACCGGCCCACCGCGTCGCTCTCGGAGCTCGAGCGGCTGGCGCTGCTGGCCGAGACGACCACGACTCTCACCTCCACGCTGGACGTCGACGAGGCGCTGCGAAGACTCGTGAACCTGGTGCTGCCCCGCCTCGCGGACTGGGCCGTCGTCGACCTGATTACCGAGCGCGACGAGGTGTGGCGCCGCGCCGTCGTGCACGTGGAGGACGAGGCGCTGGTGCACAGGGAGGAACTCCAGGGGCCGATGCCGCCGGTACCGGAAGGTTCCCCGATGCCCCTGTCCCGGGCCCTGCGCGGCGTGTCGTCCGCGCTGGCCGGGCCTGAGACCTACCAGGGCCCGCCGGACTCGGGCATCGCGGTGGAGCAGCGCCGCCTGTTCGACGCGACCGGCATGCACTCGGCGGTCATCGCGCCCATCCGCGGCGTGCGGGAGATCCTCGGGGCCGTCACCCTGGGCCGCTCCGAGCGGCCGGAGCCGTTCACCGCGGCGGACGTCGCGCTGCTCGAGGACATCGCGCGCCGGGCGGGCCTGGCCCTGGCGAACGCCGGCCTCTACCAGCGGCAGCGCAAGGTCGCAGAGACCATGCAACGTCATCTGCTGCCCCAATTGCCGAGCGTGCCGGGGCTGGAGATGACCGCCCGCTACCTTCCCGCGCCCAACGCCTCGCAGGTCGGCGGCGACTGGTACGACGCGTTTGCCCTGAGCGACGGTGCCACGGCCCTGGCCATCGGTGACGTCGTCGGCCACGACCTGGACGCCGCCGCCGGCATGGCGCAGCTGCGCAACATGCTCCGCGCCTACGCCTGGGCGCAGCACGAACCGCCGAGCAAGATCGTCGAGTGGCTCGACGACGCGTCATTGCACATCGCCGAAGCCTCCATGGCCACCCTCATCTACGCCCGGATGACGGTGGCCGACGACGGGCAGCCCGAGCTGACCTGGACCAACGCCGGCCACCCGCCGCCTCTGCTGGTCACGCACGACGGCGTGGCCGACTACCTCACCGGCGGCCACGGCCTCCTCCTGGGCATCGCGGCCGCCCACGGGGTGCCGAAGGGCCGCGTCGACGCGACCGTGACTCTGCCGCCGGGGTCGACCCTCGTGCTGTACACCGACGGCCTGATCGAGGCCTCGGGTCATTCCCTGGACGAGGGGCTGGAGCGGCTGCGCCGGAACGCCGCGTCCCTGGCCCACCGACCTCTGGAGCCCTTCACCGACCGTCTGCTCGAGCGGTCCCGCCCGCCGCAGAACGAGGACGACGTGGCGCTGCTGGCCGTGCGGATCCCTGGCTGAACCCCGTCCGTGCGGGCCGCCCCCGGCACCGTACGCCGGCAGCCGGCGGCGGCCTTCTCGGTGGGCTCAGGGGCTGTATGGGGCGTCGCTGTGGTGGAGCTCGGCCATGACGGGGCCCGCCACCCGGTAGACGGCGGTCCGCCTGATCGTCACCACAGCGGCAGGGTCGGCGTCACCGCGGGTGAGGTGGACGACGGTGGCCTGCCTCGGGGGCGCCGTGGAGATCTCGACGGACTCCACGGGCGTCCTGTCCCCGAGCGAGACCGCTGCGGCGGGTACCGGCGTGCCTGCGTCGTTGCGCCAGGTGACCAGGGCGTAGAACCTGCCCGTGCCCTCCGTCGTCACCTTGATGGGCGCCACGGCGTCCGGCGCCGCGTCGCCGGTCATGTCGCCGATGTCGCACTGCGGCTGGAGCTCGATGACGATGCCGTCGCCCTCCCACCGCCCGTCGGTGAACGAGATGGATCCCGCGGGGGCGTCCGGCAGCCGCAGCTCGGAGTTCTGCAGTTCCGCGTTGCGGAGCCGGTCGCAGGTCAGCCCATCGGCCGGCCTGTCCGACGGGCGGGGCGAGGGCTTGGCGGATTCCTTGCCGTCGTCGTGGCCCGCACCGCCGCCGGGCGACTGCGAAGAACGGCCCCGGTCGGGCGACTTGGCTCCCGGGCCCTTGCCGTTGCCGCCGTCCGTGTCCTGGCACCCCACTGCCACTGATGCCAGGACGAGCGAGGCGATCAGCCACGATCCCCGTCTTGTCAGGCCTCTGGTTCCGTTCACCGCAGGTCCCCCCGATTTGTCCGCACACCGGACCGCGAGCGCGGCCGGCACGGTCGGAGACGCGCCTGAATTCCCCCCGGTTGCGGACGTCATGTACCAGGCACTGCCGTCCCCACCTACGACTGGTGCTCCAGCTGTGGTTCGTGATGATCGGTGGGGCAGAGTGGGGGCATGACTACGTACGAGACGATGTCGTTCCACCTTGAGACCGAGCGGCTGATACTGCGGCCGTGGTCCGAGTCGGACGCCGCTGAGTTCTGCGCCCTCCTCGCCGAACGCGGCAAGGGGACCCCTACGGTCGAGCACATCCGTACGTCCATCGCGGAGCTGCTCGCCGCGACGGCGACCACGGGGATCGCCCTGTTGCCCATCCAGCGCCGCGACGAAGGCGACTTCATCGGCTATTGCGGGCTGATCATCGGCCGCTCCACCCTGGAGGAGCCTGAAATCGCGTACGAGTTGTTCCAGCGTGCGCATGGGCGCGGCTACGCCACCGAGGCGGCCGGGGCAGTGCTCGATGCCGCGATCGCGACCGGGCGGAAACGGCTCTGGTCGACCGTCGGCACGTGGAACACACCGTCGCTCCGTGTCCTTGAGAAGCTCGGGTTCGAGCGGGATCACGTCTCCACGGAGGACAACGGTGAAGTGGCCTGGCTGACACGTACGTTGCCGTGACACGAGAGCGCTCCGGCCGAGGGACGTCCGTCGAGGTGCAGTCCCTCGGCGAGGAGCCTGTTCAGTCGAGGACCGCGGTGGCTTCGACCTCGACCAGATGGTCCGGTACGTCCAGTGCCGCAACCCCCAGCTGCGTGCCGGGCGGTACCGGCGTGACCCCCAGCTTCGCCGCGGCCCGAGCACCTGACGCGCGCGGACTCCCTGGCCCGGGAGATCTTCTCGGACGTCGCCAACAAGTGGGCGTTCCTGATCATCGAGTCCCTCGGTGAACGCACCCTGCGCTTCAGCGAGTTGCGGAACGAGATCGAGGGCATCAGCCACAAGATGCTCACCCAGAACCTGCGCATGCTGGAGCGCAACGGCCTGGTCGAACGGGACGTGCACCCCACCGTGCCGCCACGCGTCGAGTACACCCTCACCGAACCGGGCCAGGCCCTGCGCGCGACGGTCAGCGCCATGTGCGGCTGGAACCACCGGTACCTCGGCCATATCGAGGCCTCCCGCCGCCGCTTCGAGACCTGACGGAGCCCCGGCCGCACAGCGGGGGTCGTCCCGCTCGAGTGCCGACAGGCCCGTACGCCGTGGCGCCACCCACCGGCGGAGCCGGCCCTTGCCCCGGCGCAGGCGAATGTGCCATGCCCTGCGGGTCGGCGTAACGTCCCGTATAGGCGACGCTGGAGGTGCCTCGTGACCAGCACGGGCGACCCGGCCGTCGACGTCGGTGCGGTGGATGCCGCGCTCGCGGAGACGGTGCGGCGCACTGGTGCCGCGATCGGTGCTCTCTATCTGCTCGCACCGGACCGACAGGTGCTGCATCTCGAGGTGTTGTGCGGTGCGCCGGCCGAGTTCGCCGCCCCCTGGACGAGAGTGCCGGTCGCCGCTCCGGCCCCGGTTGCGGACGCCCTCCGCGACGACCGCCTGATCTGGGTGGGCAGCCAGGACGAGATGGCCCGCTCCTATCCCCGCACGGCGGTCGCGCTCCCCTACCCACTGGCGCTGGCCGCCGCACCTGTCACCGGCGTCCTGCGGTGGGGCTCGCTCCTGCTGATGTGGCCCGCCACCCGCCCGCCGCGGATGAACCGGCGGGAGCGGGCCCACATCACTTCGGCCTGCCGGAATCTGGCCCGGCTGCTCGAGGAGGCCGCCGAATCCGGCACTCCGGTCCACCGCAGCGAGCCCCGCATCCTGCCCGTCGTTGCCGGGCGGCCGGACGCGACGCCGGCAATGGCCGCCGCCGACTTCGCCGAGCGTCTGCCCGGCGGTTCCTGCTCCCTCGACCTGGAAGGGCGCATCACCTATCTGAGCTCGGGGGCCGCCGAGCTGCTGGGCCGCGACGCCGGTCAACTGCTGGGTACGCTGCCGTGGCAGTCGCTGCCCTGGCTCGACGACCCCACGTACGAGCACCGCTACCGTGCCGCGGTGATCAGCCGCGAGCCTGTCGCCTTCACCGCATGCCGCCCACCGGACAGGTGGCTGGACTTCCAGCTCTACCCCGACGCGAGCGGCATCAGCGTGCGCATCGTTCCCGCCGATGCCGGGTCGTCCCCCGCGCCGTCCCGGCAGTCCCTGAACTCCGCCTCACCGGCCCGCGCCGGCCAGCTGTACCAGCTCGTGCACCTGGCCGCCGCCCTCACGGAGGTCGTGGGCGTCCAGGACGTCGTCGACCTCATCGCCGACCAGATCATGCCGGCCTTCGGCGCCCAGGGCCTGGTCCTGTCCGCGGCCGAAGCCGGGCGGCTGCGGATCACCGGGCATCGCGGCTATCCGTCCCACGTCGTCGAACGCCTCGACGGCCTGCCGCTGGACACCTCCTTCACCCCCGCCGGTCAGACCCTCACCACCGGCATCCCCTCGTTCTTCTCCGACCCCGAGCAGATGCGGCGGATCTACCCCGAGGCCCCGGTGATCAGCGGTAAGCAGGCCTGGGCCTTCCTGCCGCTGATCATCTCCGGCCGGCCCGTCGGCTGCTGCGTCCTGTCCTACGACCACCCCCATGCGTTCAAGGCGGAGGAACGCGCCGTGCTGACCTCGCTCGCCGGCCTCGTCGCACAGGCCCTCGACCGCGCCCGCCTGTACGACACGAAGCAGCAGCTCGCCCACGGCCTCCAGCAGTCCCTGCTGCCGCACAGCCTTCCCGCGGTCGACGGCCTGCGGGTCGCGGCCCGCTATCTGCCCGCGACCCGCGGTATGGACATCGGCGGCGACTTCTACGACCTGCTCCGCCTCGGCGACGCCGCCGCGGCAGCGGTGATCGGTGACGTTCAGGGACACAACGTCGCCGCCGCAGCGCTGATGGGGCAGGTTCGCACCGGTGTCCATGCCCACGCCACCCTCGGCACCTCGCCCGACCAGGTGCTCTCGCGGACCAACCGGCTCCTCACCGACCTCGACCCGGGCCTGTTCACCAGCTGTCTCTACGCCCACCTCGACTTCGCCCGCGGACGCCTGTGCGTCGCCACCGCCGGCCATCCCCCGCCGCTCCTGCGCCTGCCGGACCGGCACACCGTCCCCATGGACGTCTCCCCCGGTCCGCTCCTCGGTGTCGATCCCGATGCCACCTATCCCGTCACCGAGATCCCCCTCACCGCGGGTCTGATGCTGGCCCTCTACACCGACGGCCTCGTGGAGTCACCGGGCGTCGACCTCGACGACTCCGTCGCACGACTCGCGCACTGCCTCGACCGCGCCGACGGCCTTGACCTGGACGTGGTCATCGACGACCTGCTGGAAGAGGTCCGCCCCACCCGGCAGAACACGGACGACATCGCGCTCCTCCTGCTCCGGGTGGTCACCGGCCCTGGACGGTGAACGGCTCGGGCCGCCCGAGTCCCGGGACCCCGGCCGTCCTCGCGTCCGCCGGCCGGGTCAGTAGCCGATGGCCTCTCGGAGAAGCAGCACGGTCCCGCGCCCTGGGCGCGGTTCCGCGTTGAGGACGAGCAGGCGGTTGACGGCGCTGGGCCTCCCGTACACCGCCTGGGCGCGGACGTTCTCCAACGGGAGGGCGTGCTCCTCGACTCGGCGCAGCGCTGTGCTCAGGTCGGGCACCACCTTCTGTGCGCCGACGATCCAGACCGCGTGGGCGGCGCCGCCCGCGTTGGCGGGAAGTTGGCTGCCGCTGCCCGACGCGAGGACGAGCGAGCCGGTCTCGGTGACCGCGGCGACGCTGTTGACGACGAATTCGGGGCCGGCGAGCAGCCTTCGGATCTCGTCGGCATCGGTGGCCCGGTCCATGGCCAGGACGCGCGGCCTGATGGCGTCGTACCGGCCGCCGGCGTTGATGTCCTCGTCGATGCCTGACAGCCGGAGCGTCTCGCTGGCTCCGGTGAGCACGGCGGCGCCCTCGGGAAGCAGGTCCTTGATGCGGACGCGCGCTTCCGCGGCGTCGTCGAGGATCTCGGCGGCGAAGCCGCCCGCACGCAGCGCGGCGGCCACCCGCTCCAGTTGTTCGGCCGTTGCCGGTTCGGTGAAGGAGGCGGCCGGAGCCGGGGTGGCCGTGGCATGTGCCGGGTCGGTCCGGGAGCCCTTCGCCGCGTGGAGCGCCGTGCCGGCCAGCGGTGAGGTGTCGAGGTACCTGATCTCGTACACCCGCTCGGCGAACTTCCAGCCTTCCTCGGTGCGCCGGTAACGGTCGTGGTAGACGGCGTAGTTCAGGCCCTGGCGTCCGTCGAGGGTGCGTGCGAGTTCCTGGATGTAGGCGCGGCCGGTCGCGGTGTCGCCCTCGAGCTGGATCGTGCCGGGGTGTGTGTTCTGTACGAAGAAGTCCCACTGGCTCTGCAGCCGCTCGCCCCCGGCGAGGATCTCCTCGCGGCCGATCTGCTCGGCGGGGATGTCGGGCATGCGCAAGACACCGTCCGTTGTGAACAGCGACGCCAGGCGAGGTCGGTCGCGCATCATCACCGCGTCGGTGAACTCGCCGCGCAGTGCCTCGATCTCGACGCGGTCCACGGTGGTCCGGAAGCCGTTCATCAAATCTCCCTCTCCGTCTTGTTGTCGCCCTCACCGGTTCGACACCGTTACGACAGTGCGGCGCTCCGGAATGTGAGGCGGCGCGTCGCCTCACATTCCGGAGCGCCGCACTGTCGTAACGGGTAGCGGCACAGAAGCGAGCGAAGGAGACGGTCGGACCATGACCACGAGAGCCGAGACCGGCGACGATCAGAGCGATCCGGGCCTCAGCGCGATCACGGGTGAGCGGCGTCGGCTGATCAACCTCGGCTATCGACTCCTCGGGTCCCTTGCCGACGCCGAGGACGTCGTGCAGGAGACCTACGCCCGCTGGTACGCCATGTCCGAACAGGAGCGGCAGGCCATCGAGTCGCCCGGCGCCTGGCTGATGACGGTCGCCGGCCGCATCTGCCTGAACGTGCTCGGTTCGGCGCGGGCCAGGCGGGAGACGTACGTGGGCGACTGGATCCCGGAACCGCTGCCCGAACCCACGGAGTGGCACGGCGGGCGCTCAGGCGCCGGCGGGACCGACCCGGCCGACCAGGTCACCGTCGACGAGTCGGTGACGATGGCCTTCCTGGTCGTCCTCGATGCGATGACCCCGGCCGAGCGCGTGGCGTTCGTCCTGCACGACGTCTTCCGCTTTCCCTTCGGCGAGGTGGCCGAGATCGTCGGCCGCACTCCGGCGGCGTGCCGCCAACTCGCCTCGTCCGCCCGCCGGCGCATCCGGACCGCGCAGAGCCCGGCGGGCCCGAGTGCCGGGCAGGCCGGCATCGTCAAGGAGTTCAGAACGGCGTGGGAGGCCAGGGACATCGGCGCCCTGATCGGCCTGCTCGACCCCCACGCCGTCGCGACCGCCGACGGCGGCGGACTGGCCGTCACCCACCCGCACCCGATCGTGGGCAGTGAGCAGATCGCCCGCGCCTACGCCGAGATCGCCCGTGTGTCGGGCGACCGCACCACGTTCCTGGAGTGCACGGTCAACGGCCTGCCGGGCTTGGTGGCGCAGCAGGACGGCAACCTCTCGACCGTGTTCGCCTTCGAGTTCGCGGGCGATCGCATCAGGCGTATCTGGGCGGTGAGAAACCCCGAGAAGCTCCGTCCCTGGCGGATCGGCCGAGGAGCGGTCCGGGACACCCCGGCTCTCGGACCGCGGCCGTCACGGCCCATGTCCCGAACACGACCTAGCGCAGCACCACGGTGACACCCATCCGCTCCAGGAACGGCACCACCGCGTCGAAATAGCCCGTCTCGCCGTCCGTGTCCACACTGACGCCCGCCAAGTGCTGCCGGGCTACGTCCGCGTCGTGCCAGACGAGGGTGAAGGGCGCGGGCGGCGCCTCGCCGTGGCACTGGCAGCCGCGCAGCGCGTTCCAGCACTGGTGCCACCGCTGCCCCGGGCCGCCGATCGCCTCGCCGATCGCGCAGTGCAGGCCCGGGATGTCGGTGGCGTGCCGCCCGTCCATCTCGAACACCGCACCGGGCTGCTCGGGTCCCCCGCACACCTCCGTGAACCGCAGCCACTCGCTGCGTCCGTCGGTCGGGAACCGTGCCCATGCGTTGCGTTCCCGGGGCGGACCCTCGTACCAGGCGTCCCACACGGGCCGGGCCGCGGGCGGGAAGGGACTGCGGCGGAAGAGTCCCCTCTTGAGCGTCACGTCGATCAGCGCACCGCCCAGCGCCGAGGGGCGGCACTCGTCGACATCCGCCGTGATGTGCTCCTCGACCGCGGTCGGCCGGCCCGTACGGTCGAGGAGCCAGAGTTTCATGTGGTCGCCCCCGCCGCCGGGGTGGACCAACCGGCGCACCAGGTTCGGCGCGGGCTCGCACCCGATGAGGCGTACGGGGCGACGGGCCGGGTCGGGCCGGTCACCGTACACGCCCTCCACCCGGCGGCAGTGCCCGAGCGGGCCGCCGCTGGTGCCGTTCAGGAGGGCGACATCCGTCCTCGCGGGCTCCTTGCGGGAGTAGGGCGGCCCCTCGGTGACCACGCCTTCGAGCACGAGGTCGAGCAACGCCGGGTCCTCCGCACACGGCCTGCCGTCGATGAGGACGACGTCGTCGAGCGCGCAGTAGTCGTAGGTGTACGGATCCTCGGTGTCCACGTCGTGCACCGTGAAGTGCAGCTCGCCGAAGGGAACAGGCGTGTTCCGCGCGCACCGTTCGGCGGCCTTGCGGAGCCTGCCGGTGGGGGCGCAGCCGAGGAGGGTCAGCCGCTCCCGGAACGCGGCCCGGTCCATGAACAGCCCGTCGGCATCGACGCACCGCGCCCACACCGTCTGCTCCCCGTCCCACTCCTCGCTGACGAGCGCGAAGCGCAGAGGCAGATCCCGCCCCCAGACGACCTCACGCAGCGAACCGTCCTCGTCCACGGTGCCTTGCCCCCTCCGGCCTCCCACGGCCGGGTCGATCATAGGCACGGTACCGCCCGGAACGGTCCGGCCACGGCGTCGAGGACCACGTGACGTGTGATCGGCCCGCCGCGGCGACACCGGCGACGCGCACGATGCCGTCGGCGGGGTGGCATCGATGCGGCGGGTCCGGGCGCGAACGGCGACGGTGGCAGGTCGGACCGTATGCCCGGATGAGTGATACCGCGCACAGGCCGCCGAGGACGGTCACGGTGCGTGTTAGCGTCCGCGCGTGACTTTTCCGGCCAGGGACGCTTCGACCTCGGGAACCGCGACCGCGGAGCCCGAGGCTTACGGCGTGCCTGGTCCCAGAGCCGCGGCGCCGTCGGCGCGGGCCTGGGAGGTTCCGGTGCCGGGCGATCGACTCGACCTGTTCGGTGCGGACTTCGTACGCGACCCCTACCCGTGGCTGGACCTTCTGCGCGCCGAGGCGCCCGTGCACCACGACGAGGCGACGGGTCTGTGGCTGGTCAGCCGCCACCAGGACGTGCGGCGGGTGCTGTCCGACGCGTCGGTCTTCCTGCCCGACAACGCCCAGCACGCGGTCGCCCCGCTGCCGGTTGCCGCGCTGCGGAGGCTCGCGAAGGCAGGTTTCACCCTGCCCCCCGCGCTGGCCAACAACGGCACCAGCAGCCATGCCGGGCTGCGCAGGCTGGTCAACCGGTTCTTCAACGCCCGGCAGGTGGCGGCCGCCGTCCCCGTGATCGAGCGCTGCGCAGAGGAGTTGCTGGACGCGGCGCAGGCCAGGATCGACGCCGACGGTCACGAGGACCTGTTCGCCTCCTACGCCCAGATCCTGCCGTGCCGGGTGCTCATGGAACTGCTCGGCGTACGGGGCGTCACGCCCGGCACACTGATCCGCTGGAGCGACGCGTCGCTGGAGCTGTTCTGGGGCAGGCCCTCGGCCGAACGCCGGCTGGAACTGGCAGAGCTGGTGGGTGAGTTCCACCGATGGCTGACCGACACCGTACGCGGTGCCACATCGTCGCCGGACGTTCGGGCCGAGTCGTTCATCGGAGCGCTGTCCCGCCACCTCCTCCCCGAAGGGGAACCGCTGGACACGGCGACCGCGGTCAGCGCCTGCTTCTTCATCTTCATCGCCGGGCAGTCCACCACCGGCCAGCTGATCGCCACCGTGCTGCGCCGGGCGCTCGGCGAACCGGGGCTCTGGCCGCGGCTGGTGCCGGAAGCCGGCCTGGCCGAGGCCTGGGTGGAAGAGGTGCTGCGGCGCGAGCCGCCGGTGACCACCTGGCGCCGGGTCACCGCGCGGCCGGTGGAACTGGCGGGTACGCGACTCCCGGCGGGAGCACAGCTGCTGCTCATGCTGATGGGCAGCGGCTCCGACCCGGCCGTGTTCGCGGAGCCGGAGCGTATGTGTCCGCATCGCGAGAACGTCCGCCACCACCTGGCGTTCGGCGCCGGACGCCACCGCTGTCCGGGCGCGTCCCTCGCACGCACGGAGGCGGCGATCGCCCTGCGGGCGGTGGCACGCCGTCTGCCGGAGATCCGGCTCGCGCCGGAAGGGGCACGCCCGCCGATGCTGGGTCTGTTGTCCTTCCGGGCTCCCCTGGAGGTCATGGTGGAGCGCCGGCCCGGTCGCTGACGCCCCCGGCCACGGCCGACGGACGACCACCGGCGGCCCGCGCACCGTCCGGGCGGGCGGGAACTCCCGTCACCCACCGGGCACTTCCGGGTCCGACCGCACCCGGCGCCCACGCGCGCCACCGCCCCACACGGTGGCGCGCGCAGGCTGTTCAGGGGAAGCCGGCCCGGGAGTCCGTCTGTTGAAGGCCGAAGGTCAGGTGCAGGAGGGGCACACGCCCCGGTAGGTGACCTCGACCTCGGACACCGTGAACCCGAACCGCTCCTCCGTCGGGAGGTCCGCCAGCGGATCGCCGGTGGGGTGGACGTCGCGGATGGCGCCGCAGCGGGAGCAGACCAGGTGCTGGTGCGGGCGGTGCGCGTTGGGGTCGTAGCGCTTGGCGCGCCCGTCGGTGGAGACCTCCAGCACCTCACCGAGGGAGACCAGTTCGCCCAGCGTGTTGTACACGGTCGCCCGTGAGATCTCGGGCAGTCGCTGTGCCGCGCGGGCGTGGACCTCGTCGGCGGTGAGATGCACGTGGTCGCCGTCGAGGACCTCCGCGACGACACGCCGCTGGGAGGTCACCCGCCAGCCGCGTCCTCGCAGCCGTTCCAGCAGGTCACTCATATCGGTTCACCTATTCAGGCTTGGCGGAATACCCGTAGTTTACCGGCAGGTGTCCGGAACCCGATGGGATATGAAACGCGCAAACTTCTTGACCTGGACAGCGTCCATCGTAGGATCGGTTCCGGCATCAGCCAAGGGAGCCGGCACCTCCGGTTACGGCAGGAGACTGAGACATGACGGGACCACCGCCGAGCGGCCGCAGAGTGCTGCCGGACCGCGGCTGACGGGCCTTTCACGTCGTGCCGCGCTGCCGTGCCGTCCCGGCAGTCCGGCCCCTTCACAGGGACACATGTGCCCCGACCTTCCGCCGCCGGCACTTCACGAGCACCACGATCCCGCTCCGCCCGAAAGGATTCCCATGTCCGAGAACCCGGATGCAATCGTCACAGACCCGAAGACGGAGGGCCAAGGCGGCGGCTGCCCGGTAGCGCACGGGCGCGCCCCGCACCCGACCCAAGGCGGCGGAAACCGCCAGTGGTGGTCGGAGCGGCTCAACTTGAAGATCCTCGCCAAGAACCCGGCCGTGGCGAACCCGCTCGGTGAGGAGTTCGACTACGCCGAGGCGTTCAAGAACCTCGACCTCGCGGCCGTGAAGCAGGACATCGCCGAGGTGCTGACCACCTCGCAGGACTGGTGGCCCGCCGACTTCGGCAACTACGGCCCGCTGATGATCCGTATGGCCTGGCACAGCGCGGGCACCTACCGGATCAGCGACGGCCGCGGCGGCGCCGGGGCCGGTCAGCAGCGCTTCGCGCCGCTCAACAGCTGGCCGGACAACGCCAACCTCGACAAGGCCCGCCGACTGCTGTGGCCGGTCAAGAAGAAGTACGGCCAGTCCATCTCCTGGGCCGACCTCATGATCCTCACGGGCAACGTCGCACTGGAGCAGATGGGCTTCGAGACCTTCGGCTTCGGCGGCGGCCGTGAGGACGTCTGGGAGCCCGAGGAGGACGTGTACTGGGGTCCCGAGACCACCTGGCTCGACGACCGGCGCTACACCGGCGACCGTGAGCTGGAGAACCCCCTCGGCGCGGTCCAGATGGGCCTCATCTACGTCAACCCGGAGGGCCCCAACGGCAACCCGGACCCGCTCGCCGCGGCCCGTGACATCCGTGAGACGTTCCACCGGATGGCGATGAACGACGAGGAGACGGTCGCCCTGATCGCGGGCGGTCACACCTTCGGCAAGACCCACGGCGCGGGCCCGGCGGACAACGTCGGCGACGACCCCGAGGCCGCCTCGCTGGAGGAGCAGGGCCTCGGCTGGAAGAACACCTACGGCACCGGCAAGGGCGGCGACACGATCACCAGCGGTCTCGAGGTGACGTGGACGAACACCCCGACCACCTGGGACAACAGCTTCTTCGAGATCCTCTTCGGCTACGAGTGGGAGCTGACCAAGAGCCCCGCCGGCGCCCACCAGTGGCGGCCGAAGGACGGTGCCGGGGCAGGCACGGTCCCCGACGCGCACGACGCGTCGAAGACCCACGCCCCGCAGATGCTGACTACGGACCTCGCGCTCCGGTTCGACCCGGTCTACGAGCAGATCTCGCGTCGTTTCCTGGAGAACCCCGACCAGTTCGCGGACGCCTTCGCCCGCGCCTGGTACAAACTGACCCACCGTGACATGGGCCCGAAGTCGCTGTACCTCGGCCCGGAGGTCCCGGAGGAGACCCTGCTGTGGCAGGACCCGCTGCCGGAGGCCGAGGGCGAGGCCGTCGACGCCGAGGACATCGCGGCCCTCAAGGCCAAGCTCCTCCACTCGGGGCTGTCCGTCTCTCAGCTGGTGTCCACCGCGTGGGCGTCGGCCTCGACGTTCCGCGCCAGTGACAAGCGCGGCGGTGCCAACGGCGCCCGCATCCGCCTGGAGCCGCAGCGCACGTGGGAGGTCAACGACCCCGACCAGCTCGCCACGGTGCTGCGCACCCTCGAGGGGATCCAGCAGGAGTTCAACTCCGGCGCCAAGAAGGTCTCCCTGGCCGACCTGATCGTGCTCGGCGGCGTCGCGGCCGTCGAGCGGGCCGCCAAGGAGGCCGGTTTCCCGGTCGAGGTGCCCTTCACGCCCGGCCGGGTGGACGCCTCGCAGGAGCAGACCGACGCGGAGTCGTTCGCCGCGCTCGAGCCGACCGCCGACGGGTTCCGCAACTACCTCGGCAAGGGCAACCGCCTGCCGGCCGAGTACCTGCTGCTCGACAGGGCGAATCTGCTCAGCCTCAGCGCCCCCGAGATGACCGTCCTCGTCGGTGGATTGCGTGTGCTGGGCGCGAACCACCAGCAGTCGCAGCTCGGCGTCCTCACCACGACGCCCGGGACGCTGACGAACGACTTCTTCGTCAACCTGCTCGACCTGGGCACGACGTGGAAGGCGACGTCCGAGGACCAGACGACCTTCGAGGGCCGCGACGCCGCCACGGGCGAGGTGAAGTGGGCCGGCAGCCGTGCCGACCTCGTCTTCGGCTCGAACTCCGAGCTGCGCGCGCTCGCGGAGGTGTACGCGAGCGACGACGCGAAGGAGAAGTTCGTGAAGGACTTCGTCGCGGCGTGGGACAAGGTCATGAACCTCGACCGGTTCGACATCGCCTGACGTTATCCCCGGGATCTGACGTCCGACGCGACCTCCCTGGCCCGACCGTGATGTCCGGGCCGGCCGAACCGGCCGGCCCGGACATCCGCGCACCCGGGGCAGCGAGGCGTCGGTGGGGCGGACTCACCCGCGTACCGCGTCGGGGAAGGATCTGTCGCCGAACAGGACCCGGCCGGCCGCGGCCCGGCCGAACGGTGTGCGCAGCAGCGTGAACGCCGCCGCCGCTGCAGCCGGCGTCCGTACCTGGGCAAGTCCCCTGCGCAGCATGAGCCGTCCCCTGAAGTGGGGGCGCAGAGCGGCCCCGTCGTAGGTGCGCATCGCGTCCGGCTTCCCGGCCCGCAGCGCGTCGTCGAGGACCTCGGCCGCGAGCTCGGACTGCCGAAGGCAGGGGTCCAGGCCGCCGGCGGTGAGGGGAGAGACCGCGCCTGCCGCGTCCCCCACGAGAAGACCGTCGGGGCAGCTGATCCGACGCAGCAGGCCACCGACGGGAATGAGGCCCCCGCGCCGCTCCACGGCCTCCGGACGGTCGACTCCCGCCAGCCCGGGCGCTGATGCGCTGAACTGCGCCACCGCCCGGCGAAGGCCCTCCGGATAGCGGTCGGCATAGCCGGCGACGCCGACATGGGCGTGCTGCCCGTCGTTGACGACCCAGGCCAGGTATCCGGGGGCGAGCGAGGGGTCGAGCACGCAGTGGAAGGTCGGCGGCTCGTCGCTCCCGGGCAGCTCGAAGACCTCCTCGGCACCGACGAGCAGATGGTGGTTGCGGTCGAGGCCGAGGTCGCGGGCGACTCTCGACCGTGCGCCGTCGGCGCCGACGACGAACCGCGCGCGGACCGTCGTCGTCCCGTCGCGTCCGGCCAGGTGGAAGGTGTCGCCGTGCCGGCCGTGGTAACGGGTGCCCAGCGCTATCCGCACGCCGGCGTCGGCGGCGGAGGCGGCCGACGCTTCGTAGAGCGGCCCCATGTCGCCCACGCGGTACTCGTCGCGCGGACTGACCAGGTCGACGGGGCGGCGGAGGTTCGGCGGGTAGAGCACCACGCGCCGGATGGGCGGCCCGAGACATTCGGGAGGCAGGGGAAAGTCGTCGAGCGTCTTCCGTACGAAGATCCCCGTGGTGCGGATCGCGCCGGCGAGACCGGCTCGCCGTTCCACCAGGAGGACGTCATGACCCCGGCGGGCGAGCAGCGTGGCGGTGTGCAGCCCGGCCAGTCCGCCGCCGACCACCAGTACGTCGGCACTGTCCGTGGCCGGGAGGCGGTAGGGGTGATCGGCTGTCGTCATGCTCTGCTCCTCATGAGGGTCCGTCATCGGTCACACCGGTACGCGGGTGGACGCCGGCCGTCGGCAATGCTGCGAGGGCGCAGACCGGCGGGGCACCGCCGGAAACCGGTCGAATGACGATGGAAATCTATCGATATTCGATAGGAACGGCAAGACGGGTCCGCCATCGAGCGGCTCGTGCGCAGACGTGCGACCCAGTGCCTCCACGGCCGGCACACCGATCGGCACCGGCGGACGCTGCGCGGGGGGCGCACAGGGCGGCACCCGTCGGGGCCTGGACCGTGGTGCGTACGGACGGTCTACCGAACGGACTCCGCGCTCTTGCGCAGCCGGGCCACGGCCTCCCTGATCACCGGCAACCGCTCGTACAGCACGTCGCCGGGGCAGTCAGTGCGGAAGGCGTCGCGATGGCCCGAGACGACGTGGAGCCGGGCCACTTCGCCCTTCTTGTAGGTGCTCTCGTCGTTCGTCGAGACGAGCCGAACGGTGCCACGGGGATCGGCTCCCGGCCGGAGCTTCCAGGCGGCCACTTTCACGATCCCGGCCTCGAGCGCCTGCGGGACCGTCGCACCCGGACCGAAGGTGCCGAGCGCCGCGATGCCGATGCTGTCGCCGTTGAAGCCCTTGGTGTGCGCCCCTTGTACGGGACGCCCGACGCCGCCGGCCCGGCCTTCGTAGATGGTTCCGCAGCGGTCCACCACGAAGTTGTAGCCGATGTCGTCCCAACCGTCGCTCTCGACGTGGTCCCTCTGCATCTCCCGCAACATGCGGGGGACGTCGGCGCAGTCGTAACCGTTCAGATGACCGGTGTGGTGGAGGAAGACCGCGCTCACGGCGCCCGTGTACGTCGCCCGCTCCCTGACCATCCCCTCGTCCGCCCGCCACGCCTCCCGGCTCACGATCGGGGGTCGCGGGACCACCGGGCCGACCGCCACGGGCTCGGGCCGGGCGGGCCGGAACGGGGCGTCCCGCGGCACGAGCAGAGCCAGCGCCACGACCCCGGCACCCAGGACGATCCGACGGGACCACATGGGACCACCCTGCGCCCCGGCCCTCCACTCTCACAGGTGAGCAAGCCATTCGAGTGAACGCGGCGGAGTCCGTGATCGAACGAGGTGCACGGGTGAAGGGACGCGCCAGGCTGCCCGACTTCAGCGGCCTGCCGGAACGGAAGGCCCGCCGACGCCGACCGGGCAGGTCGGTGCCGGGCCGGACGACGGAAACCGGCGCCCGGACGCGCACCGACTCAGCGCGGGCGGTGGACGCCGGCCGACCCGCCGTCAGGACAGTGCCTGGCGACGGGTCGGCCCGGCGGCCGGATCGCGGCGGGCCGGTTCAGCCGGAGCAGCGCCCGGCCGGAAGCGTCCGCGACGCGGCGGCGGCAGGGCACGGCGGCAGCACGGCACCGCGGCCCTGCCGACGGATCAGAGCGCGCCCCGGCGCCAGGGGCCGGTGATCGCGAACGTGATACCCGGAGTCTGGATGTTCACGAACAGCCAGTTCCCGTTCTTCGGTTCGAACACCGAGCCGGCCCACTCCGAACCCCTGTGGTCGGCCGCCGGGACGTTCTTGCCCGCCGTCCCGCCGCGGAGATCCACGTCGTTGGCGGCGAAGCGGAAGATCTCGCCGTCCGGGGTCAGCCCGTGGACGTACTCGGTGCCGCCACCGTCCTCGCACAGCACCAGACCGCCGCGGGGACTGACGCACATGTTGTCCGGCGCGTTGAGCACCTCGGAGCCGGGGGAGGCGAAGAGCACCCGGAAGTCGTCGGTGGCCGGGTCGAGTTCGAACACCTGGCCCTGGCGGGCGGGTCCACCGTCGGTCGTGATGACGTAGATGCGGTCGTTGCCGTACCAGGCGCCCTCGAGGCGGCTGAACACCGCGGCGCCGTTCGCCTGTGCCTGGATTCGTACTGTGTCCGCCGCGGGGTCGACGTCGTCGACGGGCACCCAGGAGACGGTGCCGTACGCCTTCTCACCGTCGGACCGGGTGTCGTACGTCGTCGTTCCGATGCGCAGGGCCTCGAGCCGGCCGCCCTTGGACAGGTCGCCCGGCACGGCCGGGACGAAGCGGTACAGCGACGCGTCGCCGCGGTCCTCGGTCTCGTAGACGTAGCCGGTCGCCGGGTCGACGGCGACGGCCTCGTGGTTGAACCGGCCCATGGCCTTGTAGGGCTCGGGGTTGCCCTTGCCTTCCGAGGCCACCTCGAAGATGTAGCCGTGACGCTTGCCGGCCGTCGTGGAGAAGGTCTCCTCGCAGGTGAGCCAGGTGTTCCACGGGGTGGGCCCGCCGGCGCAGTTGCGCATCGTACCGCCGAGGCTGCCGTAGGACTCCAGCCACTGGCCGGCGTCCGGGTCGAAGACCAGGGTGGTCGTCCCGCCGCCGGCGGCTGGGTTGTAGGCCGGGGCGGTGAAGGCGGGCCCGGCGCCGAGCTCGTGGTTGCGGACGAGGTGGACCTTGTCGCCGTAGCGGAAGGCCGCCATGCCGTCGTGGGCACCGGGGGTGCGCACGCCGTCGTCCATGAGGTCGTTGGTCCAGCCGTAGGAGATGTACTCGAAGCCCCGGGGCAGCTGGAGCAGTTCCAGGCCCGTCGCCTGGTCCTTGACCGGGCCGAGCGGGCCGTACCCGGCGTCGGATCCGAGCTTGACCGGCGCGGCTGCCGCCGTCCGCGCGGCCAGTGCCTGGAAGGGAAGGGAAGCCGCCGCGGCAACGGCGGCCCCGCGCAAGAGGGTGCGTCGCTCGAAACCGGGACCGGTCGGTCTTCCTGCGGACGTGCCTGTCATGGGAGTCCTCTCGAATGCAACGATCTGGGGAGCGGCACCGGTCACCCTAGGAGCGAACACCGCGCCCTTTTCCCAACAGGAAGTGAGCGTTGGGAGAACCGTTCCTTCCGGAAGCGGGGACCACTGCTGCCGCCCCGGCCTGCCTGCCCGGCGTCCGGGGCGACGCGGCTTCGATCGCGGCCCGAGGAGGGACCCTGAGGATCAGACGGTCGTGTTCGTACGGCTCAGCATTCGCCCCGCCACTTCACCGTCCCGAAGAAGTGCAACTCCGCGCTCAATGCCTACCCGGTGGCCCATCCCCCGTCCTGGGCCCCGGCGGTCACCCGCGACCGCCGTCCCCAGGCGCTGGCCGCCCTGCTGGGCCGTACCCGCGCACGCGTGCCGGCGGCCCTGGTCACCACCGCGACCACGGGAGAGCTCGCCCTACGCCTGAAGATCTCCGCCTCCTCCGCGAGCGAACACATCACCGCCCTGAGGGAGGCCGACCTCGCGCACAGCCAACGCGCCCGCGCCCAAGTGATCCACACGCTCACCCCGTTGGGCACCGCGCTCCTCCACGGCGAGCTCCCTCCCCACCCGGTGTCCGACTGAAGCAGCGGGCTGCGTGACGCCTGCTGCCGGCCGGGCCGGCGGCACGTCGTCAGCGGCGGACGACGAGTACCGCTGCGGTGTCGTCGTCGAAGCCGTGGCCGCTGTAGCGGACGAGGTCCTCACGCAGAAGGCTGATCATCCGGTCCGCGGGTTCCCCGATCCAGCCGCGCATCCGGTCCTCCAGAGGGTAGAAGGCCCCGGTGTGATCACGGGTCTCGCTCACGCCGTCCGTGAACATCAAGAGCCGGTCCCCTGGCTCGAAGAGCACTTCCTGGACGTCGTAGTCGCCGTTCCCGAGCCCGAGTCCGGAGAGGTTGACGGGGAGCGACGGGGAGGGCAGCTCGGCCATGGTCAGGACATCCTGATGCTGGATGACGGGTGCCGGATGCCCACAGCTGAGGATCCGGACGACCGGTTCGTCGTGGGGGATCTCGGCGAGCAGCACGGTCGCGAACCGGCTGGCCACGTCCGAGTCCTGAGTCCGCTCCGCGTAGCGGGCCATGCTGAATTCCAGACGCTCGGCCACAACGGCGAGGTCGGGGGCCGTATAGGCGGACTCGCGGAACGAGCCGAGGAGGATGGATGCCGTCTCCAGCGCGCCAAGGCCTTTGCCCTGGACGTCTCCCAGCATGATCCGTACCGCGCCGCGCACTTCGAGAGCTTTGTAGAAGTCCCCGCCGACGTGTGCTCCCGCCGCTGACGCCTCGTAGAGGAGGTGGAGGTCGACGGGTCCCAGGTGTGACGGCATCGGGCGCTGCAGGGCCGTCTGCGCGGCTTCGGCGACGGAGTGCATCTGGCGGAGCTCCATCTCCCGGTTCCGCCGGAGGCGGCTCGACCATACGGCGGCAACCGTCACGGCCAGGAGCACCGTCAGGTTGATCAGCACGCCGGGCACGTCCTCGGCCCGCCGTGCGGCCAGTCCCGCCGAGGCCACCATGGACAGCAGTCCGACGACCACGGTGCCACGGCTTCCCCAGGTCACGGCCGCCAGTGCCGGAGCCGCGAAGAGCACACGGTCGAAGGGTTCACGGTCGGAAGTGAGCTCATCGGCCACGACGGACAGGGCGATCACCAGGAACGGAAGAAGACGGCCGACGATGTATCCGGCATCCGCCTTCCACGACAGATCGTCTTGGGCAGTGCTGTGGTCACGCATCTGTTCATGCATGGACCGTTCCGCGCAAAAGGCATCTGGGACTACGCCGTTCGGTGGCGGGCGACACAGCAGCGTCACCCGCTCCGACGGGTGGCGAGGCGCGGCTGACCGTGCCGGCGGATCGTCGACGCCCACGCCGCGTGGACCACCCTGAGCCGGCCGCCGTCAGCAGCCTCCCGCGACCCGTAAACGAACAGAACGCTCCATGAACCAGGGGTGTCGGGCCTCACCCTCCTGTGTTTCCGCTGGCCGACGGGACCATACTGGAGCTGCCCGCGACCCCCTGACAGAACGACTCCATGCCGAAGACCAGTACCTCCTCGACCACCGCCCCCGCCACGACGTGGCTCGGGCACGGGCGCCACCTCGGGCCGACGCCCGAGCAGGACGTCCGGCGCAACCTCATCGCGCTCAAGGCCGCCGGGGTCATAGACGACTTCCTCGACCTCGCTCCCGCCGATGCCGCTGACACCTTCACGGCCGGTGCGGGCGTCGGTGGCCTCCCCCACCCACTCGGCACGGACGAGAGCGCCGCCCCGCCGGACCCCGCCGCACGCCGCCTCTTCGAGGCCCGCTGGCGCGTGGACGGCGATGTGACCGTGCGCGCCCAGCTGACCTGCTTCGACCCCCACGGCAGGCAACGTGACGGCGAGGCGGTCGGATGGGTGCTGGCCGCGAAGGCGGAACGGACCTGGGACCAGCGGTGGCCCTCCCCAGCGACGATGTTCTGGCCGGACAGCGACCGCGTCGACTGGGACCACGACACCGTCCCCGGTCTGCGGCTGCGGACCAGCAATCGGCTGCCGGACGACGACAAGGAGATGCGCCGTCTCCTCAAGGACTGCAGCCGCGTCAGCTGGAACATCCACATCGTCGTCCACGAGGCGATGACCCCCGACGCGCCCGGCCGCCGGCCCCTGACACCCTTCCTGCCGCCGAGCCTGCGCCATCGGGTGGTGGAGCACCGGGCATCGCCGGAACAGTTCCAGATCGTCAACTGGGCGATGAGGGACCTGCACGTACGGCTGCCACGCGGCGGGGCGGTGGTCCTGCCCACGGCGTCGGCGGGCCCGGAGTACGACGCGGAACGCTTCGCCGTCCGCAGTGTCTTCCTGGACGGCTCGGAGCCGACGGAACTCGTCGACAAGGTCACCGCCTTCGCCGAGCTGCCGCGGACCTTGACCACCGAGGCGGAACAGGCCCTCGACAGCCTGCGCCACCGGTGGCACCTGCTCACCATGGAGGAGGAGTTGGCCCACACCCGCCGGCTCGTCACCAAGTACGCGGAGGCGCTCGAGGCCATGACCAGGTCCCGGGACCTGTACCGGGAAGCAGCCGAACTCGCGCAGGCCGCGCTGGCCGAGGCGACCGGCTCCGACAGCGTGCCGCGCCCGGCCCCGGGCGGCACGGCCGCCAGGCCCGCAGGCTCCCCGCGAAGTGCCCTGATCAAGGCACTGGGGCGCTTCAAGGACACGTCGAGGCAGCACCCTCAGAAGTAGCGGATGCGCCCTCGGAAACAGCGGACCCCTCGCCGCCGGCAACCGGACGCGAGGGGTTCTCCGCTCGATACGGGCCTGCTGCGCTTGATGGACAGCGTCTTCCACACGAGTGCGGCGATGCCGACGGCCCTGCCGTTCCTGATCCGTCTCGCAGCCGACCCGGGCATCGCGGTGCGGGACGGCCTGCTCGGCCTCGTGGTCGTCGCCGCGGACCTCTCTCAGCCCGTCGACGCGGACGACGAACGCGCGGTGCTGCTCCTCGGCAAGGACGAGGACCACCCGGAACGCGAACAGTGCGGGGCCGCGTTCCTCCACCACGCGCCCCTGCTGCGTGAGCTGCTGGACGACGAGACCCTTCCGCCCGGACTGATCAGTGCGGACGACCGCGAGTGCCTGCTGAACGCTGCGGCACCGCGCTGATCCCATCCGCGGCCGGTCACCGGAGCGGCCAAGTCCAAGTCCGACGTACGGGACGCCTTCCGGCCCGTCGTCGGACGATGACCGCGGCCGGGCCGCTCCCGGAGGAACGCTGTCCTCCGTGCACGTCCTCTCCCATACTGGTCCGAGGGCAGGGGGGACATGACAGCGGAGACGGAGACCGAGCCACAGGCGCCCGCTCCTCGGCGCCGCGAACTGGACGCGCTGCGCGCCCTGATCGTTCTCGGCCTGGTCTTCTTCCATGCCGCCCTCGTCTTCGCGCCGGACGACGACTTCTACGTCAAGAACGCGGAGACGGCCGACGCCGTCACGGTGCTCGCGGGGTTCGGCGTGGTGTGGGCGATGCCCATGCTGTTCCTCGTCGCCGGCCTCGGCACCCGGCATTCGATGCGCCGCCGCGGCCCGGGCAGGTTCGCCCGCGAACGCCTGCTGCGCCTCGGTGTCCCGCTGGTCCTTGCCTCCCTCGTCCTCAACCCCCTCCCGCAGTGGCTGCGGCTGCGGGCGGCGGACCCCGGCTACCACGAGTCGTACTGGCGTTTCTGGCCCCGCTTCCTCACCGTTCACCCGGATCCCGGTGACTTCCCGTTCGTCCTCGACGGCCGCTACTTCGAGACCGGGCACCTGTGGTTCGTCGTACTCCTCCTCGCCTTCTGTCTGCTCCTCGTGCCGATCGCGCGCGTGGTCGCGGTCGCCGGCGGGCGCGCGGCGGCGGCGATGACCCGTCGGCCCGTGCTGCTCCTGCTGCCCGCGCTGCCACTGGCCCTGCTCAACGCGCTGCTGGGCATGGAGGAGGACTACGCGGGCTGGAACCGCTGGGCCTACCTACTGTTCTTCCTCTGCGGCTACGCCTTGGCCGACGATGTCCGGTTCCGCGCCGCCCTGCGCCGCCTCGCCGTACCGGTCGGCCTGCTCGGGCTCGCCCTGTTCGCCGCGTCCGCGCCCGGATTCGTGGCGGGGGACGACCCGTTCACCGCCTGGAGCCCGCTCGCGCTGGCCACCCGGGCGCTGTTCGGGGCGGCAGGGTGGTGCTGGGTCGTGGCGATCCTGGGACTGCTGGACAGGCCGCGTGAAGGTGGCCTCTCCTCGGGCAGGGGCGGACGGGTGTGGGGGTATCTCACGCTCGCCGCACTGCCGTTGTACGTGTTGCACCAGCCGGTCGTGGTCGCCTTCGCGTACGCGGTGGTCGGATGGCCCGCGCCGATGCTGGTCAAGTACGCGGTGATCGTGGCGGGTTCACTGGCGATGATCCTCGTCGTGTACGAGTACGCGGTGCGCAGGACCCGGGTGACGCGGTTCTTGTTCGGCATGCGCCCCGGAAACGCCCCCGGCGGGACCGGGATCACCTCTCGGTGAGCTCCGCGAGCGCGATGTTCGGCCGGAGGACATCCGCCCCGGGGCCCCCCACGGAGCCCACCCCCGCCTGCGCCGTTCGGGCCGCGGCTGCGCCCGCCCGGGCGTGTGCGCTCGCGGGCGCGTCCGAGGGGGCGAAGCATGTGCCGGACGAGCGCCTTGCGGACCGGGCGGACCACGGGAAGGGAACACGCGGTGATCGACGAAGCTGTCGTCCACGAACTGTTGGATGCGACCGATGACGACGCTGCCCTGGTGCTGCTGGGAGGGACGGCGCAGGTGGTCGACCGGACCGCCCTCGGCAGCGACGCGTTTCGCGGCGCAGCGGTGCTCCTGTCGCGCGCGGAGCTCGTGGACCGGCTGGGCACCTCGTCCCCCACCCAGGAGGACGTGGCGCGCGTAGCAGCGTCATTGCGCGACGCCGTCGGCAAACTCGGCGCCTGAGAACACTCACCGCACCACGACCTCCGTACGGGGCGAAGCCCCGGGCGCCGCGTGAACCGGGCGGGTGCGGCTTGGGCCGGCGCTGCGGCGGAAGCCCCGGTGATGCGTCGTGCCTGTGGGGGCGCGGTGTCAGGGCCGCGCCCCCACAGGCTGCTCTGTGGCCGCTGCTAGGCGGCGGTGATGCGCTTGACCGCTTCGCGGGTGAGCGCGCGGTCGTGCGGTGCGCGGTCGAGGGCCCTATGGAGGGTGAGTCCTTCGACGAGTGCGTCGAGCTGGCGGGCGGTGTCGGGGTCGAAGTGCCGTTCCAGGAGGTGCCGGCTGCGGAGCATCCACGCCTGGGTCAGTTCCCGGTACTCCGGGCGTCGGGCGGCGAGGGTGTAGAGCTCGTGCGTGAGGACCAGGTCGCGTTGCGGTCCCTCGGAGAGTGAGTGGATGAGGTCGGTGACGGCCTCACGCGCCTGTTCCGGGCTGTCGACGGGGCCCAGGTGGTGCTCGAAGACGGCGACGAAGTGGTCGGCGAAGCGGGTGAAGGCTTCGCGGAGCAGGTCGTCGATGCCGGCGAAGTGGTAGGTCATCGAGCCGAGCGGGACGCCGGCACGGGTGGCGATCTTGCGGTGGGACACGCCGGCGATGCCCTCCTCGGCGATGTGGTCGAGGGTGGCGGCGATGATCCGTTCGCGCCGCTGGGGGTCGGTGTGTCCGGTGGCCATCGGGTGCCGCGTCTCAGAGGCTGCGGATCGGCCGGGCGGGGTTGCCGACGGCGACGACGTCGGCGGGGACGTCCTTGGTGACGACCGAGCCGGCCCCGATGACGCTGTTGTCGCCGATGGTCACGCCGGGGCAGACGATGACGCCTCCGCCGAGCCAGACGTTGTCGCCGATGGTGATGGGCAGGGCGGCCTCCAGCTTGTCGCGTCGCGGCTGGGGCTCCAGCGGGTGGGTGGGGGTGAGGAGTTGGACGTTCGGGCCGATCTGGCAGTCCTCGCCGATGGTGATCCGGGCGACGTCGAGCGCGGTCAGGTTGTAGTTGACGAAGGTGCGGGCCCCGATGGTGATGTTGCTGCCGTAGTCGACGTACAGCGGCGGGCGCACCTCGACGTCCTCGCCCGCTGAGGCGAGCAGCTCTTCGAGGATCGGCCGGGCCTTCGCCGGGTCCTCGAGGTGGGCAGCCTGGTAGCGGGCGGCGAGCCGCACGGCCTGCTGTTGCCTGCCGGTGATCGCCGGGTCGTCGGCGATGTAGAGGTCGCCCGCGCGCATGCGCTCGAGGTTGGTGCGCGGGTCGCCGGCAAAGTAGTCCGTCGCCATGCGTACGACCGTACACTCCAGAAGGTACGTTCGTACACTCCTGCTGCTCGTCAGTGTGCCCGGCACGACGGACGCACCGATCCGCGGAGCGCGGCGTTTCGTGACGGCCGATCGCCGCGGGTGCCCGCGGCACAGGCCCCGGCCGGGTTCACGTCCCTCCCCTGTCCAGGTCCCGTTCCGATCGTTCGAGGTCGTTGTCGCGCACGACATGCATGGCCGCCTCCTCGGCGCCGGCCGCGCCCGCGTCGATGCCCACGTCGGAGGCGAAGAGCTCCTTGTCGGTGTCCGGGTGGGCGCCCTCGTCCGGCGCGACCAGCCGTCCCGCCCGTTCGGTCCCCGCCTCGGGATCGATCGGCTCCCCGTCACCGCCGGGCAGGTCGCCGATGCCGTCCGACTCGTCCGCTCCGGCGTCGGGCAGTTCTTGGGCCAGCCGCTGCTCGAGGGTCTCGCCGTCGTGCTGCTCCGCCGCGGTGGTACCGGTCTTTTCCACCCCGAGCGGCCTCTCCGGCGGCGAATAGCCCTCGTCGAGGATGTCGTCGTAGCTGCGCTCGCCCACTGTGTTCTGGAGGTCCAGTGGTGCGGCGTCCTCCTGCTCTTCGTTGCTGCCCGTCGGCTGATATACGTCGTCCGCCATGCTGCCCTCGGTCATCATCACCGCCTCCGTTCTCCGCGGGCCGGCCCCGCTCCGTTCGGCGCGGGCCGCTCCTCCGGGGTCGCACGGTGCGCCCCGGCCGGATCGATCTCCTTCGTCTTCTTCTGTAACCCGTCCGGGAGCGCCGGGCGACGTCACGACCATGGGCGGTCGCTCGGGGCCGGCGGGCGATGCCGCGTGCGGCCCGCGCGGCGAGCCTGACGCCGACGGGCAGCTTCGTCCCTGCCTGAGACATGTGACCGGTCAACGACGATCTGCTCCTGTCGCGAGGGAGGCGGACACCGTCGCGGGTGCCCGTGACCGGCAGCGTGAACCCTGCGGCCGCCGTCCCCCGGCGCAGCCGTGGCGAACGCCGTCCCGCTACGCGCCGTAGGCGTCCCTGCGGGGCTGTGGACCGGCATCCGCGGAGCGGCCGGCGCGCCGTGCGGCACGGGTACCCGCCACGACGCTCTCCGGCCGGGTGCCCGGCCGTGCCGTGGCGGCCCGGGACCGCACGCATGCTCAGCTGCGCAGCATGGGCTCACAGCTTGTTGGGCTCCGCGTTCCTGGCCGGGTCGGTCAGTTCGATGCCCGCCGGGATGAACCCGGTCTGGCCCTTCACGGCAAGGCTCTTCAGGTGCTGCTGGTAGCGCTCCGGAGAGACGATCTTGACGTTGAAGAGCATCCGGGCATGGTCGACGCCGCAGAGCTCGGCGCACTTGCCCCTGTAAGTGCCCTCCCTGCTGGGCGTGACCTCGAAGGCGTTGACGTTGTGACCGGGGAAGACGTCCTGCTTGAACAGGAACGGGACCACCCAGAACGAATGGATGACGTCACGCGAGGAGAGAACGAAGCGGACCTTCTCCCCCTTGGGCAGCCACAGCGTCGGACCGGGGTTGCCGTTCTGCGGGTTCCGGGTGCCGGGGATCCCTGCGTCGTAGACGCCCTCGGCACCCGCCGGGAAGTCCTTGCGGAACCGGTCCGGGAACGTGCCCAGGAGAGGGCTCCCCTGCGCGTCGCCCGTCTCGGGCCTGCCGTCCACGTCCTCGACGTAGTTGAAACCCCAGCTCCACTGGTAGCCCACCACACCGATGGTGTGAGCCGGTTTCTCGGACAGCTCCAGGAGCTTCGACTCGTCCCGCGCCGTGAAGTAGAAGAACACCGACACGATGATGATCGGAACCACGGTGTACAACGCCTCGATCGGCATGTTGTACCTGGTCTGCGGAGGGATGTCGACGTTCGTACGGCTGCGCCGGTACCAGATGACACTCCACAGGATCAGCCCCCAGACCAGCACGCCCGTGGCCAGCGCAGCCGCCCACGAGCCCTGCCACAGGGAGAGGATCCGCGGCGCCTCCTCCGTCACCGGGGTCGGCATACCGAGCCGCGGGAAGTCCGCCCAGTTGTACGAGCAACCGGAAGCGGTGCCGAGGATCAGCCCCGCGATGAGGACCTGCGGCAGCTTCCGCCGCATCGGTCGCCGGGACAGGGGGGTGGAGCCGTAGGCGCTCACGGAACTTCTCCAGGGGTCGTGCCGGCCAACCCGCGGCGGCCGGTCGCCGACCCTCGGGCAGGCAGAGAGGCGTGTCTTCCCGGCCAAGCTATGGGCGTCGCCCTGGAAACGCCGACCAACGCGCCGCCCGATGCCCCGAAGGGGTGGAGTTCCGGCGGCTCCGGACGAAAGGCCTGCGAGCCGGGTCTCCGCAGTCCTCGCGGCAACGCGTCAGCAGCGTTGCGGGGCAACGCCGGGCAACGGTTACGCGCATGCCGCTCCGACCAGCGGGAACAGGCGCCGTCCGCGGAGAGAGCCGGTGCCAACAGCGATCGCTGTTGCACTTCTTCTCCGGTCGCGGAGCGCATCGGTCCCACCGCCCGCCATTCTGTGATTCCCCGCTCCGGCAATCCGCCGGAAGCGTGAAGCCCCGTTGCCCTGGCACGGGTTGAATGGACGGAGATCCTGGTGGACCGGCCTCTGTTGTCTCAGAGAGCGACCCTGGTGTTCCTGCTGGCCCTGATCGGCGGCGTGACCGCGGGAGTTCTGACCGCGCTCGCCGGCGAGGGAACGCCCCGCAGCGTCCTCGCGGGCCTCGCGACCGCCGGGCTGTCGGTGCCCTTCTTCAACCGCCTCATCGCCGCCGAGACCGCCGGCTGCCGTGAAGCGGCGGGCGCCGGTGCCGGGGAGGCGGAAGACCGTGGGTGAGCTGCGACCTCTCGGCACCGATCTCACCGAGGCGTCCCGCGCTCTCGCCCAGGCGCTGCGGGAGCTGTTCGAAGGGATGGAGGTCTCCGTACGACGCTATGCGGCGCGGCGCCAACGCGATCCCGGGACGTTCTCGCGCTACCTGAACGGAACCCGTTTACCGCCTTGGCAAGTGATCATGGACCTCTTCACGGACCTTGCCGAGCACCATGGAACCGCCGTCACGACGGAGGCCATCGAGTTCGTTCGCGGCCTGTACGGCTCGGCGGTCGACGCCGCCTCCTCCCCCAAGCACGCGGTCGAGCTCCTGGAGCAGCAGCTGGCCGACGCCGACCGGGTGTCCCGGCGCTCCAGCGTCCGCGGCGACGTCCTGGGCGACGCGCTTCTCGACCGCACCCACCGCATCGCCGACCTGGAGGTACGCCTCAACCAGCTGGAGGCCGACCGGAGCGCGGAACGGGAGCGGGCGGACAAGCTCGCCGCCGCCCACTCCGACGTCACCGAACTCCTCCAGGAGCGCAACGACCTGGAGATGGAGGTCTCCCGCCTGGACAACGAGCTGCGTCAGGCGCGGGAACAGCGTGCCGCCGCCGAGGCACGGTGCGATCTCCTCGAACGTCAACTGGAGGCCGTGGAGCGGCCGGCGGCTCTGCCCGCCGTCTCGGAACCGCAGGACATGCCCAAGATCCTCATCGTCGACGACCAGGCGGACAACCTCCTCGCCATGACCGCGGTGCTGGCGACCCTCGATCAGGAGCTCGTCACCGTCTCCTCCGGCCGCGAGGCGCTCAAGGCGCTGCTCGACCACGACGACTTCGCCGTCATCATCATGGACGTGCAGATGCCGGAGATGGACGGCTACGAGACCTGCGCGCACATCAAGCGCAGGCCGAGGACCCGCGACGTCCCCATCATTTTCCTGACCGCGATGGGCGTCGACCCGGAGCACTCCGCCCGCGGATACGCGGCCGGCGCCGTCGACTACATGAGCAAGCCCTTCGACCCCTGGGCGCTGCGCGCCAAGGTCGCCGTATTCACGTCGATCTACCTCGAACGCCGAGGAAACCGGTGACCCACCGCCTCCGGGCGGGGCGGGTTTGTGGCCGGCGCATCCGGACAGAAGCGTGGTGCGCCGCAGCGCCGTTCGTGAGGACTCGCGCCGTGGCGACGTGGACCTGGACGATCGGCCGTTCACCTCCACGGCCGATCGCGTCCGAGGAGGCGGGATTGCGTCTTCACCACAGCCGGCCCACCGACCCCGGCTACAGCCGCAAGCGCCACGGGCGCGGTTTCCGCTACTTCGACGCCCAAGGGCAGCCGGTGCGCGACCCGGTCGAGCCGGCCCGCATCCGGGCGCTCGTCATCCCGCCCGCCTGGAGCGACGTGTGGATCTGCACCCCGCCCAACGGCCACCTCCAGGCCATCGGCACCGACGCCGCCGGCCGCCGCCAGTACCTGTACCACCCGCAGTTCCGCGCCGAGCAGGAGCAGGCCAAGCACGACCACGTCCTCGACGCGGCCGAGGCCCTGCCCGCCGTACGGGAGGCCGTCGAGGGACACCTCGGCGACCGCGGCCTGACCCGCAGGCGGGTCCTCGCCACCGCCGTACGCCTCCTCGACCTCGGCTTCTTCCGCATGGGCAGCGACCAGTACACCGAGCTGAACAACAGCTACGGCCTGACCACGCTGCTCCGCGAACACTCCAGCTGCCGGGGCGGTGCCGTCCTCTTCACGTACACCGGCAAGCACGGCAAGGAGATCGTCGAGACCGTCGCCGACCCCGCCGCCTGCCGCAGCCTCACCGCGCTGCTGCGGCGCCGGGGCGGCGGCGACCGCCTCCTCGCGTACTGGGAGCGGCCCGCCTGGCACGACGTGAGCAGCGCCGACGTCAACGCGTACCTTCAGGAGATCGCCGGCCTGGAGATCACCGCGAAGGACTTCCGCACCTGGCACGCCACGGTCATGGCCGCCGTCGCGCTCGCCGTCTCACAGTCCGTCGCGCGCAGCGAGACCGCCCGCCGCCGTGCCATCGCCCGCGCGGTCCGCGAGGTCTCCGGATACCTCGGCAACACCCCTGCGATCTGCCGCAGCTCCTACATCAACCCGCGGGTGATCGAGCTGTACGAAGAGGGCGTCACCATCGCCGCCGCCCTGCCACGCCTCGGCGACGAGGGCGCGTACGGCATTCCCGCCACCCGGGGTCCCGCCGAGCGGGCCGTCCTGCGCATGCTTCGCACGGACAACCCGCCCGAGTGCCGTTCCTAGGGGCGGCATCTGTTCGTTGCCACGAGGTCGTACGGAAGGTGCCGGGACTGCAGGGCGAGGGCGGTCGACGCCATGTCCAGGGCCTGAGCCGGGTATTCGCCTCTGCTTGTGAGAACGGGTTCCGGCATTCCGTCAGAGCGGCGGACGAGCCTCCTGGCGGCGCAGCGCCTCCGCGCCCGGGTACTGGGCGCTGTCGCCCAACTGCTCCTCGATGCGGATGAGTTGGTTGTACTTGGCGGTGCGGTCGGAGCGGGACAGTGATCCGGTCTTGATCTGGCTGCAGCCCGTGGCCACCGCCAGGTCCGCGATCGTCGTGTCCTCCGTCTCTCCCGAGCGGTGCGACATGACGACGGTGTAGCCCGCCCGGTGGGCAGCGTCGACGGTGGCCAGGGACTCCGTCAGGGTGCCGATCTGGTTGACCTTCACGAGGACCGAGTTGGCGACGCCGGAGGCGATGCCCTCGCGCAGGAGGGTCTCATTCGTGCAGAACACGTCGTCACCGGTGAGCTGGCAGCGCGCACCGACCCGTGCGGTCAGGTCCCGCCACCCCGTCAGGTCGTCCTCGGCCATCGGGTCCTCGATCGACACGATGGGGTAGGCGTCGATCAACTTGACCAGGTGGTCGGCGTGTTCGGCGGGTGTGCGCCGCACTCCTTCCCCGGTGTAGTCGTAGACGCCATCGCGGAAGAACTCGGACGACGCCGGGTCCATGACCAGACCGATGTCCGTGCCCGGCCGGTAGCCCGTGCGCTCGACGGCCGTCACCACGAAGTCGAGCGCCTCCTCGGCGGTGCGCAGGGCGGGCGCGAAGCCGCCCTCGTCGCCCACTCCCGTGGAGTGCCCGGCGGCGAGGAGGTCACGGCGCAGGGTGTGGAAGATCTCGGATCCCATCCGCACGGCCTCGGCGAAGGTCTCCGCGCCGATCGGGGCGATCATGAACTCCTGGAAGTCCAGGGGATTGTCGGCGTGCGCACCCCCGTTGACGATGTTCATCATCGGCACGGGCAGCAGCCGCACGTCGGAGCCGCCGAGGTAGCGGTAGAGCGGCAGGCGGTGGGCGGCGGCCGCGGCCTTGGCGGTGGCCAGGGAGACGCCGAGGATCGCGTTGGCGCCGAGCCTGGCCTTGGTCGGGGTGCCGTCCGTGGCAACGAGGGCGGCGTCGAGGCCGGCCTGGTCCTCGGCCTCGCGACCGGTGACGGCGGCCGCGAGCTCCGTGTTGACGTGGCGTACCGCGTGGTCGACGCCCTTGCCGTGCCAGCGGGCCGGGTCGCCGTCGCGGAGTTCGACGGCTTCGCGGGCGCCGGTCGAGGCGCCGGAGGGGACTGCGGCCCGGCCGACGGATCCGTCCGCCAGTTCCACGTCCACCTCGACGGTGGGGTTGCCCCTGCTGTCGAGGACACGGCGGCCGGTGACGGAGGTGATGGCGGTCATGGGAGTCCTTCCCGTTGTCGCATGCGTGCCGGGTTCGGCTGCGGCGACGGTGGCGCTGGACCCGACACAAGGAACTCTACAGCAATGCTGTGCAGCCATGCTGTTCAGTTTCCCTGTTCAGCCAGGCTGCGCAGTTCTGCTGCGCAGCGGTGCTGCGTTAAAATTCGGCATGCCCCTTCCGGAATCCGCCGCCGTCGCGGCCGAACTGCGCACCGCGACGGGAAAGCTCACGCGGCGGGTGAAGCTCGAGGACCAGATGCCGCTGGGTCAGGTGGCCGTTCTCGGCGCGCTGGACCGCAGCGGTGCGATGACGACCAGCGAACTGGCGGCCGATCAGCGGGTGCGCCCGCAGTCCATGGCCCGAGCCGTCGGACTGCTCATGGACCAGGGGCTGATCACGCGCCGGGCGCATCCGACCGACGGCCGCAAGAGCCTGGTCGAGCTCTCCTCTGCGGGGCGGGCGCTGCTGGAGGAGGAGCGGGGGCGCAGGGCGGATTGGCTTGCCCGAGCGATCGAGGCGGAACTGACGGAAGAGGAGCGGGAGTTGCTGGCGCGGGCAATCGGGCTGGTGGAGAGACTCGCGGCGCACTAGCTCGTGATGTCGCCGGCGGCCTCGCCGAGGTCCCGTGTGAACTTGGTGCGTTCAGGCTCGGTCCTGCGCCGGAGAGGGCCGCCGAGTTCGAGGTAGCGCCTGCCGGGCGTGACGTAGCGGTGGATCAGAGCGAGCAGCTCGGGGTCGTCGTTGGCGTGACGCATAGCCGCATCCTGGTACTGGGCGAAGCTGTTCGACCATTGATTTGCTCAGGCGCACTGCTCATCGGGGGACGAAGGTGACGTGGAACATGCGGGGCCAGAGTTTGCCGGTGATCAGAAAACCGTCGGTTCCCGGTACGGCGGCGATGCCGTTCAGTTGTTCGGCTCCGCGGCGTTCGGATGCGGTCAGGAGTCCGGCTGCGTCGATGTGCGCGCTCACGTCACCGGTGCGCGGGTCGATGCGCAGGATCGTGTCCGTCGTGTACACGTTGGCGTAGACGAAGCCGTCGGGCGCGCACTCCAGTTCGTTGAGCCCTGTAACGGGCCTGCCGTCCCGGCGGACGTTGACGCCGCCCGTCTCCGTGAAGGAGTCGGGGTCGCGGAAGGTGAGCCGGTCGGTGCCGTCGCTCATCACCAGCCGTCCCCGCCCGGCGGTGTGTTCGTGGCACAGGCCCCAGCCTTCGCCCCGGTAGCCGACTCGGCGACGTTCCGCGAGGGTGGTCGGGTCGCGCTCGATGGCAATGCCGTTACGCCACGTGAGGTGCCACAGCTTGTCACCGGACAGCGTGATGCCTTCGCCGAACAACGGCGCAGGAAGTTCGACGTACCGCGTCGGCGGCCTGCCCGGCGGTCCGGCCCGCAGGGAGGACCGGCCGACCAGCCCCGTGCTCTCGTAGAGGGTGGCGCCGCGGAACTCCAGACCTTGGGTGAAGGCTCGGGAATCGTGGGGAAGGGTGTCTCGCACCACCGCCCGCAGTAACCGGACCCGAGGGGCGGCGGCCACATCGCCGAGCGCGGTCGCCGTCGCCCGTCCACGAGCAGGCATGCGGCCGTGGTCCACAGGGGCGGAGGTCTCACGCGAGGCACCGACGGGTCGGACGGCCTCCCCCGGTTCGGCCGGGCCGAGGAGCAGCGCCCCGACGACTGCCGCCACCACCGCCACCAGCACCCTTGTGTGGTTGCCACGGCGCGCGACGGCACGCCCGGTGGTCGTCTCAGTGGCCCCGGATGCCTGCGACGGCCCCGGTGGCCTCCACCGCGCCGCCCTCACTGCTGCGCCGGTTTCGGCTGCTGTCCCTGCCCCACAAGAGTCTCCCTTCCAGGTCCGTCGCTCAAGAGCCGGACCCCATGGCGCTCGGGCGCCGGTCACGAACTGTGGACGCGTGGCGGTCGTACGTCCTCGACTCGTCCCTGCCGGCAAGCGGGGTGGGCCCAGGACCTTGCACTCGACCGTGCGGAGCGACCGCCATCAGGGCCACCGGAATCGGGTGGGCCCTGATGGAGTGCCGGTCCGGGAATGCCGAACGGACAACGTCTGGAGGTGCGGCCGGATACGCGGCGGACGCCTGCCTCACCTGATCGCCTCAGCGGTGGCCCCGTCCAGGTCACGCATACGGCTCACCCGGGCCCCGGCGTGCTCGGCAGGCACCGCCGTCCGGCGCTGTGCGATTGCGGCGGAAGGTCGCGGGACAGGGCGGGCGGCAGGGTCTCGCCGCCTTCCGCAGGCCGGCCGGAAATGCCCGCGTGCATGGAGCACGCGGGTTGCTAGAGAATTTCGCGCAGCCACGGGCTGCGTACCGCCGGCAGCCGGACCAGGGTGCGCCGGAACACTCCCAGGTCGATCCGGAACACGTCATCGACACTCGGGGCGGGCGGGTCGTCGCGCAGGACGTCCGCGGGCATGAGACTCGACGCGGGGACGGGCAGCCGCGGCTCAGGGAAGACCAGCCGGAGCCACACCCCGAACGGCAACGGCACCAAGTACGCCCGGGCGGCCGGGGCGGCCGGGGTCCAGACCTCCCCGGTCTGCGGATGGGACGGTACGAGCAGGATGCCGGCGTCCGCGTCGGGGGCGGCCGGCCCCGGTCCGGCGAGGACGGCTCGCCGCACCGGCGGACCGGCCGGCAGCAGGGCGTCGAGGGTGTGCTGGAACACCTCCGCGGTCAGGCCGTCCGGGACGGTCACCGCCCGGCCCTCCGACGCCACCAGAAGGTGGGCGAGTGCCCGCCCGGCCGCGGCCTCCCACTGCGGGCTCCAGGACCACCGGCGGCTCGCCCCGGACAGCGATCCCCACAGGGTGATCGGCTCGAAGGGGGTCACGCCCTTCCCTTCCGCCATCAGCTCCGCCCAGGAGAGCGGTCCGGTGTCGGCGTCTCCGACTTGGACACGACGCACGGCGTCCGGGGCGAGCCACATGGCCTGCCAGAGAGAGCAGTCGTCGACACGGCTCGCCACCGGCAGACCGCACGCCTCGCAGGCCATGTTGCGACCGTCGGCCACGTCGAGGCCGCAGCAGGCGCCGCCGCGCCTCTCCGGGATCAGCACGGCACCACAGATGTCCCCGGGTGCGATGACAACCGCACCGGGCGCGCCGTCGGACAGGGCGTGGACCGGCGCGTGGACGCCACGGGCCGCCGCCTCGTCCGGATCGATCTCCTCCCACCTCCGCCAAGGCGGGCCCCATGGCTCCGGTTCCACGGCGAACGTCCCCGGTTCCATGAGCACCGGGAGCTGAAGTCCGTTGCCGTACTTCTGATAGGTGTGGACCGGCAGGGCGACCCGGGACAACGGGGCGGTCAGCTCGGCGTCGCACCCCGCGCACACGAAAACGAACAAGTGCCCTCCGCTCGGCAAACAGGGGCATCGTCGCAGGTCGGCGGCAGCCGGCCAACGAGTTTTCCCGCAGCCCGTTGCCCGGGAGGGCAGCCAAAGTGCCTGAAGCCTGGACTCCGGTGCGAGCGGATGCGCACCGGAGTCCATGGGCCGGACCGACCGGCATCAGCGGCTCGATCCGGTCCCACGTCGCATCCGTGATCACTGACGGGGAGACACATCCCCTCAATCATCTGGGCGAGACGCTCCGGCAACCGGCTCACGCCGCACGGGACAGAACCTCGTCGCGTGGGTGCCCGCTTCCCGGCGGCACTCGCGCCGGGAGCCGCCGGAGAGGCGGACTCAGTTCCCCGCGCCGAGACCGGACATGAACGCGGCCGGATACCGGTCGCCGCGCGCCGCGCCGAGCGGCACCGCCTTCTCGATCTCGGCGAGGTCGTCCGCGGTGAGGGTCAGCTCCATCGCGGGCAGCGCCTCGGCCAGCCGTTCGCGGGTACGGGCGCCGACCAGCGGCACGATCTCGTCGCCCTGTGCGGCCACCCAGGCGATGGCCAGCTGGGCGACGGTGCATCCCTTCGCCTCGGCGACCCGGCGCAGAGCGTCCACGAGGGCGAGGTTGTGTTCCACGTTCCCGGCCGAGAACCGCGGGCTGAAGGCGCGGAAGTCGCCGGGGCCGGCGGTACGGCCGGCGGCCCAGTGCCCGGAGATGAGGCCGCGGCTGAGGACGCCGTAAGCGGTCAGGCCGATGCCGAGCTCCCGCAGCGTGGGCAGGATGTCCGCCTCCACCGCGCGGGAGATCAGCGAGTACTCGATCTGCAGGTCGGCGACCGGGTGTACGGCGTGCGCCCGGCGGATCGTCGCGGCGTCGACCTCCGAGAGGCCGAGGTGCCGCACGTACCCGGCGTCGATCATCTCCTTGATCGCGCCCACCGTCTCCTCGATCGGAACCGCCGGGTCCAGCCTGGCGGGACGGTAGATGTCGATGTGGTCGGTGCCCAGCCGGGTCAGGGAGTAGGCCAGGAAGTTCTTCACCGCCTCGGGACGTGCGTCGGCACCGCCGAAGTCGTGGCCCGGTCCGCGCAGCATCCCGAACTTGACGGACAGTTGGTAACTGTCCCGGTCCCGGCCGCGCAGGGCCTCGGCGAGCAGCAGCTCGTTGTGGCCCATGGCGTAGAAGTCGCCGGTGTCGATGAGGGTGACGCCGGCCTCGAGCGAGGCGTGCACGGTGGCGATGCTCTCCGCGCGGTCGGCCGCGCCGTAAACGTCCGACATGCCCATCGCACCCAGGCCCAGCGCGGAAACGGTCGGGCCGGTACTGCCCAGGGTTCGCGTCTGCATCACGTTCTCCTTCGTCGTCGGATCCGTCACCCACCTTGCGGGTGCGCCGCGGAGTACGGGAGCGGAGCGTTCATCATGGGAGAGCCGCTCCCTGGATCGGCCCGCCCGCGGCGGGGGACCATGGAGCCATGCAACGTGAGCAGCTCGCCGACTTCCTGCGCCACCGCCGCGAGGCGATCCGCCCGGCCGAGGTCGGCATCCCCGACGGCCCGCGCCGCCGCACCGCAGGCCTGCGCCGGGAAGAGGTGGCCATGCTCGCCGGCATGTCGGTGGACTACGTCGTACGCCTCGAGCAGGGCCGCAGCAGTCAGCCCTCGACCCAGTTGCTCGGCGCGCTGGCCCGGGCGTTGCGCCTCTCCGACGACGAGCGGGACTACCTGTTCCACCTGGCCGGCCACCGGCCCCCGCCCGCCGACGGAGTGGCCCGCCTGGCCCGCGCCGGTCTGGTGCGCATGCTCGGCCTGCTCGGCGACACCCCGGCCCTGGTGCTGTCCGACCTGGGCGAGGTCCTCGCCCAGAACCGTGCGGCCGTCCTGCTCACGGGCGACCACACCGGCTTGTCCGGCGACCGGCGCTACCTCGTGCACCGCTGGTTCACCGACGCCGCCACTCGCGCCGTCCACCCGCCGGAGGAGCACGAGCACCACGCCCGGCAGCTCGTGGCCGACCTGCGCGCGGCCGCCGGCCGCCGTTCCGGCGACCCCACGGTCGCCGGGCTCGTCGACCGGTTGCAGGCCGCGAGCGCCGACTTCCGCCGGCTCTGGGCCGAGCACGAGGTGGCGGTCCGGCGCGCCGACCGCAAGACCGTGCTGCACCCGCGGGTGGGCCGCCTGCTGATGGACTGCGAAACCCTCGTGACTCCCGACCAGGGCCAGCTGCTGCTCGTGCTCACCCCGGCGGACGCCGAGGCCCGCGAGCGACTGGAGCTGCTGCTGGTCCTCGGCGTCGAGGAATTCCCCACGGGGGTGACTGGCCCGCCTGTCAGGTGAAAAGGCGGCCGGAGCGGGGCCCGGTGAGGAGTGCTTCCGAGAGGCACTGGGTACTCGCGGGACCGGCGGCGAAGGCGACGAACCCCCGAGCGGCCCGCCGAACGAGTCCGGCCCCGGGGCACCACACGGGCTGAGGAGGCCCCGATGTCCACCTCCATCACACAGCAGAGCGTCGAGGAGCTCGGCGGCGAGGCCAGCGTCCTGGTGCGGCAGCGGCGTGACCACGCCAAGCTCGACCGCCTGATGAACCGCTATGTATCGGGCAGGCGGCCCCCGGAGGAACGGCAGCAGACGCTGAAGGACATCATCCAGCTGACCTTCAGCCACGCCTTCGCCGAAGAGACCGTGCTGTGGCCGGCGCTGCGGCGGCTCGCGGACGACGGCGAGGAACTGACCTCTCGGGTCGAGCAGGAGCACCAGGAAATCAACGACCTGGTCGCCGCCGTCGAACACACCGACCCGGCCGACCCCCGCCACGACGAACTCGTCGAGCGGGCCTTTGCCCTCATACGGCAGGACATCCGCGACGAGGAGGAACTGCTCCTGCCCCGGCTGCAGGAGGCGCTGGGCCATGACCGCGCACGGCTGCGGCGGCTGGGCACCACGTGGGAGACGGTGCGGCGTACCGCCCCCACGCATCCCCACCCGGCCGTGCCCCGCCGGCCTCTGGCGAACGTGCTGGCCGGAGTGCCGCTGAGCGCGTTGGACCGGGCTCGCGACATGGCCGGAGCCGTCGCCGGAAGCTCAGGCGCCCGGACGACGGCGATGGTGGGCGGGGCGCTCGTCACTGCCTGGTTCGCGGCAAGGCGGGCACGGGCGAGTCACTGAGCCCCGGCGGCTTTACCACTGATCGGTGAGGCCGAACTCGCCGTACCGGCCACGGCATCGCCGTCGGCAATCAGAAGAGATCGTCACCGGGCAGGTCGGCGGCCTGACGGATCCAGCTGACGACGAGTTCCTCGTCGAACTCCTCGTCCTCATGGATGTCGAGGTAGCGCACGCGCTCATGCTTGGATTCGCCCGGCGGCAGCGGGTCCAGCGATGTGCCGTTGAGCCAGGTCACCTTCACGTACTTCGTGAAGCAGTGGAGACCGAGGAACCACCCGTTGCCTTCGACTCCGTAGAAGGGCGAGTTCCACCGGACCGCTTTGCGCACGCCGGGGACGGTCCGCACGACGAGGTCGTCCAGACGGCGGCCGACCTCGCGTTTCCAGCCCGGCATCGCCTCGATATAGGCCTGGACCGGACCATCGCCGTCGCCCTTGGGAATCTGCGGGTTGCCACCCGACAGCAGTCGCGGCTTCTCTGACGGCCGATTTGCCATGGGCCCGATTATACGGTTGTGACCATCTACCGGCCTTTCAGGCGGGGTCCATTCCCCCGTCGCCGCCCTCCCCCGACGGAACCGACTCGTCGGGGTCCTCCGTCGAGGGCTCATCGGCATATGTGGGACGGGAGTGCTCGTCGGCGAAGTCGGGCTCCTCCTCCGGTTCGGGAGTCACGGATTCTTTCTCCTGGTCGGACATGGCCTGCTTCCTTCCTGTGACGGACGGCGTACGGCTTCATCGTTGTCCTCTCCGGCGTCGGCCGCATGCCATCAGGAGAGCGGCACCCCCGTGCTGCCGGCAGCCCTGTCGGCCCGGCGGCAGCCTCGATGCGGTTTCGTGTGCTCGTCCGTGGTTACCCAGGTCCTATGAACCGATGGGACGCATCACCGGGCAGCGATCGGCCCGAACTCCGGAAGCGTTTCTTCTCGTCGTCGGCAGGCCCCGGCCGGTTTCTCGCGGCGATCGACCGCCTGGAGCGCAGTCCGCGCAACGACCCGGTGATCGACCGTGTCCAGCGGGCCGTGCACGGGCTTCCCCTGGGACGCGGCAGGGACTTCCTGCACGGCAGGTGGCTGGGACACCCCGTGCATCCCCTGATGGTGCAGGTGCCGATCGGCAGCTGGCTCTCCGCGGCGGTGCTCGACCTGCTTCCCGGACAGCACCGTGGAGCACGCGCCCTCGTCGGGGTGGGGCTGGCCGCGGTCCCCCCTGCGGCCGTGGCGGGCTGGGTCGACTGGGCGGATCTCCAGCGACAGCAGATGCGCGTGGGACTCGTGCACGCGGCGACCAACGTCACGGCCGTGGCGCTGTACGCGGGCTCGTTGACCGCCCGGACACAAGGCCGCACCGGACTGGGCAAGGCACTCGGTTTCGCCGGGCTGGCGGCCGTGAGTCTCGGGGGCGCGCTCGGCGGCCACCTTGCCTACCGGCAGGCATCCGGCGCCAACCATGCGGAAGCCGTACCTCATCTCGTGAAGTCCGGGTGGCAGGGGATCGGCGCCGTCGCCGACTTCCCCGTCGGCCGGGCGGTCCGCCGGCACATCGACGACGTGCCGGTCCTGGTGGTGCGCGAGAGCGGCAACACCGTGCACGTTCTCGCCGACACGTGCAGTCACATGGGCGGCCCGCTCTCCGAAGGGACGATCAGCGACGGCTGCGTCCGTTGTCCCTGGCACGGCAGCGTGTTCCGCCTGGCCGACGGCTGGAACGTACGCGGCCCCGCGACGGCGCCGCAGCCCGCCTTCGACACCCGCATCACCGGCGGCCGTGTCGAAGCACGCCTGCGGCGCCCGGAGTCGGACGCCGGACCGCACAGGAGCGACGCCGCCTGACAGGAGCGGCGGAACGCCGGGCTTCGGAACGACGGCGAGCTCTCCCCGCCCCACTGCGGCAGGCGGCCCGCCGGACCTCCCGGCCGCCGCGCGAGGACCCGCAGCCCCCACCCGCGCCCGCCGGCCGGAAATCGGGTGCGGACGGCCGGCGCGGTGGTGTGTGATCAGGGCATGTCGATTGTGCTGAGCATGCCGGGAGTCGAAGGGCTGAGCGAGGCTGTGGGTGTGCTGCGGGAGTGGCAGTACGACGGGGCGCCCATGCAACTGCATCCCGGGGACCTGGGCTGGTACTGGCGGTCAGGTGCGGAAGCGACCGCCGCGGCGGTCAGGACGTGGAGCCGGGGCGGACGGATTCTCGCCGTCGGGCTGCTGGACGGTCCCGGGCTGTTGCGCCTGACGATCGCGCCCGACGCTCACCGGGACGAGGAGCTGGCCCGGAAGCTGGTCGAGGACGTGAGCGATCCGGAGCGCGGCGTGCTGCCCGAGGGGAAGGCGAACATCGAGTCGCCCATGGGCGCGCTGGTCCAGGATCTGCTCTTCGAGGACGGCTGGGACGTCGACGAGCCGTGGACGCCGCTGCGCCGCGACCTCACGGAGTCGGTGAACGACCCGGGCGTGCGGATCGAGGCGATCGGGCCCGAGCACGCCCATGTGTTCGCCGCCGTACAGCGGGCGGCGTTCGACGGGTCGAGGTTCACGGACGAGCGCTGGCACGCGATGGCGGCCGGGTTGCCGTACGCCGACGCCCGCTGTCTGGTCGCGTACGACGACCGGGGCAACGCGGTGGCGGCGGTGACGGTGTGGTCGGCCGGTCCGGGGAAGCCCGGGTTGCTCGAGCCGATGGGCGTGCACCGGGAGCATCGCCGTCACGGCTACGGAAAGGCGATCACCGTCGCCGCGGCGGCCGCGCTCCAGGAACTGGGCTCGTCGAGCGCGCTCGTCTGCACCCCCAGCTCCAATGCCGGCGCCGTCGCCACCTACATGTCGGCCGGCTTCCGGCAACGCCCCGAAGTCCGGGACCACTATCGGGACTCATCGGCTCCGTCCGGCGGTTGATGCGACGGGGCTGCGTACCGGCCGGCGGTGCCGGAACAAGCCGGCGCTGCCCCGCGGCCGGCAGTGCGGAGCTGCCGACTTCCGGGGCCCGTCACCCGCGGAAAACGTACGTGCGTGCGGGATCTCGGCCGTGCCAGGATGGCATCGGAAAGCGAGGTCTCGTGGACGAGTTGAGGCGATTCCGCCTGGCGCTGGTCGCGTGGGCGGCCGGCGGAGCGGAGTCGGGAGCGGCGGCAGCGTCGGCGCGGGAACTGGCCGGCGGTGTGCGGACGATCGTGCTCGTCGAGGGCAGCAGTGATCACGTCGCCCTCGAAGCGCTGGCCGCGCGTTACGGCCGCGACCTCGGCGCGGAGGGCGTCGCGGTGGTACCGCTCGGAGGCGCGACCAACATCGGGCGGTTCCTGGACGTGTGCGGTCCGCCCGGACTCGGCCTCCCGCTCGCCGGTCTCTGCGACATCGGCGAGGAGCGGCACTTCCGTCGTCATCTGGAACGGGTCGGTCTCGGGTCCGGTCTCACGCGGGCCGGACTGGAGCCACTCGGGTTCCACGTGTGCGTCGCCGACCTGGAGGACGAGCTGATCCGCGCTCTCGGGGCCGACGGAGTGCAGCAAGTGATCAAGGCCCAGGGCGAGATGCGCCCATTCCACACCTTCCAGGGCCAGCCGGCGCAGCGGGAACGGCCCGTGGAGCACCAACTGCGGCGCTTCATGGGCACGCACAGCGGCCGCAAGGCGCTCTACGCGCAGGCGCTGATCACCCACCTGGACCTCGAGCGCGTTCCCCGGCCGCTGGAACGCCTCCTCACGCACGTCTGAACCTGATCGAAAAACGGCGTCACTCGGAGTGTGGCGTGTGGCGGTGCCGCGAGCGTCCCGCACGCCGTAGAGCGCGCCGATGCTCGGACGCGGCGTGCCGGGCGGGCGTGAGAACTTCCCGGATCGGGTACCTCGGGTCCGCCGGGAGCGGGGTCGTTCCCGGCCTCGGCGGCCCCTGCGCCGGGCTCCGCCCGCGGCTCACGATCCCTGGGCCGACCGCCTCCGCGCAGGCGCTCACCCGGCCGCCCATGCTCACGGGGAACCGGCTCTGACCTGGCGTTTTCCGCGGATCCGCCTAGGCTGGGAGAGTCCACAGGACACCCGGAGGGGGACTTCATGAGTCAGGACGCCATCACGTACGACGCCGCCCGGATCGAGGTGCTGGAGGGGCGGGAAGCCATTCGGAAGCGGCCCGGGATGTACGTCGGCTCGACCGGCGAACGAGGCCTGCATCAGCTCGTGTTCGAGGTCGCCGACCGCGCGGTGAACGAAGTCCTCGCCGGCCGCGCGGACTCCGTCGACATCGCCCTCACATCCGACGGCGGCGTGCGCGTCGCCGACGACGGGCCGGGGATCCCCGTCGAGGCCGCGGAGGACACCGGAGGGCCCGGCCTCGAAGCCCTGCTGACCCGCCCGCACATCGGACCGAAGCCCGGTGACCGCCATTCCGGTGTCCTGAGCCGCATCGGCGCAGGGCCCTGCGTCACCAATGCCCTGTCGAGCCACCTGACGGCCGAGGTGCGGCGTGAAGGGGTCCGCTGGGTCCAGGAATACGCGTGCGGCGTCGCGCTCGCTCCGCCGAAGGCCGTGGGACCGGCGACCGGTAGCGGGACCACCATCACCTTCCGGCCCGACGCCGACATCTTCGGCACGGCGCAGTGCTCGTTCACCGTGCTGACGGAGCACTTCAGGGAACTGGCCTTCCTGAACCGGGGCCTCGACATCTCGCTGACCGACGAACGTCCCGCGGGCGGATCCCGGTCGGCCCGTTTCCGGTTCCCGGGCGGAGCACGGGACTTCGTCGTCTTCATCGAGGGCCCGGACGCCGTCCCCGTTCACCCGCACATCGTCAGTTTCGAGCAGGAGCTCCCTCTGACGGCGGGAGCGGTGGAGGTGGCCCTCCGTTGGAGCGACTCCCGCGAGGAACAGGTCCGGAGTTTCGCGAACAGCAGGCCCACTCCTGAGGGCGGCACGCACGCAGAGGGCTTCCGCGACGGGCTCGTGGCCGCGGTCAACGCGTCCGCGCGGCAGCGGGGACTGCTCGCGAAGGCGGATCCCGATCTCGGTGCCGACCGGATCGGCGAGGGGCTCACGGCGGTGGTGTCGGTATCGCTGGAGCATCCCGAGTACGGCGGCGCCACGTGCGGCACGCTGAACAACGCGACAGCGCGCGCCTGCGTCGGCCGGGCCGTCCGTGAACACCTCGGCACATGGCTCGAGGAACAGCCGGAGCAGGCCACGATCGTCATCGGCCGGATCCTCCGAGGCGCCCGGCACTGAGCGTCAGATGACCGCCCCCGCCGCTTCCCGGGACCGGGACCGGGACCGACGGGGGCGGTCGCGCTGGTGCTCTCAGTCGTCGGCGGCAACGTCAGACGTTGCGGCGGTGGACGCGGGTTTCCCAGGGCCGCAGGGTGTGCCGGGCGCCGAGAGGTGTGCTGCGGGGACCCGATGAGCGTCTCGCTGTGTTCCCGGCCGTCGGGCAGATCGACGGTGAGGTCGGTTGCGCCGAAGCCGGCGAGTAAGGCATGCGGGACGTTTCGCCGTACGCCTCCATCGGCGTGCCTCACCGCAGGAGCGCTCGTCGGAGTCATCCTTGACCATGGACAACCGCGAAGCGACATGGAACAGCACCGACACCCTCGGTCTCGAGATCCGAACGGACTCGACCGGCACCGTCGCCATGAGGATCTTGGGCTGGGAAGGCGTACTCCCCCTCTCCGTCATTCGTCTGACCACGACCGCGGTCATGGCTGCGGCCCGCCCACCAGCGATCGGCGACCTCGAGCCGCAAGGCTCGAGACCGCAGGGCTGCGCATTCTGACCGGGATTTCCTCCCGCGCCTCCGCCTGCTCCCGTCCGAGCGAATGCCCCTCCCCCGGAGGCCGTTGTCGGCGCGCCCTTTGAATCCTGGGCGGGTTCGACGCTTGCCGGGTCACCCGACGCCGGTGGGAACGGCGCTGCTGGGGTCGGCGTGGGTGGTGGTGGACCAGTCGACGGCGGGCCGGGTGCGGGCGAATCCGCGGCGAGCGAGGCCAGGTCGACGCCGGCGTCGCGGGTCCGTGCCGTCATCGGCGCCGGTTCCACCTCGGCGCACGCGGCGAAGTGCTGGGCGGTCCGCACACGCGAGAGCCCCCACCGGTGCGCGGTGCGGGGTTCTCGGTCCGGGCCGCGCCACGGGCGCTACAGGTCCGTGGAATCCGGGGCGTCGAGGGCGATGGCTCCGGCGGGGCAGAGGCCGACGGCCATCCGGGCGGCGGGCCGGTGCTCGGGGGCTGGTGCGGGGTTCAGGAGCATCACCAGACCCTCGTCGTCGTCCTGGTCGAAGACGGCCGGAGCCGTCAGGGCGCACATGCCGGCGCCGGCGCAGCGGTCACGGTCGACGCGGAGTCGCAGGGGCTCTCGTGGGTCGCTCATGGGCTACTCCTCGTCCCAGGTGACCGGCAGGCTGATCACTCCGTAGATGTTGGAGCGGTCGCGCAGCGGCACCTCCTGCGGCGGCACCGCGAGGCGCAGGGTGGGGAAGCGGGCGAAGAGCGCCGGGAACGCGACGGTCATCTCGACGCGGGCGAGCTGCTGGCCCAGGCACTGGTGGGCGCCGTGGCCGAACGCCAGGTGCCCGGCGGCCTTGCGTCGGATGTCGAGCCTGTCGGGCTCGGGGAACTTGAGCGGGTCGCGGTTGGTGGCCTGCACGGAAATGGTCACCGTCTCCCCCGCCCGGATGAGCCGACCCTCCACCTCGACGTCCTCGAGCGCCGCCCGCGGCAGCGGGTCGGCGACGCTGAGGTAGCGCAGCAGTTCCTCCACGGTCTGTCCGGCGAGTGAGGGGTCGGCGCGCAGGGCCTCGAGTTGGGCGGGGTTGCTCAGCAGGGCGAAGGTGCCGAGGCCGAGCATGTTCGCTGTGGTGTCGAGCCCGGCGGCGAGCAGCAGCCCGCCGATCCCTGCCAGTTCCTCGTCGGTGAGGTCGGCGGTGGTGAGGTCGCTGAGCAGGTCGTCGGTGGGCTCGGCGCGCTTGGCGAGGACCAGTTCGTTCAGGTACTGAAGCAGCGCCGTGTAGGCCTCGCCCGTGGCCTCCGCATCCGCCGTCTGGTCGAAGAGGGTCGCCACGTGGCTCTGGAAGCGCTCCCGGTCTGCGTACGGCACGCCGAGCAGCTCGCAGATCATGAGCGCGGGCACGGGTTGCGCGAACGCCGTCACCAGATCGGCCGTGGGCCCGGCCTGCTCCATGGCGTCCAGGCACTCGTTGGTGAACTGCTCGACGCGCTCAGTGAGTCGACGCATGCGGCGGACGGTGAACCTGCCGGTGAGCAGGCGCCGGTAGCGGGTGTGCTCGGGGGCGTCGAGGCCGATGATGTCGCCGACCGGCGCGGGCGGTATCTCTCCCTGCACGCCCTCCATCGGCATGGGCGGGTGGAGGAGTTCGTAGCGTGAGCTGAAGCGCGGATCGGCCAGGATCGCGCGGGCGGCGGCGTGTCCGGTGACCAGCCAGCCTATGTGTCCGTCGGCGTAGCGCATACGGCGCAGCGGCCGGTCGCTCAGCGCGGTGAGTCCGGCGGGCGGGTCGAAGGGGCAGCCGGTGCGCCTGTCGGTGGGCAGGGTGGGCGGCTCTTCGGCGGTGGCGCCGGCGGCCGTCGGGTCGTACGACATGGGTTCCTCCTGCGATCGTCGGGCGGGTGCAGGTGGTGCGAGGCGGTGAAGTGGCTCGAGGAGGGCGGCGGTTACCGCTTGACTCCGGCCTTGAAGGTACGGCGCGCCCACACGTAACCGACGAGGGAGAGCGCCACGCACCAGGCGAGGCCGACGGCCGCGCTGGAGCCGATGCCGGTGCCGAGCCACAGGCCGCGCAGCGTCTCGATGATCGGGGTGAAGGGCTGGTACTCCGCGAACCAGCGCAGACCGGTGGGCATCGACTCGGTCGGCACGATGGCACTGCCGACGAACGGCAGGAACGTCAACGGCATCGGGATGTTGCTGGCGGTCTCCACGTTCTTGGCGATCAGGCCGATGCCCGCGGAGATCCAGGTGAGCGCGAGCGTGAGCAGGGTGAGCAGGCCGATGGCGGCGACCCACTCGACGGGCGTCGCGCTGGGGCGGAAACCCATCAGGAGGGCGACGCCGATGACGAGCGTGATGCTGGTCATCGTCTGGATCACACTGCCAACAACGTGGCCCGTCAGGAACGAGGCATGGGAGATCGGCATCGTACGGAAACGGTTGACGATGCCCTCCGTCTTGTCGACGCACACACTGATCGCCGTGGTCAGCGCGCCGGAGGTGGCGGCCATCAGGATGATGCCGGGCGCCAGGTAGTCGATGTAGTCGCCGCTGCCGGTGGGCAGTCCGCTGATGCCGTTGCCCAGGGCGCTGCCGAAGACGTAGTTGAACAGCAGCAGCATCACGAGGGGCATCGCGACGACGGTGACCGTCAGGGACGGGTAGCGCAGCGCCTTCTTGAGGTTGCGCCGCAGCATCGTCCTGGAGTCTCGTGCGGCGTACGACATGGTGGCCATCAGGCGTTCTCCTCGGGCGATGCGACGGTGCCGGCGGGGCGGGGCTGACCGGTGAGGGTCAGGAAGACGTCGTCGAGGTCGGGGGTGTGCACGGTGAGCGACTCGGCCTGGACGGCGATGGCCTCCAGGGTGTCGAGGACGGCCCGCAGGTTGGGGATGGAGCCGTCGCTGGGGATCTGCAGGGTGAGTGAGTCCTCGTCGCGCGTCGCGATGCCGAAGATGCCCGCGGCGGTGTCCAGGCTCCGGGCGTCGGCGAACCGCACCCGGATGTGGCCGCCGGGGATGCGCCGCTTCAGCTCGTCGGCGGTGCCCTCGGCGATCAGCCGGCCGTGGTCCAGCACCGCGATGCGGTCGGCGAGTTGGTCGGCTTCTTCGAGGTACTGGGTGGTCAGGAAGATGGTCACGCCGTCGTCGGCCACGAGTTCGCGGATGATCTCCCACATGGTGCGCCTGCTGCGCGGGTCGAGTCCGGTGGTGGGCTCGTCGAGGAAGATGATCCGCGGATCGCCGATCAGGGTCATCGCCAGATCGAGCTTGCGCCGCATGCCGCCGGAGAAGGTGACGGTGGTCTTGTCCGCCACCTCGGACAGGTCGAAGCGGCGCAGCAGGTCCTTGGCCCGCCGCTTGCCCTCACTGCGGTCCAGGTGGTGCAGATCCGCCATGAGGAGCAGGTTCTCCTCGGCGGTCAGCAGATTGTCGACGGCCGAGAACTGGCCGGTGACGCCGATCACGGAGCGCACCGCGTCGGCGGCCCGGGTGATATGGCGGCCCGCGACCCGGGCTTCGCCCGCGTCGGCGTCGATGAGCGTTGAGAGGATCTCCACCGTCGTGGTCTTGCCGGCGCCGTTGGGCCCGAGCAGGGCGAAGACGGTGCCTTCGGCGATGTTCAGGTCGATGCCGTCGAGGACGAGCTTGTCGCCGTAGGACTTGCGCAGTCCGGTGGCGGTGATCGCCGGCGCCGGCGCGTTCGCGGCGCTCGGCGCGGTCGTCAGGGTGGCAGTCATGCCGCATTCCTTTCGGGGACGCGAGTCGGGGGGTACGCCCGGTCAGGCGCGGCAGATGATGACGTCGCCGACCCCGGCCCGGGCGTGCACCTCGACGGTCTCGTCGGAGTCCGCGGGACCGGCGGAGGAGCCGAGCGAGTTGCGTACCGTGCCGTACTTGGTGTGCACGTCGAGCCAGGCGGCGGTGCCCTGGTGGATGCCCACTTCGAGGTCTCCGACGGACGAGCGCAGGTCGACACGCCCGCGGGCGACGTCGCCGACGCGGATGCGGCCGTTGGCGGACACCGCGTCGACCCCGGCGTGGGCGACGCCGATCTCGATCCTGCCGTTGGCGGACTTCGCCTCGACGCTGCTGTGCGCGATGCCCACGGAGACATCGCCGTTGGCCGCGCTGGTCTTCAGGCCACCGGTTACTTCGCCGACCTCGGTCGCGCCGTTGCCGTTCTTGACGGTCGCCGTGCCGGCGACGGTGCCGATCTCGATGCGGCCCGCGCCGACGACTTCGACGTCCCCCGTCGAGCGGACCAGGCGGATGTCGCCGTGGTCGGTCCTGAGTTCGGCGCCGGCCACCTCGTCGACCTGGAGGTCGCCGAACGAGGTCTTGAGGACGGCCTCGCCGAGGTGGCCTTCGCAGAAGAAGCCGCCCATGGCCGTGGTGCCCCGGACATCCGATCCCGCGGGCAGTTCGACGCTCACCTCGATGGCGCCCGTCTTGCCGAACAGGGACCGCTTCTTGGCAGTCCTGACCGTCAGCCTGCCGCCCGAGAAGGTGACCTGGGTCTGCTGCACGGCGCGTACGTCGTTGTCGTCGGCGCCGCTGCGCGGCAGGACTTCCACGACCGTGTCGGTGCGCTTGCCGGCGGTGATGCGCGCGGTGCCGACCTCCAACTCGAAGGTGGCGGAGATCGGTTCGGGTGTGTCGAAAGCAGGCATGGCTGTCCCGTCCTCTTGGCTTGGGTGGGTGATCCCGCCGGTGAGGCGGGTGATGAGTCACGTCGGCGAAATCAGCTCCGCCGGTGGAGTGGGGGTGGCGGGCCTAGCGGACCCAGCCGGTGAAGCTCCGGCCGCCCGACTCCTTGCCGCGGCCCGGCGGGCTCACGCGCTCCCCGCCGTCGAGCGCGGTGGACACCGCCCGCACCAGCCAGGCGTTGGCCGACAGGCCCTCCGCCGCGGCGGCATCCTCTGCGCGGGCCTTGAGGTGGGCGGGGAGGCGGAAGTTGATCCGCGCCATGGCGCCGTCGTCGGCGTCCGCGGGCGACGGCGCGCCTGCGGCGGGCGTGGCGACCGGCACCTGCGCCTCCCGGAACGGCTCGGACACGGGCGGTGGCGTCACCACGAACTCGGGGTCGAGCCCGCGCAGCCGCACATCGACGGAGCCGGGCGCCAGATCCCGTGTGACCTCGCCCATGGCCGCGGACAGCGCGTTGAGCAAGGTGAGACGGGCGGCGGACTCGAGGGGGGCGGTGAGCCGCTCGGCGAGGGCGCGGGCTTCGTCACCGCCCGCGTCCGCCGCGACGGCGAGTTCGTGCCGGAGGTTGTCGACGTAGGGCGTGAGGTCCATGACGCCATGATGGCACATCAGTGGCACCATGGCGAGCCAAAGTGGCTCCTCCTTGGCGCACAGGTCTTTGAGCTGCACTCTCTTCCTTGAATCGACGTGTCACGGTGCCGCGCGAGGGGCGGAATGGCGCGCAGTGGCACTCCGATGACGCCACGACGGCACCAGAACGAGGGCTCTGGCGCCGTCGGACCACCGGCCCGGCGACGACTACGTGGCCGGAGTCTGCGCAGGCGCAGGCTTGCGGCCCTGCGGCAGGCGCATTCGGGGCATCGGGGGATGACCGGCATATCTCGGGGCATGCGATTCAAGGTCCAAGAGCTCCGACGGAGGGTTTGTGATCATGCAGCCACCCGAGGCGGACAGCGAGTCCCTGACGGCCCGCCCGCAGACCGCTGAACGGGCCAGGGATGCGACGCGGGGGTTTCTCGCCGCGGTGGCACCGGCAAGCAGGCCCGAGGTGGACGCGGTGCTGCTGGTGGTGTCGGAACTGGTCACCAACGCGCTGCGGCATGCCGGTGGCGTGACCCGGTTCCGCCTGGTGGCGGGCCCGGGAACGGTGACGGTGTCGGTGGACGACCCCAGCCGCGTGGCCCCGCGTCCGCTGCCGAGAGACGTGGGGCGACCCGGCGGGTTCGGCTGGCACATGGTGCGCACCCTGTCCGCGGAGGTGCGGGTCCGCATCCGGCCGGGCGGCAAGACGGTGTCCGCGGTCCTGCCGCTGCCCCACTGACCGCCACCACGCCGGGTCTCGCGCTGCGCACCGGTACGGCCCGCCCGACAGCCCGCTCCGCCCCGGCGGAACGGGCCCCTGACCACGGCCCCGAGCGTTCCACCAGCCCCTGAAGCGACGCCGGCCCGGGCCCCGAGAACGATGCACCGACCGAACGGCCCCGTCCCACTGCTCCGAGTGGCAGAAGCCGGCGGGCAGAGCAGTGCAGCCGGACACCTACCGCCGCGCCGGCCGCAACGCCGCGCCGTCGGACCGAAGCACGGTGATCAATTCGGTCCAGGCCGAAAGGGGGCGCGGACCGCCCCACGGGTCGGCAAGCTGCGGTGACATCAGCCAATGAGACCGTGGTCGGCGATGGGAGGGTAACGGCGCTCGGCTCTCCTTGATCGGCCCTGGTCAGACGGGCCGTTCACCGCCCGCCGAGCGGTCCGTCACGAGGGCCCGGATCACGAAGAGGCGGACCACGTGCGTGTCGTGCCGGTCGCGTCGGGAGAGTTCAAGACGTTCACCACGGTCGCCTCCTCAACGTGCGGGTCAGAACCAGTGCAGGCAGTGCGGAGGGCGCTCGGCGCGGAACAGGGTGTCGGCGAGGGCGGCCGCGCCGGGGCGGTGGGCCCGGATGTGTCCGGCACGCACGAGCGTGCTCGGGGCGGTGCCGCCGAGGTAGACGGAGCCCAGGTCGCTCACGTCCAGGGACAGGTCGGGCTCCCGGTCCGTCGGGACGCAGTCGGCCTTGCCGTCCCGGACGGTCAGCAGGTAGCGGCCGCGCTCGCCGAGGAACGGGTCGTCGACGTCGAGGACGAGCTCACCGTCCGTGAACCAGCCGCGCGCGGTCAGCGCACGCGGTACGTCCAGCAGCCGCACCCAGAGCCAGTCGGTGTCGCCGCTCACCTCGCCGGCGCGGAAGTCCGCAAGCTGCCAGCGCAGAGGGTGTTCTGGAGGGAAGTGCCTGAACACGACCTGAGTGACCAGGTCGTGTCCGAGGACGAACCGGGCCAGGGCCGTGAAGGCGGCGTCGTCGGTGGCGATGGTCTCGTCGACCGTCAAGGTGCCGGACTCGCCGAGCGAGTAGCTGGCGTACCCGTCCTGGACGCCGTCGGCGTCACGGTGGACGGCGACGTAGCGCGGCGCCGGAGACAGCGGGGGCTGCCCCGCGCCCAGGGCCCACCAGCGGTGCGGCCGGGACAGCGCGCCGGGCTGCGCGCGGCGGTACGGGTCGTAGAGCGCCTCCAGGACGTCGCCGCACTCGGCCCGCCGCAGGACCTCCACCGAGCCGGTGTCCGGGCCGCTCGCGGGGGCCCGGGTCACGCCGCTCGCCCGAGGGAGGGCGAAGACGGCCTGGTGGCGCGGCACCGTCAGCCGCTGCGTGTAGGTCGCCGGGCCGTAGCCGAACCTGCCGTAGATCGGGGCCTCGGAGGCCAGCAGTACGGAGAGGAACTCCCCTCGGGACCGCAGATCGGTGAGCTGGTGCCGCATCATCGCGCTGAGCACGCCCTGGCGCCGGTGCGAGGGCACGACGCCGACGGCGCTCACCCCGGCGGCCGGGGCCAGGATCTCGCCGGGCAGGGTGAGCTCGAAGGAGTACGCGCCGGCGGTGCCGACAGGCCGCCCGTCAGCCGTCATGGCGAGCAGGTTGCGGTCCATTTCGAGCGCCGCCCACCAGACTCCGCCGCCGCCCTCGGCCGGGGTTTCCGGGAAGCGTCCGAATGCGGCATGGAGTGTGTCGACGAAGACGTCGAGGTCCTGGCCGGTCGTGGGACGTATCTCCATCGCTGCCGCTGCCTTCCGTGTAATGCCGGCACCACGGCTCGTGGCGCCCGCCACAGTGCAGCGTTGCCGCGTCGCCAGGGCAAGCGAATTACGGCCGGTCGCAGCGCAGCCCGGTCCCGGCCCCGGTCCCGGTGCGCGGATTGCGGCTCCGGCAGGCGCATGCCCCCGGTCAGGGAGGGCTACCCGCCCAGCAGACCGCGACGTGTGAAGAGACGCAGTGGGGCATCCGGTGGCCTCGAAGCGTTCCGACGTGAGGAGGCTCCATGACTCCCGCCGCACTCGGGCACTCGTTCCGGATCCGTCACGATGCGCTGCCCCTGACCGGGCACGAGTCGCTGGATCCGCTGCTGAAGCGGATCGGTGACGCGAGGTACGTGCTGCTGGGAGAGGCGTCGCACGGCACGTCCGAGTACTACCGGTGGCCCGACCTGCTGACCCGGCGGCTGATCGAGGAGAAGGGCTTTCTCCTTCGTGGCCGTGGAGGGCGACTGGCCCGACCGCACGGTTCGACGGCGGGCCGTTTGGCTGCGCGTGTGCGGTGTCACCCGTCCTGTGCGACTGCACGGATGCGGTGTCACCGGTCCTGTTCGACGGGCCCAGGGCAAGCCGCACGGCTCGAGTGTCAGGGTCCGGGGGCCGACACACCGGACGTCGGCCCCGGTACGGAGACGAAGTCCTGGCTCTGACCAGGCAGAACGGGATCGGTCGGTGCGCCGCTGTCGAACCGAGGAGAGATCGATGAGGCATGACGAATTCCTGGCTCGGGTGCGGGAGCGCGGTGAGTACGCGGATCAGGCGGAAGCCGCCAAGATCACGACTGCGGTGTTGGAGATCCTGGCGCACCGCATCACGCCCGGGGAGGCCAAGGACCTGTCGGCCCAACTGCCCGCCGCGCTGAAGGAGGCTCTCAGGGTCGACGGGGAGCAGCGTGCCGAGTCGTACGGCGTCGAAGAGTTCTACCGACGGGTGGGAGAACGCACCGGGGCCCGTCCCCAGACCGCCCAGTGGGACGCCAGCGCCGTACTCAGCACCCTGGCCGACGCCGTCTCCCCCGGCGAGCTCAACCAGATCATCAGCCAGCTCCCCTCCGGCTACGCCGTCCTCTTCGGCAAACCCGACTTGAGCGACTGACCGCGTCCGCGGTGCCTGGGTCGCCGGCCCCGCCCGGACGGCGGGTGCAGCGACGCGTGCACGGCGGCGGAATGCCGAGCAGCACGACCGTGTTCGGAGGGGTGTCCGGCCAATGACCGGCCGGCGAGCGGAAAGGTACGCAGGTGAGCGAGAGCTACTTCGAGTTCGGGACGCCCGCCGAGCGGTGGGAGCGGGCACAGATGTTCTTCGACGCCAAGGAGTACGTGACGGCGGCGCGCATCCTCAAGGGCTTGGTCGACGAGGTGCCCGAGCAGGTCGGGCCGCGGCTGCTGCTGGCCCGCGCGTACTACCACTCCGCCCGCCTGGCGAAGGCCGAGAGCGAGCTGCTGGCTGTGCTGGAGCGCGACCCGGTCGAGCACTACGCGCACCTGATGCTGGGCCGCACCCTCGAGCGGCAGGGACGGGCGGACGAGGCTGCGCCGCACCTGCGGATGGCGGCGGCGATGTCCGGCGAAACCGTGCTCTGACGACGAAGTCGATCCGGCCCCGGCGCAGTCACTGCGCCGGGGCCGGATCGCGTTCGGCGACGACTGGCGGCGCTGCTCATGCTGCACCGCGCCGCGAGCATTGCGACGGTCGCCATCAGAATCCTGTTTCGCAGCTTCACCGTTCCATTGCGTGCCGGGCCGGCAATACACATGTCCGCTCCCGTCGCCCGGCAGGGCGATTATGACGATAAGACGTTTTCCCTCTGCCGCACCCCCGGAGGCCTGGAATGTCGAGAGGAATTGAGGCAATGCCCGAACGGCTTTCGACTTAGGCTGATGTTATGCGCGGGTGCCCTGCGTGTTCTCTTAGCGGTGCGGCCCGCGGTGCGCGACCATACGGACGCCGACACAGACTCGATCATCGGCGTCGTGCATGACGACGGGTCCTCGCCGGCCGCCGAGGCGCGTTTCGTGCGGGTGCGGTCAGGTGTTTCCGGCCGGCGGGCTGCATGGCGCGTCAGAGCGCGGGTCGCGATTCTCGACACCGGCAATGCAACGACGTCAAGAGCAATAAGCCAGCAGAAGGACCGATACAGGAAGAAGGACGGACGTGTCCGGCAGCGAAAGCGAGAACCCGGTAATCCCCTCCCCGACCCCCACGCCGACTCGTCCCAGGACGAACCGGGACTGGTGGCCGAATCAGCTGGATCTTCAGGTTCTCCACCAGCACTCGCCTCTGTCCAATCCGATGGGTGAGGACTTCGACTACGCAGCAGAGTTCGCGACCCTCGACGTCGACGCGCTGAAGCAGGACGTCTTCGAGGTGATGACGACGTCACAGGACTGGTGGCCCGCCGATTACGGCCACTACGGGCCGCTCTTCATCCGGATGAGTTGGCACGCCGCGGGAACGTACCGCATCGCCGACGGCCGGGGCGGTGGCGGCAGCGGCGCCCAGCGCTTCGCCCCCCTCAACAGCTGGCCGGACAACGCGAGCCTCGACAAGGCGCGCCGTTTGCTCTGGCCTGTCAAACAGAAGTACGGCCGGAAGATCTCCTGGGCCGACCTTCTCGTTTTCGCCGGCAACTGTGCCATGGAATCCATGGGCTTCAAGACGTACGGGTTCGGATTCGGGCGGCGGGACATCTGGGAACCCGAGGAGATCTTCTGGGGACCCGAGGACACCTGGCTCGGAGACGAGCGCTACAGCGACGACAGGGAACTCACGGGTCCTTTCGGCGCCGTGCAGATGGGCCTGATCTACGTCAATCCGGAGGGGCCCAACAGCAACCCGGATCCGCTCGCCGCCGCCAGGGACATTCGCGAGACCTTCGGCCGTATGGCGATGAACGACGAGGAGACGGCCGCTCTCATCATCGGCGGCCACACGTTCGGCAAATGCCATGGCGCGGTCGATCCCTCTTACATCGGTCCGGAGCCCGAGGCCGCCCCCGTCGAGCAGCAAGGCATCGGCTGGCGGAACACCCACGGCAGCGGCAAGGGCGCGGACACGCTCACCAGCGGGCTCGAGGGCGCATGGACCACGGAGCCGACGAAATGGGACAACGGATACCTGGACAATCTGTTCCGGTACGACTGGGAGCTGACGACGAGCCCCGCCGGTGCGAAGCAGTGGACCCCCAAGGATCCCTCGGCGCAGGGCACTGTGCCTGATGCCCATGATCCGTCGAAGAGGCACGCCCCCATGATGCTGACGACGGACCTCGCGCTGAAGCTGGACCCGGTCTACGGGCCGATCGTGAAGCGGTTCCACGAGAATCCGGACCAGCTCGCGGAAGCGTTCGCCAAGGCGTGGTACAAGCTGTTGCACCGCGACATGGGTCCCCTCACGCGTTATCTCGGCCCGTGGATTCCCGAGCCGCAGTTGTGGCAGGACCCCGTCCCCGAGGTCGATCACGAGCTGGTGTCCGAAGAGGACGTAGCCGCCCTCAAGCGCAAGGTCCTCGATTCGGGCCTGTCCGTGTCGCAGCTGGTCACCACCGCTTGGGCATCGGCGGCGAGCTTCCGCGGCACCGACAAGCGCGGCGGGGCCAACGGAGCACGCATTCGGCTCGCGCCGCAGAAGGACTGGGCGGTCAATGACGTGCCCGAAGTGGCCGAGGTGTTGCGGACCCTCGAGCAGATCCAGCAGGACTTCAACGGCTCACAGGCCGGCGGAACGAGGATCTCGCTCGCCGACCTGATCGTCCTGGGCGGGTGCGCGGCCGTCGAGCAGGCCGCCAAGGACGCCGGGCACGAGATCACGGTCCCCTTCGCACCGGGGCGCACGGACGCCACGCAGGAGCAGACCGACGTGGAGTCGTTCGCCGTGCTCGAACCGCCGGCAGACGGCTTCCGCAACTACCTCCGGGCGGGCGAGAAGTTGTCGCCGGAGACGCTCCTGCTCGACCGCGCCAACCTGCTGACCCTGACCGCTCCCGAGATGACGGTTCTGATCGGCGGCATGCGGGCCCTGAACACCGGTTTCAAGGGCTCCCCCCTCGGCGCTTTCACGCACCGGCCGGGAACGTTGACCAACGACTTCTTCGTCAACCTGCTCGACATGGGCACGGAGTGGAAGACGTCGACCTCTGCCGAGAACGTGTTCGAGGGCCGTGATCGTGCCACGGGTGAGGTCAAGTGGACGGCCACCGCCGTGGACCTCGTCTTCGGTTCGAACTCCCAGCTCCGAGCCGTCTCGGAGGTCTACGCGTCCAAGGACGCGGGCGACAAGTTCGTGCGTGACTTCGTGGCCGCGTGGAACAAGGTCATGAACCTCGATCGCTTCGACCTCGCCTGAGCCCGATGTCCCCGGCCGTCCGATCACCGGCCGGCCGGGACATCCACGGACGCCGGTCAGGACGGTGCGCGCAGTTCGCTCCGCCGGGCCGGCGTTTCTCGTCCTGGCCGCCGGCACGGGTGACGAGCCACCCGGTGCGCCGCACAAGATCTCCGAAATGGCATCCCGGCCCCTGCGTCCCGTTGCGACCAGGGCGAGGCGCCGCATCCTCGGCTCCGTTGTTCCACTTGGCCTCTTGACCTCTGTGACGCCAGCCACTACTTTGCGGTGGACGCCGACCCGTCACGACCGAAAGGAGGCGACCAGCAGATGTACACCAGCTCTGATCTTGGTCGCCTCGCCCACTGCACGGTCTGGATTCCGGGTCGAATCGCGCACGGCTGCTGACACGCCGTTCTGATGTGCCCTTCCGTGGCACATTCCGCGTTCCCCGCACCTTCCGGGTTTCCCTTCACCGCCTTCCGGCACGTCGCTGTTGCGTGCCGTTCTGCGCCCGCTTCTCTCACGTGGCGCGTCTGAACACAGAAAGCTGCCTGAAATTGGCGAACATGATGAACCGACCCGTCGCGCACCGAAACGGTGGCCTGTCATGGTAGCGGCGCGGATCACGGTCAACGGTAAAGAAGCACCGATCTCCCCGGCCACGCCCCACACCACGGCGCTTGATTTCCTGCGCGAGCGCGGCCTCACCGGCACCAAGGAGGGCTGCGCCGAGGGTGAATGCGGCGCCTGTTCCGTCCTGGTGGCCCGTCCCGGGGTGAACAAGCCCACCGACTGGGTGGCGGTCAACGCCTGCCTGGTCCCGGTCGCGGCGCTCGACGGTCAGGAGATCATCACGTCCGAAGGTCTCGCCACCTCCGGCGAACCCGGCACGCCCTCGACCCTGCACCCGGTGCAGGAGGAGATGGCGGTCCGCGGCGGCTCCCAATGCGGCTACTGCACACCGGGATTCGTGTGCAGCATGGCCGCCGAGTACTACCGACCCGACCGCTGCGCACACGCGGACCCGGACCCGGACTCTGCCGACGACACCGGCCACGAGCACGGTCCGAACGGTTTCGATCTGCACGCGCTGAGCGGAAACCTGTGCCGCTGCACCGGCTATCGCCCGATCCGTGATGCCGCGTTCGCTGTCGGTACGCCCACCGACGACGACCCACTGGCGCAGCGACGCGAGCAGGCCCCGCCCGCACCGGTTGCCACCGAATACGCCCAGGGCGACAGCGCGTTCCTGCGGAGGAGCACGCTGGCGGAGACGCTGGACTTGCTGCGCGAGCGGCCCGGCGCCGTGGTGGTCGCCGGCTCCACCGACTGGGGTGTGGAGGTGAACATCCGTTCCCGCCGGGCGGATTGCGTCGTGGCCGTCGACCGGCTGCCCGAACTGCGGGCGCTGCGAGTCGAGTCCGACCACATCGAGATCGGGGCGGCGCTGACGCTCACCGAGATCGAACGCCGCCTCGACGGCGACGTCCCGCTGCTGGCCGAGCTGTTCCCGCAGTTCGCTTCCCGTCTCATCCGCAACGGTGCGACCCTCGGCGGCAACCTGGGTACCGGCTCTCCCATCGGTGACAGCCCACCGGCGCTGCTCGCGCTGGAGGCGTCGCTGGTGCTCGCCGACGCCGACGGTGAGCGCGAGGTGCCGCTGGCGGACTACTTCACCGGCTACCGGCAGAGCGTGCGCCGTGCAGGTGAGCTGATCCGCGCGGTGCGCATCCCGCTGCCGCTGTCACCGGTCGTGGCCTTCCACAAGATCGCCAAGCGGCGCTTCGACGACATCTCCAGCGTGGCGGTCGCTTTCGCGCTCGACGTCGAGGACGGGATCGTCCGCAAGGCACGCATCGGCCTGGGCGGCGTGGCCGCCACCCCCATCCGGGCCCTCGACACCGAGGCTGCCCTGGAGGGCAGGCCGTGGACGGCGGAGACCGTCGAGGCCGCGGCCCGCGTGCTGCGGGGCGAGGGCACGCCGATGGACGACCATCGCGCCAGCGCTCTCTACCGTTCCGCGATGCTCGGCCAGAGCCTGCTGAAGCTGCACGCACAGACCCCCGAGGCGGTGTCGTCATGAGTCATCTGTCCGAGCGCCCCGAAAAGCCCGTGGTCGGCGTCCCGATGCCGCACGAGAGTGCCTCCCTGCACGTCACCGGCACCGCGCTCTACACCGACGACCTGGTCCAGCGCACCAAGGACGTGCTGCACGCCTACCCGGTCCAGGTCATGAAGGCCCACGGCCGGATCACCGCGCTGCGCACCGAGCCCGCGCTCGCCGTGCCCGGTGTGGTACGCGTGCTGACCGGTGCCGACGTGCCCGGCGTCAACGACGCCGGCATGAAGCACGACGAGCCCCTGTTCCCCGACGAGGTCATGTTCTACGGCCACGCGGTGGCCTGGGTGCTGGGCGAGACCCTGGAGGCGGCCCGCCTCGGTGCGGCGGCCGTCGAGGTGGAACTCGACGAGAAGCCCGCCCTGGTCACGCTGCAGGACGCGATCGCGGCGGACAGCTACCACGGCGCCCGTCCCCTGATGGTGCACGGCGACGTCGACGCGGGCTTCGCCGACTCCGCGCACGTGTTCACCGGCGAGTTCCAGTTCGCCGGTCAGGAACACTTCTACCTCGAGACCCACGCGGCGCTGGCCCAGGTCGACGAGAACGGGCAGGTGTTCATCCAGAGCAGCACCCAGCACCCGTCGGAGACCCAGGAGATCGTCTCTCACGTGCTCGGCGTGCCCGGCCACGAGGTGACCGTCCAGTGCCTGCGGATGGGCGGCGGTTTCGGCGGCAAGGAGATGCAGCCGCACGGCTTCGCGGCCGTCGCCGCGCTCGGCGCCAAGCTGACCGGTCGGCCGGTCCGGTTCCGGCTCAACCGGACCCAGGACCTGACCATGTCCGGCAAGCGGCACGGGTTCCACGCCACGTGGAGGATCGGCTTCGACGCCGAAGGCCGTATCCAGGCCCTCGACGCCACCTTGATCGCGGACGGCGGCTGGAGCCTGGACCTGTCCGAGCCGGTCCTGGCCCGCGCGCTGTGCCACATCGACAACACCTACTGGATCCCCAACGCGCGCGTCGCCGGTCGCGTCGCCAGGACCAACACGGTCTCCAACACCGCCTTCCGCGGCTTCGGCGGACCGCAGGGCATGCTGGTGATCGAGGACATCCTGGGCCGCTGCGCGCCGAAGCTCGGCCTGGATCCGATGGAGCTGCGCGAGCGCAACTTCTACCGGCCGGGTCAGGGCCAGACGACCCCGTACGGACAGCCGGTCACCCAGCCCGAACGGATCTCCACCGTCTGGCGGCAGGTGCTGGACAACGCCGGCATCGCCGACCGCAGGCGCGAGATCGCCGCCTTCAACGCCGCGCATCCGCACACCAAGCGGGCCCTTGCGATCACCGGCATCAAGTTCGGCATCTCGTTCAACCTCACCGCCTTCAACCAGGGCGGCGCGCTGGTCCTGATCTACAAGGACGGCTCGGTCCTGATCAATCACGGCGGCACCGAGATGGGCCAGGGGCTGCACACCAAGATGATGCAGGTGGCCGCGACCACGCTGGGCATCCCGCTGCACAAGGTGCGCCTCGCCCCGACGCGTACCGACAAGGTGCCCAACACCTCGGCCACCGCCGCCAGTTCCGGTGCGGACCTCAACGGTGGGGCGATCAAGAACGCCTGTGAGCAGCTGCGCGAGCGGCTGCTGCAGGTGGCCGCCGGCCGACTGGGCGCCAACGCCTCGGATGTGCGCATCGTCGACGGCGTCGCGCGCGCCCTGGGCAGTGACGCGGAGCTGGCCTGGGACGACCTGGTGCACACCGCGTACTTCCAGCGGGTTCAGCTGTCGGCGGCCGGTTTCTACCGGACCGAGGGTCTGCACTGGGACGCGAAGTCGTTCCGGGGCTCGCCGTTCAAGTACTTCGCCTACGGCGCCGCGGCGACCGAGGTGGAGGTCGACGGCTTCACCGGTGCGTACCGCATCCGGCGGGTGGACATCGTGCACGATGTCGGCGACAGCCTGTCTCCGCTGATCGACATCGGTCAGGTCGAGGGTGGTTTCGTGCAGGGCGCGGGCTGGCTGACGCTCGAGGAGCTGCGCTGGGACACCAGCGACGGCCCGAACCGCGGACGGCTCCTGACGCAGGCGGCGAGCACGTACAAGCTGCCGAGCTTCTCGGAGATGCCCGAGGAGTTCAACGTCACGCTTCTCACGAACGCCACCGAAGAGGGCGCGGTCTACGGCTCCAAGGCGGTGGGTGAGCCTCCGCTGATGCTGGCGTTCTCGGTCCGAGAGGCGTTGCGGCAGGCCGCCGCCGCGTTCGGGCCGAGCGGGGTCAGCGTCGAGTTGGCCTCGCCCGCGACCCCTGAGGCGGTGTACTGGGCGATCCAGGCGGCTCGCCAGGGCGACGCGTCCCTGAACGGCAACGTCCTCAACGGCAAGGTCCGGACCGCCACAGAAGCGCTGAGCGGTGCCTGACATGACGTGGGTCGCCGCGGTCGCGCGGTTGCGGGCCCGCCGGGAGTCCGGCGTGCTGGTGACCGTCGCGACCGTACGCGGCCATGCCCCCCGCGACGCCGGTGCGAAGCTCGTTGTGGGGCAGACCGAGACGTGGGGCTCGATCGGTGGCGGCAATGTCGAGGCCGTCGCGATCGACCGGGCCCGGGAGATGATGGCCGCGTCCAAGCCGGAGCCGGAGCTGATCGATTTCGCCCTGAACGACAAGGTGGTCAACCAGCACGGCGTGCAGTGCTGCGGCGGCACAGTCTCGGTGCTGCTCGAACCACTGCCGGTGGTAAGGGCGGTGGCGATCTTCGGCGTGGGGCACGTCGGATTGGAACTGGCGCGCATCCTGGCACGCCAGGACCTCGATCTCCATCTGATCGACAGTCGCTCCGACATGCTCACCAAGGAACGGCTCGACGTGCTGGCGGACTCGGTGGCGCAGGTGCACGTGCATCACACGCCGCTGCTGCCGGAGGAGGTCCTGGCGGAGTTGCCGCGCGGCACGCACATCCTGATCATGACCCATGATCACGCCGAGGACGCAGCTCTGTGCGACGCTGCCTTGCGCACGACCCATCTCGGCTCCATCGGGCTGATCGGGTCGGCGGCCAAGTGGGTGCGGTTCCGCAAGCGCCTCACCACCGAGGGCGGTCACGACGAGGCCGCCATCGGTCGGATCAAGACCCCGATCGGGCTGGCCGACATCACCGGCAAGGAACCCGCGACCATCGCTGTGAGCGTCGCGGCCGATTTGCTCCGTACCTTCGAAACCGAGGGGAACTGACCCTCCGACCGGACCGGCAGGGGTGTCCCACGCTTGTGCGACGCACGCATGCGGGGCACCCCTGCCGGCGTGACGACAGCCGTCACTTCAACAGGCCTCGGCCATACCGAGGCACGGGGTGGCTGACGCCGTCGACCGTGACCGGTACGAGCTGGGGCGTGCCGGTCTTTCACTGGGAGCGGCGGTGACGAGTGTTGCTGCGGGACATCTTCCGCTCGGGAACAGCCATCAGGGAGTCAACGCCCGCCTGCGTTACCGGCATAGGGCAGCAGGGCCATCTCCCGGGCGTTCTTGATGGCTGCGGCAAGCCGGCGCTGCTGCTGCACGGTGACGCGGGTGACGCGGCGGCTGCGGATCTTGCCGCGGTCGGAGATGAACCTGCGCAGCAGGTCGGTGTCCTTGTAGTCGATGTAGGTGACTTCGGCCGCCTCGAGCGGGTTGGGGCGGGGCTTTGCGTGCTTGCGGGTTTCCGGGCGGCGGGCCATGCGTGTTGCTCCTTGGGCTGCTGGGAGTGCTCAGAGGGTCAGGCGGGACCGAGGAGCTGTTCGACGCCGCTCTCGGCCCGGTGCGCCATGAGGCTAGTATATGGGAACGATTTCCATTACCAATAAGTAGTGGATGCCGCAGAGAGAGGCAGGTAACACCCATGTCCGCCCACTGCCAACTGACCGGCGCGAAGCCGGGCTTCGGCAACACGATCTCCCATTCGCACCGGCGCACCTCGCGCCGCTTCGACCCGAACATCCAGCGCAAGCGCTACTGGCTCCCGAGCGAGGGGCGCAACGTCCGTCTGACCTTGAGCGCCAAGGCGATCAAGACGGTGGACGCGATCGGGATCGAGGCGGCCGTGGCACGGATCCGGGCGCGCGGAGGGAAGGTCTGATGGCGAAGAAGAGCAAGATCGCTCAGAACGAGAAGCGCAAGGCGATCGTCGAGCGGTACGCCGCCCGGCGGACCGAGCTCAAGGAGATCGTCCGCCGCCCCTCGTCGACCCAGGACGAACGCCTGACCGCGCTGGCGGAGTTGCGCCGGCAGCCGCGCAACGCCAGCGCCACCCGCGTACGCAACCGCGACAGCGTGGACGGCCGCCCCCGCGGCTACCTGCGCAAGTTCGGTCTCTCCAGGGTCCGCACCCGGCAACAGGCGCACGCCGGCTTCCTGCCCGGGGTGACCAAGTCGTCCTGGTGACGGAACTCCGCTGACCCGACGCCCCGGAGTCCTGCCGTCGTACGCGCCGGCGGGCGCCTTCCTCGCAGCGCGGTCCGTCGCATCCGGTATGCCGACGGGCCGCGCCGAGCGCTCCGGCCCTTTCGAAGAGCGCCGATCGGAGCCAGGCGCCAGGCCGAAGCAGGTGGTCCAGCGAAGCGCATCGGCGTCCGCCGAGTCAGGGGCGTTCAGCGTGGCCGGGTCCCAAGACGCACCTCCAGTCCGGATGCGAAGGTCGGACTGCCGCTCGCCGATGGCGAGGTCGTGGCTGATACGGCGGCCGGCCCGGTGCCGGTGCCGTGGTCTGCCGCTTGCTCCGAACGAGCGGCAGCGGGCTCGCCCCCGATTCCTGACGAGGGCCGGCCGAGTTACCTGTGCGTCCGCACGTACCGCATCAGGAGAGGGACACCCCATGAAGTTGACCGCCAGAATCGCCTGCGTCAGCGCCACCGTGACGACGGCGGCCCTCATCTCAGCAGGTGGCGCGCACGCCCAGGACGATGGCTCACTCCTCTCGCTCCTCGACAGCCCGTCTGTGGTGCTGGCTTGCTTCCCGAGCGGGCAGGTCGGCTCCCACAACCAGTTCACCGGCACCCAGAACATCAACTGCAGCCAGAGCGCGACCAGCACCACCGCCCCGGGACCCGGAGGCGGCGGCGTGACGGGGCGCGAGGTCGTGGTAGGAGAGCCAGTGACCGCGGTTCCCGGAAACACCGTCAACGCCATCGCCACGTGCCCGGACGGCAAAGTGGCCACCGGCGGAGGCATCGTCACCCTTCCCAGCGATGCCGACTTCACGAACGAGATCACATACCCCGACCCCAACCTGCCCGATGTCTGGCTCGCGCGCGCCGTGAACGAAGGCGAGATCGAGGGCACCGTTCAGGCCTACGCCGTCTGCGTCGACGCAGCCGCCCCGTAGCGATCATTCGCTGACGCCCTGGTCGAGCCGCTCGGCGTACATGACCGGTGGCCCCGCGTCAGCGGCAGGTGGCCGACGCGCATGTCTGGAGCCGTGGCCGGGGATGGCAGCCGGCAGCAGAGTGGTGGCGAGCGGGCGCAGCCGCCCTGCTGCGCGAGCCGAGTCGATCATCGGTCGCACACTGTGCGGGGACACCGTCAGTTCGAGTCTGGTCTCTGCCAGGAACTGAGGGTTTCCTGCCGCGGTGACGTTTGCCCGGATGCAGCGGTTCCTCGAAATCGTCGGGGTGGAGGATCTGGAGCAGGGTCAGCACGTAATACGTGTACGCGGAGGCTTCGGTGATCAATTGCTGGGCGGCCTCCGGCGGCTCGGCCACCGATCCGGTCGTGGTGTCACTCCGGAGGCGGCCACTACTCAAGGCATGCGAACTGCCGTCGCCGACGTCGAGTATGCGCTGGTCGAGGACAGCGGTCAGCGAGCCGACGAGGCTGTGGACGTTCAGTGCTGCCGCGTTCGTGCCCCTCACCGTCAGCGTGCCGAGGCTGGAAATGCCGCCACCACAGGCTCCGCCGCCCGGGAAGTTCGGACAGTCCGGTGCCGCGCCGCCGCTGATGGTGGTCTTGTTGAGCTTCAAGGTGCCGGCGTCGTCCACGAAGAGGAGCGAAATTCGGGTGCGGACCGGGCGCGCGTGATCGTCGCGCCTTTGCCCTCGATGGTGATGTCGCTGGTGATGGCCGGCAGGCCGCTGGACGAGTTGGCGGGGTTGGGGGTCACCAGCCGGTAGGTGCACTTGCGGGCCAGGCGGAGGGTGTCGGGGCCCGGTGAGCTATTGGCCTGTTCACCGCCGCGACGAGGTCCGGGACCGAGCACTTCACGTCTACCGTGTCGGCGCGGGCGAGCGGGGCCGGGAGCACCATTGCAGCCATGGCTGCCAGGCCGGCCGCGGCCAGGAACCGTCCCGGATGCGATCGCCGGACGCCGACGGGTGGATCCGTCGCTCGGAAGTTCTGCAAGGACATCAGGGTCTTCTCCTTCTGCACCAGGGTGTAACCCCACCGGGCGCGTCCGACTACCGGCCCCGTCCGCCCTGGCACAGGTCCCTGACGTGGGCCGCGGGAGACCAACCGACCACGGTCTCCTGCAGCTTGAGCGGCTTCAGTGCCCTCCAGGCCGCCTCCGACGCCTCCTTGGGCACGGTGCAGCCGCGGCGGCGGGCTTCGGAGGTTGTCCCGATGAGGCGTCGCTCGATCGTGTTCGGCGGCGCCTTGACCACCTGGTCCAGGTACGGCACGAACGAGACGAAGGTGCCGACCGTGATGTCGCTGTTCGCCGAGCGGGTGCCGGTCTGGTCGGCGAGCCAGTCGTGGACCTCGCCCCAGACCCGGGCGGGCAGGCGGGTGACGCTGTCTGGCGGGCCAAGAGACGCCCACGTCCTCCACGGGGTTCCGAGCCGGTGAGCCCGACCCTTGTCCGGAAACTATGAATGGTGGTTCACTTCTTCCATGGCCTACCGCAAGACCCCGGCCGAAATTCGCCGGCTCGAAGCCGCCCGGGAACACCTCGTCACCCGTGCCACCGACGTCGTCGCCGACGCGGGCTGGGCGCACGCCTCCGTGTCGGCGGTCGCCGAGGCGGCCGGCATCTCGGCCGGCTCGGTCTACCAGCACTTCCCGTCCAAGGCGGCGCTCGCCGTCGAGGTTTTCCGGCGCGCCGCGGGGCGGGAGGTCGAGGTCCTCGCCGAGGTTCTGCACGGCTCCGGGACCCCGGTCGAACGACTCGTCGCCGGTGTCCGGGTGTTCGCCCGCCGTGCCCTGGAGAACCGTGGGCTTGCCTACGCCCTGCTCGCCGCCCCGGCCGAGCCGGCGGTCGGCGCCGCACGCCTCGACTTCCGCCTCCGCTACCGCGCCCTGTTCGCCGAAGTCGTCCGCCAGGGCATGGCGGAGGGACTCCTGCCACCTCAGAACGCGGAGATCACGGCCGCCGCCCTCACAGGCGCGATCGGTGAGGTCCTGGTCGCGCCGCTGGGCACGCCGGAGGAGGACGACACCGACGGGCTCCTCGCCGAACTCACCGCCATGGCTCTGCGCTGCGCGGGCGCCGCCGCCGCGGCGCCGCGACCGTGACCAGACCCACCGCCCGGGAGGGAAATCCCATGACCGCACCCGCCGCACCCCGCAGCAATCCGACGGCAGCCACGCACGAGGTGACCAACCAGCCCCCACCGCTGACCGGTCACGACGTCGCCGACGACCCGGTGCTGATCGAGGGCGTGCGCCGCGAAGGCGCAGCGTGGCATCTCGACGACCTGCACCGCTTCGGTCGGCTCGTCGGCAGCGAGGAGGCCCAGCTCTGGGCGGACCAGGCCAATCGCATCGAGCCCGTGCTCCGTACCCATGACCGCTACGGCAACCGCATCGACGAGGTCGAGTTCCACCCCGCGTACCACTCGCTGATGGACGTTTCCGTGGGGGCGGGCCTTGCCGGGGCGGCCTGGGCCGACGACCGCCCGGGCGCCCATGTGGCACGTGCCGCGAGTTTCATGCTCGCGAGCACCGTGGAGCAGGGGCACCTGTGCCCGGTCTCCATGACGTACGCCGTGGTCCCGGCCCTGCGCCACGCGCCCGACCTCGCCAAGGTGTACGAACCGCTGCTCACCAGCCGCGTCTACGACCCGGGGCTGCGCACACCCGCCGGGAAGCGCGGCCTGCTCGCCGGCATGGGGATGACGGAGAAGCAGGGCGGCACCGATGTCCGCGCCAACACCACCACCGCCACGGAACAGGCCGACGGCACCTGGCGGTTGCGCGGACACAAGTGGTTCACCAGCGCGCCCATGAACGACCTCTTCCTGGTGCTCGCTCAGGCCCCCGGTGGTCTGTCCTGCTTCCTGGTGCCGCGCGTGCTGCCCGACGGCAGCCGCAACACCTTCCGAATCCAGCGCCTGAAGGACAAGCTCGGCAACCGCTCCAACGCCAGCAGCGAACCGGAGTTCGACGACACGGTGGCCTGGCTCGTGGGCGCCGAGGGCAAGGGCGTGCGCACCATCATCGACATGGTCACCATGACCCGCCTCGACTGCGTGCTCGGCTCCGCCGCCGGCATCCGTGCCGCGCTCGCTCAGGCCGCGCACCATGTGCGCCACCGGGCGGTATTCGGGGCCAAACTGATCGACCAGCCGCTGATGCGCAACGTCATCGCCGACCTGAGCCTCGAGTCGGAAGCCGCCACCACCCTCGCCCTGCGCCTGGCCGGCGCCGCCGACCGGGCACAGCGCGGCGACGCACAGGAGCGTGCCTTCCTGAGGCTCGCGACCGCTGTCGGCAAGTACTGGGTGTGCAAGCGCCAGCCCGTCGCCGTCGCCGAGGCGCTGGAATGCCTCGGCGGGAACGGCTACGACGAGGCGTCCGGTATGCCGCGCCTGTACCGGGAGGCCCCGCTGAACGGCATCTGGGAGGGCTCGGGCAACGTCAATGCCCTCGACATGCTGCGCGCCCTCACCCGCGAGCCCGACTCCCTCGACGCCTTCCGCACCGAGGTAGAGGCCGCCACGGGCGCCGACAGCCGCCTGGACGCGGCCTGGCGCGAGCTGAAGGGCGACCTCGTCCTCACCGAGGACGCTCCGCTGCGGGCCCGTCGCCTCATCGAGCGCGCTGCCCTGGTGCTGGAGGGCTCCCTTCTCGTCCGCCACGCCCCGGCGGCCGTCGCGGACGCGTTCTGCGCGTCCCGCCTCGCAGGGGACCAGGGCCTGGCCTTCGGCACGCTGCCTGCCGGGACCGACTTCGCTGCCCTGCTGGAGCGGCTCCCGCGTTGAGGGCCTTCGGGTCCTGACCGGGCGATCCCGCCGGTGCCGCTGCGCGACTGCCCCTGGACGTCCGCAGCGGCACGAGCGGTGAACCGCCCCTGCCTGCGCTTCGCCGAGCGGCGGGCCGGGTGCCGCCCGGAGGAACGGCCGGCTCCGGACGCACCGGCCAGGCGCCGCCCCGCTCTGCCTCGTTGCACCGTGGCCTCCCTCCCGGACGACGCGCGCGGTCGACGCCGACACTCAGTGCCACCCTCCCCCGGTCCCCGTGCCGGTACGAGCGGGTGGGCCCCCGTCCGTGGGGCGGGCAGCGCTTCCCTGTCCCGATCGAACTGCCGACCCGACAGCGCCGCCGTGGCCACGTATCGCTTACCGAGCGGTCTCGATGACGCGCTGGACGGCGAGGAGGGCGACGTCGTCCACGCGCCGCGGGGCCTCTCGGCGGGCGAGGAAGTCCACGAGTTCCGCGAGTTCGGGGTCTTTCCCCCTTCGGTTCCGCCATCGCTGGATGTCGTCGATCATGTTGTGCACGCATACATCGATGTCGGTGTCGCGGCGCTCCACGAGTCCGTCGGTGAACAGCACAAGGGCGTCCTCCGGATCCACGCGCGTCGCGGTGGTCGGGAAGTGCGCATCAGGGTCGACGCCGAGCGGGGGTCCTCCCTCCAGTACGACCTCGCTCCCGCCCGAACGGTGCAGACGCAAGGGGTGGAGGTGCCCCGCCCTCGATCCCAGCAGTGTGCCGTCCTCCGGGTCGAGCACCATGTAGGTGCACGTCGCGAATCGGTCGGTGTCCAAGTCGCTGAGCACGCGGTTGACGTGGGCGAGCAGCGCCCCGGGCGGAAGCCCTGCCTCCGCGCAGGCCCTCAGCGCGACACGCAATTGCCCCATGACGGCGGACGCATGGGCGTCGTGGCCCTGGACGTCACCCACCACGAGAGCCGCCGTCCCGTCCTTGAGCGAGAGGACGTCGTACCAGTCACCGCCGATCTGCATACCCTGCGTGCCGGGAAGGTAACGGGAACACACCCTGAGCGAGGGCAGGGTCGGCAGATGCCGAGGCAGCATCGCTTCCTGGAGGTCGGTGGCACGCTGATGCTCCGTATCGAAGAGGCGTGCGCGGTCAAGGCTCTGGGCGAGCATGGCGGCGACGGCGGTGTAGAACGTCCGCTCGTCGGCATCGAACCGTCGAGGTCCGGCGAAGGAGATGAGGCAGGCGCCCGCGACACGGTCCGCATGGCCGAGCGACAGAACGACCCACGACCGGGGAAGCACCTCGCCGGTGGTGGCCAGGTCGGTCAGTTCAGGGCCTTCGTGACGGCTGATGTCCTCGATGAACAGCGGCTGTTCCTGCACCGCGGCGAAGGTCATGACCGCGTGGGCGGGAACGCGAAGATGCGACAGCGCCGCGGCGATCTCGGTTTCTCCGACGATGGTCAACTGCCCGGCCTCGGCGAGGCCGACGATCAGGTTCTCCGCCCCCAGGGCCGGGCGTGCCACGTGGGTCATGACGTGGGCGACGTCCGGCACGGTGAGTGCCTGCGACAGCGCCCGCGTGAGGGTGAAGAGGAACGAGCCCCGGGAGCTTTCCACCGACACGGGCTCGTGCGGCAACGGATCGGTCGCGGTGGCCGTCGCAACCACCAGGCCAAGAGCGCACGTGGGTCGGCCGGAGCCGTCCACGACCACACGTCCGAACTCCGCCACAGGATGCACGCTGCCGTCGGGGTGCAGGACGCGGTAGGTCAGGTGGTAGCGGCCGGCGTCTTCCGTCACCCCGTGAGCCGCCGCGCCGACGGCCTCCTCCGTCACCCGGGCGATCGCCGCCTGGATCACGGGTACGTCGTCCGGATGCAGCAGCGCGAAAGGACGGTGGGCCGTCCGGTACGGACCACACGCCGCACAGCGCGGAGTACGCGGCTGTCATCGATCGCGCCGTCCGGAACGGCCTGCAGGCCCGTCCCGACCGACAAGTACAGAGCTGTGCGCCCCGCGGGCAGGCTCCGGCATCCGTCTCCCGAGGCCGTCAGAGCGTCCAGGAGCGAGTTCGGGTCGTACGCACGCAGCGCCCGCGCGAGCAGGCGCGCGACTCCCGCAGGTCCACCCATGGGCGCGCCACACCCTTCATGTGGGGTAATGAACCGACTCGGTCCAGCGTCCCCCAATTCTGTGGATCGTGTGTTGTCGAAGCGGACCAAGGACGACGGCGGACCTCCGCCCGGGTGCCGCGTTCGACGCTCGCCGGTCCGCCGTACCCCGCAGGCTCGGCGTAGCGCACCGCCTCGCCGACCGAGGCGCCCAGCAGCTCGCTGCCGTCGTCACTGCCTGTACCGCGCTGAACCGCTTCCCGGTCCGGACGATCGCCTCCACGTGGCGGCCTGTCGGACACGCGGCGACACTGAGAAAAGTCAGCGCCCGAAGGCAGGTGGGGCCATGAACACCGTTGAAGAGACGATCGAAGTCGCGGTACCGGTAAGTACGGCCTACAACCAGTGGTCGCAGTTCAAGAGCTTCCCGCGGTTCATGTCCGCGGTGCGGAAGGTCGAGCAGGTCCGCCCCAATCTCACCCGCTGGGTGATCAGGTTCGGTCCCGTGCGGCACGAGTTCGACGCCGAGATCGTGGAACAGGTGCCCGACTCCCTGGTGGCGTGGCGGAGCCTGGGCAGACGTTCCGGCCACCGCGGTGAAGTGTCGTTCCGTGCGACGGCATCGGACCGTACCGCGGTCTCGGTACGCATGAGCGTCACACCGCACGGAGTCACGGGCCGCCTTGTCCATGCCTCCGGGTTCACTCGTCGTGTGGTCCGCGCCGAGCTCGGTCACTTCAAGGAGTTCATCGAGGGTGTGGGACAGGAGGGAGGGGCCTGGCGGGGGGTCATCCGAGGCGGCCACGTGGAGCACTGGGAGGCGGAGCCGCCCAGAAGCCGGGTCCCTCACTGGCCGGTCGGCTGAGCCGCCCACTCGAGAGCAAGAGAGCGAGAAACACCCCGATGAAGAAGCCACCGAGCCAAGAGCCGGACGAACACCTCACCGTCACCCCGCCCAAGACGTGGGCGGCGGGAGTGCCGGCGGTGACCCACGCTCTGCAGTACTCCCTCGAGGAGACGTCGGCCCGGCGAACCGGCGTGACGCTGCTGACCATGAACCAGGTGGACGGGATCGACTGCCCCGGCTGCGCCTGGGCCGACCCGTCCCCCGGCCACAGGCACCGCAACGAGTACTGCGAGAACGGCGCCAAGCACATCAACGACGAGGCGACGTCACGGCGCATCACGGCCGACTTCTTCCGCAGGCACCCGGTCTCCGAACTGGGCCGGCGGTCCGATCTCTGGCTCAACCAGCAGGGCAGGCTCACCGAGCCGATGGTCAAGCGCCCCGACTCGGACCACTACGAGCCGATCAGCTGGCACGACGCCCTGGGGCTGCTGGCCGACGAGTTGAAGGCGCTGGACTCGCCCGACGAGGCGGTCTTCTACACGTCGGGCAGGGTCAGCAACGAGGCGGCGTTCGTCCTGCAGCTCTTCGCCAGGGCCTTCGGCACCAACAACCTGCCCGACTGCAGCAACATGTGCCATGAGTCCAGCGGCTTCGCTCTGCACGAGACCCTGGGCACCGGCAAGGGAACGGTGAGTCTGGAGGACATCCACCACGCCGAGCTGATCTTCCTGGTCGGGCAGAACCCCGGCTCCAACCATCCTCGGCAACTCTCCGCACTGGAGCAGGCCAAGCTCAACGGCGCCCGAATCATCGCGGTGAACACCCTGCCGGAGGCAGGACTGCTGCGGTTCAAGAACCCGCAGAAGGCTCGCGGTGTGATCGGGCACGGTGTCCAGATCGCCGACCGGTTCCTTCACATCCGCAGCGGGGGCGACCTCGCGCTCTTCCAGGGACTGAACCGGCTCCTGATGGAGGCGGAGGACGCCCGGCCGGGAACCGTGCTCGACCAGGACTTCATCCGCTCCAACACCAGCGGCTTCGAAGAGTTCGCCCAGCACGCCCGCACCATCGCCTGGGACGACATCCTCACCGCGACCGGACTGACCCGAGAAGAGATCGAGAACGTCCGGGACGAGGTACTGCGCAGCGAACGCGTCATTGTCTGCTGGGCCATGGGCCTGACCCAGCAGAGGCACGCGGTCCCTACCATCAGGGAGATCGTCAACTTCCTGCTGCTGCGGGGGAACATCGGCAGGACCGGAGCCGGGGCATGCCCGGTGCGTGGGCACAGCAACGTCCAGGGCGACCGCACGATGGGCATCTGGGAGCGGATGCCCGACGCCTTCCTCGACTCGCTGCAACAGGAGTTCGACTTCGAGCCGCCTCGCGCCCACGGGCTCGATACGGTGAACTCGATCAAGGCCATGCGGGAAGGCCGTATCAAGGTCTTCCTCGGCGTCGCCGGCAACTTCGTCCGGGCAGCTCCGGACAGTGACGTCACAGAGGACGCGATGCGGCGATGCAGCCTCACCGCGCACATCTCCACCAAGCTCAACAGGTCCCACACCGTCTGCGGCCGGACCGCGCTCATCCTGCCGACCCTGGGCCGCACAGAAGTGGACGTCCAGGCAACGGGCGAGCAGTTCGTCACCGTGGAGAACTCGATGAGCGAGGTGCACACCTCCCGCGGGCGCCTGGCACCGGCCTCCAAGATCCTGCTCAGCGAGGTCGCCATCCTGTGCCGGCTCGCCGGCCAAACCCTTGACGGCAGGACCGGAATCCCGTGGGACGAGTTCGAAGCGGACTACGGGACCATCCGTGACCGGATCTCCCGCGTCGTGCCAGGGCTCCAGCACTTCAACCGCCGGGTGGTCCGTCCCGGCGGCATCCGGCTGCCCAACCCGGTCAATGAGGGGATCTACCCCACTCCCGTCGGCAAGGCCCTGTTCACCCGCAACGCGTGGGAGATGCCGCAATGCCCCGAGGGGCACCTGCTGCTGCAGACGCTGCGCTCCCACGACCAGTGGAACACCATCCCCTACACGGACGACGACCGTTACCGGGGCATCCACGGAAGCCGTCACGTGGTCCTGGTAAGCCCTCAGGACGTGTCCCGGCTCGGCTTGTCACAGGGACAGCGTGTCGACCTGGTCAGTGTGTGGGACGGCGGCACGGAGCGCCGCGCGAAGGACTTCGAGGTTGTCCCCTACCCGACGACACCTGGCTGCGCCGCCGCGTACTACCCCGAGACCAACGTCCTGTTGCCGCTGGACAGCGTGGCCGGGACCAGCAACCAGCCGACCGCCAAGAGCATCGTGGTCCGGCTGGAGCCCACGGCCGCCGGCGCGGAGTGAGCTTTCAGGCGCCCGGACGACATTCCTCTTGGTGCCTGCCATCGCGGCCGGCCCGTACGGGGACGAGGTGAGCCCGGGCAACTCCGTTGCGCCGACCCGCCGGTGTCGACCCAGGCTCCTGCATCCCGTCTCGGAGTGCCGTCGGCACTTCGGTCAGTCTCGGGGCCCATGTGCCTGGTTCGCCTCGCGGAGAGCCAACCAGGCATCCGCTACGGGACCGACGTGCCCGAGTTTATCGGGGTTGTTCACTGTGTGGATCGTCTGAATCTGCCCGTCGAGTACCTCGAGCGCCCAGGTGCTGAGGACCCGGCCGTCCCGGTCGCGGAAGATCGCGCCCGGCCGGCCGTTCACCTGCTGCGGTTCCACGACGCCACCGCCCCTGAGAACCAGCGGCACGAACGCCGCGAGCACCCGGACCACGTGCCCGACGCCGAGGACGACCGGCTTGAAACGCGGGGCCTTGCCACCACTGTCGCCGATCATCTGGACGTCGGCGGCCAGCAGCTCGGCCAGCCCGTCGACATCCCCTTCCCGGAAGGCGTCGAAGAACCGTTCGGCGAGTTTGTCGCGGGCCTTCCGGTCGGCCTCGAACCGGGCCCGGCCCGCGTTCATGTGACGGCGCGCCCGCACCGCGAGCTGGTGGCACGCCGCCTCCGATCGCCCCACGGCCGACGCGATCTCCGGGAAGCCGAAGGCGAACACCTCCCGCAACACGAAGACCGCCCGCTCGAGCGGGGTGAGTCTCTCCAGCAGGAGCAGGGCCGCCACCGACAGCGAGTCCGCCAGCTCCGCCGACCGCGCCGGATCCTCGTACGGGTCGGTCAGCAGCGGTTCGGGGAGCCACGGGCCGGCATACTCCTCCCGTCGGACGCGGGCCGAACGCAGCACGTCGATCGAGATCCGGGTGACCACGGTCGACAGGAACGCCTTGGCCGATCCGGGCCGGGTGGAGGTGGCCTGGTAGCGCAGCCAGGCCTCCTGGACCGCGTCCTCGGCCTCGCTCACACTGCCCAGGATCCTGTAGGCGATCGAGAACAGCAGCGGCCGCTGCTCCTGGAACTCTTCTGTCTTCGTCATGCCGGCTCCCCCCTTGAAACCCTGCCGCTCCGACGGGTGGCGGCGGCTCCGGCCGGAGAACCACGCCCCTCCCACCCTCAAATACCACTGCCGGTCGTGTGGCCGGCAGCAGGGCCGGGCACCTCCGGACCGGCGACGGCGCCCGGCCGGTAGAGCGCACGGCTGTCAAGGGCCACCATCACCAGGGCACCGGGCCCTCCTCACTGAAGAATCCGGCGGTCGGGCCGTCCGCGCCGAGCGTGGCCAGGCGCACCACTACCGCGGCACCCTGCGCGACCGTGAGGAATCCGGTGTGGTTGTTGCTGTCCGTGTCGACGAAGCCGGGGGCCACTGCGTTGACGAGGATGCCGTCCTTCCGCAGCTCATTGGCGTACTGCACCGTCAGAGCGGTCAGTGCGGTCTTCGACGGTGAATACGCGGCCGACGGCAGCAGTGCCGCGAAGGGGCCGTCCGGGTCGCTCATGAGACTCAACGACGCGGCGTGACTGCTGACGTTGACGATGCGTGGCGCAGGTGACCGCCGCAACAACGGCAGCATGGCGTTGGTCACCGCAATCACTCCGAAGACGTTGGTCTCGAACACCGCCCGGACCATGTCCAGGTCGACGGAGCTGGGGACTTGATCGTGGGCGTCTTCGGGCGAGACCTGCCCGGAGCCGGTGATGCCGGCATTGTTGATCAGGACGTCGAGGTGGCCGAAGCGCTCCTCGACCTGCTTCGCGGCCTCGTGGACGGTGGCCTGGTCGGTGACATCCAAGGGCAGCGCGTGCGCGTCGCCACCGGCCGCGCGCACGGCCGCAGCGGCTTCCTCGCCGCGCCCCAGGTCTCTGGCGCCGATCAGCACCGTCATGCCCAGCGCAGCGAGCTGCTCGGCTACCCCACGACCGATTCCCTTGTTCGCCCCGGTGACCAGCGCGACCTTCTGATGTGTGGTCCGCTCGCTCATGACCAGCTCCTCCGTTGTCGAAGTGGATTCTTCTCCCACCTGTCTTCGCAACCTGAGACGAGACAGCCCGGCCGTCACTGACATGCAGACAGAACCAGCTGTTCCCGGTCGAGGCGATCCGGCCTGAGTCAGGCATCCCCGACGGAGTCGAGCTGGACGCCGCCGTCCGGGGCCGACGCCCGGGCCGTGCGGCGGAAGGCGGCCCGGTAGACGCTCGGGCGGTGGCCGGTGTGGCGGGCGAAGAGGCCGGCGAACGTACCGGGGTCCTCGTATCCGACTGCCGCGGCGACGGCGGAGACGGTGCGGTCGGTGGTCTCCAGAAGATGCCGGGCGCGGCGCACCCGGGAGGCCTGCAGATGGGCCAGCGGGCTGCGTCCGGTCTCTTCGGCGAAGCGGCGCAGCAGAGTGCGGGTGCTGACCCCGAAGGCGTCCGCGAGCGCGGCGAGGTCGTACCGCTCGGTGAGGTTCTGGTCGAGCCGCCGCATGACCTGCTGGGAGAAGTCCCGGCCGGGCTGCGGGAGGAGCCGCGGGTCGACGTACGGGGTCTGGGAGGTCCGCGCGTCGTCGACGAGCGCCAACCGTGCGGTGGTGCGGGCCACCCGGGCGCCGTTGTGCCGGCGGATCAGGTCCAGCGCGAAGTCGTACATCGCGCTGAAGGCGGCCGTGGTCGTCACCCCCGTGTCGGTGATGACCAGGCACTCGGGCCACACGTCGGCGTCCGGGCAGCGCCTGGCCAGTTCGCCGGCGTGCAGCCAGGAAGTGGTGGCCCGGCGCCGGTCGAGGAGCCCGGCCTCGGCGAGCAGGAACGCGCCGACGCAGAGGGAGACGACGGCGGTGCCGGCGGAGGCCTGCGCGCGGATCGCCGCGATCTCGGGGGCGAGCCGGGCGAGCCGCGCGTCGAGGTCGGTGTCCGGGCGCAGTTCGAAGCCGGGGACCACGAGGACGTCGACCTCTCGCAAGGGACGCACGTCCAGGCTCGCGCCACCCGAGGCGGTGACCCGGCGGCGGGGCGAGACGACCGAGACCCGGTAGCCGGGCGCGTCCGGTCCGGCGACATGCCCGGCCATCGTCAACAGGTCGGGGACGCCGAACACTTCGGACGCGAAGCAGTCGGGGTACGCCAGGACCCCGACCCGCAGCGCACCCGGCCCGGCGCCCCGATCCGCACCTTCCTGTGCCTGCCGCGTCGCCTCCACCATCGCTCCCCCACCCCCTGGTGTCCCGGCACCGGCCGGCCGCGTACCGCTCGCCTCCCTTGCGTTTGGCGAGATTACCCCCGGCCTTGGCGATCTCGCCCCTCACTCGGCGGCAGGCCCGGGGACCAGGCTGGCCTCATGAGTGACGACGACGCGATCACAGACTTCACCCGCCGGAGCGTGGCCGTGGAGGGGGTGAAGAAGACGGTGTACGTAGCCGGGGCCGGGCCGGCGGTCGTGGTGCTGCCCGAGATGCCGGGCATCAGTCCCGACGTCCTGCGGCTCGCGCGCTGGGTACGGGACGCGGGCTTCACCGTCCACGTGCCCTCCCTGTTCGGGACGGACGGCGCCTTCCCCACGGTCGAGGGCGGCCGGGAAGTCGTCCGCCGCGCCTGTGTCAGCGCCGAGTTCCGCGCCTTCGCCCGGGGCGGCACCAGCCCGGTGACGGCCTGGTTGCGCGGCCTGGCGCGCCAGGCCCACACCGCGTGCGGTGGACCCGGGGTGGGCGCGATCGGCCTGTGCTTCACCGGCAACTTCGCCCTCACCATGGCCTTGGAGCCCGCGGTCATCGCCCCGGTGGTCAATCACCCGTCACTGCCGCTCGACGACCCTGGCGGACTCGAGCTCGACGCGGCGGACGCGCGCGCGGTGCGCGACCGGCTCGACCGCGACGGACTCACCGTCCTCGCCTACCGCTTCGAGGGCGACCGCTGGTGCACGGGACAGCGCTTCGCCGCCTACCGATCGCTGCTCGGCGACGCCTTCGACGGGCGCGTCCTGCCCGACAGCGCCGCCAACCCGGCCCCGCCGCCCTTCTTCGCCGATCTGGTCGGTACCCCGCACAGCGTCGTCACCGCGCATCTCGTCGACGAGGCCGGCCACCCCACGGTCCGGGCCCGCGACGAGATCCTCGCCTTCCTCACCGACCGCCTGTACCCGCACGGGAAACGACCGCTGTCCGCCACCTGACCGGCCCGGTCGGACACCGTTACCTCACCGCCAACCCCTCGCCGGCGGGGTGTGGTTCCGGTCGGCGCTCGCCTCGCCGGGCCCGGAACCACACGTCAAAGGGCGGGCGGTACACCACCCGACTCGGCCGCTCCCGGTTCAGGCGTGGCTACGGCCCGGTATGCGTCACCCCGGATTCACTGGGCACGATGACGGCGGGTGATCAGGAAGGCTCCGGTGCCGACGGCCAGTGCCGCCATGGCACCGCCCGCGGCGGTCACCGCCGTGCTGGAGACCTGGCTGCCGCCGAGACCGCCCCGTGCCGCGGCACCGGCCAGCACGGTGAACGAGGCGTTCGCGGTCCGGTTGCCGCACCGCACCGTCAGAGTGTGGGCGCCGGGCGTGGCGGTATTGGTCACCCGTGCGGTGGCCGTCGTGGTGGCCCCGGCGGGCAACTGCACGGTGGGGAATGCCGCGGAGGTGACGGTGCCGCCACCGGTGCAGCCCGAGGCGGTGACCCTCAACGTCGCGCCCTGATGGACCTGCGACGGGCTCACGCTCACATTCGAGGGCCCCGCGCCCGCGGACGTGCCATCAGCCCACGCTGCGGACGAGGACCACACCAGTACAACGGCGGCTCCGGCCAGGACGATCCGGGCCTGTGACAATCTGCGCATGACACTCCTCCCGTGGAAGAACCCCCACCGGCATGGCTCCGGTGGTGTTCGTGCCTCCCGTACACCACCCTCGGCACAAACCCGGACAACGGCACGCCCACCCACCCCCCATCAGGCTTGACAAAGGGGTGAAAGCGCAGGTCATCGGCACAATGACTCCTGTCGGGCACGGGTGACCGTATTGATGCAAACAGCCCACCCCGGCTGTCCGGCGGGGGATGTGAGGAAGCGTGACGGCGGGCCGGGCTCCTCGTTGAGACTTGTGGACGCGTGAAGTGCACCCCTGGGCCGGAGACTTCGCCCCGGGCCGGCGCGGGCGGGACGCGGCAGGTCGGCGGAGCAGGGTGGGCGTCGGGCGCACCTCGGAGGCGGTAAGCCCGATGGCAGGCTCAACGGCCGTTGCGCCGTGGCGTCCACGGGCCCGGGACGAAGTACCGCGGGCAGGCCGCCCGGCAGCGTGGTGGGCCGTTCGCAGGGGTAGGGCACACGCGTCGGCGGCCGCTGAGGTGGGGGAAGCACATGGATCTGGAGCAGTGGCTGGGCCTGGCGGGCCTGGTGTCCGCCGGTGTCGGCGTCTACTACGCACGAGGCGCGCTCGCTCCCGAAAACGCCGGGGAGTCACGGCTGTCCTTCGTCAACGGACGGAAGGACATGAGCGCACGCTTCGGGGAACTGTCCGAGACAGCCGCCGACATCCATCTACGCGCACGCCCCACACTGGAACGGATCGGGACCTCCACACTGCTGTGGGAACCGGCGATGCGCCCGCCGCGGCCGGTCCCGCTGCGGCAGGTGACGCTCGCCTGGCAGGAGAATCCGCCGCCGGCCGACCCGGCCCTGCTCCGGGCGGCACAGCGGTACCTGCCGAAGGAGACCAGGTCGCGGCGGTATGAGCGGTACTCCTCGGCCCTGGGTGATCTCGCCCGGCCCGCCCTCTTCGAGGACCGCCCGTCCTTCCGGCTGCTGCGGGCCGACTGGGCGCACGCGGACGGGCCCCGCCTGGACTTCGGCGCCGGCCAGTACTTCGACCTCATCGATCAGAACGAGGCCGTGGCCCATGAACTCGCCGAGGCCACGCGGCGGGAGCCGGGGCGCCTGCCGTTCTGGGGACGGTTGCCCATGCGCGGCCTCCTCGCTGCCGATCCCCTGCTGCTCGGGCGGCGGAAGGTACTCCCGTCCGTCGGGACCCTGACCCTGCGGCGCACCCCGGACGGGCAGGCGTCCTTCTTCCTGCTCAAGAGAGGCAAGGGCAAGGTCGCCACCGGGGAGGAGACGTACGGGCCGCTCCCCGGCGGCATGATCCAGCCCGCCTCCCTGTCACCCCTCGCGCACCGGCGGGACCTGTCCCTGTGGCGAGTCATCATGCGCGAGTACAACGAGGAACTGCTCGGTGCTCCGGAGGCGACCGGCGACACCGGCACCGAGGTCGACTACGGTCGGCCCCCGTACAGCCTGCTCGACGCGGCGCTGGACGACGGTTCGCTGCGGGTGTGGTGCTTCGGCATGGCACTGGAGCCACTGCACCTCGCCGTGTGCGTGCTGACCGTGGCGGTCTTCGAGGCCCGTACCTTCGACACGGTCTTCGCGGAGGCCGTGGAAGAGAACGACGAAGGCAGTGTGATCAGCGGGCGCCGGGCCGACGGCGCCGTGGTGGGGCTGCCGTTCAGCGAGGCCACCGTCGCCGACCTCCCCGCGGACCGCATGTCGGCGCCTGCGGCGGGGCTCCTGCGGCTGGCCCTGCAACACCGGGAGATGCTGCTCGCGCCACCCGGCGGCGCTCCGCGGTGAGCACGGCACCCCGCCGGTACCCGGTGGACGCGGTCTCGCGCCCCCGGCGTGCCGCCCGGAGCCGCCCGGCGGCCTCGTGGCCGACCTGATGGGCGGCTGCGGGATGCGAAACGGCGAGGCCGCGGCGGTCGAACGGCAACAACATCGATCGCCGGCTTCAGTAACCGCTATACGCGGCGGGCATCCCTCGCCGCGCGGTCTGGTCAGGCCTTGCCGCGAACGACGGTCACGGGGCAGTGCGCGTGGTGCAGCAGTGCCTGGCTCACCGAACCCAGGAGCAGTCCGGCAAAACCGCCGCGCCCCCTGGCGCCGACGACCATGAGCTGAGCAGTCTTGCTCGTCTCGATCAGTACCTCGCGGGTTTCACCGCTCAGCACTTCGTGCCTGACCGTGACGTCCGGGTACCTCTCTGTGCGGCCTGCGAGTACTTGGGCCAGCAGACGCTCCGCGCTCTCGGGACCCGTGCCGGGCGGCACGTAGTCCGGTCGCCACGCGTGCACGGCAAGGATTTCAGCTTTGCGGAGCGCCGCCTCGGCGAAGGTGAATTCGACCGCCTTCTCGCCGGCGGACGAGCCGTCGACAGCCAGCACGATCGGCCCGGCGCCAGCCGGTTCCTCGCGTGCCACCATCACTGGACACTGGCTGTGGGCGGCCAGGGACGCCGCCGTTGACCCCAGCAGCATGCCGATGAAGCCCCCCAAGCCCCTCGGGCCGACGACCACCAGGTCCGCGGCTCGCGACTCAGCCTCCAGCACCGCCACCGCGTCACCGGTCTCCACGGCTTCGGTGACCTCCACGTCGGGCGCCACGCTCCGGGCACGCTGCGCCGCCTCGTTCACCAGGCGATTGAGCGGCGACGGGTCCAGCGGCGTGTACATGGGCCTGACCGGCCAACTCAAAGCGTGCACCACACGCAGCTCCGCACGACGCCGCTGGGCTTCCCGGGCGGCCTCTTCGACTGCGGCAAGACTCGACGACGAGCCATCCACTCCTGCGACGACAAGGTTGCCCACCGTTCCTCCAATGATCGCTTCAGCTACCAAGCTTCACGCCGGCGATGCGTTGTTGCCATTCGGAGAAACGGCCGGCGTCGCTGGCGAACCGGATCGCCGGTCGGGTCAGCTTCTGAAGGGCTCTCTCTGCGCCACCACCTGCACGTGGATCGAGGTCTCGCTGCCCGGCCAGGCCGCCCGGCGTACTGTCCCTGCGGCCTGGAGCACGCGGTAGCTGCGCGCCGGGTGGCGCGGTTCACGGCCGTGGACAGCGCACCTCGAAACACCGTGGCGTCGTAGGCCGGCGTCGCGGCGGCCTGCGCGTGCAGGGGCCTCGTCGCCGCTCTGTGCTGTGACAAGCAGCTCGTCCGCCTCACCACGTAGAGCACGGTCTACGGCTCGCTGAACCTGCTCAATGCCCAAATGGCCATGAGGTCGAGCGTCATCACGCTGATCGACCACAGCGGATAGTACGGAATGAACATGAACTGGGAAATCAGGCTCGCGGCGCCCAGCGCCACACCGGCCCCTCTGCCCCAACTCCTGCCGGCCAGTACTCCCAGGCCCGCAGCGATCAGCCCGATGCCGACAACTACATGAATCCAGCCCCAAGCCGTCAGATCGAACCGGTAGACGTACTGAGCCGTGCGGAAGATGGCGTCATTCGCGATGCCGGCGGCGCCCAGAGCAATGCTCAGCGACCCGCTCAACTCCAGAGCCAAGCCGGCAAACAGGTACGGGCCCGTCTCCCACTCGCTCTTGCGGGGCCCTGCCGGGCTCTGCCCCGCCCCGCCGGGCGTCTTCGTCATGGCCGCCACCTTCCTGAAACGGCGCGGACGCCGCTGCACACCGGTGTGTGAGCCGGCCGCGTTCCCCAACAGCCACAGCCTCGCTTCGCTGCCTTCGCACCGCGACCGCAACAGGTCGTCCGGGTGGTGACCACAGCCAGGATCGGTTCCCGAGCTGTGTCGCGTGCATTGGGATCGCCTCCAGCGCTGTGCGACAAGTGGTCAGTCGCAGCCCCTATCCACCAACCCCGCACCCGTCGAGCGTCCTGGCGTGCCGCGCACGCCGTCGAGACGGTCGTCCTCGCGGCGGTGAGGCACATTGTCGAAGCGGCCCGCGCCCCCAGGCAGGCGAGAGAAGGGCCGAAATTTCTGCCGCCATTCGGAAACTCGGCGTGTCATGGACGCCGGAGACACCCCCGAGCGGGCGTCGACACCGTCCGCGAAGGGCTCACTTCGGCGTAGGTGGAGGAAGACCCTAGCCCTTTGACGGTGCGACGTGCGCTGTTTTGGTGCGAGGGTCTACGAAATATTTCGTTGTTGGTGGCGACACGTGCGAGAGGGGTTGACGTCGTTCAGCGGTTCCCTATCATTCAGTTGCTCGATACTTCGACCTTCGTTCGATATCACGAACGTCGGAGTCGACCAACAGCAGGGCACCTCCGGACCGCATCCCCGAACAACAAGCCGCCAAGGAGTGCGCACGCACCATATGTCATGACCTCATCAAGCAGGAGCAGAAGCGTGAACAAGCTCCAGCGCGTCGGACGTCGCCGATCCTCGGGGACCGTGACGGGCTCACCCGACGCCGTCCAAGCCTCCACCCCGGGTGGCCTGCGGTCCGAAGGCACCGGGCGACGCCGGTCTTTCAGAAGTCGTGAAGAACCGGCGAGCCACAAGCGGTCTGCCGTGGGGCTCACAAGACCGCTGCACACCGCACTCCACCGACAGTCCGGACAACCTCTGACGAGGCCAACCGGAACAGCCCACTAAAGGTTGGGGAAGTCCCATGCACAGAGAAAGTTTCAGCCGCAGGCATCCGTCTGCGGTGCTCGCCGCCGCGGTTGCGGCCCTGGCCGCGTTGGCGGCGATGCTCGTCGCCACCCCGGCTCAGGCGGCCACCAGCGGCGCGTTACGCGGAGTTGGTTCGAACCGGTGTCTCGATGTGCCGGGCGCCAGCCAGACCAACGGCACGTACCTTCAGATCCACGACTGCTGGAGCGGGACCAACCAGCAGTGGACGTTGACGGACGGCAACCAGCTGACCGTGTACGGCAACAAGTGCCTGGATGTTCCCGGCCACGCCACCGCGGCCGGTACCCGTGTGCAGATCTGGACCTGCTCCGGCGGTGCGAACCAGCAGTGGCGGGTGAACTCCGACGGCACAGTCGTCGGCGTCGAGTCCGGGCTGTGCCTGGAGGTTGCGGGCGCCGGTACGGCCAACGGCACGGCGGTACAGATCGGGACGTGCAACGGCGGCAGCAACCAGAAGTGGACAGGCCTGACCGGGACTCCCCCGACGGACGGCACGTGTTCTCTTCCGTCGACGTACCGGTGGACGTCGACGGGTGTGCTGGCACAGCCGGCGAACGGGTGGGCCGCGGTGAAGGACTTCACCACCGTGACGCACAACGGCAAGCACCTCGTCTACGCGTCGAACGTGTCGGGATCGTCGTACGGCTCGATGATGTTCAGCCCCTTCACGAACTGGTCGGACATGGCGTCGGCCGGCCAGACCGGGATGAGTCAGGCCGCGGTGGCGCCCACGCTGTTCTACTTCGCGCCCAAGAACGTCTGGGTGCTGGCGTACCAGTGGGGCGCGTGGCCCTTCATCTACCGCACGTCGAGCGACCCGACCAACCCCAACGGCTGGTCCGCGCCGCAGCCGCTGTTCACCGGGAGCATCTCCGGCTCCGACACCGGCCCGATCGACCAGACCCTGATCGCCGACGGCCAGAACATGTACCTGTTCTTCGCCGGTGACAACGGCAAGATCTACCGGGCGAGCATGCCGATCGGGAACTTCCCGGGCAATTTCGGCTCGTCGTACACGACGATCATGAGCGACACGAAGGCCAACCTGTTCGAGGGCGTACAGGTCTACAAGGTTCAGGGCCAGAGCCAGTACCTCATGATCGTCGAGGCGATGGGCGCGAACGGGCGCTACTTCCGCTCCTTCACGGCCTCCAGCCTGAGCGGCTCGTGGACCCCGCAGGCCGCCAGCGAGAGCAATCCCTTTGCGGGCAAGGCCAACAGCGGTGCCACCTGGACCAACGACATCAGCCACGGTGACCTGGTCCGCAACAACCCCGACCAGACCATGACCATCGACCCCTGCAACCTGCAGTTCCTGTACCAGGGCAAGTCCCCCACCGCGGGCGGCGACTACAACCAACTGCCGTGGCGGCCGGGTGTCCTCACCCTGCGGCGCTGAACCTTTGCTGAGGTGGGCGGTCGTCCGGGGGCCGGCCTGATAGGGGCCGGCCCCCGGCTGTCGCTGGGCGGGGTCAGAAACTGTGGGGGCAGAAGCGGCCCCCAGGCCACGAGGGTGGCCAGGACCAGCAGGACAATGTTGAAGGCGATCGCGCCGTTCTCCTTGCGGCGGGCGTGGGTGATCGCGGCCAGGATCATGACCACGGCCAGGCCGGTGGCCGGCAACGGGGTCAGGATCGGGGCCATGCCGGTGGCGGCAGGCAGGATCAGGCCGAGCGCGGCGGCGAATTCCACGATGCCGATGAAGCGGACGGTGGCCGGGGAGAAGTCGCCCACCCAGGGCAGCTTCTCGGCGAGATTGTCCTTTGTGACCTGGTGGCCGTGCTCCAGGAGCTCGGCGACGGTCAGGGAGCCGATCGCGCCGGTGGCACCGAAGACGGTGACGTTCATGCGAATTCGTTCCTTCGAGAAAGGGTCGAACAGCGGCAGCAGTACACGCGCCGACGAACCGGCGCTCAGGAGCGGTAGTGACGCGCCGGCGGACTCCTGCGGCGCGGTCGCCGGCCGCTGCCGGCAGCGAAGCGGGAAGCAGCGGAAGAGCACGCGCGAGACTTGATACGGGCGTCGGCTCGCCGGGGGCGACCCCGACGGGCGCCCTCAGCCCACCGACGACTCGCCGCCCAGGCGAGTGCGTAGCCCGCACTGTTGAGGGCGCAGTGCAGCGCCACGGATGGGATGAGCCTGCCGGAGCGGCGGCGGAACTCGCAGATGAGCACACCGGCGTGCTGGACCTCCGCGGCCGCCAGTGCCTCCGGCCACAGACGATAGGCTGAGGCGGCTGCGGTCCCCCACCGTCACCCGAGCCCAAGTGGTGAGTGACGGCCTGCGGCGGTCGAGGCGTCTCACGGCATGAGGATGAAACACAGGTGCTGATAGCAGGCCGGTACCGGCTGCACGATCCCATCGGACGCGGCGCGATGGGAGAGGTCTGGCAAGCCGTCGACGAGACCCTCGGCAGACGGGTCGCGGTCAAACTCCTGCTCCCCCAGAACACGGATCCCACGGCCGCCTCCCGCTTCCGCCTGGAGGCACAGACCGCCGGGCGACTCAACCACCCCCATGTGGTGGGCGTCTTCGACTTCGGCGAACACGAGGACCGTCTCTTCCTGGTGATGGAACTGGTCGAGGGCGACAGCCTCGCCCGCCACCTCACCACCGCCGGCCCATTGCCCGCCGAGCAGGTGGCACGGATCGCCGCGCAGGCCGCCTCGGGGCTCGCCGCCGCCCACCAGCAAGGCGTCGTGCACCGCGACATCAAGCCCGCCAACCTCCTTCTGGACACCGCCGGAACGCTCAAGATCGGTGATTTCGGCATCGCCCGTTTCGTCGATGATCCGGCTGCCGCCCTCACCACGACGGGACAGATCGTCGGCACGAGCCTCTACCTCGCCCCCGAGCGTGCCCTCGGCCGGCCCGCCGGTCCCGCATGCGACGTGTACTCCCTGGGCTGTGTGCTCTATCAGCTCCTCACCGCCCGCCCTCCGTACCAGGCCGACACCGCTGTGGCGATCCTCCACCAGCACCTGGACGCCTCCCCCGTGCCGCCCCGGCAACTGGGCGCGGAAATACCGGCCGCCTTCGAGAACTACCTCCTCGCTCTCCTCGCCAAGCAGCCCGAGGACCGGCCCACCGCGCAGCAGGTCGCTGACTGGTTCGCCACCGGTGCCTGGCTGGGCCGACCCGAGCCGCTTCCTGCCCCTGCGACGAAGACTGCCACCGCGCCGTCACCAGGGCACGGCGCCCCCTCCGGGCGGCTGACACTCACTCATGAAGCCGGCCCCGCCACCACCTACGCCTTGCCTTCCTCCGCCGGACACACGCGTCGGCCACGTGCGCCTCGGCGTCGGGTCGGCCCGGTGATCCGCAACCTCGTGGCACGCCGGCCGAGGGTCGCGGGCGTGGTCGCCGGGGCGGTGGCCTTCCTGGCCGCAATGCTCGCCGGAATGCTGTGGTTCTCGCCGGGCCGCAGTTCGGCAGAGGTCCCACCAACCGACATGCCCGGCAGCACGAGCCCCACGACGACTCAGGAGCCGACCGACTCCAAGTCCGACAATCCTGCCCCTTCCTCCGCCCCATCGCTGCAGACCAGCACGGCAGACCCTCCGAAACAGGAAACCGAGCAGAAGCAGAGGAGGAACAAGCAAGGGAAGCACGAGGAGGACGAGGACGACGACTGAGCTGGGCGCTCTCAAGCATCCTTGGAAGACGTGCCCTTCGGGTACCGGACGAAGAGGACGCCTTGGACGTCGCCGTCCGGTGCGCTGTAGAAGTGCGGGACGTCGGCCGGCCAGTGGGCGTGGTCGCCCGGGCCGGCCGTTTGCGGCACGTCCGGAAGGCCGACGACCGCCGTTCCGGAGAGCACCATCAGGCTCTCCGTGGTGTGCGGGACATGGGCGGCCGACTTCTGGGTCGCGCCCTCGGCGATGGTGACGCGGAAGACGTCGGTGGCTGCGTCCTCGTCCTCGAACCGCTCCAGGAGGACCGCGGTGACGGCGCTGCCGGAGACTCCGGCCGCCCCCGGCGCGACGCGGGGCGCCGGGTCGACGAGGACGGCGCTGACCGGGCGGCCGAGCGCGGTGGTCAGGGCATAGAGCGTTTCCAGGGTGGGGTTGCGCCGGCCCGTCTCGAGTTCCGAGAGCGTACCCTTGCCGACGCCCGAGCGGCGTGAGAGCTCCGACAGGGACAGGCCGCTGTCCTGCCGCAGCCGCTTCAGCCTGCGCCCCACCTCGTCGTTCAGACCCATCCGCCCGGTTCCGTCCGGTTCTGCGCCCAACGGCGCTTTGACGTGCCGCCACCCACGTCCTTAGTGTTCCATAAACGGAACGTTCCGTTTACGGAACGCTTGTACGTGCTCTCCCCTCCGGAAGTGATGCCGCATGTCCCCGCTCGCCCGCATACGCGCCATCGCACCGCCCTCGGCCGTGGCGGCGGGGCTCATCGCGGTCACCGTCGGCGTGACCAGTGCCGCCGCCCTCGTGTTCACCGCGGCACGCGCCGCGGGTGCGGACGCGCGGGAGGTCTCTTCGTGGATGCTGGCACTCGGCGTCGGGATCGCCGTGACCTGCGTGGGTCTGTCGCTGCGGTACAAGGCCCCGGTCGTCACCTCCTGGTCGACGCCGGGAGCCGCGCTCCTCGCCACGAGCCTGAGCGGCGTGTCCATGGAGAAGGCCGTGGGCGCGTTCGTGTTCAGCGCAGCACTGATCATGGTGAGCGGTCTGACCGGATTCTTCGCGCGGGTCATGGGCCGGATCCCGGTGCCGCTGGTGTCGGCGCTTCTCGGCGGAGTGCTGCTCGAGTTCGGGACGGGGCTCTTTTCCCAGATGGGCAGCAGTTTCGCGATCGCGTTTCCGGTGTTCGTCCTTTATCTCCTCGCGCGCCGACTGCTGCCTCGCTACGCGGTCCTCATCGCGCTCGGCGGCGGAGTCGTCGCCTCCGTCCTCACCGGGGGCTGGCATCTGGAACGGGTCCGACTGTCGCTCGCACAGCCGGTGTTCACGGCTCCCGAGTTCGACTGGAAGGTGCTGATCAGCGTCGGCGTGCCGCTGTTCGTCGTCACCATGGCCTCGCAGAACCTGCCGGGGGTCGCCGTGTTGCGCGGGTCCGGCTACGAGGTGCCCGTCTCGCCCGTCCTGACGTGGACGGGTGCCGTCCAGGCGGTGCTCGCGCCGTTCGGGGCGTTCGGCCTCAACCTGGCGGCGATGACCGCCGCGATCTGCACCGGCGACGGAGCTCACCCCGACCGACAGCGGCGCTACCTCGCGGCCGTGTGGGCGGGCGTCTTCTACCTGTGCGTCGGCCTGCTCGGCGCGACCGTCGCCTCCCTGCTCACCGCGATGCCACACGCGCTCGTCCTGGCCGTTGCCGGGATCGGCCTGCTCGCCACGATCGAGGCGTCCCTGGCCAGTGCTCTGTCGGACCCCGCGTCCAGGGAGGCGGCCGTCGTCACCTTCCTCGCCACTGCCTCCGGTGTGACGCTGCTCGGCATCGGGTCCGCGTTCTGGGGGCTGTTGGCGGGCGTGCTCACCAGCGTCGTCGCGTCGGCGGGAAGGCGGCGGCGAGCCGCCCCGCCGGCGCCGCCGGTCACGGCAACCTCGCGCACACGTGAGCGAACCTCCGCGTGAACACCGACCACGCCGCGACCGCCGCACCCTCGGCGGCCACGGCCTCGGCGTGCAGCCGGTCCCTGTCGAAGCCCTGCCGGGCCAGCGTCTCCCGGTCCCACCCGGCGATCCGCTCGGCCTCTGCCTCCGGGTGAAACTGCACGCCCCAGGCCCGCGCGCCGACTCGGAATGCCTGGGGGGGGCAGGCCGCGCTGGACGCCAACCAAACCGCGTCCGGCGGAAGCTCGGTGATCGCGTCGACGTGCCGTTCGATCGCGGGAACCGCCGGGCCGAGCCCGTACAGCAGCGGATCGTCGGCGGCTTCGGAACGCATCCGGATCTGTGTGCTGCCGAACTCGGGCTTTCCGTGACGCGCCCGTACGCTGCCGCCCGCAACCTGTGCGAGCAACTGGCCACCGAGGCAGATGCCGAGGACGGGCGTGCCGGCGTCCAGTGCCTGCGAGACGAGGCGGCGGGTTGCCGGGAGCCAGGGCGCGCGCTCGTCGTCGTCCGGCAGGAAGCCGCCGCCGAGCACGAGGAGCGGCCTGCCGTCGAGCGCCCGGGGCAGGGCATCACCCTCGTAGGGGCGCAGCACTTCGAGGCCGATCCCCGCCTCGCGCAGCCAGGCCCCGACCCGGCCGGGACCGCCGCTCCTGGTGTTCTGTACGACCACGGCGGTCGGCGGGCCCGGTGCGTGCGAGGGCGTCATCGCCTCAGCTCCCTGCTCGGCATCTGCGTTCGCCGCGTTGGTCCCTACGTTGATCGAGGCAGCAGATCAGGGCGCGACGTGCGACGTCAACGGTCCGTCGGCCGCCGTACTCGGAGGGCTGGCCTCCAGTTCCCATGGGGCGACGGGGCTCACGCTGACCATCGAGTAGCGTGCCGCGCCGACTCGGTCGACGCCGACGCCCACTTGGCCGGTCGATCCTCGGCTGAGGGGAGCGGCTCTCGCGCTGCGACCTCGCCGAGGGTTCGAGGGGGGCTTACGCCGCCCGGTTGCCGAGCAGCGTTGCCACCACCGGCGTCCTGGCGTCCCGGACGCGGCGGAACGGCCCTTCAGCGGCCAGCACAAGCAAAAGCCCCTGAGGGGGACGTGACGGCCACCCCAGGAGCTCTCGCTCAGCCACTCCAACGGGAGCGCTTGGAGTTAACCCCACCACCATCCCATCCCCCGTCGCCCGCGGAGCGTCCGCCACGGCAGCAGTCCCCTGGACGGAGGTACGGTCCGCCCGGAGGAGCTGCCCCGTTGGCTCGATCGGCGTGGTCCCCCGTCACGGGGGCGGGGGGTCATGCCACTCGCAGAGCAGGACGGTGCCGTCATCTCTGAGCTGTCCGGGCAGTTCGTAGGAGGCAGGTTCCACGGCGTCAGCACACGCGGAGAGAAGGTGCAGCCATTGCTGTGGACACTGGTCGTGGCCGCAGGCAAGTCCGGCATCGGCCTCGGCGTCTACCGAATCAGTGGGAGCGTGACACGTGATCGGGTGTCACCTCGGCACGATGACCCGAAGCGAGCTTGGTGAGCAGCAGGGCGATGTCGTCGGCCCGGTACGAGGAGCCCCGGGCGTTGTGCAGAAGCCGGTCGGCGAGTTCGTCCGGTGTGTCCGCACGGGCGTGGGCCAGCGATGCTCGCAGGCGGTCAATCCCTACGTTGATGTCGGCGCCGCGTTCCTCGACCAGTCCGTCGGTGTAGAGGGCGAGGACGGACCCTGGTGGGAGTTCGATCCGGGTTGCTGGATAAGTGCTTGCGCGATCCACACCGAGGAGTGGGCCGATTTCCAGTTCAAGGGCGTGGGTCATCGCGTTGGGACGGCGGAGCAGGGGTGGGGGGTGGCCGGCGGTCACAGCACAGGCGTGGTGGCCGTGGGGTTCGAGGTGGATGTAGCAGCAGCTGGCCAGCAGCCCGGGGTCGAGGTCGACGAGGGTTCGGTTGACGCCCGCCATCACATCGCCGGGTGTATGGCCTACCGCCGCGAAGGCCCGTACGGCGCTGCGCAACTGGGCCATGGTGGCCGCGGCGGCGATGCTGTGGCCCTCCACGTCTCCGATGACAAGAGAGACCCCACTACCGGTGGGGATGACGTCGTACCAGTCGCCACCGATGTCCATTCCACTGGTGCCGGGCAGATAGCGCGCGACGGTGCGGATACCCGGGACTACTGGCAGCCGGTGCGGCAGGAGCGCTTGCTGCAGGCCCCGCGCGAGGGCGAACTCGGAGTCGTAGAGCCGCGCTCGTTCCAAGGCCTGGGCGATCAGCCCGGCAAGTGCGGTGAGGACGCCGCGGTCCCTCTGCGTGAACTGGTGGATCTCGTCGAAGCCGAGGACGCAGGTGCCGACAGGGTGGCTGGAGGCGATCAGTGGCAGATACGCCCAGGAGCGTACGTCGCCCGTGGGGATTCCGGGGTAGCCCTGGGAGAGGTCCTGCTGCGACTCGATGAAGAGCGGCGTGCCGGAGGTCAGGGTCTCCGTACCGGGCAGCCGCGCGTGCAGCGGTACGCCCTCCAGCCAGTCGAGGAAGTCTTCGTGGTGGCCGGTGTGAAAGAGCAGACGCATCGTTCCGTCGCGGACCACGTAGATCGCCAACTGCTGGCCTCCGAATGCCGGTAGGAGCTGGTCGGAGATGACCTCGCAGACTTCGCGGGCGGTGACCGCCTCGGTCAGCGCGCTGCCCAGCTGCAGGACGTGGTACATGACGCCCAGGCGCGCCGGTGTGGCATCGGTTGCTGTCTCGGCCGAGGCGGCGGACGGCGTTGAGGTCGAGGATGAATCGTCGACGGGCACCACCCGGCCGGTTACTCCGTCTGCTTCCGGATGGAGAGAGAATGCGAGCCACCGGTCGGGCGGTCGGCAGGCAAGGAAGGACACTGGCGCCTGCGAGATCATCGCGGACCGGTGCCGGTACTCGACGTCGGGATCGGACAGCCACGGCAGTACGTCCGGGAGAAACTGTTGCAGCAACTCGTCGCCGCGCACGCCCAACAGCCGCAGGGCGCTGTGGTTGGCGTAGGTGACCCGCCCGTCGGGGGCGAGGGAGATCAGACCGTCCCGCAGCCGTTCGACCGCGGCGACGGCCGCGCTGCCGGCAGCCGCGTCGACGACCGTGCCGACCAGGCGGGTGCGTGCCCGCGCGCTGTCGGCCTTCAGTACGCGGCCGCCCCACAACTCAACCGTGCGGTACCCCTCACTGCTGTCCCTGCGGTCCCGTATGCGCAGGCGCCGCGCTTTGATCCGGCCCTCGGCGGCTGCCGCGCGGGCGGCAGCTCGAAGGGCCGCGCGGTCGCCGGGATGGAGGCAGGAAGCAAGCGTTTCGGCCCGTCCGTCGAAAGCACGGGGGTCAAGACCGAAGATCGCGCAGAGCTCGTCGTCCACGGTGATGATGCCGGTGACGAGGTCCCATTCGAACAGGCCGGCCCGCACGGCCGGTGCCGACGGAGCCGGTGTCTCGACGGGAATCGTCTGCGGGTCGCACTCGACGGGATCGCCGGTACGGGCGCGGAGGTCGGAGAGGGCGGCACCGAGCCGGTTGGCGACGGTCCGCACGTGGCGGCGCTGGGCCTTGGACATCCCTTGGCCGCCGGGTGACGCCGCCCGGACGATCGCCAGCGCACCAAAGGTCTCCTCGCCTGAGCCCACCGGCACGGAGCAGGAGCCGAAGGCGTACGGCAGAGCCACCGCGAGCTGGGGATACCGGCGCGTCGTCTCCTCCGCATCGGCCAGGTGGACCGTGCGCCCGGAGCTATAGGCTGCGGCGACCGGGATGGGACTGCTCACCGGAATGAGGCGCCAGCCCCCGAGCAGAGAGGGCGGCACGCCACAAGTCGCGGCGAGCACGATCGACCGGCGGTCGCGGGAGCGGAGAAAAACACTCCCCGCATAAGCGCCGGTTCCTTCGACGGCTTCGACGACGGCCGCAGCAAGCAGATCCTCACGCTCCGCCGTCACGCCGCCGATCATTTCGCGCATACTTCCAGTGTGCGCAGGTCGGCCCCACCGGCCCAAGACGGCAGCGCAGCGGAACGCATCTATCGCAGGGCGGTCGCCGCGATCCGGCCATGGCTCCGCCCTGGATCCCCGAGGCGCGCCGGCGAGTCTCGACCACTTGCCCGGCCGGTTCCGGCACGGCTTCCCCAGAGGCGGCCGCCGGCCTTCAGCCTGCGCCGCGATGACCTGCTCGATGGCGAGGGCGATCACCGATCGATCTCGCTCTCGCCGAGCTCGACAGCCCTCGTCGCCGCCGTCGGAGGCGGCATCTGCGCCGGCTCGTCGTCGGTCACCTGCACGAACGTGTCCTTACTGATCTCGTAGCCCTTGATGATCTCGTCGTCGGTGAGCTGCTTCCCGTCCGCACCTTTCGGTACCGCACGCGGCCGTGTCAGCGAGGTGCACCTGCCGGAACGAGATCGAATGGTCACGGGGCCGGACCAGATCGGGCGGGCATGGCGAGAGACCTCCATGACAGCCCCGAAACGGTCGGCGTACGGCGCTGCACAGCGGGAAGGTCGCCCGGGCGGGAGGCGTCGGATGTGCCAGGAGCGGATGCGGGCGGCCGCGTCGTAGGCGTCGCTGCGGCCCGTCTCGATGTCCCGGGCGAGGTCGACCAGCGCGGCGTAGGGGGCGTCGATGCCGCGTCGTCGGCCCACAAGGACTCGTCGCCTTCGCTCCGTCCCGCCTGGGCCGACCGGCGCCCACGTCACGGTCCGGATCCGGCTCGACGAGGACGACCTGCATGTGGTCAGCGCCGGCCGCGCGCTCATTGCCCCCACAGGCGGCGGAACACCACCGGTACCCGTGCAACCATCAACCACTCCGGTGAGTCCCACATTTCACGCACCGCTCCCACATGAATCGCACACATTCGCGGCGCTCCCGACCTTAGGCAGGCCATGACCCACCCGCAGCAGCCGTACAACCAGCCCCAGCAGTACCCGCACGGACAGCCCCAGCCGGGATACGGCTACCCGCAGCAGCCCGGCCCGTACGGTCACGGCCCCGCCCCCTACCAGCCGCCCCCGCCGCCGAAGAAGGGCATGGGCGCCGGCGCGATCGTCGCCATCGTCCTCGGCTCCGTGTTCGGCGGACTGATCCTGCTCGTCATCCTCGGAGCGGCCCTCGGCGACAGCAGCACGAGCACGAAGAAGCCGGTCACATCGGAGGCGGCGGAGAAGGCGCCGGTGAAGAAGGACGACGCCCAAGCGGACGCGAAGCCCGCCACCAAGCCGAAGACCGAGCCCGCAGCCGAGCCGGCCAAGCCCGCCCCGGTCCAACTCACCGTGACGAAGACGACGTTCAGGCCGAGCATCCTCCACGACGGCGGCGACTACACCAGCGTCCAGGTCACCATCGCCAACAACAGCGACGAGCAGATCGACATCAACCCGCTGTACTTCGCTATCACCGACACCACCGGCCTGAAGCACAACCACGAGCTCGGTGAGGACGAGAACCAGATGGACATGATGGACCTCGCCCCGGGTGAGAAGGCCACGGGCGTCATCACCGGCAAGGGCAAGTTCACCCCCAAGTACGTGACGTACACCGACGGCCTGTTCGGCGAAGGCGTCCGCGGCAACGTGTCCTGACCGGTCGAATGCCAGGCCGAGTCGGAAGTGCCACACAGGGTTCGCCATGTCGGGCTGAGCCCCACTTCGGTTTTTCGGGTCCATCAGCCCCCCGGCCATGCCGTCAACGGGACGGGCACGAACGCTGGTAGGGGACGTCGGGGGCGTAGACGTGCCACTGCCAGGCCTCCAGCCCGCCGCCGGTCACTTGGCAGGCGAGTCCGGTCGTGTCGGCGGCGATGGCCGGGTAGTCGCCGAGGTCCCAGAAAAGGACCGTGCCTCCACCGGCGGCGACGAGCGAACGGCCGTCCGGGGTGAAGACCACGTCGCTCACACCGCCCTCGTGGGGGCCCAGGCGGCCGGCCAGGTGGGGTGCGTCGCGGTCGCCCACGCTCCACAGCCATGCGAGGCCGTCCCATCCGCCCGCCGCCACCAGGCCTCCGCCGGGGTGGAAGTCCGCGCCGTCGAAGGTCACGTCCCGGTCGTCCTCGCGCGGCACCGTTCCCGTCTGCCGGGGCCGCCGCGGGTCGCTCACGTCGAAGAGACTCAGGACCGCGCTCCTTCTGTCCTCCCCGCTGGTGCCCTCTCCGGCCACGGCGACCGTTCTGCCGTCCGGGCTGAACGCCGTCCGGCCTCGCAGGTTCGGCAGCCGTCCGTCCGGAACCAGTTCCGCGAAGGACGCGCCCGGCGTCTGCCAGTCCCACAGGTGCACGCCTCCCGCGTAGCGGCCCCGGGACGTCAGCAGATAGCGGCCGTCGGGGCTGAAGTCGTTCCCCGTGAGCGAGCTGACCTCGGCGAGCGAATCCTTCTTCCGCGGGCGGCGTGGGTCGGCGACATCCCATAGGTCGAGTGCCTCGCCGCGGACCGCCAGGAGAGGCCGGTCGGGCGCGAAGACGAGCTCGTCCGCGTCCTTGGTGGCCGTGCCGAACGCACCTACGACACGAGGCCGCTCCCGGTCGGCGAGGTCCCACAAGGTCACCGTACCGTCGATGTGGAGGCCGGCCAGGAGGGTTCCGTCGCCGCTGAGGGCGATGTCCCGGACGATGCTGCGCGGGCCGCGGGCTGTGGCCAGCGCCTTGGGGGCGGTCAGGTCGCCGACGTCCCAGAGCCGGACGGTGGCGGAGCCGGTCACGGCCAAGATCCTGCCGTCGCGCGAGAGGGCCACCACGGTGTGGCCGGTGCCCGAGTCCAGCTTCCGCACGGCACGGGCCCGCTGTGTGCTTCCCAGATTCCAGTGGACGGCTTCCGACTCGCCGCCGTAGGTGTTCACCGAAACGAGCCTGCGCCCGTCGGGTACGAAGGCCAGGGTGCCGATGTCCACCCCCTTCTCGATCCGTGCCAGCACACTCGTGTGCCCCACGAGGTTCTCGCGCCGCACCGGCTTACGGGTGTCGCTCAGGTCCCACACGGCGACCACCCCGTCCTTGCCCGCGGTCGCCAGCCGGGAGCCGTCGCGGGAGAAAGCGAAGGCCTGCACCTCGTACGAGTGCGCCTGCCACTTCGCGACCGTCGTCGGATCGTGGGGCTCGGAGACGTCCACGAGCTTGGCGGATCCCTCGTCGGTCGTGGCCAGATGACGGCCGTCGGGGCTGAAGGCGATGTCTCCGTCGGACCCGCGCACGAATGCACCCGGCCGGGGTGCACGAGGATCCGTCACGTCCCAGACACGCACGCCGTCGACGGTGTAGTTTCTGCCGATGTCGAGCGATCCCCGGCTTCTGGGAAAGTCGGAGGAGACGGCGAGTGTCCGGCCGTCCGGGGCGAATGCCACGCCGTCGGTCTCGTACACCCCTCTGGTCACCGACACCCGGCGGGGTTCGCGTGCGCCGGAGACGTCCCAGAGGGCGAGCGCGCCGCCGTGTTCCGCCGCCAGATCTTCGTCCTCGTCCCACCAGCCGACCACGGCCGCCCGCCTGCCGTCGGGGCTCAGCGCCATCGCCTCCGCGTAACCGGGCAGACCGGTGGGAAGGAGCCCGGAAACCGTGCGCCGGGGGGCTTTCCCCTCGTGCAGTCCGGTGAGGTCCCACAGTGACATCGTGTCGTCCGAGCACAGGGCGGCGAGAGTCCGGCCGTCCGGGCCGCCGAAAGAGACCGTGTAGGCGTCGCAGTCCAGACGGGCCAGTGCAGTCGTCCGGGAGGTTCCGCGGCCCACGTCCCACAGCGTCAGGGAGTCTTCCTCGAAGGCGGCGAGGGTTCGTCCGTCAGGCCCGAGAACCGCCTCGGTCGCCTCGGTCGGCAGCAGGGCGGAGCCGCGGAACGGGCTCTCGGCGAGTGTCTGGAACATGCTTCGCCGTGCGTCCGCCCCCGGTCGCAGCGCGTGGGCGGCCAGGCCCAGGGCCAGAGAACTGCGTGGATCCGTGTCCCGCAGGCTGTCCGCCTCCGCCAGCAGCGCACGGTAGGTGGCCAGCTCCCGCTGAGCCTGGGCGGTGTTGCGCTGCTCCTCCGCCCTGCCTTGCTGGTGCAGGGCCGTCGCGGCGAACCCGAACGAGGCGAGTACCGCGACCACCAGCGTGACGACCGCGGCCTTCAGCGCTCTGAGACGGCGCCGCTCGCGCAGCCGGGTGCTGTGTGCCGCCGCCTCACTCTCGGCCAGGAACCGGCGCTGCGGTTCCGTCAGTGGTGCGCGGTGACCGGGGACGCGCAGATCCAGCGCGTTCTGCAACCGGCTGCCGTGCAGGAGGAAGGCGGGATCGCGCCCGGCGGCCTGCCATTCCTCCGCGGCGACACGCAGTCGTTGCCGCTCCAGCAAGGCCGCAGCGTCCTCGGTCACCCAGTCACGCAGCCGCGACCACGCGCGCAGCAGGGATTCGTGGGCGATCTGCGCGGTGTCCTGGTCGACGGTGATCAGCCGGTCCTTCGCCAGCCGGTCCCGTACGTCCCGGGCACCGGCGGGCAGCCCGTCCAGCAAGGAGGCGAGTGGGATCGGATGCCGGATCACCGCACCCGCGCCGTTCGGAGGCAGGTGCACCATACGCAGGAGCAGTTCCCGCAGCACCCACTGATTGTCGGGGCCGAGTTCGCGGTAGAGGTTCTCCCCGGTCCGGGACATCGATCGCCAGATGCCGCCGGTGGCGTGATATCCGGCCAGGGTGAGCCGGGCACCGGCGCGCCGCAGCCAGGTCTCGCGCAGTGCGTGTGCCAGGAACGGCAGTGCGCCCGTCCCGTGGTCACCTACCCGGCCTTCGCCGAGGTCCTGCAGCAGCCGGTCGGCGAGCCCGTCCTCCAGCTTCAGGCCGGCCGCGGCCGCGGGGCCCTCGATCGCGGCCCGTAATTCCTCTTCGCTCATCGGTGGGACGTTCAACTGCCCGCTCCGCAGGGCCCTCTCCAGTGCGGAGTGGGCCAGGCAGCTGCCGTAGTGGTCCGCGCGAAGGCCGAGGACGACCCGCGGTCGCGGAGCAGGCCCGTCGCCCGCGACGGCGGCGATGAACGCGGCACGCTCGGCGGCGTCGGCGCAGTGTGTGAACACCTCCTCGAACTGGTCGACCACGAGCAGCCGACATGCTGCCCGCCCGGCGCGGGGCGGCAGGAAATGGCCCCGCTCCAGCGCTCGGCGCACTTCTGGGACCGGGCGCCCGGTGGTACGTGCCCAGGCCTCGGCCAGGGCGGCCAGCGGACGGGACCCCGGTGCGGGCAGCAGCAGAGCGGGCCAGGGCGCCGCGGCGTCGTCGGACGCGTGCCCGCGTGCGAGTCCGGCCAGCAGACCGGCACGCAGCAGGGACGACTTGCCCGCTCCGGAAGCGCCGATCACCACGACCGGACCGGTGCCACGCACCGCGGTCAGCAGCCGCCGCACCAGGTCGTCCCGGCCGAAGTAGTGACCGCTGTCCTCGGTCCGGAACGGCTCCAGACCGGGATACGGGCAGGGAAGGTCGGCGGGTGGTTCGACGTGGCCCTCGTCGGCGGGGACCTGGTAGGCGACGTTGCGTACGAGGGGCAGCGCACCCAGCGTTCCCTCGCTCTGTCGGGTCGGCCGCACCCGCGTATCGTCCGCGAACTGCCGCTCCAACGTGGCGTGCAAGCGGTCGGCGGTCAGCCACGGCGGCCCGGTGGGGTCACCGTCGGTGAGCAGACGCAGGAGCCGGCCGCTGAACAGGGTGTGCGGTTGCCCCTCCGGAGCGAACGACAGCGCGTAGTGGGACGCCGACGTGAGCAGGAAGCTGCCTCGTGGTTGCGCGGATACGAACGGATCCGGTGTCACGCCGCCCTTCGGCCGCTTCGCGATGCCCGAGAAACAGCAGTCCAGCACCACCAGAGAGCCATGTGCCGCCCCACCCAGCAGGTCCCGCACGGTGCGGTAGGGCACCGCCCCCGCGACGCTGTGGTCCGAAAGACTGAAGTGGGTGGCCAGGTACAGCTCGTCGCCGGGGCCGAGCAGGCCGTGTCCGACGTAGTACAGCACCAACGGCCCCTTCGCGCCGTGCAGCGCCTCTTCCACAGCGGCCACCACTTCGGTGGCGTCCGCGGAGGCCGGGACCCGCGTGACGCTGCCGGTGGCCCTGCCGCACGCGTCGTGCAGCGCCTGCTCGAGACCGCTCAACGTGGCGTCCACAGAGGTCAGTTCGGTGAGTTTCGAGCCCGGGCGGAACGAACCGGTGCCGATCAGCACGACTCGGGCACCGCGTGCCGCCAGGCTGTCGGTCACGGCGCGGGGTCCTCACGCGGTCGCTCCGCTCCGCCCTGCTCCTCACCCGGCAGTTCCGCCCGCTCCGCGGGCCGTGCCAGCCGTTCGGCCAGCTCGGCGAGCTCCTGAGGGCTCAGGCTGCGGGCCTGGCGCGTGCTGATGGTGATCGAGGTGCCGTCCGCCCGGGTCACGGTGACGGTGTGGTTGCCGCGCCGCGTCTGCACCCAGGCGACGATCGCCCCGGCGAAGACCGCCGCCACCCCGCCCGGTTCCAGCAGGGCTACTAGGGCATCGGTCGCGGGGCCCATGGCCCCGGGCGGGGGCTCCGTCGACTCCCGTCGGACACGGCCCCGCAGTTCCGGCTCGTTCAGCAGCCATCCCCGCAGTTCCTCTGCGGCACCCGAAGTTCCTTCCGCCCGTACGGTCATGACGATACTCATCCGTCTCCCCCTCGTTCTCCGGCCACGGCGTTCACCACACCCACGGACGCCCCTGGAGGATCCGAGGCTACTCAGCCGGGCGCCGGCACTCCAGGGGATCACCGCCCGCCCGCTCCGAACTCTTCGTGGACACTTCGGGGCGTACAGGGCAGCAACTGCCCGACGTCCCTCGGATCTTGCTGACGGTAGTGACGATGCAGGGGGTGCGGGGACCGGTCGGTGACTCACTGGTCCGTCCCGGGGCGTCGCGCCGAACTTCCCCCGGTCCATGTCGGTGACCTGCCCGCCGCTCAACGGCCGGTCCACCGCAGACCGCCTCGCCCGAGCGGTAGGCGGGGCAGCCCTGGCAAGGGGTGAACGCTGGTCGGGTGGCCAGGGCCCGTCGCCGGGCCCCGGCCGAACCAGATGCAGTGTCAGTGACTGGCGCGGCCGCCTTCCGACGGATGGGACGAGCCTCGTGGACCGGGAGCCTGTGTCGAAGCGCATGAGGCAGGAGTTGCCCCTGCCAGGGGGCGCCGGTGGCAAGCAGTCGCTGTGGTGGCGCTGTCGGGAGCAGCCGGCCGGCTGCTCCGTTCACGTCACGCGGATGTTCGAGCGACAGGCGGACCCGGCATGCCCGGCTGCCGGGCGTGCCGGGTCCGCAACGGGTGTCAGCCGCAACTGTGGTAGCCGTAGCCCGCCTGGCGCCGGTCTCCCTGGCGGTCGAGGAAGGTGTACTTGCCGTCCGGGTTCCGGATGATGCTGAAGGTGTGCTCGTCCCCGTTGTACTGGAGGGTCAGCGCCTTGCCCGAGGCGGTGCTGCCGCCCACGTAGGAGGGATTCCTGGCCGCCCTGCCGAACGTCGCCCCACCGACGGTCGAGTCCGTTCCGAGGCGCCAGCGTGACTGCAGCGACCGGGTCGCCCGGGCGGTGTTGGTGCCGAATATCCCGTCGATCTTGTCCTTGGTGAAGGACTCGCTCGTACTGGATGCCGCGTACATCACGCCCTCGACCCAAAGGATCTTCTGCCACAGGAAGGTTGGCTTGGAGCTCGCGTACGAGGTTCGAGAGAGGACCCCCTCGTCGTTCCAGTCGTCGGAGAAGTCCCTGTACCCACGCCCCCAGCCGTCCGGCGTATTGGCCGACGCCGGTGAGACGCGGACGCCCAGCGTCAGTGGGGCCCCGCGGTCGTGACGGCCGCGATCGCTCTCGTGGGCTTCATGTCCCCCGTGTTCTTGTCATGAGTGTTCTTCCTTGCGCGGTCAGCTGCTCTGGGTGCGTTCGAGACGGCGTGCCTTGACCCGCCTGGCGGGTTGCGCGGGGTCTCCGACCGCCCCCGCTCCGCGGGTCCGCCCGGCACTGGGCCGAGGGGAGAGCCGTCCGGCGACGCGAGCGAGGCCGTCCCCTTCCGGCCCGGCGGCGATGTGGAAGTGCGACCGCTTCACGGGATCGAGGTCGCCGCCCCAGACGACCGTGCCTTCGCAGTCCAGGAGGATGTCACGCACGATCAGTTCATGGTGGGGCCACAACTCCTCGGAGCCGCCGAGGGGGTACGCGGCGGGGTGGAGGCAGAGTGCGGTGCCGGAGAGGTAGTTCGATTCGAACTCCGCGGCGACGGTCCGGCTGGTGGTGTGGCCGCTGATGCCGCCGCCCTGGCCGGTGTCGAGTGGTGCGATCTCGTAGTGCCAGCGCCGGGCGACGTGCAGGAGCACGGTCGCCACCGGGCCGTCCCGCAGGTCCACGGAGGCCGAAGAGCCCTCCACCGTACGGGTGCTGACGGCGTCGGGGGTGATGGGCCAGCCGTTCAGGGACCTGTCCCGGGTCCATGCGGCGCTCCTCCCGTTCGACGCGGAGACCGGGGCGGCGGCGGCCGGGCCGACGTGGGCGATCCAGGCGGCCACGGCGGCGCCGGCCCCGGCGGCGAGTACGCCCCGGCGCGAGATGGTGCGGCTCACGCTATTCCCCTTCCATACGTCGGGTGATGACGGTGTGCAGTCCCTCGACGAACGAGTCGAGTTGGTCCGCGGGGATCTTCTCCGGCCACTGGGACTCGTCCTCGGGCAGAAAGAACTTCTTGCCCCAGTCGAACGCGGAGAAGAAGTCGAAATCCAGCAGGATGTTCCGCACGGTCGCCTCGAACGTGCTGCGACTGCCGCTGAACCGGGTGTCGTAGAAGTGGGTGAACCGCTTCCCCGAGCGGTTCGCTCCATCCCAGAAGTGGTACGTGAACAGGGCGTCGGACAGGAGCCTGTCGTCCCCGCCGCCCGACTCGCCGTCAGAGCCGTGCAGCATGCGGGAGAGGTTGTAGGCGTCGACGTCGGCGATGAGGTCGTCACTGCTGAACCGGGATTCCACCGTCGCGGATCCGACGACCTGGACGCAGAAGTTCTCGCCGGTCATCGAGCGGTGGTCCTCACGCCACTGCGTGTAGGCGTTGAGGATGTCCCCCGCCCATCCGCAGCCTTCTCCCACGGTCGCGTCGTTGCCGCTGCCGGGGCGGCTGTAGTGGCCCTCGGCGGCGGCGCCGAAGTGCGCGAGGGTGATGTCGTGGTTCGCCCGCGGATCGTAGTAGGTGAGCCTGTCGCCGGGTTCGATGCCCGCGTCCGCGCAGGCATCCATGATGTCCCAGGAGATGCCGCCGAGAATGGCATCCCATTTCACGCCGTGATAAGCGGGTTCGGCCGAGCGCAGGAACGCCAGCGTTCCGTCGATCACCGAGTGCCGGGGAGGTCCGGAGCCCATGGCGGAGATGACGCCCTCGACGCGCTTCACGAAGTCGATGTACTCCCGCAGGCTCTGATCACCCTGGCCGGTGAAGTCGAGGCTGGACACCCCGAGGTCGCTTTCCCGCCGCCAGACGTTGGCGTCGAGGCCGTAGCCGGCCTGGAACTGGTACTCCCGGATCTGGTTGAACGACCAGTTGTGCGGCATCGGATAACCGAGGTTCCCGGAGTAGCCCCAGGACATGCCCGAGACGAAGGACCAGCGGGCGCCGGCCTCGCGGGAGACGCGTTCACAGACGTTGCGGGTGCCGTACACGCCGAAGACGTAGCGGGCGCCGTTCTGCTCGAAGGCCGTGCGGACACCGTGGAAGTAGGGCAGGACGTTCGAGGTGATGTGGTGGTCCTGAGCGTCGTAGTCCACGGCGAAGTAGATGCAGGATCCGTGCGGGATGCCGTGTTCCCTGGCCTTGGCGACGGCCTTGACCCCCTGGTCGTACCCCTTCTCGTAGGTGAAGTTGAACAGCTGGGTCCCGTTGTACTGGAACAGCGGGAACAGCCTGAGACCGCCGTCGATGATGTCCTGCGCCTCGCCGGGCTTGAGCGCCTTGCCGAGGTAGTGCTCGTCGTCGGGGTCGAGGTGCTCGTCCAGGTACCGGCCGATGATCCGGTAGTCCTCGTTCCACAGAGCCTGGGCGCGTTCCTTGCTGGTGTACGCGGCGGTGTCGCAGCCTTCGGCGTCGCGGCTGGTGTCACCGCAGGAGACGAGCAACTGGGCCCAGGTCTGGAAGTTGTAGGTGCCGGTGGGGATCTGGGAGAACGCCTGGAAGGCGTTCACCCAGTGCTCGATGTCGGGCCAGGGGACGTCGCCGTCCTCCTCGGGCCAGGGCATGTCGCCGAACACCTTTTCGAAGGCGAAGTGAACGGCGCTGCCGTCGCTGTCCCAGGTGGGGGAGTTGAACCAGCAGGCGGCGCGGAACAGCAGCGCCAGGTCGGCGGGCAGGGAGCTGCCGGTGCCCCTGGTCTTCAGGGCCTGCTGTGTACCTTCGCCGAAATAGCCGTTGATGGTGGCTTTGTCCAGGCCGAGTTCGTACTGGACGGCCAGCATCAGCCCCTGCTGCACGTCGCGCGAGTAGTGGCCGTCGCACGGCACCAGGTTCATGGCGGGGATGCGGACGAGCTGGACGTAGCGCTGGTTGAGGTGCTGCTGGATGCGCTTGGTGGTGCCGTGGCCGCCGGGCACGGTACGGAACTGGTCCATGCGCAGCAGCGACCGGGTGATGCGGGCCCACAGGTCGGCGTCGATGTGCGAGCCGGGAAGGAGACCGATGTCGCCGTAGAGTTCACCGAGGGAGGCCGTGGCCGTCGAGTCCCATACGGCGGGATGCTCCGAGCCGTAGTAGCCCTTGCACCACAGCGCGGCGTTGTAGATGCGGACGATGTTCGTGTTGGTCTCCTGGTCGGGGAACCGGAAGCGCTTCTTCACCGCTTCGAAGGTGCCCGGCCCGAAGTTCTTGACTGTCGGGGAAATCCCCAGTTCGTGCTGGAGTGCCTGGGTGAGGCAGTCCACTGTCGCCCAGCCCGTACTGCCGTCCGTCGGGCACGGTACGTACCCGGGCGCGTTCGCGTAGGTCGCATTGACCCACTTCTGGGCAGCCAGGACATTCGGGTCTTCCGACATGCGCATCCTCCACGGTTCAGATTCGTCTGCCCGGCGCGCGGTTCGCCGGGCGGGGCGGTGGAGCCGCCGCGTGGCCGGCGCGCGGGAGCGGTCGGCCGCGCCCCGGCCCGGGCGGGAGCGGGAGCCGATGGGGCTCCCGTGCCGGAGAGGCGGGCTTCCCCTCGCCTCTCCGGCACGGGAGCCTCGTGTGACGCGGCCCTCGAGGTCGGCAGCGCGGCACTCCCCGTCCCACGGCCCGCGCTGAAGAGGCTCCGTCGAGTTCCGGCATGCTCCGCCGGTGAGGATTGTCGTTCCGCTCGGAGTGGCGGCTCGTCAGAGCCGGCTGCACTCGTCGGAGCCCATGGCGGTGACCGGCTTGTAGTACCACGTGAGCGCGTTGCGGGTCTGCGGGCCGTAGCCGCCGTCCACCGAGATGCGCTCCCTGGCCTGGGCCCGCTTGAGCGCGTCACGGGTCCGGGGCCCGAAGTCCCCGTCCACGTCCAGCGATTCGCCGTAGCACTTGTTGAGGGTCAGTTGCAGCGCCCTGACACCGGCGCCGGAGGACCCCTCCTGCATCGAGCAGTTGAGACTCAGGTAGGTGCCGTCGCTCCAGGCGGGGATGCGTGCCTCCCCGCGCCACTCGATGAAGTTCCCGTACTTGACGTAGGTCGCGTTGCAGCCGCTCGCGGCCGCGGCCGGCCCGGCGGTGCCGACCACGGCGGCGCCGGACAGCAATGTCACTCCTACGGCGAGAGCCGTCACTCTGGTACGGAGGGTGCGGAGGGTGCGGTTGATCTCCATGGAAGCCTCGTCCTGTCGTGTCACGTCGGTCCTGTCACGTCTGTCGAAGGCCCGTCTGCGTAGCCCTCTGCTTCTTGACGATCCGCCGGCCGGACTGGCGACCTGTTGCCGGCGTACTGGGGCGGATGACAGACACCACCCTCCAGTTCTGAGCTTGCAGAAAGCTTGCAGAGGCATGGACGCCCTGGTCACGCCCGAAGAGCCCCGGGAGCGAGCCTCGCCCCCCACCTACGGACGAATGCCGGCCCCACCGTCCTTTCGCGGGAGGCGAGTACTCCGGTGAGTCCGGCATACGCAGTGAATCCAACTCGTGTCCCTTGCGCGGGGGGTAGTGCGCTGTCGTGCCAACTCCTGGGCACGGAGAGAGAAGTCGGCCGGTCGGGCCGGTCGTAGTTTTCGGGTGTGCCGAACCCAGTAACGCGGACGGCACGATTCCGACTGCTCCGAAAGGATCCCTCATGTTCGACATCACCAAGGTGCAGGCCGCCCCGAGCGCGGACCTGCTCACGCCCGGCAACGCCGTCATGCTCTTCGTGGACCACCAGCCGCAGATGTTCTTCGGCACCGGGAGCGGCGATCGCGCCGCGATCATCAACAGCACCGTGGGTCTCGCCAAGGCGGCCCAGGCGTTCGACGTGCCCGCCGTCCTGACCACGGTGGCCGCCGAGTCGTTCTCCGGGCCCCTGCTTCCGCAGCTCGCAGAGGTGTTCCCCAAGAACGAGGTCATCGACCGCACGACGATGAACGCCTGGGAGGATGAGGCGCTCGTGGCGGCGGTCAGGGCGACCGGGCGCAAGAAGATCATCCTCTCCGGCCTGTGGACCGAGGTCTGCCTGGTGCTTCCCGCGCTGTCCGCGCTGGAGCAGGGCTACGAGGTGTACGTGGTCTCCGACGCCTCCGGCGGCGTCAGCCCGGCCGCCCACGAGCACGCGCTGCAGCGGATGATCGCCGCCGGCGCGGTGCCGGTGACCTGGGTGCAGGTCCTCCTCGAGCTGCAGCGGGACTGGGCGCGTCAGGAGACGTACGGCGCGGTCATGGAGATCGTCAAGGCCCACGCGGGCGCCTACGGCCTGGGTGTCGTGTATGCGCAGAGCATCATCGGCGCGCACGCGGCCGGCTGACCTCCTTGGACACCGGCATTCTGATCCTGCGTCTGCTGGTGGGGCTCCTCGTCGCCGGCCATGGCGTGCAGAAGATCAGCACGCACCTGGGCGGCAGGGGGCTCGAGGGCGGCACGCAGGAGTTCCGCGCCGACGGTTTCCGCGGTGGAGCCCTCACCGCACTGGCGGCGGGCGGTGGTCAGATCGGATCGGGTCTGCTGCTCGCCTCAGGCTTCCTGACCCCGCTCGCCGCCACGGGGGCCATCGGGGTCATGACCGTCGCCCTCACCGTGAAATGGCACAACGGCCTCTGGGTGCAGAACGACGGCTACGAGTACCCGCTCGTCCTCATCGGCACCGCCGCCGCTCTCGCCGCCACCGGACCCGGCGCCTGGTCCCTCGACGCGGCCCTCGGCCTCAGGCCCTACCCGCTGTGGTGGACAGTCCTCGTGGTCGCGGCGGGCGTCGGAAGCGGGCTGCTCGCCCGGGTCGTACTGCACCGGTCGGGCCCGGCAGCTACGGCAGACCCGGCGGCGCCGCAGGCCGCCGTCCGCAGCGAGCGCTGACCGCGTGCCACGCAGACCGGGTCCGGCCGCTCCGTGCCCCCGACCGGACGGCCGGGCCCTCCCACCTCCAGGAGAACTCGATGGAAACCACGACCACCACAGCCCCGCGCGGAGGCGGCCAGCCGCTGCTGCACCAGAAGGGCGAAGAGACCCAGACGTTCGGCACGCTCAAGCAGCTGCCGATCGGCCTCGGCCACGACACCCGCATGTACGCCTGCCAGCGGCTGAACCGCGTACTCGCCGACACGCAGATCCTGTACTCCCTCTACAAGAAGCACCACTGGCTCATGCGCGGGGCGACCTTCTACTCGCTCCACCTCATGCTGGACAAGCATGCGGATGCCCAACTCGCCATCGTGGACGGGCTGGCCGAGCGGATCCAGAGCCTCGGCGGCGTCGCGGTCGGAGACCCGCGCCACGTCGCGGAGCTGACGGCGATTCCCCGGCCGCCGGACGGCGTGGAGCCGGTCCCCGTCATGCTGTCGCGCCTTCTCGACGCGCACGAGCGGATCCTGATCGACGCGCGGGACGCCGCCGCCCGGATCTCGGACGAGGGCGACGAGGGCAGCACCGACCTGCTCGTCTCCGACGTCATCCGCACCGGCGAGGCGCAGGTGTGGTTCCTGGCCGAGCACCTCGTGGACACCCCCCTGGTGCGCGGCTGATGGAGGACACGTACGACGTCGTCGTGGTCGGCGGCGGGCCGGGCGGCGAGGTCGCCGCCGACCGCGTCGTCCGATCAGGGCTGACCGCCGTCGTCGTCGAGGCCGAGGCGGTCGGCGGCGAGTGTTCCTACCGGGCATGCGTGCCGAGCAAGGCCCTGTTGCGTCCCGGCGCGGCCAGGGAGGCCGCCCGGTCGGTCGACGGGGCACTGCAGGCGGTGACCGGGGCCCTCGACCCGGCGCAGGTCCTGGCCCGCCGCGACCGGTTCACCGGCCGCGGCGACGACACCGGCCAGGCCGACTGGCTGAACAGCGCCGGCATACCCCTCGTACGAGGGCACGGCCGGCTCGCCGGAGAGCGCCGGGTGGAGGTGACCGGGGCCGACGGCACGGTCCGCACCCTGCGGGCCCGGCTCGCGGTCGTCCTCTGCCCCGGCACGGAACCCGCGCTGCCGCCGGTCGAAGGGCTCGACCGGATCGGTGTGTGGACCAACCGGCAGGCCACCACGTCCGATGCGGTGCCGGCGCGGCTCGTCGTCATCGGCGGAGGGGTCGTGGCCTGCGAGATGGCCACCGCGTGGCGCTCTCTCGGCTCCTCCGTCACCCTGCTCGTCCGCGACCAGGCCCTGTTGACCGGCTGGGAGCCGTGCGCCGGCGAAGAGGTCACCAGGGGGCTCACCGGCCTGGGCGTCGCGATCCGCTTCGGGGTCTCGGCCACGCGGGTCGCCCGTGACGAGACCACCCGTAGCGTGACCGTGGAGACCGACGACGGAGCCGCCTTCTTCTGCGACGAGGTACTTGCCGCCACCGGCCGCCGGCCGCGCACGGCGGACCTGGGCCTGGAGACCGTCGGCCTGCCGGTCGGCGACTGGCTCCCGGTCGACGACACCTGCCGCGTCACCGCCCTCGACGGGGACTGGCTCTACGCGGTCGGCGACGTGAACCACCGTGCGCCGCTGACCCACATGGCCAAGTACCAGGCCCGCGCATGCGCCGCTGCGATCGCCGAGCGCGCAGCGGGCCGTCCTGCCGACACCGGCCGCCGGCGGGCATGGCGCGCGGAGGCCGACCACTTCGCAGTCCCCCAGGCGGTCTTCACCCACCCCGAGGTCGCGTGCGTCGGTCTCACCGAACGCGCGGCACGCGAAGCCGGAGTCCCGGTCCGCGCGGTGGAGTACCGCATCGACGACGTCGCCGGAGCCGCGCTGTACGCGGACGACTACCGCGGCCACGCCAAGCTCGTCGTCGACGAGACCCGCGAAGTCGTCGTCGGCTGCACCCTCACCGGCCCGATGGCGACCGAACTCATCCACACGGCCACCGTCGCCATTGTGGGAGAAGTCCCGCTCGAGCGTCTGTGGCACGCCGTCCCGGCCTTCCCGACGGTCAGCGAGGTCTGGCTGCGCCTCCTGGAGTCGTACGGCCTCTCAGAAGACCGCCGCACTGCACCAACACAAGCATCCGGCGAGCCCGTTGTGGGCGCTGATCACCACCGCTGACAAGAACATCCCGCCGGCCGCCGAACGGTGCACGGCACGGCGCGCGGCTCCCACACCACGGAGGTGGACGCGTTGCACGCCGTGGCCGTCCCGGTCGTGGTCACCGACGTGATCATCGACGCCACGCGCGCCACCCACTGAGCAGCACCCACTCGTAGGACCCACGAAGGAGAACCTCTCATGCCGAACACACCGATTCTCGAACCCGCTGCCCAGGCCTTCGCCGACGCCACCGCCCAGCCGCCGTTCCTGTACGAGATCCCCGTGGCGGACGGCCGCAAGGCCGTGGACGACGTCCAGAGCGGTGAAGGCGTCGTGCTGCCCGCCGTCGACGAGGAGTGGATCACCGTCCACGGCGGCCCGACCGGCGACGTCCGCGCCCGGATCGTCCGCCCCCGCGGCGCTACCGGCCCGCTCCCCGTCATCCTCTACATCCACGGCGCCGGCTGGGTCTTCGGCAACGCCCACACCCACGATCGGCTCGTCCGCGAACTCGCCGTCGGCACTCGCGCGGCCGTCGTCTTCCCCGACTACGACCTCTCGCCCGAGGCGCGCTACCCCGTCGCCATCGAGCAGAACTACAGCGTCGCCCAGTGGATCGCCCGCGAGGGACACCACAAGGACCTCGACGGCACCCGGATCGCCGTCGCCGGCGACTCGGTCGGCGGGAACATGACCGCCGCCCTCACTCTCATGGCCAAGCAGCGCGGCGACGTCCGCATCGCCCACCAGGTCCTCTTCTACCCCGTGACCGACGCGGGCTTCGACACCGACTCGTACCACGCCTTCGGCGAGGGTTACTTCCTGCGCCGTGACGCCATGAAGTGGTTCTGGGACCAGTACACGACCGAAGAGGCCGAGCGCGCTCAGATCACCGCGTCACCGCTGCGTGCCTCCACCGAGCAGCTGACCGGTCTGCCGCCGGCCCTGGTCATCACCGCGGAGGCCGACGTCCTGCGCGACGAGGGCGAGGCGTACGCGGCGAAGCTCCGCGCCGCCGGCGTCCCCGTCACCGCCCTGCGCGTCCAGGGAGCCATCCACGACTTCGTCATGCTGAACGCGCTGCGCGAGACGCAGGCCGCGGAACTCGCCATCGGCCTCGCCACCGACGCCCTCCGCAAGGCCCTCGCATGACCGGGCCGTCGACGCACGGACCCTCCGCACACGGGCCGTCGGCAAGCATGCCGGTGGCGGGCCTCGTCCCCGGCCCGCGGCGGGAACACGAGCACGCCGACCTCCTCGTCCGCAACGCCAAGGTCTTCACCGGTGACCCCGACCGCCCCGAGGCCCGTGCCGTCGCGATCCGCGACGGCCGGGTCGCGGCCCTGGGCGACGACCACGACCTGGCCCATCTCGTCGGGCCGGGAACGAAGGTCGTCGACGCGCTGGGCCGCCGGGTGATCCCCGGCCTCAACGACTCGCACCTGCACGTCATCAGGGGCGGCCTGAACTACGTCCTGGAACTGCGCTGGGACGGCGTACGAAGCCTCCGCCACGCCCTCGCGATGCTGCGCGAGCAGGCCGGCCGCACCCCGAAGGGGCAGTGGATCCGGGTCGTGGGCGGCTGGACCGCCGAGCAGTTCGCCGAGCGCAGGATGCCGACCGTCGCCGAGCTCAACGCCGCCGCCCCCGACACCCCGGTCTTCGTCCTGCACCTGTACCAGTCGGCCCTGATGAACCGGGCCGCGGTCCAGGCGGCCGGGTTCACTCGCGACACCCCGGATCCCCGCGGCGGGCAGATCGTACGGGGCCGGGACGGCGAACCCAACGGCGTCCTCCTCGCGGCGCCGGGCGCGCTCATCCTGTACTCGACGCTGGCCAAGGCGCCGGCCCTCGACGAGGCGGACAAGCGGACGTCGACCCGTCACTTCCTGCGTGAGCTGAACCGCTTCGGACTGACCTCGGCGGTCGACGCCGCCGGCGGTTTCCAGAACTTCCCCGACAACTACGCCACCGTCGTCGACCTCGCGAGGTCGGGGGAGCTGTCCCTGCGGATCGCCTACCACCTGTTCCCGCAGACGGCCGGTCAGGAGCTCGCCGACCTCAAGCGCTGGACGGAGATGGTGAAGCCCGGTGACGGGGACGAGTGGCTGCGGCTCAACGGCGCGGGCGAGAACCTGACCTGGGCCGCGGCCGACTTCGAGAACTTCTCCGAACCCCGGCCCGAACTCGCCGCAGGGTACGAGGCCGAGTTCGAGAGCGCCGTACGGCTCCTGATGGAGAACGGCTGGGGCTTCCGGCTCCACGCCACCTACGACGAGACGATCCGCCGCGACCTGGCCGTCTTCGAGAAACTCGCCGCAGAAGGACTCTTCCCCGGCGACAACCGCTGGCTCTTCGACCACGCGGAGACCGTCTCGGCCGACAGCCTGGACCGGATCGCCGCCCTCGGCGGTGCCCTCTCCGTCCAGAACCGCATGTCCTTCCAGGGCACCGCCTTCCGCGACCGTTACGGCGCCGAGGCCGCCGCCCACACGCCGCCGGTCCGGGCCATGCTCGACCGGGGCCTGACCGTCGCCGCCGGCACGGACGCCACCCGCGTCTCCTCGTACAACCCGTGGGTCGCGCTCCACTGGCTGGTCACCGGGCGCACCGTCGGAGGCACGGCCCTCAGTCCGGCCGGGAACCTGATCGACCGGGAGACCGCCCTCGGCCTCTACACCCGCGGCGGGGCGGAGCTCACCGGCGAGCAAGACGTCAAGGGAATCCTCCGCGAGGGCTTCTACGGCGACCTCGCGATCCTGTCCGACGACTACCTCACCGTGCCCGAGGCCGACATCCCCGACATCGAATCCGTACTCACCGTCGTCGGCGGCCGGATCGTCCACGCCTCCGCCGAGTACGAGGGTCTCGACGAGCCCGTCCCGCCGGTGAGCCCGGATTGGAGCCCCGTCGCCCACTTCGGCGGCTACCAGAGCGGTGCGCGTCAGGCGTCGCTGGTGGCCGATGCCGTCGCCGAGTCCGAGCAGCACCGCCGGTGGCGCGTCGCCCGCGGCTCCGTTCGCGACACGACGCCGTCCTTCGTCGACCCCTGCTTCGAGCACTGAAAGAGAGATCCACCCGATGACCGCAGCCTCCCCCGCCGCCGACAGCGGCGACACCCCGGCCGCCTCGCCGGACGCTCCCCCGGGACGCCGTTTCGAACCGGACCTCCGGTCGATGACACGCATCAACCTGCGCCCCATCGCCTCACCCATGCCGCTCGGCTTCTTCGCGGTGGCCATCGCCTCCGTGATGACAGGCTGCCTGCAGCTCGGGATCTTCGACGAGACGGCCCGCAGCGCCGTCGCCTTCACCGTACTGCCGGCCTTCGTCCTCCAACTTCTGGTGAGCATCCTGGCCTTCGGCGCCCGTGACGTGATCGCGGCGACGCTGATGGCGGTGTTCGCCGGCAGCTGGCTGGCGTACGCGCTCGTCATGTTCAGCGGCGCGGCCGACGGCCTCGAGGTCCTTGGCGTGTTCAACCTGGCCCTCCTTTGTTTCGGGGCCTTGATGACTGCCGTGACGCGGCCCAAGCGCGCGCTGTGGTTCGTCCTCGCGGTCTCCCTGCCCCGCTGGGCGGCCACCGGCCTCGCGGGCCTCACCGGCGCCGAATGGCTGACGCTCACGGCCGGTGCGCTCGGCCTCGTGGTGGCGCTCGTCGCGATGTACACGGCGTTCGCCCTGATGCTCGAGGACATGCGCAGCGAGCAGGTCCTGCCCATCGGCCGCAGCGGCCCCGCCCACATCGCCGTGGAAGGCGACCTGGGCGTCCAACTGCGCAACCTGGAACGCCAGGCGGGCGTGCGCCGCACGCTCTGACCCCGGCCCCGACCCACCCCGTCACACCACGACCGCACAGGAGCACCCATGGAACCGCAGGTGACGGACCGGCCCGAGAAGTCCCGGTACGAGATCCTCGCCGGCGACGACGGCACCGAGACCGCGGGATTCGCCGAGTACCACCTCTCGGAGGGCGAGATCGCCTTCATCCACACCGAGATCGACAGCCGGTTCGCCGGCCGGGGCTTGGGCGGTCTCCTCGCCCAGGGAGCGCTCGACGACGCCCGGGCCCGTGGGCTGCGCGTCCTGCCGTACTGCCCATTCATCCGGGGCTGGATCGGCAAGCACCCCGAGTACACCGACCTGGTTCCCGAGGCAAGGCGCGCCCGCTTCGGCCTGTGAAGCACCGCGCATCCATCTCCCGCATCCCAGACCCATCCCCAGTCACGCACCGAGGAGTTTTCGTATGTCCCGACACGCCCGCCCCACCGTCGTCCTGGTCCACGGCGCCTTCGCCGACGCCTCCAGCTTCGCCCGCGTCATCCCCGAACTGACCGCCGCCGGCCTGAAGGTGGTGGCTCCGGCGGTGCCCAACCGCAGCCTCGTCGACGACGCCGCGTACATCGCCTCGGTGATCCGCGCCGTCGAAGGCCCCGTGATCCTGGTCGGGCACTCCTACGGCGGCGCGGTCATCACCCTCGCCGGCACGGAGGACAACGTCCGCGCACTGGTGTACCTCGCGGGATATGCGCTGGAGGAGGGAGAGAGCCTGGGCGAGCTGCAGGGCCGCTTCCCCGACTCCGGTCTCGCCGACGCGCTCGTCTACACCCCGTTCCCGGTGGCCGGCTCCACCGAGACCGGTACAGACGTCTCGGTGGAGATCGAGAAGTTCCCCGCCCTCTTCGCGGCGGACGTCGACCCCGACCTCGCCGCGGTGCTCGCCGTCTCCCAACGCCCCCTGGCCGCACGTGCCTTCTCGGAGGCGGCGCCGGTCGCGGCGTGGAAGACCAAGCCCTCGTGGGGCCTGGTCGCCACCTCCGACCGGACCATCAACCCCGAGGTGGAGCGCTACGGCTACGAGCGCGCCGGCATGACCACCGTCGAGGTCGACTCCTCCCATCTGGTCATGCTCGCCCGGCCCAAGGCCGTGGCGGAGCTGATCCAGGACGCGGTCCGCTCCACGGCCCGCTGACCTGCGGCCCGGCACCGCGGTTGGTGCCGCCACCCTGCAGCTTTGCCCGCACAAGCACGCCGTATTCTTCCCTCGGGGCGGGGAGGAAAGAGGGGTTGTGTACGGGGAGAAGTCGTTCGGGGTCGTTCTGCGTGATCTGCGGCAGCGAGGCCGTTTGACGATGGAGGAGTTGGCCGAGGCGTCGGGCGTGAGTGTCCGCGCCATCGGCGACATGGAGCGGGGGCGCAGTCGGGTTCCGCAGCGGCGCACGGTGGTGGCGCTGGCGGAGGGGCTGGGACTCGCGGACGCGAAACGGGAGGCGCTGCTGGCCGTGGCGCGGGCGGCGCGTCCCACGCGCGCGGTGGCGGTGGCGGGGACGGCCGTGCCGCCACGATCGGTGGGGGACTTCACGGGGCGCGCTCCGCAGCTGGCGCTCCTGCGGGAGGCGGCGCAAGCGGCCCGTGCCGGCGAGGAGTTCTCGGTGTGGGTCGTCTCGGGTCCTCCGGGGTGCGGGAAGACGACGCTGGCGCTGCAGGCGGCAGCGGACCTGGCGGAAGAGTTCCCCGACGGGTGTTTCGTGGTGGACCTGCACGGCGTGGACGGCCCCGTGGACACGGGCGAGGCGCTGCTGAAGCTGCTGAAGGCCCTCGGCGTGTCGGACCGCCGGCTGGCGCATGAGGATTCGCAGGGTCGCGCGGGGCTGCTGCGGGCGCTGCTCGGTGACCGCCGGTGCCTGGTGGTCCTGGACAACGCCCGCGACGAGGGACAGGTCCGTGCGCTGCTGCCCACGGGCGGGGGAAGTCTGGTGCTGGTCACCAGTCGGCGGCCCCTGACCGGGCTGGAGGATGTCGGCCGCCTGGCGCTGTCGGAGATGGCGCAGGACGAGGCGGTCGATCTGCTGCGCCGGATCCTGGGCGAGGATCGGGCGGACGCGGAAGCCGAGGCGGTGGCGCGGGTGGCGGAGTTGTGCGGGCGTCTGCCGTTGGCCTTGCGGGTGGCGGGAAACTGGCTGACCGTCCGTTCCGGATGGACCGTCGACCACCTGGCCCGGCGCCTGGCCGACGAGGAACGCCGACTGGGCGCGCTCACCGCCGGCGATGTGCGCGTGGAGGCGGCATTCGAACTGTCCTACCGTCAACTGACCGCCCACGCGGCACGGATGCTGCGGCTGCTGAGTCTGGTTCCCGGGCCGGACATGACCGCTGCCTACGGCGCCGCTCTGACGGCGACCGGCGTCTTCGAGGCCGAGGACGTGATGGAGGAGCTCGCCGAGGCCGGACTGCTGCAGGCCACCTTCACCGGCCGCTATCAACTGCACGACCTGCTCCGGCTGTTCGCCCGCGACCGGCTGTCGCGCGAGGAGGAACCCGGCGAGCGGGAAGCAGCCGACGACCGGCTGCGCACCTGGCTGCTGGAGACGGCCGTTGTCGCCGGCCGCTGGTACAAGCCCAAGTACGGGGCGCCGCCGGCCTCCTGGCAAGGCCTGGTCCCGCTGGAGAGTGCCGAGCAGGCCCGTGCCTGGCTGCAGAGCGAAGCCCCCGCCTGGCTCGCCGCGCTGCGCAGCGCCGCCCACAGGGGTGAGCACACCCGGGTCGTGGAGACCGCACATGCCATGGAGTGGTTCTGCGACCTGTGGGTCCACTGGGGACACTGGCCCGAGGTCTTCCGCCTGGCCGGCGAGGCCGCCACCGCACTCGACGACCCGTACATGCAGGCTTTCCACCTCAACATGTACTCCTGGGCCCTCTCCTGCGAATCCCGGTACCGGGAGGCCGTCGAACGGGCCCAGGAAGCGCTGGACTGCGCCCGCCGTGCCCAGGACGCGTCCCAGCAAGCCTCGGCACTTGCGCAGGCCGCATGGGCCCAGACGGAGCTCGGCGAGGTCCGGGAGGCCGCCGACAAGTCTCTCGCCGCCATAGCCCTCTACGAGGAGGCCGACGACCGCGAGGGCTGGCTGGGTGCCATGTTCACCTACGGGTCCTCCTTGCGCCTGCTCGGCCGTGCCGAAGATTCCCTGATCCAGCACAAGCGCATCATCACCTTCCTGGACGCGCCCGACTGTCCCGTGAGCGGGCACCTCGCCGACATCTACCGTGCCAACACGACCCGTGCGCTCGGTCGCGGCTACGCCGTCCTGCACCTATGGCGCGAGGCCGCCGACCACTATCGCCATGCCGTGGTCCAGTCCCACCGCATCGGCATTCCCCACATAGAGGGCAGCACGCTCCTGCATCTCGGAGAGGCCCTGATCGAGCTGGGAGAAGGCGAGGAAGCCCGCTCCTGCCTCCGTCAGGCCCTCGCCTTCGGCGACGCGGCCGACAGCAAAGACCTGATGACCGCACAGAAGCTCCTGGACTCGCTCCCCGCCGAGTGACTGGCGACTGCCGCGTCGATGTGCCCTGGGCCCGGAATCCCGCGAGGGCTGCCGACCGCTCTGGTGATCACGGACCGATGTGCGGGTACGCCGGTCCTGGAGCGGGAGCTCAGCCGCGGTGCCGGTGCAGGGCGACGTGCACGGTGTCGAGGGCCTGGACGAGGGCGGCGTGGGCGGCGTCCGTGTCGCGCAGCGGATCGAGCACCATGAAGTCGTGGATCGTCCCGTGGTAGCGCATGGAGACCACCGCAACGCCGGCCGCTCGGAGCTTCGCCGCGTAGGCCTCACCCTCGTCGCGTACCACGTCGGCCTCACTGGTGACCACCAGCGCCGGAGGGAGCCCGGTGAGCTGCTCCAGGGAGGCCCGCAGCGGTGACGCGGTGGCCTGGCTCCGCTGCCGCACGTCGGGCAGGTACTGGTCCCAGAACCAGCGCATGGTCTCGCGGCCCAGGAAGTATCCCTTGGCGAACTCCTGGTACGAGGGGGTGTCGAAGTCGGCGTCGGTGACCGGGCAGAGCAGCACCTGCTGCAGCAGCCGCACTCCTCCGCGCTCCTTGGCGAGCAGGGTCAGCGCTGCCACCAGGTTGCCGCCGGCCGAGTCGCCCACGGCGGCCATCCGGCTTCCGTCCAGGCCGATTTCGCCGCCTCGCTCGCAAATCCACTTCGCGACCGCGTAGCACTGCTCGACGGCGACCGGATACTGCGCCTCCGGGGCGCGCTCGTACTCGACGAAGACCACGGCCGCGTCCGTGCCGAGGGCGAACGCGCGCACCAGACGTTCATGGGTGTCGGCGTCGCCCAGCGCCCAGCCCAGTCCGTGCAGGAACAGCACGACGGGGATCTCGCCGACGCTGTCGGCGGGCCTGACCACCTGCACCCGTACGTGACCGGTCGGCCCGCCCGGCAGTGCGAGCCAGTCCGTGGAAGTGGCTTCTTCGTCGAGAGGGTCGGGAGCGTCCTTCTCCTGGAGACGCGCAAGGTTCAGACGGGCCTGTTCCAGGTCCGGGTCGTGCGCCGACGGTGGGCAGGTGTGCCGAGCCACGAATGCTCGGGTGGGGTGGTCCAGGACCGGGCGCCGAGCGGACGAAGGGACGAAGGTGGTCACACACGGTCTCCTGCCGAGAGGGCCTGAAGCGAAAGGGTGGTTCGGAGCACCGGCCCTTGGTCGAGCGGCGGAAGGCGGTGCGGCGGCTGTCGGGCCGGGGCACCGCCGCAGCAGGCACAGGGCGGCCGGCGCGGCTCCGAGCGGGGACCTTACCCGCTGGACGGCATGCGGTCAGCCCCCTGCCGGTCGGTACCGTGGACATCGGCGGCGGCCTTTGGGACGGTCGAGGGCGCCGTGGTGACAGCCGGGGACCGCCCGCCGTCGTCCTGGGCGGTGCGCAGGTCGCGCCATTCACGGGGCGACACACCGTAGGCGGCGCGGAAGGCCCGGCTGAAGTGGGCAGGGTTGACGAAGCCCCACCTCTGGGACACGGCGGACACGGTGGGGGCTGTCCTGCCGCGGCGGGCCAGTTCACGGCCGCACTCCTCCAGACGCCGTTGCCGGATGAGCCCGCCGACGGTGGTCCCCTCGCCCTCGAACAGCCGGTGCAGGTACCGGACGGAGATCCGGTGCGTCCGGGCGATCTGCTCCGGTGTCAGGTCCGGGTCGCCCAGGTTCCGGTTGATGTGGTCCCGGACGCGCAGCATCAGATGACTCCGTGCGTCCGCGTCCGTGCCGCCCGGGTGGGCCCGCTCCGCAATCAGAGTGGCGAACAGGTCGACGACATTGCCGGCCAACCGGTCGACGACGGCCGGTGGGTAGCCGTCGGCCGAGGAGGAGGCCAGGGTGGCCAGGAACGGGAGCAGCATCGCGCCGAAACCGTCCCCGGTGCCGATGGCGTTGCCTGTGACCTGCCGGATGTCGCTGTCCGACACGCCCAGCGTGCGGCGCGGTAGTTGGAAGACGTGCGTGGCGAACCGCTGCGGATAGTCGAAGGAGTACGGCCGGGTCGTGTCGTACACCACCAGGTCACCCTCACCCACCTCGGCCCGCCGACCGTCCTGGACGAAGGTGGCCGTGCCGGATACCTGGACACCGACCGCCACCAGCGCCTCGGACGACCTGGCGATCAGCGCCGGCGTGCGGCTGACCCGCTCCGCGTCGGCCTCCATGGTGGAAACCTGGAGATATCCGAGGCGGTCGGTGGCGATCCGGCCGTCGAACGGCCCGTCGCCCCGGGGGGCGACCGTCATCGGCACCAGCGTCCTGCTCACCGCATCGTTCCAGTACGCGACCTTGTCCCGGTCCGGCACGGAGGCGGTCGTCAACACGAAGCTCAAAGTGCTCTCCGCTCAAGGGAAGTGACTCCGGGGCTGCGACGGGCGGGAACAGGACGCTGCGCCTCCCCGGAAGGCGGCGGCCGGTGCCCGTCAGGGCCGGACGGCTCGTCGTACGGGCAGCGACCTCGCTGGAGCGCAACCGGACCGCTTCGGCGGGGCCCGGGTTCCCGCCCGCACCGAACAGCCAAGCAGCAGGCCGTTTCTGTCTCCAGGCAGAACCACAGGCAGGAATCGCGGGAGCCGACGGGCACGTCCGGCGTGCTGCGCCGTCCGACTCGATCTGCTCCCGGGCGGGCAGAACGCTGCGCTCATGAGCAAGACGCAGTGCGTTGTGCGACAACAGGCGGCGCTTCCGCGACCGTAGCGTGGCGGCGTTCCGTACCCGCACCGAGGCGCGGACCGTCCCTTCGAATCGAGGAATCACCCCATGACGTACATCACCGTGGGCCACGAGAACACCACCCCCGTCGACCTCTACTACGAGGACCACGGCACCGGGCAGCCGGTCGTCCTCATCCACGGCTTCCCGCTCGACGGCCACTCCTGGGAGCGGCAGAGCGCCGCGCTGCTCGACGCCGGATACCGCGTGATCACGTACGACCGCCGCGGCTTCGGGCACTCCTCGCAGCCGACGACCGGCTACGACTACGACACCTTCGCGGCCGACCTGAACACCGTGATGGAGACCCTCGACCTGAACGACGCCGTCCTCGTCGGCTTCTCCATGGGCACCGGCGAGGTCGCCCGCTACGTGTCCAGGTACGGCTCCGGCCGCGTCGCCAAGGTCGCCTTCCTGGCCTCGCTGGAGCCCTGCCTGCTCAAGAGCGACGACAACCCCGACGGCGTGGCCCCGAAGGAGTTCTTCGACGGAGTCGTCGCCGCCGTCAAGGCCGACCGCTACGCCTACTACACCGCCTTCTTCAACGACTTCTACAACCTCGACGAGAACCTGGGCACCCGGATCAGCGAGGAAGCCGTCCGCAACAGCTGGAACACCGCGGCCCGCGGCGGCTCCTTCGCCGCATCCGCCGCTCCGTCGACCTGGTACACGGACTTCCGCGCCGACATCCCCGCCGTCGACGTCCCGGCCCTGATCCTGCACGGCACCGCCGACCGCATCCTGCCGGCCGAGGGCACCGCGCGCCCCTTCCACAAGGCGCTCCCGTCGGCCGACTACGTCGAGATCGAGGGCGCTCCGCACGGCCTGCTCTGGACCCACGCGGAGGAGGTCAACACCGCTCTCCTCGACTTTTTGGCGAAGTGACGCCCTACCCGCCGGTTCACACGCGGGTGAGCGCACCGCCCCGGGGAACCGGCTCAGCTGCCGCGTGGGTGGGGCCGGAACCCCGGCGTCACCCGGCCTTCCACGGCCCACGACCGCAGGATCCAGACAGGACCAGGAGAACAGGGACCCCATGCAGTTCGGCATATTCACCGTCGGGGACGTGACCCCCGACCCCACCGACGGCCGTACTCCGTCGGAACACGAGCGCATCAAGGCCATGGTCGCCATCGCGCTCAAGGCCGAGGAGGTCGGCCTGGACGTCTTCGCGACCGGCGAGCACCACAACCCGCCGTTCGTCCCGTCGTCCCCGACCACCCTGCTCGGCCACATCGCCGCCCGCACCGAGAAGCTGATCCTGTCCACCGCCACGACACTGATCACCACCAACGACCCGGTGAAGATCGCGGAGGACTACGCGACGCTCCAGCACCTGGCCGACGGCCGGGTCGACCTCATGCTGGGGCGCGGGAACACCGGCCCGGTGTACCCGTGGTTCGGACAGGACATCCGTCAGGGCATCAACCTCGCCAAGGAGAACTACGCGCTGCTGCGCCGGCTGTGGCGCGAGGACGTCGTGGACTGGGAAGGTACGTTCCGCACGCCCCTGCAGGCCTTCACCTCGACACCCCGGCCGCTGGACGGCGTCCCGCCGTTCGTCTGGCACGGATCCATCAGGTCTCCGGAGATCGCGGAGCAGGCCGCCTTCTACGGCGACGGCTTCTTCCACAACAACATCTTCTGGCCGGCCGACCACACCCGGCGGATGGTCCAGCTGTACCGGCGGCGGTACGCCCACCACGGCCACGGCCGTCCGGAGGACGCCGTCGTGGGCCTCGGCGGCCAGGTCTTCATGCGGAAGAACTCGCAGGACGCCGTAAGGGAGTTCCGCCCGTACTTCGACAACGCCCCCGTCTACGGCCACGGCCCGTCCCTGGAGGACTTCACCGAGCAGACCCCGCTGACGGTTGGCTCGCCCCAGCAGGTCATTGAGCGGACCCTCTCCTTCCGGGAGACCGTCGGCGACTACCAGCGCCAGCTCTTCCTTATGGACCATGCGGGGCTGCCCCTGAAAACCGTCCTGGAACAGCTCGACATCCTCGGCGAAGAGGTCGTACCGGTGTTGCGCAAGGAGTTCGCGAACGGACGGCCGGCCGACGTGCCCGACGCGCCGACGCACGCGGCGCGGGTCTCCTCCGCCGCGAGGCAGCCGGGAGTGAGCGCCGCGTGAAGCTGACCGTCGTCTCCGCGGGACTGAGCACGCCCTCCTCCACCCGTCTGCTCGCCGACCGGCTGTCCGAGGCGGCCCGAGACGATCTCGCCGACCAGGGCCACATCGTGTCGATCGAGGTCGTCGAATTGCGGGCACTTGCCGGCGACGTCGCCAATCATTTCGTGACCGGCTTCGCACCGCCGCGACTGGCCGCGGCGATCGACGCGGTGACGGCAGCCGACGGCCTGATCGCCGTGACTCCGGTGTTCACGGCCTCCTACAGCGGGCTGTTCAAGTCCTTCTTCGATGTGATCGCCCCCGACGCCCTTACCGGGCAGCCGGTCCTGGTCGCGGCGACGGGCGGTACCGCTCGTCACTCCCTGGTCCTGGAGCACGCCCTGCGCCCGCTCTTCGCCTATTTGCGCGCCGCCGTCGTCCCCACCGCGGTGTACGCGGCGTCCGAGGACTGGGGGTCAGGGGGAGACGAGTACACCGACGGCCTGCCCGCACGCGTCCGGCGGGCGGGCGGCGAGCTGGCCGCCCTCATGGCGGCCCGTCCGCCCCGGGCCGAACCCGTGGACGACGACGCCGCCCTCGAGCGGCAACTCGCCGACCTGCGCTTCGACTGAGGCCGGGGGTTCTGCACGCTCCGACTCCGACTCCGGCTCCGGCTCCGGCTCCGGCCGTGATCTCTGCCGGATCTAGTGCTCTGACCACATTGGTTCGCCGGGTTGGTGGTCGGGGCGGTTGGATGTTGCGTGACGTCCGATCCGAGTGCTGGGGGTGCGGTGGCTGAGCCTGTCCGCGTGCGCAGGTTGACCGACCAGGAGGGGCAGAAGCTGCAGCAGATCGTGCGTCGGGGCAGCACCAATTCGGTCCGCTTCCGACGCGCGATGATGCTGCTGGCGTCGGCAGGCGGGAACCGGGTCCCGGTGATCGCCCAGCTGGTGCAGGCCGACGAGGACACCGTCCGGGATGTGATCCACCGGTTCAACGAGATCGGCCTGGCCTGTCTGGACCCTCGGTGGGCGGGAGGCCGTCCCCGCCTGCTCAGTCCTGACGACGAGGACTTCGTTGTCCAGACGGCCACCACCCGCCCGACCAAGCTCGGCCAGCCCTTCACTCGCTGGTCCATCCGCAAACTGCTGGCCCACCTGCGGAAAGTCCATGGGCGGGTCATCCGCATCGGCCGCGAGGCGTTACGCCGTCTGCTCGCCCGCCGCGGCATCACCTTCCAGCGCACCAAGACGTGGAAGGAGTCCCCGGACCCCGACCGTGAGGCAAAGCTGGACCGGATCGAGGAGGTCCTGGACCGCTTTCCGGACCGGGTCTTCGCGTTCGACGAGTTCGGCCCGCTCGGCATCCGCCCCACCGGCGGTGCGGGCTGGGCCCCGGCCAGTCACCCCGAGCGGCACCCGGCGACCTACCACCGCACGCATGGCGTCAGGTACTTCCACGGCTGCTATTCGATCGGTGACGACACGCTCTGGGGCGTCAACCGCCGGAAGAAGGGCGCCGCGAACACGCTGGCCGCGCTCAGATCGGTCCGGGCCGCCCGACCGGACGGCGCCCCCATCTACGTCATCCTGGACAACCTGTCCGCCCACAAGGGCGAGACGATCCGCCGCTGGGCGAAGAAGAACCGCGTCGAGCTGTGCTTCACGCCGACATACGCGTCCTGGGCCAACCCCATCGAGGCGCACTTCGGGCCGCTGCGGCAGTTCACCATCGCCAACTCCAACCACCGCAACCACACCGTGCAGACCCGGGCCCTGCACGCCTATCTGCGCTGGCGCAACGCGAGTGCCCGTCATCCTGACGTGCTGGCAGCCCAGCGCCGCGAGCGCGCTCGTATCCGCAGCGAGAAGGGCATCCGTTGGGGCGGACGTCCCCTCGCCGATGCCGCTTGACCAGCCCGGCGGCCTTGCCCGGCCGGGTCCTAGCAGTAGCCGTCCACCCTGGTGCCGGCTGGAGCGAGGTTGGGCCAGGGCTGTCCTGTTCTGTCGGAGGCAGCGGACCGTAGGAGGTCAAGAATCGTGCAGCCCGGGTAGCCCCGAAAACTCGCGTAGGTGCCCCGGTAGTAGCAGCTCCAGTAGCTCACGACCCGCCGTTGAGTGCGCGCGAAGAAAGCAGGGTTGTCCACGAGGAACTGCCCGTAAGCGAGGTGGCCGCAGGTGCCGGGCGTGGCGAGATCACGGAGCTCATCGCAGATGACGACCAGGATCTCCAAGACGTACTCGCCAACCAGCTGCACGACGAAGGGGACGACCCATGGGTCCGTGGAACCAACGACCTTCTCCAGGTGGCGCTGCCTGACCATGCCGTCGCAGTGCCTTGAGTACAGGCAGTGCAGAAGCTGTTGTTGGCGCGACGAAAGCGACGCCACCCTGTCAGTTGGCGGCTCGTCGTTGTAGAGACGCCCGGGGATCAAAACCTGCTGGCCCTCGACAGCGACCGAGAACGAGGCATGCGGCTGGAGCCGAGAATCAGGCATCACCGCCAGAACTGCCTCGGCATCGCTTGCAAGCTCGGCTGGGAACGCCGTGATCAACGGATTGCTGCGGTCGGAAAGCGGCTGCACGAGCCGAGCATAGGCGGATGCCTCGGCCAGGTAGCTGGCATTAATGCCCCCACACCCGCCCAACCCGGCGAAGGTATGCGGTCAGAGCACGAGCATCTCGCGCAAGATGTCCAGGTGGCCGTTGTGGCGGGCCGTCTCCTCGGTGAGGTGAAGGAGGATCCAGCGCAGGTCGACATGGAGACCGTCGCGGACGGCTCGCTGGGCCTTCTTGTCCAGGCCGTTCCCGGCGACCAGTTCGCGGTAGTGGGCGCTCTGTTCGGCGTATTCGTCGAGCAACTGCGTGAGCGGGAAGTCGACGGCGATGCGCATCTCGCGGTCGGGGTCCTCCTCGGTCCAGGGGCCCCGGTCTTCCTCGCCGAGGAAGACCACCTGGAACCAGTAGTACTCGACCCAGCGAAGGTGGTTGATCACTCCACTCATGGTCATCAGCGGTGACCCCGGCAGGAGCGCCTTGTGGGCGTTCTCCGCAGAGATGCCATCACACTTGGCGCGGGCGGTGTCACGTGCGTAGTCGAGAAACGTGGTGAGCTGGGTGCGCTCGTCCCACGCGGGCGGCGTGTCGTCGATTCTTGTCATCGCGTGAAGCGTCCCCGATCACCGCGACCAGTGTCGAGGCATCTACTGACTTCGGCTCGTCGGGGTGACCTTCGGTGAAGTCGCTGATGAGATAGGAGTGTTGCCTGTATCTCGTGGTGTGCGGGGTATGCGGATGGGGGGCGGATGCTCGACCGCAACCGGCTCGAACGCCTCCAGTACTGCCCCAGCACCCTCAACGGCATCATCGCCGGAACCGGACTCACCCTCGACGACCCGACACCACCCTGCCCTCCCGCCCACCCCCCGGTCCAAGGGGGGCTGGCTACACCGTCCGGACTCCCGCTGCCCGGATGGTCCGGTGGATCACGGCCGGGCAGGCTGAACTCAGTACGGATCCCCCGAGCAAAAAGGACCCCCTGTGTTCAGCCGCCGCGCCACCCGCACCGTCGCCGCCACCGCCCTCGCCGCCGCAGCCTGTGCCTCCCTCACCGTCGGGAGTGCCAACGCCATCGTCAACGGCTCCGACTCCACCGAGAGTTACCCCTTCATGGCGGTGATCCCGGAATCCGCTCCGGAGCTAGGGCTGATCGACGGCAACTGCGGAGCCTCCCTCATCGACCCGCAGTGGGTCCTGACTGCGGCGCACTGCGTGAAGATGGAGGGCATGAAGCTGGACGGCATCGTCCGTGTCGGCAGCGACCAGCGGAAGTCCGGCGGTACGGTCCGGAAGATCGACCGGATCTTCGTCCACCCCGGCTACGTGAACGGCGACAACAAGGTCGCCAACAAGGACGACGTCGCGCTGATCAGGCTCGACAAACCGGTCGGCGAGCAGCCCATCAAGATCGCGAAGAAGCCGGGGAAGCCGGGCACGCCCACCCGCCTCATCGGTTTCGGCACCACCGTCGACGGGAAGTTCCAGTTCCCGAACCGGCTCCAGGAGCTGAACACCCGCAGGGGCGCCGAGTCCGAGTGCGCGCCCGGGTACGCAGACCGGACCCGGCTGTGCACGATCTCCACTGTGCCCAGGGCCATGGCGTGCTTCGGGGACTCCGGCGGGCCGCAGGTCCAGAAGGGCCGGGACGGCAAGTGGGAGCTGATCGGCGTCACCTCGGGCCCCGGCGTCCCGAACGTGCCGTGCACGGGCGGGCCCGGCCTCTACAGCAGCGCCCCCGCCTACACAGGCTGGATCGACAAGACCATGAAGAACAACGGCGGCAAGGCGCTCGCGGAGACCGGCACGAACGACAGCACCGCGGCGGTCGCCGCAGGTGCGGCCGGGCTGCTCGTCGCAGGTGGCGGTACGTTCGTCGGCCTGCGCCGACGAAAGGCCCGTACCCAGGCATGAGTTGACTTCCTTCGGCCAACTTGACACGCACCGTGACGAGGCTCTACTGGCTTCGGCTCGTCAGGGTGGGGTCGGGTCGTCGAGGGTGAGTCCGGTTCCGGCGATGAAGCCGTTGAGGGTGCTGGGGCGGTACTGGAGGCGTCTGAGCCGGTTGCGGACGAGCATCTCGAGACGGCCGAGGGCGACCACGGCCAGGTTGGCGAGGGTGCGCTTGACATGCGCCCACACCCATTCGACGGGGTTGAGGTCGGGCGAACGGCGGGCAGCAGGAACACCGTCAGCCACTCCCGCTGATCGATCACCCCCCCCCCCCGCATTCAGCGGGAGACGCCTGGTCTGGTCCCCGGTCACGCCCAGTGCCCTCCACCCTTGGAGCCGGGTGTGCTCGTGCCGTGGTGCGCGAGCGCACTGAGCGGAGATGTCGGAAATGATGGTGCGCATGAACGATCCCCAGCGCACCAGCAGGCCCGGCAGGCATGCCCTGTCGCGACGGCTGGTTCCGATGACCGGCCGTGACCCGGAAGAGCACGGGCGGGTCTCCTCACCACTGGAGTTGCTGTTCGACCTGACCTTCGTGGTCGCGGTCGGCACGGCGGCGTTCCAGTTCGCCGAGATGGTCGCCGAAGGGCATGCCGGGCAGGCGGTGGTCGCGTTCGTCATGGCGATGTTCGCGATCAGCGTCGCCTGGATCAGCTTCAGTTGGTTCGCCTCTGCCTTCGCCACCGACGACTGGCTCTACCGGGCCTTGACGATGGTGCAGATGATGGGCGTCGTCGTGTTCTCGCTCGGCCTGCCCGCGATGTTCCACTCCGTCGAGGAGGGGGGTCACCTCGAACTGCGCGCCATGGTCATCGGCTACGTCGTGATGCGGATCGCGATGGTGCTTCAGTGGTGGCGCGCCGCCCGGCAGTCCCCGTCGTTCCACGACGTCGGCATGGCCAACATCCGCTGGACGGTGATCGTCCAGGCCGGCTGGATCGTCGTGGCCTTCGTCCATCTGCCGATCGCCGCCGTCTTCGTGGCGTTCGGCGTCCTGGGCGCCCTCGAACTCGTCCTGCCGGTCCTCACCCAGCGCTCCGCGGGCGGCACGCCCTGGCACCCGCACCACGTCGCCGAACGGTACGGACTCTTCGCGATCATCACGCTCGGCGAGGGCGTCGTCGGCACCGTCGCCTCCTCCGGCGACCTCCTGGGCGGCAGCGACGGTACGCACTGGACCTGGAACTCGATCGCCGTCGTCATCGCCGGCGTGGGCCTGACCTTCGGCATGTGGTGGATGTACTTCATGACGCCGTTCGGCGACATCCTGGCGCACCGCCGCGGCCGCGGGTACCTCTTCGGGTACGGCCACATCCCCCTGTTCATCGGCGTCGCCGGAGCCGGCGCGGGCCTGCACGTGGCGGGCCTGTACATGGAGCACCACGCCAAGATCTCCGGCACGGCCGTCGTCCTCGCACTGGCCCTTCCGGTCGGCCTCTACCTCCTCATGGTCTATCTGCTGCACACGCTCCTGCTGTCCGCGGCCGACCCCTTCCACCTGCTCCTGATCTCCCTCACCCTCGCCGTGCTGCTCGCCGCTGTCCTGCTGGCCGCCGCCGGCGTGGCCATCGCGGTGTGTCTGCTCGTGGTCATGCTCGCGCCGTTCGTCACCGTGATCGGCTACGAGACGATCGGCCACCGGCACCAACAGCACATGGTGGAAGCACTCGGTACGCAGTAGGCCGGGCACTGTCTCCCGGACAGGACGCCGGCGGGGCGGAGCGGGGCGCCGTCCTTGCCGATCTCGACCACCGTGGCACCCTGTTGAGCGCGGAGCTGCTGAACGAGCTTCTCGTCCGAATGCGCGGGCGTCCAGCGCACCGGCCACCTGCCGCCGTGCCGGGTGTGTCCGGCGTGCACAGTAAATCGAACACGTGTTTTACTGCGGGTATGGCGCGACCGACGTTCCCCGATGACTTGATGCAGGTCCAGCGTGAGTGGGACCGCGTCTACCGGGCGCTCGCCGAGCCGCGCCCCCACGGCGCGGCGGAGCTGCGCCGACGCCTGCTGCAGTTGTCGGCGCGGATCTTCACCGACCCGCATCTGGGCACGAACCGGCCCAGCACCGGGTGGGCGGAGCTGCGCCACCAGGCGCGCCGCCGCGAGGGCAAGGAGGCGGGGCGGCATGGGTGACTTCACCGAGCGGCAGGTGCGCATCCTGCGCTGGATGCGCACCTACGTGGCCGTGAACGGCGAGGCGCCGTCGCTGCGGGAGATCGCTGCCGGTGCCGGGCTTTCGTCGCCTTCGAGCGTGCTGTACCAGCTGAAGCGGCTCGAGGCGGTGGGGGCGGTCCAGCGCCGGGGTGAGGCCCGCCGGCGGGCCTGGCTGGCGTGCTGAACATGATCGAGCAGGAGGGTTGTCATGGCTGAGAGACAGTTCCCGGAGGATCTGCGTGCCGCGCAGGTCCGTCTGCACCAGGCGACGGCTGAGCTGGCCGCGCTGTGCCGCACCCTGCCGTGGAGTGTGGAGCCGATGCCCGGACGGCCCGGCACCGAGCACCCGCACACCGGTGAGGTCACCGGCGGCCGCGAGGACAGCCCCGGCTGGAGCGAAGAGCAGAAGCAGACGGTGAAGCGGCTGAGGATGGAGTGCACCGACCTGTCCATCCGGATCACCACCCACTCGTACTGGGCGACGCTCGAGGAGCAGCGGGTGCAGGAGGCCCGCAGCGCACTGAAGGCGGTCACCCGCCCGTCCCCGACGCCCGCGGTCGATGTCGCCCGGGCCGCCTGAACCCACCCGGCGACCGTCATGTCCGACCTTCCGCCCGACCTTCCGAGACTGCGCACCCTGGAGCACTGGCTCACCCTCAGCCTCGACCGGGTCCGTGAGCGGATCAGCTTCCTCGAGCAGCGGCAGCGCGAGCACGCGCACGGCGCCGCCGTCCGCCCGCCCGTGCCCGACTGGGTCATCGAGACCGGGATAGGACAGCGCCGCGAACCGCTCTACGTGCACGTCGGCGGCTGCCACATGGCCGGCAAACGGCAGCACCCCGTCGACCGCGCCCAAGCCATCCGCGCCCTGACCGACGGAGTGGAAGCCTGCGCCCACTGCCGACCGGACACCGCACTGCACCTCTTGGACTGACAGGGCAGCCGACCCTCCCCCGCGGGAGGCCGATCAGGTCATGCAGAGGCGAGGGGGCTCTCTGACTGTGACGTCCGGCGACCACCACGCCCTTGACGTGCAAGCGGTCAATCGTTTCGTTTCAAGGCGCATGCCGGATTCACGACGCAATCAGAGCTGAAGCGGCTCGACGCTTCTCGCGTATCGGAGTGATCTACATGCCCGCTTTCGCTACCCCGGACGCCAGCTCCGCCCGAGGCCGGTTCAGGTGATTGCCCGAGCTCATCGCACCCTTCCCCGCGCCTTCAGCGGCGTCGCAGGCAGCTCCGGGGCCGGCAGCGGAGGGCCGTCGTAGCCCTTCACCTCGCCGAAGCGGGTGCCGTTCATCCAGTCCTCTCGGGCCTGAGCGACCTCCTCATGCGACCGTCCGATCCAGTTCCAGAACATCACGATCTCCTCCCCGAACGGCTCGCCGCCCAGCAGCAGCAGGCCCGCGTCCGAGTCGGCGCGCAGGGGCAGTTCGGAGCGGCCGCAGCCGAGGTAGAGCATCGAGCCGGGAAGTACCGGAACGCCGTCGACGTGGGCCTCGCCGGACATGGAGAGCACGGCGTACTCGAAGTCCGGGTCGAGCGGCAGGCGCGCCTCGGCTCCCCGGGTGAGGGTGATGTCCGCCCCCACGAGGGGCGTGTACGTCGTACCGGGTGAGGCCGTTCCGTCGAGGCTGCCGAGGATCACCGTGGCGCTCAGACCGGCGCCGGTGACCTCCGGGAGTTCCGTGTGATGCTGGAAGTGCGGCTCGATACCGCGGTGTTCGGCGGGGAGCGCCACCCACAGCTGGGCGCCGTGCAGGAAGCGCGCGTGCGGACGGGGGCTCTCCTCCGAGTGGCTGATCGCCCGCCCTGAAGTCATCAGACCGAGCTCCCGGGGGCGGATGGTGGCCAGCGCCCCCGTGCTGTCGCGGTGCAGTACCTCGCCTTCGTGCAGCCAGCTGACGGTCTGCAGACCCATGTGCGGATGCGGCGGCACCTGCATGCCCGGCTCGTCGGCGATGTCGTCGGGGCCGTAGTGGTCGACGAAGGCCCAGGCGCCCACCATCCGCCGCCCGAGGTTGGGCAGCAGCCGGCGGACCTCGGTGGACTCACCGAGCTGCACGCGGCGGGGGCTGAGGAGCTCCCTGACGGGCTCGGCGACGACGAAGCCACGCCCGCCGCATACGGAGAGGGTGGCCTGACGATCGAGATTGCTCATGGGGTCCAACCTATTGCGGTGCGGGCGCCCCGGGTCCCCCTTCCGCGCCCCGATTCCCGCGGAACGTCCTCAGGCCGTCCGTCACGGCCTGCCGCTCACGCGAGAAGCCAGGTGATCAGCGACAGGGATCCCATGGAGAACAGGGTGCTCAACACGACGGCGTCCCTGACGAGTCGGGTGTCGAGCCGATACTGCGATGCGAAGATGAAGGCGTTCTGGGCGGTCGGCAGGCCCGCGCAGAGCACCACCGCGAGCAGGTCGTCGCCCTCGATGCCGAGCCACCATCGGGCCAGGGCGTAGGCGAGCAACGGCTGGACGACCGTTTTGAGGAGGACGAGGACGTGTCGCTCCGCACGCCCGGCGGACACGGCGTCCTCCAGGACGGTGGTGCCGGGCTCCGTGGCGCGGGAGTCGAGGGACATGCCCAGCGCGAACAGCGCCGCCGGGACCGCCGCGCCGCCGAGCATCTGGGCGGGCGCGGTCACGGCCTCCGGCAGTGGCACACCGAGTACGGACACCGTCACCCCTGCCGCCGACGCGGTGATGATCGGGTTGCGCAGCGGCAGCCACAGGAAGCGGCTCCGGCCGTCGGCGCCGCGGCCCGCGTCGAGGTCTATCAACGTCAGGATCAGAGGGGTCACGAACAGCGTCTGGAACAGGGCTGCCGCGACCACGAACGAGGCGTCACCCAGCACATGTACGGCCACGGGGATGCCGAGGTTGGCGGAGTTCACGTAGGCGCCCGCCATGGCGCCGATCGCCCGGTCCGCGCGTCCGCGGTGGAAGACCCATCGGCCGATCAGCAGGCCGAGGGCGAGCATGATGAGCACACTGACGGCGAAGACCGCCACGCCGGGGCTGAGGAGCTTGGACACGTCGGCCCGCGCCAGTGTCACGAACAGCAGCGCGGGCATGGCGAACGCGAAGGCGAACCGGCCCAGCACCGACTGGGCCTGCTTTCCGAGTACGTCGAACCGGCCGGCCGCCCAACCGACGGCGGTGATCGCCCAGATGGGCAGAAAGCCGGAGAGCACGGTCACCGGATCAGCATGCCCGACGGTGATCAAGACCTCTCCGCCGCCCCCGGGCAGGCCCGGTTCCGGGGGCGACGAAGTTCGAGGAACGGTGGGACTTCGGGACGGTGGACCTATGAAGGCGGACCTCCGGGGAGTCCGATCGACCGGGGGTCACGGGTGCGGCCGTAGTCCCGGTGCGCGTCGTACCAGCGTCGGGCGGGGTTGATTCCCGTCAGTTGAACGGGTCCAGCGTGACGTACGCCGTCTGCGGATTGCCGTCGTGCACCAGTGACTCGTGGGCGCCGACGTCGTCGAAGGCGAAGGCGTACGCCTTGCCGTCGGCCATCTGAGCGTGGATCTTGCGGGCGTAGTGGTTGGTGACGACGTCCCGGTAGAAGTTCGCGGAACCGGTGTCCGGCTGGTTGGGGTTGACCAGCAGCGTCGAGCGGTTGAAGCCGGCGCACAGGGTGCGCGAGATCGGGCCGCGCACCTGGTCGTTGGGCGCGTCGAGCCGCTTGTAGCACCCGAAGACACTGTCGGAATCCGGCTTCTGGAACGAGGTGACGACGGTCCCGGAACCGTTCGTGAAGTTCATGACCCCGCCGGAGACCCGGCCGTAGTACTTGATCCCCGGCTGGTGGGCGAAGGGCGTGACCGTGAGGGTCGAGGTCGTGTACTTGTTCCACACGCGGTTGATGTAGTCGTCCATGATGTTCGCCGGCAGCGCGCCGGCCTCGATGCCGTGGCCGGGGGCGAGGGCGCGCAGGACGGTGCCGTCCGCACGGGTCTGGATGAGGTTCGCCCAGCCGCCGGGCTGACCGCGCAGCGCGTTGTAGAAGCCGTTGTAGCCACCGGGTTTGAGGTGGCCGGTGTTCTTGACCGTGCCGTCGGCGGCCTGGACACCGACCGCGTAGGGGGCGGAGAACATGTCCACCTGTGTGCTGTTGATCCACAGGCCGGAGTCGTTGAGTGTGTACTCCGACCAGTTGAAGAGGATGTTGCGGTTGGGGTCGCCGGGATTTTGCACCGCGGGCTGCACGAGGCCGCCGGTGGTGAGCTTGAAGACGAGCTTCTGCCCGTACGAGAAGTAGATCCGCCCGGAGAACTTGGGCATCCGGATCGTGACGGAACGTCCGGACGCGGGGCCGGCGATCGACGCGTCGGGGGCCGGGGTCGGCGGGTTGCCGCCGGCGGGCCAGGGATGGAACGTGCCGCTCGCGTCGGCCCAGCCCTGCCGGCCGGTGCTGAGCTCCGTGCCGAGGTTGTAGATGTAGACCGGCTCGCTGCGGCCCGAGTTGTTGGTGAACTTGAGCGGGATGGTCGCGGGCACCGCGGCTTCCGCCGTCGCGGTGGGCCCGGTGGCGGTGACGCCGGCGGCGCACAGCAGCGCGGTGAACGCCAGCGCCAGTAACTTCCGTGGGACAGGCACGCTCCACCTCCTCCTGATCGGATCCTCGACGGATCCCTGTCGGATCGTCGTCGGATGCTGGTCGGATGGCGTCACGATCCCTGGCGGGACTTCTCGAAGGTGAAGTCCCGGCCCGAAGGACGGACGCTTGAGAGCGCTCTCAGAATCGGCCCGCGCCGGACCGCCGTCAAGAATTCGTGCAGGAGTTGTCACGTCCGGAGGTGCCGCCCCAACACCGGACACCTGTGCCGACGCGGGGCGGCGGCCCCGGCGGCGGTCCGGACGCGGCGCGGAAGCGCCTCAGTGGTGGTCGCCGTGCCGGCCGAGGGTCTCCACGGGGGTCGCGCCGGGACGGGTCCACTGCGGCACGGGGCGGCTGGTCGGCCCCCAGGTGGGGTTCCCGTCCGCGTCCGAGCGCCAGTACCAGCACGGGCTGTACCCCTCGGGCCGGCCCTCGGGGTTGTCCTCCCACGCCTCGCCGCGGCCGTAGGGCGTCATGTCGAGAAGGCCGAGGGACCCGTTGACCGGCTCATTGCCACGGCCCGTCGTGGAGTAGGTGAGGAACACGCGGTCGCCGTCGCGCAGGAAGCAGGTGAGGTAACCCATTTCGCCGCCGACCGGCGCGTCCACGTCGCGCACGGAGTACCAGGGCTGGGTGTAGCCCATGAACTCGACGTACGCGGCCACCTCGTCCCACCGGCCCGTGGTCACGATGGCGAACGAGACGCCGCGGGCGTTGAGGTAGACGGCGTCCTTCATGTGCCAGGCCGTGGTGGTGCAGCCCTCGCACTGCCCCTGATGGGGGGCGCCGTCGTACCACATGTGCTTGTAGACCACGAGTTCGTCGCGGCCCTGGAACAACTCCAGGAACGGGACCGGGCCGTCGGGTCCGACGACCTCGACCGTCCCGTCGAACTCCACCATCGGCAGCCGGCGACGCGCCGCGGCCAGGGCGTCGCCCTCACGGGTGTGGGCCTTCTCGCGGACCAGGAGTTCGTCACGGGCGGCCTGCCAGGTGGCCAGGTCGGCGACGGGCGGGCGGCCGGGCAGCGCGGCGCTCGGGTCACTCGGCGTGGTCGTCATCGGGTCCTCCGTGGTGTCTCGTGCCGGACTGCGTCGTACGGCGTCCTGCGACGCCCACCGGAAAAGACTCCTGAGCCGGCCGGAACTCATCGCGGCAGGGCCGGCCTCGGCCGGGCCGACGCGGGAGCCGACAAGAGGACGAGCCGACGCGCGGCCGAGCCGTCGCACGGACGGACGGTCGCGGAGTCGCTCTGCCAACGGCTCGGGCCGGCAGAGCGACGACGCCGCCCTGCCGGCCCCGGCACGCGCACTCGCGTGCCCTCCTCAGCCCGCCCGGTACGTCTCCAGCAGCCGCAGCCAGATCTCGCTGATGGTCGGGAAGGACGGAACCGCGTGCCACAGCCGGTCGATGGGCACTTCCCCGGCCACCGCGATCGTGGCCGAGTGCAGCAGTTCGCCGACGCCCGCGCCGACGAAGGTGACGCCGAGCAGGATCTCGCGGTCGAGGTCGACGACCATGCGGGCGTGTCCGCGGTAGTTCTCCGCGTACAGTCCGGCGCCCGCGACGGAGGCGAGGTCGTAGTCGACGGCGCGCACCCGGTGTCCTGCCCCTTCCGCCTCCGCGAGCGAGAGGCCCACGGCCGCTGCCTCGGGGTCGGTGAACACCACCTGCGGCACGGCCGCGTGGTCGGCCGTCGCGGAGTGGGCGCCCCAGCGGTCGGTCTCCAGCAGCGGGACCTGCTGCGCCCTGGCGGCGATGGCGGCTCCCGCGACCCGGGCCTGGTACTTGCCCTGGTGGGTCAGCAGCGCGCGGCGGTTGACGTCGCCGACCGCGTACAGCCAGTCCGTGCCCTGCACGCGGCAGCTGTCGTCGACCGTCAGCCACGAGCCCGGATCCAGTCCGACGGTCTCCAGTCCGATGTCGTCGGTGCGCGGGGCGCGGCCCGTCGCGATGAGCACCTCGTCGGCCTCGACGCGCTCGCCGTCGCCGAGGACCAGGGTGACGGGTCCGGCGCCGCCGGGCCGTTCGACGGCGGTGACGTCGGTGTCCGTCCGGATGGTGACGCCGGCCTCCCTGAGGCCTTCCGCCACGTGCTCGCCGACGAAGGGTTCCATCCGTGGCAGCAGGCCGCCGCCGCGGACGAGCATGGTCACCTGCGAGCCGAGTGCCTGCCAGGCGGTGGCCATCTCCACCCCGACCACTCCCCCGCCGACGACCGCGAGCCGGCCCGGTGCCTCGCGGGCGCTGGTGGCCTCGCGGCTCGTCCACGCCTTCGCTCCGGCGAGGCCGGGGATGTCGGGCAGTACGGCGCGGCTGCCGGTGCTCACGACGACGGCGTGCCGGGCGGTCAGTGAGTAGTGCTCGCCCTCCGGCCCGTACGCCACCACCTTCCTGGGGCCGTGGAGGGCTCCTTTGCCCCGGTAGACACGGGCGCCGATGGAATCGAGCCAGGCCAGTTGCCCTTCGTCGTTCCAGTGGGCCGCCTGTTCGTCGCGGCGGGCCAGTACGGCCTTGCTGTCCAGCGGACCCTGCACGGCTGCGCTCGCGCCGGGCAGTCTGCGGGCGTCGGCCCGCGCGATCACCGGGCGCAGCAGCGCCTTGCTCGGCATGCACGCCCAGTAGGAGCAGTCACCGCCGATGAGTTCGCTCTCGACCACCGCGGTGCTCAGTCCCGCCGCTCTGGTCCGATCAGCCACGTTCTCCCCGACAGGGCCCGCGCCCAGCACTACGACGTCGTACTCCACAGCATGGGTCATAGGGCCAGTCTGATCCGGGGTGTGCGTCCTGGCCACATGGGCAGGGGCAGGAATAGCACGGCCCCGGGCACCGTTGTGCGGGGCGAGTCCCCCGGACCTCAGGAAGAGGTAGCACGTCATGAGCACCGTTGAGCTCACCAAGGAAAACTTCGATCAGGTCGTCACCGACAACGACTTTGTCCTGATCGACTTCTGGGCTTCCTGGTGTGGTCCTTGCCGCCAGTTCGCGCCGGTCTTCGAGGGCGCGTCGGAGCGTCACCCCGATCTGGTGTTCGCGAAGGTCGACACCGAGGCGCAGCAGGAGCTCGCGGCTGCCTTCGAGATCCGTTCGATCCCGACTCTGATGATCGTGCGCGAGAACGTCGCGGTCTTCGCCCAGCCCGGTGCGCTGCCCGAGTCGTCCCTCGAGGACGTCATCGGCCAGGCGCGCGCGCTGGACATGGACGCGGTCCGCAAGTCGATCGACGAGGCCGCCCAGAAGAGCGCCGCCGAGGGTGGCCAGGCAACCGCCTGACCGTTCCCGTGCGCAGATCCCCGCACACGTCCGGCCGGGGTCCGGCCCGATTCCTCGGGCCGGACCCCGGCCGTTCGCGTTTCGCGCACCGGCGCGGCCGTCGGTGCGGGGCGGGAGCGCATGCTCGAAGGGCGGCGCTACGCCTCCCCCGCGTCCACCACCCGCGCCACCAGTCCCAGCGACAGTTCCGCGCCGTCCACCAGCAGGGCCTCGACCGCGCGGGTCTCCGGGTCGATGTCGACCTCGACGCCGTCGCCGACGTAACGCGGGAAGCCCGACGCGCCCAGCTCTCCCGTGTAGTCCACGACGGCGGAGCGGATGACATCCTCGGGGAGCGTGGCGGGATCGTGCCCTTCGACATGTTCGGGGACCACGATGATCCCGAAGCGCTGCGGTTGTGTGTTCATGCAGGCGACGCTAGACACCCACCGCCGCGCCCGCATGTCGCCCGGTGGGCACTACCGTGACCGGATGACGCATTCCACCGCCCCTTCGCCCGGCCCGCGGGGACCGCACGGCTCCACGCGCTCCGACGTCTTTGTCCATTCGCCCGGCAGCAGCGGCCCGGCCGCCACCACCGAGGCCGATCCCCTCCGCGCCGGGCCGGTCCGCACCTCGTACGCGCCGGACCGGGACGGCGATCCGGATCCGGGCGAGATCGTCTGGACGTGGGTGCCGTTCGAGGAGAACGACGGCCGCGGCAAGGACCGGCCGGTCCTGGTCGTGGCCAGGGAGGCGGCCGGCACGCTGCTGGCCGTCCAGCTGTCCAGCAGGCGCCACGACCACGACCGGGAGTGGGTGCCGATCGGTGTGGGGCCGTGGGACGGCGCCGGACGCGAGTCGTGGGTGGATCTGGACCGGGTGCTGCGGGTGCACGAGACGGGGATGCGCCGTGAGGCGTCCGCGCTGGACCGGGCGCGGTTCGACCGTGTGGTGCGGCGGCTGCGGGAGCGCTACGGCTGGAGCTGAGCCCCGGCGGCGCCGGTCCGGTCGGCGAAGGCACGTCGGAACGCGGCGAGCGTCGGCGAGGTGCCTGCCCGGTCGAGCACGGCGAAGACGATCTCCTCGAAGTGGCCGGCGAACCGGCCGCCCCCGGTCAGCAGGGCGTGGAAGGCGCCGGCGACGGCTGCGGGGTCGTTGCGGAAGACGCCGCAGCCCCAGGCGCCGAGCACGAGACGGCGGTAGCCGCCGGTCACCGCGGTCTCCAGGACCCGTTCCGCCCGTGACGCGAGCGCGGCGGGGATGCGGTGGACCTCGCCCGGTGTGCGGAGTGCGACGACTCCCGCGTTGGGTGCGGGAGAGGTGAGGAAGCCGACCGTGAACGGCTGCTCCAGCAGCCGCCCCCGGTCGTCGCGGAAGACCGGCACACCGGGCGAGAGAATCACCCGGTCGGTGTAGAAGACGCTGCGTTCCGACCGGTGGTGCTCGTAGAACTCGGGCACGCGCAGCAGCGTGGCGTACAGGGCGGACGCCCGGCACAGAGCTTCCTCCTGGGCCTGCGCGCCGTTGAGGTAACCGCCGCCGGGATTACGGGCGGAGGCGAAATTCAGGACGGCGACCGGCCCCTCCCCGGCGCCGGTGAGCCGCCGGGCGGCCTCGGTGCTGCTCTCGCCCGTGACCTCGAAGCGGGTGATCCGGTCCCTGTCCGGTGAGACGGCCAGGGGCTCCGGTCCGTACATCCGTGTGCCCGCCAGTGCGGTGGCGAGCTGCTGACCGATCCGTACCTCGCGTCCGTCAGGAAGGCGGTACCCCCCGGCCCCGACGATCTCCTCGGTCTGCTTGGCGATTCCCCGTAGTCGTGCACTCATGCCCGACATCATCGGGAACCCCAGGTGACGGCGGCAAACACATTTTCGCTCCTCAGGGGCACTCTTGTGCGGACCCGCAGCGGTGGCCTTAGGTTGACAGAAGTCCCTTCGACAGGAGGAGCCGATCATGCACCGAGCGGGAACGGGCGACTTCAGCCGTCCGATGTCCGAGGACGAGGCCGAGGACCTGCTCCGATGTATCTGCTTCAAGACAGGTCCGCCCCGCACCCTGGGCGTGGAGGTGGAATGGCTGGTCCATGACCGGGAGCAGCCCGGGAAACCCGTGGCACCCGACCGCCTCAGGAGCGCCTTCGACGACATACGCGCCCTGCCCCTGACCTCCGTACTCACCTTCGAGCCCGGCGGCCAGCTGGAACTCAGCTCGCGCCCCGCCGCCTCCCTGATGGAGTGCATCGACTCCACAGCCGCCGATCTGGACGCCGTACGAACGGCCCTCCGTCCGGCAGGCCTCACTCTGAACGGCATGGGACTCGATCCCTGGCACCCGCCCCGCCGGATCCTCCATGAACCGCGCTACGACGCGATGGAGAGATGCCTGGACCGCTCCGGCCCCTACGGCCGCTCGATGATGTGCAGCACGGCCTCCGTCCAGGTGTCGCTCGACACCGGTGAGGAGGAGCCGGGTCCGCTCGGGCACGGCCGCCGCTGGCGGCTCGCCCATCTGCTGGGCGCGGTCCTGCTGGCGGCCTTCGCCAACTCGCCCATGCTGGCCGGGCGTCCTACGGGCTGGCGCTCCACGCGGCAGGCGGTGTGGAACGTGCTGGATCCCGTGCGCCCGATGGCACCTCCCCTGGAGGCGGAGCCGCGGGCGGCGTGGGCCGCGCACGCGCTGGACGCACCCGTCATGTGCGTACGGATGCCGGACGGGGCGTGGCCGCTCCCCGAGGGCCTGACCTTCCGGGGCTGGCTGCGCTCCGGCGGACCGCGTCCGGCGACGCAGGAGGACCTCCGCTACCACCTCACGACGCTGTTCCCGCCCGTGCGGCCGCGCGGGCACCTGGAGTTGCGCATGATCGACGCGCAGCCCGGCGAGAACGGCTGGATGGTGCCGCTCGCGGTGACCGCCGCGCTCTTCGACGATCCCGAGGCGGCGGAGACCGTGTACCGCTCCCTCAAGCCGCTGGCGGAGTCCATGGGCGCCGGCGTCGCGCCGCGCAACGCGCTGTGGACGGCGGCGGCGCGGCACGGGCCGGCGGACGAGGAGCTGCGGAGCGCCGCCGTGGCGTGCTTCGGCGCGGCCCTGGAGGCGCTGGTACGCCTCGGCGCGTCGACGACCGTGCTCGACGAGGTGGCCCTTTTCAACGAACGCCATGTACTGCGGGGCCGGTGCCCCGCCGACGACCTGATCGCCTCCGTGGTGAAGGAGCCCGGCACATGACCGACCAGCTGCGGAGTCTGGCACTCGATGCGCTGACCCGTGCCCGTGACCGCACCGCCGCTCTCACATCCTGCGTCGACGACCGTGACCTGACCGCCCAGCACTCGCCGTTGATGTCGCCGCTGGTGTGGGACCTGGCCCATATCGGCAACCAGGAGGAGCAGTGGCTGCTGCGCCAGGTCGGCAAGGGCGAGGCGCTGCGGCCCGAGATCGACTCCCTCTACGACGCGTTCGAACATCCCCGGGCGGCCCGTCCCTCCTTGCCGCTGCTGGCACCCGCGGAGGCACGGGTGTACGCCGCCGACGTGCGCGGCCGGGTGCTGGACATCCTGGAGCGCACCGCGTTCGAGGGCGGTCCGCTCGTCGACGCCGGCTTCGCCTTCGGGATGATCGCCCAGCATGAGCAGCAGCACGACGAGACGATGCTGATCACCCATCAGCTGCGGAAGGGGCCGCCCGCCCTGGCCGCGCCGGAGCCGCCCGCCCATGCCATCGGTCCGCTGCCGCGGGAAGTACTGGTGCCCGGCGGGGCGTTCACGATGGGGACGTCCACCGAGCCGTGGGCGCTCGACAACGAACGGCCCGCCCACCGGCGTGTCGTGCCCGCGTTCCACATCGACACCACCCCGGTGACCTGCGGCGAGTACCAGGCGTTCATCGAGGACGGCGGCTACCAGGAGCGCCGCTGGTGGGCGGCTGAGGGCTGGGACCAGATCCGGCAGCACGACATCGGCGCGCCGCTGTTCTGGCGCCGCGAGGGCGGGACATGGCTGCGCCGCCGGTTCGGCGTCACCGAGGAGGTCCCGCCCGACGAGCCGGTGCTGCACGTGAGTTGGTACGAGGCGGACGCCTACGCGCGCTGGGCCGGCCGGCGGCTGCCGACCGAGGCCGAGTGGGAGAAGGCCGCCCGGCACGATCCGCAGACCGGCCGGGCCCGTCGCTACCCGTGGGGCGACGCGGACCCGACGGAGGCGCACGCCAACCTCGGCCAGCGCCATCTGCGGCCCGCCCCTGCGGGCAGCTATCCGCAGGGAGAATCGCCGCTGGGCGTACGGCAGCTCATCGGCGACGTGTGGGAGTGGACGTCGAGCGACTTCCTGCCCTACCCGGGGTTCGTCGCGTTCCCCTACCGCGAATACTCGGAGGTGTTCTTCGGGAGCGAGCACAAGGTGCTGCGCGGTGGTTCGTTCGCCGTCGACCCGGTGGCCTGCCGGGGCACGTTCCGCAACTGGGACCTGCCGGTGCGCCGCCAGATCTTCTCCGGCTTCCGTACCGCCCGGGACGCGCGGCAGCCCGCCGGACCGGACGGGGGTCTTCGCTGATGTGCCGTCATATCGCCTTTGTCGGGCGGCCGGAGGCGCTCGCCACCCTGCTCGTCGAGCCCGGGCACGGCCTGTTCCGCCAGTCGTGGGCGCCGCGCCGGCAGCGCTACGGCACGGTCAACGCGGACGGCTTCGGGGTCGGCTGGTACGCGGACGGCGACCCGGTTCCGGCCAGGTACCGGCGCGCGGGGCCGATCTGGGCGGACCTGTCCTTCACCGACCTGGCGCGGGTGGTGCGCAGCCACGCGGTGCTCGCCGCCGTACGGGACGCCACCGCACCCGGCGCGGACGGCGAGGCCGCGGCGGCGCCGTTCGCCTCCGGGCCGTGGCTGTTCAGCCACAACGGGGCGGTGCGCGGCTGGCCGGCCTCGATGGGCCCGCTCTCCGCCGCGCTGCCGGCGGAGGAACTGCTGTCGATGGAGGCGCGCAACGACTCGGCGCTGCTGTGGGCGCTGGCGCTGCGCCGGCTGCGCGCGGGCGACTCGCCCGCCCAGGCACTCGCCGACACCGTCCGGGACACGGCCGCGGCCGCGCCCGGGTCCCGGCTGAACCTGCTCCTGACGGACGGCACGATGATCGCCGCGACCGCCTGGGGCGACACCCTCTGGTACCTCACCGAGCCCGGCCGGCGCACGGTCGTGGCCTCGGAACCGTACGACGACGATCCGCTGTGGCAGGAGGTGCCGGACCGGACGCTGCTCACCGCGACCCGCGCCGACGTCCTGCTGACCGAGCTCAAGGAGCCGACCCAGTGAGCCCGTTCCTGCTGACCCGCACCCTGCCCGAGGACGCGACCAACGCCGCGCTCCGGGCCGATGTGCTGCACGGACTGACCCGTACGCCCAAGACACTGCCTCCGAAGTGGTTCTACGACACCCGCGGCAGCGAACTGTTCGAGGAGATCACCCGGCTTCCCGAGTACTACCCCACCCGCGCCGAACGGGAGATCCTCGCCGAACGGGCGCCGGAGATCGCCGCGGCGACCGGGGCGCGCACGCTCGTGGAGCTCGGGTCCGGCTCGTCCGAGAAGACCCGGTTCCTGCTGGACGCCCTGCCCTCGCTGCACAGTTACGTGCCCGTGGACGTCAGCGAGAGCGCACTGAAGGGTGCGGCGCAGGCCCTGCTGGCCGACCATCCGGACCTGAACGTGCACGCCCTGATCGCCGACTTCACTCGCGGGCCGGAGCTGCCCGTGACGCCGGGGCCCCGGCTGGTCGCGTTCCTCGGCGGGACGATCGGCAACCTCCTGCCGGGCGATCGGGCGCTCTTCCTGCGGTCCGTGCGGGCCATGCTGAACCCCGGCGACTTCCTGCTGCTGGGCACGGACCTGGTGAAGGACGAGTCGGTGCTCGTGCGCGCCTACGACGACGCCGCGGGCGTCACCGCCGAGTTCAACAAGAACGTCCTCGCGGTGCTGGCGCGGGAGCTCGGAGCGGACGTGGATCCCGGCGACTTCGACCATGTGGCGCGCTGGGACCGCGACAACGAGTGGATCGAGATGAGACTGCGGGCCCGCTCCGCCCTCACGGTGAAGATTCCCGAGCTGGATCTGGTGGTGCCCTTCGAGGAGGGGGAGGAACTGCGGACGGAGGTGTCCGCGAAGTTCCGTCAGGACGGTGTGCGGACCGAACTCGCGGGTGCGGGAATGGATATGACGCACTGGTGGACGGACGGGGAGGGCAGGTTCGCGCTGTCGCTCGCGACGGCGAGCTGAGCGGCCAGCGCCAGTGAGCGGCGGTCGGGGTGGCTCCCCGGGAGGATCGGCGGCAGCAGCCGGACCTCCGCGCTGAGCCCCTCGGCCGCCGCGACCCGCCACAGGGACGCGAGCAGCGGATCGTCACCGACGAACGCCGCCGCCCCGGTGGGCGAGTAGGTGACGCGAACGGGCTGGACGGCGGCGCCCGCGTCGAGCGCGGCCTGGAACGCGGCGGGCCGGAACCGTCCCCGGCCCCGCCCGCACCAGGTGGAGCCCTCGGGGAAGACGACGACCCGGGCCCCGCCGCGCAGTGCGCCCGCCATCGACGCCACGGCGGCGGGCAGCGCGCGCAACCGGTCCCGTTCCAGGAAGAAGGTGCCGCCGCGGGCGGCGAGCGGCCCGAGGACCGGCCATGAGCGGACCTCGCTCTTGGCGACCATCCGTCCCGGCAGGACCGAGGCGACCAGAGGGATGTCCAGCCATGAGATGTGGTTGGCGACGACCAGCGAGGCCCGCAGGTCGTGCGGCAGCCCGACGACGCGTACCCGCACGCCGAACGCCCGCAGCACGGCGCGCGACCAGAGACGGGTCAGCCGGTGGCGGAACGCCGCGCCGAGGAGGACGCCGAGGAGGGCCGCGACGGGGGCGAGCAGCAGGCCGGAGCCCACGGTCGCCAGGCCCGCCAGCAGCCGGGCGAGGGCCTTGAGTGGCCCGGCGACGGGCCCGTGGTGGGTCGCGCAGCCCTCGGGTGTGCAGGGCGCGCAGGGCAGCCAGGCGCTCATCGCACGGGGGCGAGGGAGAGGAAGTGCCGCAGGTACCGCGGGTCGGTGCGGCGCAGCGACAGCAGGACGTAGAGGTCGGCGACGTTGAAGTCGGGGTCGTGGGCGGGCGCCCCGCACACCCACGCGCCGAGCCTGAGGTAGCCGCGCAGCAGCGGCGGCAGCTCGGTGCGGCCGGCGGGGCGTGCGACGCCCTCCGCGTTCCACAGCTTGTGCGGGGTGACCCAGTGTTCCTCGGGCGCCAGGTTCTTGGCCCGCACGGTGTCCCAGGTCCCCGCGGCGAGGACGCCGCCGTCGGCGAGGGGGATCGAGCAGCAGCCCGCGAGCCAGTTGTGGCCGGTGCGGGTCATGTAGCGGGCGAGACCGGCCCAGATGAGAGCGATCACGGCGCCGTTGCGGTGCAGGGGGTGGACGCAGGAGCGACCGACCTCGACGAGGTCGTCGCGGATCGGGTCGAGACGGGTGAGGTCGAACTCGCCCTCGGAGTAGAGGCGGCCGGCGACACGGGCTCGATCGGGCGGCAGGAGCCGGTAGGTGCCGACCACCTCACCGGTGTCCGCCTCGCGCACGAGCAGGTGGTCGCAGTAGGCGTCGAAGGCGTCGGAGTCCAGACCGGGCTCGGGTCCGTCGAGCCTGGCTCCCATCTCCCCGGCGAACACCTGGTGGCGCAGGCGCTGCGCGGCACGCACCTCCTCCTGGTCGCGGGCGAGTGAGACGACGTACCGGGGTTGCTCGTGCTGGGGCGGCAAGGGAGCGGTCGGCTGTGCGGGCAGCGGAGCGGGGACGACGAGCGGCGATGCGGGCATGGCGGTCTCCTGTGCCGGACGGAGGGGGCGGACCGCTGGTGCGGCGGCCCGGCTCCTTGTTTCTTCCGTGGCCGGCTGGATTCGACATGACCGCCCGGCGGAGAGCGGATGTGAGGACGCTGAATGCCGGGCAATGCGCGGCGGAGCGGATGCCGCCGCTCCCCCGGCACGGGCCGACGCGCCCGTCGGTCCGGGTGCTGTCGACCGCTGCCGTCGATCCAAGTCCCGGTGGATCCGGGTGCCGTCGACCGCTGCTGTGGACGCGCGACCTCGGATCCGCCCGTCCCGTCAGGGCAGCAGCGCCGCCGTGATCCTGTCCGACGCCGCTCGCGCCGCGCGCGCCGGGTCCTGCCCCTGGAGGACGGCCGTCATGTACGGCTTGATGGGGTTGTCGGCCTCGACGGCGGCCCATTGCGGCGAGTTGGGAGTGGCCCTGCCCTTCGCGGCGCCGGCGGCCATCGCGGCCGTGCCCTCCCTGCCCTCGATGACACCGGCGAGCGTGGTCTTGTTGGGCACGTAGTTCATCGTGAGGGCGAGCTCGGTCTGCCATTCCTCGCTCGCGAGCGCCTTCACCACCTCGACGCCGGCGGATCTCTCCCGCGCGTTCTCGGGCACGATCAGGTCGGAACCGCCGATGAAGACCGCGCCGGGGGCCTCGGACGTCTTGCCCGGTACGGGGAAGAAGCCCAGCTTCCCCTTCAGCGCCGGATTGGCCTTCTCTATGAGGGGCGCCGCGCTCGGCACGGCGATGATCTGCGCGACGTCGCCCTTGGCGAAGACGTCCGTCTGGGGCGGCGTCACCTCGTCGGCGTCCTTCGGCCCGTTCCCGTGCGACTGGAGCCGCTTGTAGAAGTCCATGCCGCGCAGAGCCGCCTCGGAGTGCAGGGCGCCTTCCCAGCTCCCGCCCTGCTCGACGGCCAGTTGCCCGCCCTCTTCCCAGACGAAGCCCGCGAGGGTGTACCAGTCCTGGCCCGAGAGGTAGATGCCCTGCCGGCCGGGGCCGTCCAGTTTCTCGGAGATCTCCAGCCACTCGGCACGGTCCTTGGGCGGCTCGGTGATGCCCGCCCGGGCGAAGAGGTCCTTGTTGTAGATGACGACCCGGTTGGCCGCGTACCACGGGATGCCGTACTGGGAGCCGTTGATGCTGCCCGGTTCCGCGAGACCGGGCAGCCAGTCCTCGCTGCCGAGGTCACGGACCGATTCGAGGGTCAGGTCGCGCAGCGCGTCGCTCTCCGCGTACTGGGCGACCTGGGTGTTGCCGACCTCGATGACCTCGGGGGCGTCGTCGCTCTCCAGCGCCGCCATGACCTTCTTGCCGATGCCGGTCCACTCCTGGAAGGTCACCTTCAGGTCGACGGACGGGTGCTGTTTCTCGTACTCGGTGGTGAAACGCTCGAGGAACTCGTCGGAGACGCTGTCCTTCATGAGCCATATGTCCACGGTGCTCTTGGGTGAACCGCCGGGGACCAGCCCGCAGCCGACGAGCGTGACGGCGCACACGAGCGCGGCGGACAGGGCGAGCGAGCGGTTCTTCACGTAGGTCACCTTCTGTGTGGCACGGAGGATCGACCCGACGTGGGGGAAGCGAGCGACGCTCGCACGGGTTGTGGCTGGATTTTGGTCTGTACCAAAGGTCCGGTCAAGTCCGGGAACGCGCCGGGCAGCGGGAGGGGCGGGTGCGGGAACCGCACCCGCCCCTCACGAAATCTTCACCCCGTGGCCGGAACGGTGTCCTCGAAGCCGACCCCCGCCGACCGGTACGCGGCGACCTTCGCGGCGGCCTGCGCGGGGGTGAGGACCTGGTCCTTGACGTGGAGCAGGTAGTCGACCTTCTGGTCGTAGGAGCGGGGCGTGGTGCTGCCCTGGCCCGCCAGGTCGATCAGCCACTGGTTGAAGTTGATGCTCATCGTGCGCTCGGGGAGGTAGCGCGCGTCGTGCCGGCCGAACTCCTGGCCGTCCACGTAGTAGACGATGCTGCTGTCGTCGATGGTCAGGACGAGGTCGTGCCACCCGGCGTAGCTCGCCCGGACCTCGGAGTGCTGGTTGACGGCCTCCCACGGGTCGGGTCGGTAGGTCTCCCACGAGGTGGTGTACAGGATGTTGGCGGGCTCGCCCCAGCCGCCGTTGGGCAGATACTCGAAGTCGTACTCGGCGTAGTCGTCCGCCATCGGGGCCTTGAGGTCGTTGATGGTGAAGAACGTCTGGACGAGGTGGTCGCCGTCCGGGCCGGACCGTGGGGCGTCGGAGAAGTGCACCCGGGCCGCGTAGGTGCCGTTCTTGAACTTCATGTCCTTGGTGAGGATCTCGGTGTGCTCGGTGGTCGCACCGCTGCCCGCGGTGGAGGTCTCCAGGTTCATGATCGAGTTGGTCCCCTCCTTGGCGAAGGTGACGTTCTCGGGCGCCCAGGTCGCCCCGGGCACGCCGGGGCCGCCCGCGTTGGAGCGGACGTTCCAGCCGTGGGCGCCGATGGCGGGATCGGTGTGCGAGGTGTAGTCGAAGTCGTCGAAGAGAGCAGGACCGTCCGCCGGCGGGTCGGTGGGGCCCGGCGGGTCGGTGGGGTCGTTGCCGGCGGGGGCGGTGCCCCACACCGTCGGGCCGCCGACGCTCGCGGTGACCTTGGTCCAGTCGCCGTACGAGGTCCGGCCGGGACCGAAGGAGTAGTCGTCGTTCTGGTTCAGGGGGCGCCAGTCGGAGCGGTGGAAGCGCAGTTGCATGTCACCGGTGTCAGCGCCCGGCGCCAGGCTGCCCGCGCCCGCCCGGAAACCGATCTCCAGGTAGCGGTCCGCGTCGGCGGTGGGGGCGGCGAGCGTGCCGAACGTGCCGGTGATGTTCGCGCAGCCCCGTACCGCCCATGAGCAGGCGAAGGTGTAGGAGGCCCCGGCGTCGGCCTTGAAGTAGTAGCGGATGCGGACCTCGCTCAGGGAGAGCGTGGCGCTGCCGGAGTTGACGACCTTGAACCACGGCTCCGCCTGGTCGCTGCCGCTCGAGCTCTGGCGGTACTGGACCCTCACCGAGGTGTCGGCGGCCGCGGCCGGCAGGGCGGACAGGGTGGCGCAGCCGAGACCGGCCACCACGGCGGCGGCCAGTGCGGCACGTGCCCGGATGCCGGGGCGGGTACGGGTCCGGCCTGTACGCGCTGTTGTGCTCATGCTGGTGCTGGTCACCTGGTTTTCCTCTCGGAAGGGGTGGTCGTGGGGGGTCGGCCCGGGATGCCGAGGGCTCCGAGCCGGGCTCTGTGGTGGTGCAGCCGTGCGCTGAATCCCGTCCAGTCGCCGCCGCCGCTCCAGGCGGTGTCGGCGAGGGCGCACAGCCGGGGGAAGGCGAGGTACTCGGCGTGCTCGGCCGTGGTCACGTACTCGGTCCACAACTGGGCCTGGGTGCCGAGCACATGGCCCGCGGCCTCCGCCTCCCAGTGGGCGGGGGCCGGCTCCGTCGCGTACACGGCCCGCAGATCGACGACCGCGCCGGGCTGGCCGGGCGGTTCGCCGGCGTCGGCCGACTGCGGGTAGTCGAGGTACGTGGAGCGGTAGGGGGCCATGATCACCTGCTGGCTGCGGCGGGCGGCGGCCAGAGCGTGGGCCTCGTCGCGCCACATCATGGCGGTGAACGAGGACGGCAGATCGAGACCGGTCTCCGTCCAGCCGAGCGGCTGCCGCCCCCGCTCGCGCAGATGGGCGCCGATCCGCCCCATGAACCAGCCGTGCAGCGCCTCGGGGCCGCCTATGCCCTCCTGTTCGGCGCGCAGTCGCGCCGCGGGTGAGGCGTGCCACTCGGTGATGGGGCACTCCTCGCCGCCGATGTGGACGTACCGGGAAGGGAAGACGTCGATGACCTCGTCCAGGACGGTGCGGCAGAAGTCGAGGACCTCGTCGTGCACACCGAGGACGGTTTCGCAGACGCCCCACTGCCGCCACACGTCCAGCCGGCGGTCCGGCCGGTTGCCCAGGTGCGGGTAGGCGGCGAGCGCGGCGCGGACGTGGCCCGGCATCTCGATCTCGGGCACGACGGTGACGCCGCGGTCGGCGGCGTGGGCGACGAGGGCGGCGAGCTCCGCCCGGGTGTAGGCGCCGCCGTGGGGCAGACCGCCCACTTCTGTGAGCCTCGGGTACGCGGCGACGGGCATCCGCCAGCCCTGGTCGTCGGTGAGATGCAGATGCAGCACGTTGAGCTTGTGCAGCGCCAGCAGGTCGACGAAGCGCCGGAGGAACGCCACGGGCAGGAAGTGGCGGGCCACGTCGAGCATCGCTCCGCGCCAGGGGAAGCGCGGCACGTCGGTGATCTGCACACAGGGCAGGGACCAGTGGGCGCCGCGGGCGGGAGTGCCCGACAGGACGGCGGGGGGCAGCAGTTGGCGCAAGGTCTGGATGCCGTGAAGCAGCCCCGCGGGGCTGCCGGCGCGCAGCAGCACCGCGTCGGTCCCGACGGTGAGTCCGTAGCCCTCCGCCCCGAGCCCGGTGAGCTGGGGGTCGAGGGCGAGGACGACGCGGCCGTCTGGCACGAGGGGCAGCGGCAGGCCGGTGGCCGGGGCGAGATGGGCCCGCAGGAGCGCGGCGGCCGGTCCGGCTCCGCGGGTGGCGCGGATGCCGGTACTGCCGTCGAGTACGAACTCACCTGACGCGACGGCGAGTTGGGCCGGACGGGGGATCAGTGCGGGGCCGGTGCGCGATCCGGTGCGGGGTGGTCCGGTGCGGATGGTTCCGGTGCGGGGTGCGGGCATGTGTCGGCTCTCCTATCCCTTGACCGCGCCGCCGGTCATCCCGGCGGAGACCCGGCGCTGAAGCACCAGGAAGAGGACGAGTACGGGCAGGGCGAAGAGTGTGGAAGCGGCCATCGTGGCGCCCCAGTCGGTGCCGAAGACGTTCGAGAACGAGGAGAGCCAGACGGGCAGGGTGCGGTCGTCCTGGTTCTTGATGATCAGCATGTTGGCGAAGGCGAACTCGTTCCACGCGGTGATGAAGCCGAACAGCGACGTCGCCAGCAGCCCCGGCGCGAGCAGCGGGAAGGTGACGCGGCGGAAGGCGGCGGCCCGTGTACAGCCGTCGACCTGGGCGGCCTCCTCGAGTTCGACGGGGATCGCGGCCAGGAAGCTGCGCAGGGTCACGACGGTGAACGGCAGTGTGATCATGAAGTAGACGAGAGTGAGGGTGGCCAGGCTGTCGAGCATGTCGGCGTCCCTGGCGATGATGTACATCGGGATCAGCAGGGCCTCCCAGGGGGCGACCTGGGCGATGAACACCATCAGGACGAAGCCCCGCCGGCCCTTCCAGCGCAGCCGGGCGACGGCGAAGGCCGCGCCCGTCGCCACCAGCAGTGCGAGCAGCACACTGCCCGCGGTGACGGTCAGGCTGTTGCGCCAGAACGACCAGAAGCCGTCCGCCCGCAGGGCGTTGGCGAAGTTGTCGAGGGTCAGTGTGGTGGGCAGCAGCGCCGGGGATCCGGTGTGGATGTCGGCGGCCGGCTTGAAGGCGGTGAGGATCATCCAGTACACGGGGAACACCGAGAGGACGAAGACGATCAGCGCTCCCGCGTTCAGCAGCAGACGCCGCGGCGAGGTCGGTCTCACAGCTCGGCCTCCTGTTTGAACATCTGCCGGAAGTAGAAGATCAGCGCGGCGACGAGCATCAGCACGGTCAGCGTCGCGACAGCCGCCCCGAGGTCGTAGCGGTGCAGTGACTGCGCCACCTGGTAGGCGTAGACGGGCAGGGTGGTCGTCGCGCCGCCCGGCCCGCCTCTGGTCACGGCCCAGATCTGGGCGAAACAGCGGAAGACCCAGATGACTTCGAGGCAGAGGATCAGCCCGAAGACCGGACGGAGGACGGGCAGCGTCACCGACCAGAAGATCCGGCCGCCGCCGGCCCCGTCGATCCTGGCCGATTCGAAGAGTTCGGCGGGGACGGTCGCGAGCGCCGCGTGCAGGGTGACGGCGACGAACGGGACCGACTGCCATACGACGAGCAGCACCAGGAGCGTGAAGGCGGCCGGGCCGTGCGCGAGCCAGGAGTAGCCCTCGAAGGAGTCGAACCCGATCCCGGCCAGCACCCGGTTGACCAGTCCGAGACGCGAGGAGAACAGCCACTGGAAGACGGTCGTGGTGGCGATCACGGGGCTGGCCCAGGCGAGCACGAGTCCGCTCAGCACCAGGACGCGCATCCTCCTGCCGAGCCGCTGGAGCATGAGGGCGGCCATGGTGCCCAGCACCATGATCAGCACCACGTTGACCGTGGTCCACCACAGGGTGCGGCGGACCACCTCCCAGAACTCCGCGTCCCCGAGGATCTCCCGGTAGTTGTCCAGACCGGTGAAGGCGGCGTCGCCGCGGATGAGTTCGCCCATCCCGTAGTGCTGGAAGGAGATCAGCAGGTTGCGTGCCACCGGGTAGGCCAGCAGGACGGCCGCGCCGAGGACGGTCGGCGCGATGAGGAGGTACGGCCAGAGTGCGCGGGGCGAACTCCTCATGACCCGAGCGTCTTGGTGATCTTGTCGGAGGCCTCTTTCGCCGCCTTCGCCGGGTCGCTGCCTGTGAGCACCGCCGTCATGTACTGCTTGACGGGGTTGGTGGCCTCGACGGCCGCCCACTGCGGGGAGTTGGGCGTGGCGCGGCCGTGGGCCGCCGCGGCGGCCATGGCCGCGGTGCCCTCGTTGGCCTCGATGACCCCGGCGAGGGAGGTCCGGTTGGGGACGTAACTCATGGTCTTCGCCAGGTCGGTCTGCCACTTGTCGCCCGCGAGCTCCTTCACCACCTGATAGGCGGCGTCGTGGTGGGCGGAGGCCTCGGGGATGATGAGGTCGGAGCCGCCGGTGAAGGTGGCGCCCGGCCGGCCGGCGGTGTTCCCGGGGACGGGGAAGAACCCCAGCTTCCCGGCGAGCGCCGGGGCGGCCTGTTCGATGATCTTCGCCCCGCCCGGTACGGAGATGATCTGGGCGACGTCACCCTTGGCGAAGACGTCGGCCTGCGGCGGTTTGGCCTCGTCGGAGTCCTTGGGGCCGTCGCCGAGGGCCTGGAGGCGCTGGTAGAACTCCATGCCCTTGAGCGCCTCCGGCGAGTGGAGCGCCCCCTTCCAGGTGTCGCCCTCGCGTTCGGCGAGCTCCCCGCCCTCGTCCCAGATGAAGCCGGCGAGGGTGTACCAGTTCTGGCCGGGCAGGTAGATGCCCTGGGTGCTGCCGGTGTCGAGTTTCCGGGTGATCTCGAGCCATTCGTCGCGGGTCCTGGGCGGGGCGGTGACGCCGGCTGCGGCGAAGAGGTCCTTGTTGTAGATGACGACGCGGTTGGCGGCGTACCAGGGGATGCCGTACTGCTTCCCGTCGATCCTGCCGGGGTCGGCGAGGCCGGGCAGCCAGTCGGCGCCCGCCAGTTCGCCGACCTTGTCCGTGAGGTCCTTGACACCGCCGCTGGCGGCGTACTGGGCGACCTGGGTGTTGCCGACCTCGATGACGTCGGGCGCGTCCCGGCCGGCGAGCGCGGCGGTGATCTTCTCGCCGATGCCGTCCCACTCCTGGATCTGGATGTCCAGGGTGGTTCCCTCGTGCCGCTGCTCGAAGTCCTTCTCGAAGCGCTTGAGATAGGCGTCGGAGACGCTGTCCCTCATGATCCAGACCGTGAGTTCCTCCGTGCCTCCGGCCGCCTCGGAATCCGGGCCGGACGTGGAGCTGCACGCTGCGAGAGGCAGGGAGACGGCGACGACGGCGGCAGCGGCGATGGAGCGAATCTTCAACTGATCCACCTCTGAAGTGAGTTGACCAATTGGTAAACTGGCCAACGGCGTGGCTAGAAGGTGGCATGGACCAATGTTGACGTCAAGGGCTTTGAAAACACTGGTTCGTTCAGCAAGTGGCCGTCGTGCCGTGCAGATCACTGGTAAGCAGCATCGTTTACCATCTGACCAGTTGCCGACGACGTGGAGCAGAGAGGCAGGGTCCATGGAGAGCAGCTCTTCGGGCGCCGTACTGAAGCGGGAAAGGGTCAGGGAGTTCCTGCTCGGCCTGATCGAGGCCGGCCGGCCCGGCGACGCCATCCCCTCCGAGCGGACCCTCTGCGCGGAACTCGGCGTGTCCCGCCCCACACTGCGTGCCGCCGTGGACGAACTCGTCGCCACCGGGGCGCTCGTACGGGAGCACGGCCGTGGGATGTTCGTCGCACCGGCGAAGATCACCCAGGAACTCGTCTCCGACGACGCGGCGTTCGCCGTCCCTCGCGCGGCGGGCGCCTGGTCGAGCCGTGTCCTGGAGCTCGCCACCATCACCGCGGGCGCCCGGATCGGCCGCAAGCTGCGGATGTCCCCCGCCGCCGAACTGGTCTACATCGCCCGGCTGCGACTCGTCGACGGCGCCCCCATGGCGATCGAGCACCTGCACATCCCCGCCCGGCTCGTGCCCTCCCTGACCCCGCAGGAACTCGAGGCCGGAGACCTCTACGACCATCTGCGCGAGCACCATCAGGTCCACGTCGACCAGGCCGTCCAGTCGATCGAGCCGACCGTCGTCAACGAGGCGGAGGCCGCGGTGCTCGACGTGCCGGTCCTCTCCCCCGCGCTGCTGGTCGAGCGCCTGACGACGGACACCGCGGGAAGCCCGGTCGAGTACGTCCACTCGGTGTACCGGGGCGACCGCTACCGCATCGTCTCCCGTCTCGCGCTCGGCCCGTCCGCCGCACCTGCCGACCGCCCGGCGGGCCACCATCCCGGCATCCCCCCGGGCGACTTCGCGCACGGCGACATCATCACGTCGTCGACGACCGGCGACGCGTACTGAACCTGCCCTCGCCGCCCCGACCATCCCGCAGCGACCGGGCACAGCGCCCGCGACGAACGTGGCCCGGGGCACCGCGCCCGCCCGGGGGCTCGACAAGGCGCGCTCCCGCCCCGGCCGCGAGCCTGCCGCGTCCCTCACGGAACTCGCCGAGGTGGTGCGGGAGTTCGTGCGGCTCGGACCGACGCAGGCACCACAGTCCGTGGTGGCCTTCCGGTCGCAGCGGGCCGCCGCCTGAAAGGGCCGTATCCTCGGCCCATCAAGCTCACGGGCTCTGGCTCTGGCTCTGGCTAGGACTCGGGCAGGGCTAGGGCTCTCGGGAGGGGACGGCGATGAGGGACGAGGGCGCGCCCCGGGCGGCGCTCAAACGCGAGCGGGTGCGGGCGTATCTGCTGGGCCTGGTGGACGACCGGCGCCCCGGGGACGCCATCCCCTCCGAACGCACCCTCTGCGCCGCCCTCGACGTCTCACGCCCCACCCTCCGCGCCGCCGTCGACGAACTCGTCGCCACCGGGGCGCTCGTACGGGAGCACGGCCGCGGGATGTTCGTCGCACCCGCCAAGATCACCCAGGAGCTGGTGGGCGACTCGGCTCCGGCCGCCGCCCCGCAAGCACCGGGGACATGGTCGAGCCGCGTGCTGGAGTTCCGCAGGACCGCCGCGGGCGCCCGAATCGGACGCAGGCTGCGGCTCTCCCCCGCCGCGGAGATCTTCCACGTCGCCCGGCTGCGGCTGGTCGACGGCGGCCCCGTCGGACTCGAATACCTGCACATCCCGGCCGGGCTCGCCCCCGATCTCACCCCGCGGTGGATGGAGTCGGGCTTCTACCGCTACCTGAGGGCCGAGCGTCGGATCGTCGCCGCCCGGGCGGAGCAGTCCATCGAGCCCACCGTGCTGAGCGAGGCCGAGGCGGAGCTGCTGGCCGTACCCGTCCTGTCGCCGGCGCTGCTCTTCGACCGCGTCACCTCCGACCCCGAGGGCCGTCCGGTCGAGTACGTGCGCTCCCTCTACCGCGGGGACCGCTACCGCATCCTCTCCCGGCTTTCGCTCGGTCCCACGGGGGACGGCAGCCCCGCGCCCGACGCCTCGCGGGAAGCCGACTGGTGGGGCACGGTGGAGTGAACGCACCGAGAGGAGCACGACACCCATGTCGAACCACACCTACCGCGTCACCGAGATCGTGGGCACCTCGCCCGACGGGGTCGACCAGGCCATCAAGAACGGCATCTCCCGGGCCTCGCAGACGCTGCGGGGCCTCGACTGGTTCGAGGTGACGCAGGTCCGCGGGCACATCGTCGAGGGGCGGATCGAGCACTACCAGGTCGGTCTGAAGGTCGGCTTCCGTCTCGAGGACGGCGACTGAGCACACGCGACGAGGAGTCGCGACCGACGACACGCCGCCCCGTCCGTTCAGGGGCGGCGTGCGGCACGTCCCGGAACAGCCAAACCCGGCCCGGCTCAAGCGCGGGGACGACCGGCGCGGCTCAGGTGCGGGGCGGACCGGGCGCCGCTCAGGTGCGGGGCGACCGCGCGGCCCCGGGTGCGTCCGGTCGCCACGGCTCAGGGACGGGGCTGACCGGCCCCGCTCAGGTGCGGCCCTCACGCTCCTGCGCCTCGTGCATGGCAGGCGTCGTGGTCGCCCTGCCCCAGACCGCCCGTACGACCCGGAAACCGGCGCGCTCCGCGTCCTGGCACACCAGTTCCTCGTCGTCCACCAGCATCGTGATCTCCCGGTCGCGGGAGAGCTGCCGCAGGATCTCGAGCTTGGTCCTGCGGGCGGGCCGCCGGTCGTCGTTGCGCCGCATGAAGATCCGCCCCTCGGGCAGCCCCTGTGCCGCGAGCCAGTCCACCGTGTCCTTCCGGCAGCGCTCCGGCCGGCCGGTCAGGTACAGCACCTCGCACTCCTGCGCCGCCTTCAGGCACAGCGCCACGCCTTCGGCGAGCGGCGGGTCCTGGGGGGCGGCGGCGAAGAAGGCGTCCCACGCGCGTGGCTTGCGTTCCAGCAGATGCTGGCGGTGCCCGGCGTCGGAGAGCGTTCCATCGAGGTCGAATACGGCCAGCGGCCTGCTGCTCTGGGTCACGCCGGTCACCCTAGGCCCTCGCCGCGGGATCCTGCCGGATCGGGGGCACGGCGGAACCGAGGGCGGCCCGGAGCCGGGAGAACGGGCCCCGGCGGAGGTGGCTCGGGCGGCACATCGGGAATCCTCGCGCGGTGAACGCGTTGAACCGTGATGTGAGCTCACTGACCGCGTCCACCGTCCGTCTGTCGGTCCTCGACCGTTCCCGCACCCGTGAGGGGTACGAAGGCCCAGCCGCGCTGCGGGACACCGTGAGCCTCGCCGTGCAGGCCGAGGCCCTCGGCTACCACCGCTTCTGGGTCTCCGAGCACCACGGCGTCCCGGGCGTCGCGGGCTCGGCGCCGACGGTGCTCGCGGCGGCGGTCGCCGCCGCGACCACCTCGATCCGCGTCGGCACCGGCGGCGTCATGCTGCCCAACCACCAACCCCTGGTCGTGGCAGAGCAGTTCGGCGTGCTGGAGTCCCTCTTCCCCGGCCGGGTCGACATGGGGCTCGGCCGGTCCGTCGGCTTCACGGACGGAATCCGCCGCGCGCTCGGCCGCGACAAGCAGGACGCGGAGGACTTCGAGGCCCGGCTGGAGGAACTGCTGGGCTGGTTCACCGGCGACCGGACGGCGCATCCGCACGTCCACGCCCGCCCCTCGGAGGGGCTCAGGGTCCCTCCGTTCCTGCTCGCCACCGGTGAGGGCGCGGGGATCGCGGCCCGTGCCGGTCTTCCGCTGGTCATCGGCGATCTCCGTGGCCGGGAGCGGCTCCTCAGGGCCGTGGAGGGCTACCGGCGGGACTTCCGCCCCTCCGCCTGGGCGGAGCGGCCGTACGTGGTCGTCGCGGGGACGGTCGCCGTCGCCGGGAGCGAGGAGGAGGCGCGCCGGCTGCTGATGCCGGAGGCCTGGTCGATGGCGTATTCCCGCACGCACGGGACGTTCCCGCCGCTCCTGCCGTCCGAACGCATCGAGGCGCTGACGATGACCGCCAAGGAGCGCGATCTCTACGAGTCGGGGCTGAGCGGCCACATCGCGGGAACCGAGGACCAGGTCGCCGACGCCCTGGGGGCGGCGGTCGAGGAGAGCGGGGCCGACGAGGTACTCGTCACGACCAGCACCTACGACCGCGTGGCGCTGCTGGACTCGCTGCGGCATCTCGCGCGGCTGGCCGGCCTGTCTTCCCACGAGCTGACCGGCGCGGCGGCCTGACCTGCCGGACGCCGCCGCGTGCCCGACCGGACTGGGCGCGGCCCGCGTCCACCCGCGCCCTCCCGAAGGCCCCTGACCAGCGGCCCGGCCCGCCCTCGTCCCCCCGCTCGCGCCTCACCCGAAGACCACCGACCAGGGGCGCGGCCCGTCGCCGCCCGATGTCTCGGCCGGTGCCGCGGCGCCGAGGGCCGGTGTGCGGTCGCGGGCCAGGACGTCCGCGGCGACGGCCGCGAACTCGGCCGCGGCCCTGTGCGGCGACTGACCCGGCCAGGCCGCGCGGATCCGCTGCGCGAGCGGCCGGTCCGCGAGGGGCCGCCAGACAACCCTGGGCTCCTTGCGGGCCACCGGCCCCTGGTCGAAGGCGACTCCGTGGCCGGCCGCCACCAGGCCGATGAGGAACTCTGGGTTACGGGCCTGCCGCACCGTACGGGGAACGAAGCCGGCGGCACGGCAGATCTCGAGCGTCGTGTCGTACCAGCCGGGGGCCGAGGCCCTCGGGAAGAGGACGAGGTCCTGGCCAGCCAGGTCGGCCAGCGCGACCTCCGGGAGCCGGGCGAGGGGCGAGGTGCGGGGCAGCACCACACCCAGCTCGAGCCGGGTCTCCGGTCCCAGCTCCAGGCCGCTGACGTCCGCAGGCTGCTGGACGAGACCGATGTCGAGCCCCCCGGAGGCCAGCAGCCGGAGCTGCTCGTCCGTCGTCAGCTCCTGGAGGTCGACGCGCAGGGCCCGTTCCCCGCATTCGGCGACCAGAGCCCCCAGCACCGCCGCGGAAGTGTCGGGCGGTACGCCCGCGCGCAGCATGCCGAGGCCGCCGTCGCGGGCACGGCGGACGAGCGCCCTGGTGCGCTCCGTACGGGACAGCAGGTCCCGCGCCTGGTCCACGAGTACGGACCCGGCCGGGGTGAGCTGCACCTGCCGCCGTGAACGGTCGAAGAGTTCCGCGCCGAGCTCGTCCTCCAGCTTGCGCACGGCTCGGCTGAGCGGCGGCTGGGCCATGCCGAGGCGATCGGCCGCCCGCCCGAAGTTCAACTCGTCGGCCACAACGACGAAGATACGCAAGTGGCGCAGGAGATCCACGGGACGACCCTAGGCGACAGGAGCGGTGGCCGAATGCTGATCGAGGAGAGACTGCGAGCGGTGTTCGCCGGGGCGGGAGCCGAGGGCTTCCTGCACGCCGTGGACATCGACGGCCCCGGCGAGGCGGGGTACGGCGCCGATGAACCGGTCGTCGTAGCCTCGGTGTTCAAGGTGCTGCTCGTCCTGGAGTTCGCCCGCCAGTCGGCCGCCCGCCAGCTCGATCCCCGGGAGCGGGTCCGGGTGACGTCCGAGCGCCGCCTCGGCGGCTGGGGCACCGGGGGCTGTCTCGACGACGTGGAGCTGTCCCTGCGCGACCTCGCCCACTTCGCGATGGCGGTGAGTGACAACACGGCCGCGGACCTGCTGATGGAGCGGGTGGGTCCGGACACGGTGGCGATGCTGGCGAAGGAGCTCGGGCTGGCGAGCACCCGGATCGTGGGCGGGCCCCGTCAGGTGCTGGAGTCGATGCTCGACGAGGTGGGGGCGCGGGACGAGCGGGAGTTCGCCGCGGTCTTCCCGACGCTGTCCGCCGCCGAGGTCCGCGGCCTCGGCGTGTACGACCCGGCCCGTACGAACGCGAGCACGCCGCGCGAGATGACGCGCCTGCTCCGGATGGTGTGGCGGGACGAGGCGGGACCGCCCGAAGCGTGCGCGCAGGTACGGGACCTGATGGGCCGCCAGGTCTTCCGCCACCGGCTCGCCGCCGGGTTCGGTGACGGCGTGCGCGTCGCGGCCAAGACGGGCACCCTGCCGGGACTGCACAACGAGGTCGGGGTGGCCGAGTACCCGGACGGAGGCAGGTACGCGGTGGCCGTGTTCGCCCGCACTCCGGGGCTGCAGGCGAACCATACGGAAACGGACGTGGCGATCGGCGCAGCGGCCCGGACGGCGGTGGACCTGCTGCGCGGCCTCGAGCCCGAGCACCGGTCCTGACCCGCGATGGGCCCGTATCGGCGGGCGAGAGCGGGGCACCCGGCTCTCGTGGCTACCTGAGGATTCCCCGCACTTTCCTGCTGCCCGAGGCCGACGGCCCCCTCCCGGGCGCCGACGCACTCACCGAAGCCGGGGTGTCCGTCGTCCCGATACCGGACTGCGGACACAACATCATGCTGGACAACCAGGAGGCGTTCGTCCGCGCCACCGCTGAGGCGCTGGCGACCTGAGAAGCAGTCATGCCCATTCGGGTATCGGTGCTGCGCCGCAACGGTCTTGGACGGGACCCGCCCGTGCCTGATCTCCTCTGACTCATGAGCGAACACACGAGTGAGCACATGAGTGACCCCATGAACGGCCCTCAGCACGGCGGCCGGAGGAGCTTCGTGCGGCGGACCCTGCTCCGCGGAGCGGCGCTCGGTGCGGCGGCGCCGCTGCTGCCGGCGGGGGCAGCGGCTGCTTCGACGGCCGGGTCCCGGAAGGCCGCCGCGTCCGCGACCCTGCGCTGGCTCGGCACCTCGGGCTGGCGCATCGGGATCGGCGACCGGACCGTCCTGTTCGACCCGTACATCACGCGCTTCCCGACCGGCCTGTTCGGCCCGAAGGGCAGCTTCGACGCGGCCACCCCGCTGCTCTGCGACGAGGAGCTGGTGTCACGGCACGCGGGCAGCCCGGAGCTGGTGCTGGTCAGCCACACCCACTGGGACCACATCAACGACGTACCCCACATCGCGCGTTCGACGGGCGCCCGGGTCATCGGCACCGAGACGACGTACCACGTGCTGCGGGCGCTCGGCGTGGACGCCGGGCAGATCAGCGTGGTCAAGGGCGGCGAGATGCTCGACTTCGACGGCTTCACGGTGGAGGTCGTCGCGAGCCGGCACAGCCGTAACGCCAAGTGGTCCTACTTCGCGCCGGGCACGCTGAACGCCGCGCCGCGCCGCGCGCCGCGGACGATCTCCGATCTGCCGGAGGGCGACACGCTCGCCTTCCAGGTGAGCGTGAAGGGCGGCCCGTCCGTCTTCCTCATGGGCGCGAGCGACTTCGAGGAGCGGGGCGCGAGCGGGCTGCGACCCGATGTGCTGATGGCCGCCACCCCGTCGAGCACGGCGACGTACCGCTACCTCGAGAGGCTGCTGGGCGCACTCGGCGACCCCGCGACCGTCGTCCCGGTCCACTGGGACAACTTCGAGAGGCCGCTGAGCCTGCCGCCGCAGCGTGATCCGGTCATGGACCTGGACGGTTTCACGGACCTGGTCCGTGCGCTCTCGCCCGCCTCGAGGATCGTCGTGCCCGACTACGAGACCCTCTACGGCGCCGACATGCGGCCGGCGGTCACCGCCTGACCTTGCGCGTGGCGCGCAGCCATTCCTTGTTCATCGCGGCGATGGACGGCAGCGGGATCCCCTTCGGGCAGGCGGTGGCGCACTCCCCGGTGAGCGTGCACCCTCCGAAGCCCTCGTCGTCCATGGCCGCGACCATGTCGAGCACCCGGGTCTCACGCTCCGGGGCGCCCTGGGGCAGCACATTGAGGTGGTTGACCTTGGCGGAGGTGAAGAGCATCGCCGAGCCGTTGGGGCAGGCCGCCACACACGCCCCGCAGCCGATGCACTCGGCGTGCTCGAAGGCGAGGTCGGCGTCCGGCTTGGGCACGGGAGTGGCGTGCGCGTCGGGGGCCGAACCGGTGGGAGCGCTGATGTAGCCGCCGGCCTGGATGATCCGGTCGAAGGCGGAGCGGTCGACGACGAGGTCCTTCACGACCGGGAAGGCCGAGGCCCGCCACGGTTCGACGTCGATGGTGTCGCCGTCGCGGAAGGAACGCATGTGGAGCTGGCAGGTGGTGGTGCGTTCCGGGCCGTGGGCGTCGCCGTTGATGACGAGGGAGCAGGCACCGCAGATGCCCTCTCGGCAGTCGTGGTCGAAGGCGACGGGTTCCTCGCCGCGCATGATCAGGTCCTCGTTGAGGGTGTCGAGCATCTCCAGGAACGACATGTCGGACGAGATGCCGTCCACCTCGTAGGTCGCCATGGCGCCGGGGGTGTCGGCGTTCTTCTGCCGCCAGATGCGCAGGTTGAGCTTCATGCGTAGCTCCGCTGGGTGGGGTGGACGTATTCGAAGACCAGGTCTTCCTTGTGCAGGACGGGAGGGGCGCCGGTGCCCGTGAACTCCCAGGCGGCCGCGTAGGCGAACTCGTCGTCCTTGCGGGCGGCTTCGCCGTCCGGGGTCCGGGATTCCTCCCGGAAGTGGCCGCCGCACGATTCGGTGCGGTGCAGCGCGTCGAGGCACATCAGCTCGGCGAGCTCAAGGTAGTCGACGATGCGGTTGGCCTTCTCCAGCGACTGGTTGAACTCCTCGCCCGTGCCCGGCACCTTGATGCGCCGCCAGAACTCTTCGCGGATCTGCGGGATCCGGTCGAGCGCCTTGCGGAGTCCTTCGTCGGTGCGGGCCATTCCGCAGAACTCCCACATGAGTTCGCCGATCTCGCGGTGGAAGGAGTCGGGCGTGCGGTCGCCGCCGACGGCGAGCAGCAGGTTCAGCCGGTCCTCCACCTCGGCGACGGCCTCCGCGACGGCGGGGTGGCCGGCGCCGACGGCGTCGAAGGTGCCTCGGGCGAGGTAGTCGTTGATGGTGGACGGCAGGACGAAGTAGCCGTCGGCGAGGCCCTGCATCAGGGCGGAGGCGCCGAGGCGGTTGGCGCCGTGGTCGGAGAAGTTGGCCTCACCGATGGCGAAGAGGCCGGGGATCGTGGTCTGCAGGTCGTAGTCGACCCACAGGCCGCCCATCGTGTAGTGCACGGCGGGGTAGATCCGCATGGGGACCTCGTACGGGTTCTCCGCGGTGATCCGCTCGTACATCTCGAAGAGGTTGCCGTACTTCTCCTCGACCTTCTCGCGGCCCATCCGCCTGATCGCGTCGGCGAAGTCCAGGTAGACGCCCTGCCCGCCGGGGCCGACGCCGCGTCCTTCGTCGCAGACGTTCTTCGCCGCCCGTGAGGCGATGTCGCGGGGGACGAGGTTGCCGAAGGACGGGTAGATCCGCTCCAGGTAGTAGTCGCGTTCGTCTTCGGGGATCTCGTTGGGCGGCCGCTCGTCGCCACGGGCCTTGGGCACCCAGATGCGGCCGTCGTTGCGCAGCGACTCGCTCATCAGCGTCAGTTTGGACTGGTGGTCGCCGGTGCGCGGGATGCAGGTGGGGTGGATCTGGGTGAAGCAGGGGTTGGCGAACCAGGCCCCGCGCCGGTGGGCCCGCCAGACGGCGGTGGCGTTGGAGTTCATGGCGTTCGTCGACAGGTAGAAGACGTTGCCGTAGCCGCCGGTCGCGAGGACCACCGCGTCGGCGAAGTACGTGGAGATCCCGCCCGTGATCAGATCGCGGGCGACGATGCCGCGGGCCCGTCCGTCGACGACGATCAGATCGAGCATCTCGGTGCGGGGGTGCATGGTGACGGTGCCGGCGGCGATCTGGCGGGAGAGTGCCTGGTAGGCGCCGAGCAGGAGCTGCTGGCCGGTCTGGCCGCGGGCGTAGAAGGTGCGGGACACCTGGACGCCGCCGAAGGAGCGGGTGTCGAGCAGGCCGCCGTACTCGCGGGCGAAGGGGACGCCCTGGGCCACGCACTGGTCGATGATCTCGACGGAGATCTCGGCGAGGCGGTGCACATTGGACTCGCGGGCCCTGAAGTCGCCGCCCTTGACGGTGTCGTAGAAGAGGCGGTGCACGGAGTCGCCGTCGTTGCGGTAGTTCTTGGCGGCGTTGATGCCGCCCTGCGCGGCGATCGAGTGCGCCCGTCGCGGCGAGTCCTGGTAGCAGAACTGCTCGACGTGGTAGCCCTGTTCGGCGAGCGTCGCGCCCGCTGCGCCGCCGGCGAGGCCCGTGCCGACGACGATGACGGTGTGCTTGCGGCGGTTGGCGGGGTTGACCAGCTTCGCCTCGAAGCGGCGCCGGTCCCAGCGCTGTTCGACGGGGCCTTGTGGCGCCTTGGTGTCGACGAGGGGCGCGCCGGTCGTGTGGTCGAGGTAGTCCATGTCAGCTCACGACTCCGGTCATGACGGCGACGGGTACGGAGAGGAAGCCGGCCGTGAGCAGCAGGGCCAGCCCGTCGGCGGTGGTCTTGAGGATGCGGTCGCGGGTGGCGTTGCCCATCCCGAGGGTCTGTGCGGCGCTCCAGAAGCCGTGCCGGATGTGAAGTCCGACGGCGAGCATCGCGACGATGTAGACGACGTTGCCGTACCAGGTGGAGAACGTGGCGACGACGTTCTCGTACGGGTGGCCGGGCTGGGCGTTCTCGTTGACGGTGAGGGTCGTCAGGTCCAGCAGGTGCCAGACGATGAACAGCGCCAGGATGATCCCGCCCCAGCGCATGGTGCGCGTGGCGTAGCTCGAGCGCCGCTTCCGGTGCACGTACTTGTTCGGGCGTGCCGCGATGTCGCGGCGGCTGAGCTGGTAGGCGGCGACGCCGTGCCCGACGACGGCCAGCAGCAGCACCACCCGCACGAGCCACAGGGCCCATGAGTAGTGGAGCACGGGCTCGCCCATGGTCCGCAGCCAGTGCCCGTACGCGTTGAACTCGTCCGCCCCGAAGAAGATCTTGAGGTTGCCCATCATGTGGGCGACGAGGTAACCGAGCATGATCAGGCCGCTGACGGCCATGACCGTCTTCTTGCCGACGGTGGACCGCCAGAACAGCCGTATGCCGGACGGTTGCCCGTCCGTCCTCCGCTGCTTCTCTTCCGTCCTCGTTCCCAGTGCCATGCCGTCGACGCTAGGGCGGGAGGGGTCCAGAGGTCCAAGACATGATCCAGCTCATGTCCATAGGCATGGTCTATCGTAGCCGGATGCAGCTGCAGCAGCTTCTCTACTTCGTCGCCGTCGCGGAGACCCGCCACTTCACGCGTGCCGCCGAGCGCGTCCATGTCTCGCAGCCGTCGCTGTCCCAGCAGATCAGAGCGCTGGAGAAGGAGCTGGGGGCGGACCTGTTCGGCCGGGCCCGCGGCAACATCGCCCTCACGGACGCGGGCGAGACCCTGCTCCCCCTCGCGCGGCGCATCCTCGCCGACGCCGACACGGCCCGCCGCGAGGTCCAGGAGCTGGCCCAGCTGCGCCGCGGGCGGGTGCGGCTGGGGGCCACGCCGAGCCTGTGCACGGGCCTGCTGCCCGAGGTGCTGCGCACCTTCCACGATCTGCATCCGGGTATCGAGCTGCTGATCGAGGAGTCCGGCTCGCACGACCTGGTGCGGGAGCTGGCCCGCGGCTCGCTCGATCTCGCCCTCGTCGTGCTGCCCCTGCCGTCGCCGTCCCCCGCGCTGACCACCGTCGAGCTGCTCAAGGAGGATCTGGTCGTGGTGTCGTCGCCGCAGGCCCGGGCGCCCCGCCGTCCGGTGCGGATCGCCGACCTCGCCGGCGAGCCGCTGGTGATGTTCCGGCACGGCTACGACCTGCGGGAGCTGACCGTCGCCGCCTGCCGGGCGGAGGGGTTCGAGCCGACCTTCACGGTGGAGGGCGGCGAGATGGACGCGGTGCTCGGCTTCGTACGGGCCGGGCTCGGCGTCGCCGTCGTGCCCCGCACGGTCGCCGAGCGGGCCGGCGGCGACCTGCGGGTGACCCCGCTCGCCGGTCCCGGCCTGCGCCGGACCGTCGCGCTGGCGCACCGCAGCGATGTGGCGCCACCCCGGGCGGCCCGCGAGCTGCAGCGGGTGCTGCTGGACTCGTTGGCCGCCGCGGGAGGTCAGACGGCGTCGGCCATCACCAGCGTGTGAATCCGGTCGGGTGCGCCCGGCCGCGCGTAGTACCACCCCTGCGCGGTGTCGCAGCCGAGTTCCCTCAGCTGCTCGGCCTGGGCGCCGGTCTCCACCCCTTCCACCGTGACGGCCAGCTCCAGGCTGTGCGCGAGGGACACGATGCCCTCGACGATCTTCAGGTCGACGGGGTCGGCCGGATGACGCTGCATGCCCTGGGTGAAGGAACGATCCAGCTTCAGCACGCTCACCGGCAGCCGGCGCAGGTTGGCCAGGTTGGAGTACCCGGTTCCGAAATCGTCGAGCGCGATGTCGACACCCATCTCCGCCAGTTGCCGCAGCGGCTTGAGCCGGTCCTCGTCGGCGCCGATCAGCGCCGACTCGGTGACCTCCAGACAGAGCGCGCCCGGTTCCAGACCCGAGCGCTCGAGCACGTCGACGGTGTCGGCCACCAGCCCGGGATGCTGGAGCTGGGCGGGCGAGAGGTTGACGTTGATCCGCAGCGGGCCGCCGTCCGTGTGCCGCCTGCTCCAGAACCTGGCCTGGCGTACGGCCTCCTGGAGCACCCAGCGGCCGAGCGGCACGATCAGCCCCGTGCGTTCCGCGAGGGGTATGAACCGGTCGGGGCCGAGCACCCCGTGCTGCGGATGGCACCAGCGCACCAGCGCCTCGGCGCCGTGCACGCTGCCGTCGCCGAGGTGCACCAGCGGCTGGTACTCGATGAAGAACTCACCGCGTTCCAGGGCGGCGGGCAGCGCGTTGGTCAGCCCGTGCCGGGTGATCGCGCGGGCGTCCGCCTCCGGGTCCGCGATCTCGAAGCGGTTACCGCCCGCGGACTTGGCGCGGTACATGGTGATGTCGGCGCTGCGCAGCACCTCCGCACTGGTGCGCTCCCCGGCCGGGCCCTCCACGATGCCGATGCTGCCGCGGACGGTGAACTCCCGCCCGTCGACACGGATCGGGGTGGCGAGGGCGCCCAGGATGCGGGTGGCCAGCTCGTCCACGGCGTTCTGTGTGTCGGGCCCGGTCGTCAGCGCGACGAACTCGTCGCCGCCGAGCCGCGCGACCATCTCGCCCGGCGCGGTGGCGCAGCTCTGCAGCCGGTCGGCGACCTCCACCAGCAGCCGGTCGCCGGTGGCGTGGCCGAGGCTGTCGTTGATGGTCTTGAAGCCGTCGAGGTCGAGGTAGCACAGCCCGAAGCGGGTGCCGGCCGCCGCGCCGACGGCCTTCTCGAGACGCTCGAAGAACAGGGTCCGGTTGGGCAGACCGGTCAGCGCGTCGTGCGTGGCCTCGTACCGCAGGCGCAGGTTGAGCAGCCGCCGCTCCGTGGTGTCTTCGAACAGCGCCAGCTGGTACTGCGGCTCCCCGTCGGCGTCGCGCAGCAGCGAGACGGTGAGATTGGTCCACAGGACGGTGCCGTCGTTGCGGTAGAACGGCTTCTCGACCCGGTAGTGCTCGCGTTCCCCGCTCACCAGCTCGTGGTACAGCTTCCAGACCTGCGGCCGGTCCTCCGGGTGCGCCCAGTCGGTGACCTTGCGCCCGCGGACGTGGTTCTCCAGACCTCCGAACATCTGGGTCAGCGTGTCGTTGACCTCGAGCACGTTGCCCTCGAGGTCGGCGATCCCGATGCCGATCGCGGCGCCCTCGAAGACCGCGCGGAAGCGTGCCTCCGTGGCATGCATGGCCTGGAGCGCCTCACTGCGCGCCAGCAGCGACGAGCGGGCGATGGACTCCTGCTCGGCCAGCGTCCGTTCCCGCAGCGCCTGGGCGAAGCCGGCGGCGAGGGCGTGCTGGAGGCGGGCGCAGCGGGCCCGGTTCTCCTCGGCGGTCTGCTCGGGGTCGCCGCAGTAGAGCACCAGGTAGGCGTCGACGACGCCGAGGGTGCGGCCGAGTGCGTCCGGGTCGGTGCAGTGCGCGCCGACCAGGGCGGCCCCCACCTGCTGCGCGGGCTGTGCGGTGAAGGGGCGGGCATGGAGCGCGCTGTTCAACTCCCGCGCGAGCGGCAGCAGGTGCTGCTCGAACTCGGGCCGGGTGAGCGACGTTGCCGTAGCGGGGAAGATGGCACGGCTCCAGATGGTCGCGAACCGCCTGAGCCGGTCCTCCAGCACGTCCGTGTCCCCCTCGGACCCGGACGCCCGTGACGATTGCCTCACGCTTTGCGCCCCACCCCGGCGAAGCCGGAGAAGGCGTACGGATCCTCCTGGTCGACGGGCCCGTCGGGCCGCCAGTCCGGCATGGAAACGAGGCCCGGTTCGACGATGGTGTACCCGTCGAAGAACCGGCCGACCTCCTCGCGCGATCGCATCACGAGCGGATTGCGGATGTCCCGGTACACACCGACCGTGCCTCCGGCCTGCTCGGCCGGGAGGGGGATGCCTTCGAAGGAGGCGTGGGTGATCACCAGCAGGCTGCCGGGCGCCAGTGCGTCCCGCAGCTCGGCCACGGCCCGCCACGGCTCGTCCTCGTCCGTGAGGAAGTGCAGCACGGCGACGAGGAGCAGCGCCACGGGCCGTTCCAGGTCCAGCAGTTTCGCCTCGGGGCTCTCCAGGATCTCCCGCGGCTTGCGCAGGTCGGCGGCGACGACGTCCGACTGCGTGTCCCCGTCGAGGACGGCCCGGCTGTGCGCGACCGCGACCGGGTCGTGGTCCACGTAGAGCACCCGCGCCTCGGGGCTGGCCCTGCGGGCGACTTCATGGACATTCCCGAAGGTCGGAATGCCGGAGCCGATGTCGAGGAACTGCGTGATGCCCTCGCCCACCGCGTAATTGACGGCGCGGCGCATGAAGGCACGGTTCGCCTGCATGATCTTGGGGAGTCCCGGCATGAACTCCATGGCCCTGCGCGCGGCCGCCCTGTCGACCTCGAAATTGTGGGAGCCGCCCAGGTAGAAGTCATAAATGCGGGACACGCTCGGCACCGATATGTCGATGCCCTGCGGGGCCCAGGCGGGACGCTCCATCGATGTCTCCAACAAGTCGCCACGGGGGAGTTCGGCCATGTCCATGGCCAGTGTTCGAGCCGAGGCTACTGATCGCCCGCCAAGAGGGCGAGCCCAAACGGAAATTAGCGGTCCGTTCTTGGTCACACCTGTTCGTCATGCGCCACCGGAACGCGACGTCGTCACATGCGTCCGGCAAACGCTCCCGCGCATGCGTCGGGCCCGCCGTCACGCGGAGGGGCGTGGGGCGGGCCGACGCTGGCCGGAGGCGCAGCGTGGGGACTACTTGGGCGCTCCGACCGGCTTGCCCTCGGGCGAGACGGCGTACCAGGTGCCGCCGACGCCCTGTCCGTTGGTGTCACCCGGCTTGGAGTCGCCCGCGAAGGTGTAGATCGGCCAGCAGTCGATGGTCTGCTGCTCGATCCCGTCGGGCCGGTCGAAGGTGACGAAGCCCTTCTTGAGGATCCCGACGGTGTCGTTCTTGTCGACGGGCTCCACGACCGGCCACTTCTTCAGGCAGTCGCCGGTGCAGGCGGTCTTCATCGGCCAGGCGGAGTCCTTCATGAAGCGGTAGACGGTCATTCCGTTCTTGTCGACCACGATCTCACCGAGCTTGGGGTCCTTGCGTACGGAAAGCCCCGCGAGGTCGGCGGGCTCCGTGCCCTCGTCGCCGCCCGCTTCCCCGCCGGCGCCCGGTGCGGCCTTCTTGCCATCGGGGGCGGCCGCGTACCAAGTGCCGCCCACGCCTTGGCCCTTGACGTCACCGGCCTTGGTGTCCTTGGCGTAGCGGTACATCGGCCAACCGCCGATGGTGAGCTGCTTGGTGCCGTCCGCCCTGGTGACCTCGCCGATCAGGGACGGGTCGACCCCGGGGGCCGCGGAGGCGCCGCCGGCGGCGACGACCGGCCAGGTCTTCGCGCAGTCGCCTTCGCAATTCGACTTCGGCGGTTCCGCGGTGTCCTTGTCGAACCGGTAGAGGGTGAGCCCCGCGCTGTCGGCGAGGACCTTGCCGAGCTCCTTGCTCTCCCAGACCGCGAGCTGCCCCGCCGGCGAGGCGGCCGCCGCCTCGCCGCCGGCGTCGGAGCCGTAACCGGCGTCGGAGCCGTAACCGTTCCCGGGCTGCGCGGGGTTGGCCGCGCCGACCGCCTGACCGTTGGGCGTCTCGGTGCCCGTCTCCTGACCGCACGCCGTCGTCAGCGCGAGTACGGCCGCCGCAGTCACCGCGAGCGAGGCGTTCCGCCAGGTGTTCATGTCCACTCCCGTGTTCATCCATCCGGTTCCGGCGCCCGGAGCGCCGTTCATGGCCCTAGGTACGGACGGGAGGGCGGCGTCTGTTCAACGTCTTCGAAAAAATCTTGTGAGTCGCAACCGCGAATGGTTGAAATCCCGCTTCCAACAGGTGAATTCACCCCATGTGGAGCCGCCGTGGAATTGGCCGGATCTCAACTGCCCTCTGCGGCACATCAGTCACTCGGTGTACTTGAATCGCTCCAGAGCGCCGATCACCCGGTCCCGCATCGTGGCAGTCCACTTGTGGCCCGAGTCGTCCACCACCACGAGTTCGGCCTCGGTCCAGATGCGACTGAGTTCCCAAGGCGTCTCGAGCGGCGTGCTGAGAGCCGGACGGCCGTGGAAGAGCGCACCGGGAATTCCATTCAGTCGGCCGGCCTCACGCAGCAGCACTCCTTCCTCGAGCCATGCGCGGTGCGAAGTAATGCGCGGCGATCCGCGCGTCCGAGGGCCGGCCACCGTACGGGCCGGATCCGCCGTTCGACTCGAGCGGCACCACGGCGTCCTCCCAGCGGCACCATTCGAAGGCCGCCCTCTCCCGCACCGCCCGGCCCTCGCTCCTCGGTAGGCCTCCGGGTCGAAGTACCGGCGCATACGGGGATTGCACGGAGCCCGACCCCCCCGTGCACGACGATCGCAGGCTTGACGCACTCGGCGGCGAGCCGGACGGTCGCCCCACTCGTCAAGGAGGGTCTCGCCACCGTCGGTCCCCGGCAGCGACGGGCATCGCGCCGAATCTGCTGCCGCGCCGGGAACGCGCCGACGGTGACGGGGCCCCAGCACATCACCGGAGAACCGCATCCGCTGGAGACAAAAATGACCCGTTTGCCCTACAGCGATCGCGGGGGCCAAACACCGCTCTTAGCGTTTCGGTGATCGAGGTGCATTTCCCGACCCACGCGGAAATCGTTCCGCGACTGCTCCTCGGGACCGGAGGACCAACATGCGCGCGATACGTGCCGCATCCGCCGCTCTGCTCGGAGCGGCCGCACTCGCCCTGACGGCCCCCACAGCCGCGGCCGTCAACAACACGCCGTACGACTTCAACGTCACGCCCTCGACAGTTGCGGCGGGCGGTCGTGTCACTCTGACCGCGGGTGGCTGCCCCAGCACCACCACCGTCACCTCCGGTGTCTTCGACACCGTCACCATTCCCCGCAACGGCGCAGCGACGGCCATCGTCGACTGGGACGCCAGGCCGGGTGCCGTGTATTCGGTGCAGTTCAACTGCATCGGCCGGATCGGCACCCTCGACCTCACCATCGCCGGCGGGACCTCGAGCCCCACTGCCAGCTCCACCAGGACCGCCACCACCGCACCGCCCCAGGGTGTGCGCGGCGGCGTGGGCGGCAGCTTCGACGGCATGAACGCCGCGGAAATCGCGGCGGGCGGCGCTCTTGTCGCGGCAGCCGCCACAGCGACCGTGCTCGTCGTGCGCAGGCGGTCGACGAACCGCCACCACTGATGACGGCACCGCCCCGGCCCGGCCGGTCCCGGGCGTCCCTGCCCGCCCCACCGCAACAGGCGCAAACCGCCCTTCGCCCCGAGTCCTTCTGAAGGACTCGGGGCGAAGGGCGGTTGCGGCCGGACCGGGAGGTTCGACCGGTCAGGCCGGACCGGGAGGTTCGACCGGTCAGGCCGGACCGGGAGGTTCGACCGGTCAGGCCTGACCGCCGACCGAACGACGGCGGCGGACGATGAACAGGCTGCCACCGACGATCGCCGTGGCGACCAGACCCGCACCGATCGCCATCTCGACGTCGGTGGGTCCGATCGATCCGCCGAGACCGCCCTGCGCACCGCGCGCGGGGAGAACCCGGAAGGACGCGCCGGCGGTCTCCCGGGAGTCGTTGCACCGGACGGTCAGGCTGTAGTTGCCGGGCGTCGCGTTGTTGCGGACCCGGGCGGTGGCGACCGACTCACCGCCGTTGCCACCCGTGCCCCGGTCACCGCCAACGCCACCGTTGCCACGGTCGCCGCCGTCGCCGCGGTCGCCACCCACGCCACCGTTGCCCCGGTCGCCACCGTTGCCACGGTCACCGCCGACGCCACCGTTGCCACGGTCACGCCACCGTTGCCACGGTCACCACCGTCGCCCCGGTCACCGCCAACGCCACCGTTGCCACGGTCACCACCATTGCCCCGGTCACCACCTACGCCACCGTCACCCCGGCCACCACCCACGCCACCGTCGCCCCGGTCACCACCCACGCCACCGTTGCCACGGTCACCACCATTGCCACCGTCGCCCCGGTCGCCGCCGTTGCCGCGGTCGCCACCCACGCCACCGTTGCCACGGTCACCACCGTCGCCCCGGTCACCACCCACGCCACCGTTGCCACGGCCACCACCATTGCCACCGTTGCCACCATTGCCACCGCTGCCACCGGCCCCCCGGTCACCGCCGTGGTCCCTGCCTGCACTGGAGAGCGGGGCGTCGGGGAAGGCGTTCGAGCTGACCACGCCACCGCGCCGGCAACCGTCGACGGTGATGGTCAGAATGCCGCCCGGGAAGACGGACGACGGGTGGACCTGCACGTTCCTCGGGCCGTCGCCGCCACCGGCGGCGGCCATGGGAGCGCACAGTCCGACGGTCGCGAAGGCGGTCACCGTCGCTGCGAGAGCGCGTGAGGCACGCATCGTTGAACCTCCAGAGGAAAGACGCCCCAAAGCCGTGCTCCGGGATAGTCGACGAGTACGTCTTCCATGACGAACGATCACCGGATGGTGCTTTCGTCGCATTTCGGCCTTGGTCCACCCCGGTGAGACGACACGCCGACGGTGAACACCTTGCTCTGACGGAGTCGCAGGTCACAGACCGTCAGAAATTTTTGCGGGCCGAGCACCCGGATGGGCCATCACGAGTGGCACCGGCCACCCGTTCGCGCTTCCCCCCTCGCCGGAGTGCGGCACCCCGCTTAGCGTGCCCACAAGCGCGCGAAGGGAGAACCATGGGCCAGGACAGGTACGGCAGGGAACCGAGGAGACGCTCGCCCTGGGGCGTACTGGCTCTCGTGATGCTCACCGGCATCGCAATGGTCAAGAACGGTGTGGACGTGGGCCTCGGACCGCCTCAGCCCGCGGCCGCCGCGTCGCAGGACCGGTCGGGCGAGACGTTCCTGCCCGTGCCGCTGGAGCCGCTGCCGTACGCCGCCGCGGCCCGGGTGCGTATCCCCTCCATCAAGGTGGACGCCCCGATCGTGCACGTCGGACTGGACCAGGACGGCTGGGTGGCCGCTCCCGAGCCGCACGACCCCAACCTCGCCGGCTGGTACCAGAACGGCATCTCCCCCGGGCAGCGCGGCACCGCCGTCATCGTGGGCCACGTCGACAACCAGGCCGGCCCCGCCGTCTTCTACGGCCTCGGGTCCGTCAAGACGGGCCACCTGATCGAGGTACCGCGCTTCGACGGCCGCGTCGCCGTCTTCGAGGTGTACGGCGTCGAGGTGTTCTCCAAGAACGACTTCCCCGGCGTGCGGGTGTACGCGGACACCGGCCAGCCGGAACTGCGGGTGATCACCTGCGGTGGCGGTTACTCCAAGGCCGGCGGGTACGACGGCAACGTCGTCGTCTTCGCCCGTATGGTCAAGGTCAAGGCCGTCTGAGGACGATCAGCGCAGCGGCACCGTGATCCGGTAGCCCTCGTCGATCAGTTCCGGCAGGTAGCGGCGCAGCGCCGACACGCTCTGCGACCGGTTGCCGCCCGCGTCGTGCGAGAGGACGATCACGCCGGGTGCCGCGCCGCGCAGGACCCGCCGGACGATGGTCGAGGTGCCCGGCCGCATCCAGTCGAGGGTGTCGACGGTCCAGCCCAGCGGCTCCATGCCGAGATCGGCGCCGATCTCGAACGAGTGCCTGTTCCAGGCGCCGTAGGGCGCGCGGTACCAGAGCGGCGCCTCGCCGAGCGTCTTCTCGATCACCTCGCTGGTGCGTCCCAGTTGGTCGCGGATCCTGGACGGCGACAGATTCGGGATCAGCGGGTGCGACCAGGTGTGGTTGCCGACCGCGTGGCCGTCGGCCGCCATCTCGCGCAGCAGGTCGCGATTGTCGGTCGCCATCTCGCCGCAGACGAAGAACATGGCCCGCACCTCGTGCTCGCGCAGGACGGCGAGGATGTCGGGGGTGTAGCGGGGGTCCGGGCCGTCGTCGAAGGTGAGCACCATGGCGCGGCCCGTGTCCGGGATCTCGAGGAAGGGCCGCTTGCGCACGGGCGGCTTCGCCCGCCGCAGGACCGGCGGGGCGAAGGCCGTCATGGGCCGCAACCGGTAGGACGTGGCCTTCGGCGGAGCGGCGGCGGCCGACGGGCCCGCGGCGGGCCCCTCGCCGACCGGTCCGGCGCCGGCCCGGACGCGTCCCGGGGTCTCGGCCCGCTCGCTGACGAGGAGTCCGCCGACGGCGGCGGCGCCGAGGCATGCTGCGATGCGGAGCATCGAGCGGCGACCGGGAAGCGGCTGATCCATCTTCATGGCCAACTGCTCGCACGGCTCATGCGGCCACGGCCTGATCAACACCGGTTCCAGCGGGGAAAGCACCCGATGGGAGCAGTGGCGGAGGGGAGCTGCGGCCGGTCCGGGACGGCCCGCCGGGCGGCGGGCCGGAGCCGATAACCTCGTAGGTGTGACAGAGCACCCGCTCCACCGGTTCGAACGCGGCACCGACGGCCCGAAGGTGATCGTCGCGGGCCTCGACGGCTCGGACTCCTCGCTTCGTGCGGCGGCGTACGCGAGCGGCCTCGCCCGGCGGCAGGGCGCGCTGCTCGCTGTCGTGTACGTGCAGCCGGTGATGCCGGCGGGCGCCGCTTTCGGCGTGCCGGTCGCGGAGACGACCGGGGAGATCGCGGAGGAGTTGGTCGCGGAGGTCCGGGCCGCCGCCGAGCGGGTGCGGGGCATCTGGGACGTGCGCTGGGAGTTCCACACGGTGCGCGGGGACCCGTACACCGGCCTGGTGACGGCCGCGGACGAGCTCAAGGCGGACGCGGTGGTGGTGGGCGCCTCCGAGTCGGCCGGCCACCGGTTCATCGGCTCGGTCGCGGTCCGGCTGGTGAAGGCCGGGCGGTGGCCGGTGACCGTCGTCCCCTGAACCGCCCGGCCCCGTCCCGCCGCGGTCAGCGGCCCATGGTGAGACCGTCCTGGGCGGCTCCGCGGCTGAGCACGGCGGAGGTGATCGCGGCCTGGGCCTCGAGCCGGTCGCCGCGCGGTCCTTCGCGGCGCAGCACCTCGGGCAGATTGACGACGCGACCGGCGCCGGTGTCCATCCACTGCGGGATGTACTCGGCCTTCGTGACCTCCCAGCGCCCGCCGGTGGTGGCGGGCGGCGCGAAGGAGAAGCGGGCGATGGTGCCCTGGTTCCCGCGCGGGTCCTGCACCCCGTCGTTGTTGATCATGTCACCCGCGATCTGGTCGCCCATGCCGTAGACGATCCAGGTGCCGTTGACCTTCTCGTACGCCTGGGGGACGTGTGCGTGGGTGCCGAGGATCAGGTCGATGTCGGGGCGTCCGTCGGTGGTGGAGGCGGTGAGGGAGCGTCCGAGGTCGAGCTGTTGCTGATCGGGGTCGGTCTGCCATTCGGTGCCCCAGTGCAGACTGACGACCACGACGTCGGCTCCGGCGTTTCTCGCCGCGCGGGCGTCGTCGACGATGCGCTGCTCGTCGATGAGGTCGACCGCCCAGGACTCCTCCTCGGGCAGCGGTTCGGCGTTGGTCCCGTACGTGTAGGCCAGTTGGGCGACTTTGGCGCCGCGAGCCGTCAGCCACGCCGGTTCGTCCGCCTCCTGCGGGGTGCGCGCGGAGCCGGCGTGCTTGACGCCCACACTGTCGAGCACGTCCAGGGTGCGGCGCGCACCGGCGACGCCGTCGTCGAGGGTGTGGTTGGAGGCCGTGGAGCACGAGTCGTAACCGATGCCGGCGAGCGCTGTGGCGATCTCCGGGGGCGATTTGAAGTTGGGGTAGCCCGTGTAGTTCCCGTTCTCGCCGTAGACGGTCTCCATGTGGCAGAGGGCGATGTCGGCGCGGGAGACAACCGGGCCGACGCCCGCGAGCATGGGGCGGAAGTCGTAGCCGGCGCCGCCGGCGTCCAGTTGCGCCTGCTGGATGATCGAGGCGTGCGGGAGGACGTCCCCGGTGGCCACGAGGGTGAAGCCGCGCGGGGCGGAGGAGGCGCCGGCCGCGGCGGGGGGCGCGGTGCGGTCCGGGTCCTTCCGGGGTGCCGACGGAGCGGGGTCCTGCTGTCCGGCACATCCACCGGCTCCCGTGAGCAGCACGGCACAGAGGGCCGCCGTGGCCCGTGGTGCGGGTCGCGCGCGTGTCATCGTCGACCGACCTCCCAATTTGTGTGATTAACGGCTTATCCGACGAATTGAATCCACAGGGGAGGAACTGCCGAGTCAAGCGACACAGCCGACGTGGTCGCCTCAACGGACCTGCGCATTCCGCCGGCTCCGGCGGCCCGGTCGACCGTTCATCGCACCACTCGCCGCTCGGTGCGACCGTTCGCCGACAGACCGCCGCACGCCGTCTGTCGCCGCGTGGCGGGATGCGTTCGTATACGCCACGTGGCAGCGGACCTCGGTGCAGAAGGGTGAAGGCAATGGCGACGGCGACCGCGACGACCGACGAACAGGCGATGGCGGAGCTCCAGCGCGAGCACGGCCCCGCACTGCTGAGCTTCCTGCTGGGACTGACCTACGGGGACCAGCAGCGCGCCGAGGACCTGTTGCAGGAGACGCTCGTACGGGCATGGCAGCACCCCGAGGCCTTCGACGCACCGTACGAGTCGATGCGGCCCTGGCTCTTCACCGTGGGGCGCCGCCTCGCCATCGACGCCCGGCGCTCGCGAATGGCACGCCCCACGGAGATCGGCGACGGCGTGCTCGCCACGACGCCGGACCCGGCCGACGTCACCGAGAGCGCGGTGGCCGCTCTGGACGTACGTGCCGCGGTCGGTGAGCTGAGCCCCGAACACCGCGCCGTCCTCGTCCAGATCTACTTCCACGGGCTGAGCGTCAACGAGGCCGCCCAGGCGCTCGGCATCCCGCCGGGCACCGTCAAGTCACGCTCGCACTACGCGCTCCGGGCGCTCGCCCGCTGCCTTCCCGGGTACAGCAGGCGCGGCACCACTTCCGCCCCGGACGCCTCGGTGATGGCCGCGTCCCCCACCGGTCACGGGAGCCGGACGGCCATATGTGAAACGTCACGCGCCAGTTGAGCAAACCGGCCCTCGTTGCCGTGTCTGACGGTGGAGGCTCGTGGTCGAGCGCGGCGCAGTCGTACGGGAGAAGGTGAAGCAGCGTGCAGCCGGGTAGCACGAACGGAACCAGTGGAGGCGGGCTCGCGGTCCCCATGGCGTGGCTCTGCGCCGAATACACCGCCGACGAGATGCTGCGCACCGGCGCCCTCGTGGAGGCGGACTCGCTCGAGTTCCGGGCCGGGCGGCAGACGCTCGCGCTCACGATCCATCTGTGCGACGGCGAGGAACCGCTCTCCGGCGGGTCCACGGCGGCCCGTATCGACCACTGGCTGACGGTCACGTCCTACGGGTACCCCTGGCCGCAGTGGGTACGGGAACAGCTCGGAGTGCGGGCCGAACGGGTCCGGCACGGCGGCGAGGACCCGGACCTGGCGCTCGCCGCGGACGCCTGGCGCCGGCTGTGCGACACCGAACTGCTCGCCACTGATCTCGGCGGCCTCGAGCCGTGGCGTCCGTCCCGCCCTCCGGACGCGTTACCGGACGAGGCGGCCCAGGTGTGGCTGCCTGCTTGGGAGTTGGGCCTCCCCCTCGGGCACCTCGCCGTCCATCTGTGGTGAGCCCGGCCCCGGTCAGGGCCGCGGGCCCGCCGAGGAGTGGACCCCCGCACGGTACTTCGGGATCCGGACGGTGATCTTCATACCGGCGCCGACGGCGGTCTCGATGACCAGGCCGTAGTCGTCCCCGTACACCTGACGCAGCCGCTCGTCCACATTGCTCAGGCCGATTCCCGACGCGGTGGAGCGCTCCCCCGCGAGGATGCCGCGCAGCACCTCCGGGTCCATGCCGACGCCGTCGTCCTCGATGGTCACCATCGCCTCCGCGCCCGCGTCCTGCGCGGCGATCATGATGCGGCACTCGTTCCTCGAGTCCTCGAGACCGTGCTTGACGGCGTTCTCGACCAGAGGCTGAAGGCACAGGAACGGCAGGGTGACCGGCAGGACCTCGGGGGCGACCTGGAGCGTGACCTTGAGCCGGTCGCCGAAGCGCGCCCCGGCGAGCGCCAGGTACTGCTCGATGGAGCGCAGTTCGTCGGCGAGCTGGGTGAACTCGCCGTGACGCCGGAACGAGTAGCGCGTGAAGTCGGCGAACTCGAGCAGCAGCTCACGGGCACGCTCGGGATCGGTACGGACGAAGGACGCGATCGCCGCGAGCGAATTGAAGATGAAGTGCGGCGAGATCTGCGCGCGCAGGGCCCGGATCTCCGCCTCGATCAGACGGGTTCGGGACCGGTCGAGCTCGGCGAGTTCCAGCTGTACGGAGACCCACCGGGCCACCTCTGTGGCGGCCCGCACCAGTACGGCCGACTCCCGGGAGCCGTAGGCGACCAGCGCGCCGAGCACCCCCTCCTCCCCGGTCAGCGGCGCGATGACGACCCAGCGCAGCGGGCACTCCAGCTCGTCGCACTCCGTGTGGACGCATCGGCTGCGTCCGGAGTCGAGCATCTCAGCGACCAGGTCCATCACCTGCTGCCGGTGCCGGTCGGCGCCCGGCCCGTCCCAGGCGAGCACCGCGTCGCGGTCGGTGAGGCACAGCGCCTCCGTGCCGAGCAGCGGGCGCAGCCGCCGGGCCGCCTTGCGGGCCGTGTCCTCCGTGAGGCCGGCCCGCAGCGGCGGCGCGGCGAGGGACGCGGTGTGCAGCGTGTGGAAGGTGGCCCGTTCGACGGGCGTCCCGAGATCGAGGTCCCCTCGCCCGCCGCGTCCGGCAGTCAGCCGGCCGAGCACCACGCCCACGGCCAGCAGCACGATCCCCGCCGCGGCCAGCGCGGCGACCCCTGTCCCGGTCATCGCGGTACTCCTTCGGTCTGCGGCCGGCCCACGAGGTCCTCCGGCAGATGCAGGCGGGCGAGGGTGGCCGCGGCGCCGGCCGGTATGTGGCGTGGGGTGGCCAGGGAGACGCCCACCATGGTCAGGAAGCCCAGCGGCACCGACCAGACCGCGGGCCATGCCATCAGCGTGTGCGCCCAGCCCTCCGGGGCCAGACCGGTGCGCGTCGCCATCACCGCGGTCAGCGCCGCGCCTCCTCCGACGACGAGACCCGCGGCCGCTCCCGGCGGGGTGAGCCGGCGCCACCAGATGCCGAGGATCAGCAGCGGGCAGAACGAGGAGGCGGAGACGGCGAACGCGAGTCCGACGGCGTCGGCGACGGGCACATTGGTCGCCACCACGCTCAGCGCCAGCGGCGCCGCCATCGCGAGCAGCGTCGCGAGCCGGAAGTGCCGCACTCCCCGCGAGGGCAGTACGTCCTGGGTGATCACACCGGCCACCGACATGGTCAGGCCGGAGGCCGTGGACAGGAACGCGGCGAACGCGCCCCCGGCGAGCAGCGCCCCCAGCAGTTCGCCGGCGAGCCCGCCGATGATCCGTTCCGGCAGCACCAGCACGGCGGCGTCCGCGGCTCCGGTGAGTGCCAGTTCGGGCGCGTAGACGCGGCCGAGGGCGCCGTAGACCGGTGGGAGCAGGTAGAAGGCGCCGATCAGCCCGAGCACGACGAGGGTGGTGCGGCGGGCGGCACGTCCGTTGGGGCTGGTGTAGAAGCGGACGGCGACGTGCGGCAGGCCCATGGTGCCGAGGAACGTGGCGAGGATCAGGCCGTACGTGGCGTACAGCTGGTAGCCGTCACGGCCGCCGGACAGCGGCTGCGACCAGCTCAGCGGGTCGGAGCCCTCGGTGGTCCGCCGGGGCACCTCGGCGCCTTCGGGGAACTCGAGGGTCGTGCCCGACTCGATTCGGTGGGTCCCCTCGTCGAGTGCGACGGGCCGGCCGTCGTGCCGCACGCCGTCGACCGTGCCGAAGACGGTGAGTGTCAGCGGCCCGTCGAAGTCGACGCGGACGGTGTCGTCGACGCGGACGGCGGTGTGCTCCTGGAGGACGGCGGGTGCATCGAACCTGGCCCGGGGGGCGTCGTCGCCGACCCACGCGGCCACGAGGAACAGCGCCGGTACCAGCAGCGCCGTGAGTTTCAGCCAGTACTGGAAGGCCTGCACGAAGGTGATGCTCCGCATGCCGCCGGCAGCCACCGCCCCGGTGACGACGACCGCGACGACGACGCCGCCGACCCAGTCGGGCGCCCCCGTGAGGATCTGCAGGGTCAGGCCCGCGCCCTGAAGTTGCGGCAGCAGATACAGCCAGCCGATGCCGACGACGAAGAGACTCGCCAGCCTGCGCACCTGGGCGGACTCCAGGCGTGCCTCCGCGAAGTCGGAGAGCGTGTACGCCCCGGACCGGCGCAGCGGGGCGGCGACGAGCACCAGCAGAACGAGATAGCCGGCCGTGTATCCGACCGGGTACCAGAGCATGTCCGGGCCCTGGAGGAGCACGAGCCCCGCGATGCCGAGGAACGACGCGGCGGAGAGGTACTCGCCGCTGATGGCTGCCGCGTTGAGGGCGGGCTTGACGGTACGGGAGGCGACGTAGAAGTCCGAGGTGGTGCGGGATATCCGCAGGCCCAGCGCTCCGACGAGTACGGTGGCGAGCACCACGACGGTGACGGCGGTCACCGCGTAGGTCTGGTTCACGTGGATTCTCCCGCCGGCACCGTCAGCGGCCTTCGACGAGCCTGGTGAAGTCGCGTTCGTTGCGCTCGGCCCGGCGCACGTACCAGCGGGCGATCAGCCACATGACGGGGTAGACCCCCAGGCCGAGCGCGATCCACACGAAGGGCTCCGGCGAGCCGGGGGAACCGCCGAGCGCCGCGGGCAGCGCGAACAGCAGGGGCAGCGTGCCGACGAGCAGGGCGAGGGTGCCCAGCGCGTAGAGGGCCGCCCGGAGCTGGCTGCGCATCAGCGACCGCACGTAGGTGGTGCCGAGGGTGGTCTGCTCGCTGATCTCGGAGCGGGCCGGGGCATGACCGGGCGGGCGGCGGGCGCCGCGCGGCACACCGGTGACCACCTCACGGCGTGGCGTTTGGTCTGCAGACATAGGTGTCCGCTCCAGCGTCTCTCGGCGAACTCGGGGAGATGGTGGAGTCTACGCAGGGACGATTACCGACGGTAGAGAGGAACGGCCCCGCCCTTGGCACACTCGCCCCGGCCGTACTCGACCCGGTCAGCGGCCGGTGTGCCGGGCGCAGTCGCTCAGCGCGATCTCCAGCTCCACGTAGGACTCCTCGGCCCTGCGGAACGCGACCTCGAGGGCTGCTTCCCCGCGCGGGCCCGCGAGGCCCCGCGCCGACTCCCGGATCTCGTAGAGCACGTCCGCCCAGCGGCCGGCGGCACTCCTGGCGGTGGCGAGCAGCGCTTCGAGGTCCCCGGCGTCGGTCGGCCGGCTCGACGGGAGCCTGCGGAGCTCGTCCAGCAGTGCTTCGATGTCGCGCATCAGGCCCCTTCTTCCCGGCCCGTTCAACGTTAGACGCGTGCCGCTTCCCCGGGGGCCGGTCACGGTGCCGCGTCGCCGTGCGGCCCGGTCCGGGCGACGAACGGTCGGCGATGATCGCCGAACGGTCGCCTCAGCCCCGCGCGTGCCGCAGCAGCAGGTCACGCAGCTGACGGGCGTGACGGCGGCTGACCGCCAGTTCGGCGTCCCCGACGCGTACGGTCGTGGTGCCGGCGTCCAGCCTCAGTTCGTCGATGCGGCCCAGGGCCACCAAGTGGCTGCGGTGTATGCGGACGAACCCGCGGGAGGCCCAGCGCTCCTCCAGGGCGGACAGCGGGATACGGACCAGATGGCTGCCCGCGGCGGTGTGGAGCCGGGCGTAGTCGCCCTGTGCCTCGACGTAGGTGATGTCGTCCACGGGCACGAAGCGGGTCACTCCGCCGAGTTCCACGGGGATCTGCTCCGCTCCCCCGCCGTTCGGCGCGGCCGGCGCGGTCGCGCCCGCAGGGAGGTGGGCCGGCGCGGCGGACGCGTCCGGCCGCTGCTGTTCGCGCAGGGGGACGACCAGGTCGCGGACCCGGCGCACGGCTTCGGCGAGTCGTTCCCTGCGGACCGGCTTGAGGACGTAGTCGACGGCCTTGAGGTCGAACGCCTGGACCGCGAAACCCTCGTGCGCCGTGACGAAGACGATCAGCGGCGGCCTGGCGAACCCGGCGAGCAGCCTGGCGACGTCGAGCCCGGTCAGCCCCGCCATGTGGATGTCGAGGAAGACGACGTCGATGGCGTCCTCACTGTCCGGTCCGGCCTCCAGGGCCCGGCCGATGCGGCGCAGCGCCTCCGTGGCGTCGGTGGCGCCCTCGGCGCTGCGGATCCGTGAGTCGGCACGCAGGAGGTACAGCAGCTCTTCGAGCGCCGGTTTCTCGTCGTCGACAGCCAGTACGCGCAGCATGCAGCGGAGTCTAGGCGTGGTCCGCGCGCTGCGGCCACGGCCCCGGGAGGGGCGGCCGGCCCGGCCGCGGGAGGACGGCCGGCTTTGCGATCGCGCTCGCCTCGCCGACGGGTTGAGCGCATCGCCTTCCCGCTGCGTATTCCAGGGTGACCGCCCGTAACACCTGAGGAATCGAGGACCGCCCATGAGCCGGCAGCAGCCGCACCTGGATGTGGCCGCCTACGCGCTGGGCATCCTGGAACCGGCCGACGCGTTCCGGTTCGAGGAGCACCTTGCCGGTTGTGTCACGTGTGCCGTGGGGCTGTCCGACTTCACCGCCCTCGCCGGTGCTCTTTCCGAACTCGCCGGTCCCGGCCGGATCGACGCCCGCCCCGGTCCCGCACTGCTCGAGCGGCTCACCGGCGCGGTCGCGGTGCGGCGTCGCCGTGACCGTCGGCGGCGGCTGGCGCTGGTGGCCGTGGCCGCGTCGCTGATCGTCGCGCTGCCCACCGCGGTGATGACGGTCCGGGGCGCCGGGGAGCCCGCGACGCCGCGGGTCGTCGCGTCGGATCCGGCGACGGGCGTCACCGCCTCCGTGGCACTGGAGGACCGCGGCTGGGGCACGGCGGTCGCGATGCGGCTCACCGGGCTCGCCGGACCGCGCACCTGCCGGCTCGTTGCGATCGGCAAGGACGGGGTGGAGCACCCGGTCCTGAGCTGGTGGGTGCCGGAGGGAGGGTACGGCGTACGGGAAGGACCCGGCCGGGAGGGGCCGCTGGACCTCGAGGCGAGCACCGGGCTGCACACTGCGGAGATCGGCCGCTGGGAGGTCCGGGCGGAGAGCGGGGAGCGGCTGCTGTCGATCGGCGGCTGACGCTTCCGCGCTTCCGGCCGGGCTTCACCCGTTCGGCGGGAGAGCGGCAGGCGTCACTTGAGCAGCCGGGAGAGCCGTCGGTCCGCGAGGGGGCGGCCCCCGGTCTGACAGGTGGGGCAGTACTGCAACGACGAGTCGCTGAAGGCCACTTCACGGACGGTGTCACCGCATACGGGGCACGGTTGGCCGGTGCGGCCGTGGACGCGCATGCCGCTCTTCTTCTCCGACTTGAGCCGGCCCGCCGCCAGTCCCCGTGAGCGTTCCACGGCGTCGGCGAGGGTGGTCCGCAGCGCCTGGTACAGGGTGTCGGTCTCTTCGTCACCGAGGTTCTGCACGGGTTTGAACGGCGACATCTTGGCGGCGTGCAGGATCTCGTCGCTGTACGCGTTGCCGATGCCGGCGATCAGACCCTGGTCGCGCAACGCGCCCTTGATCTGGCGTCGCTCGCCCTCGAGGACCCTGGCGAAGGCGGCGCGGTCGAAGTCGTCCGAGAGCGGGTCGGGTCCGAGCCGCGCCACGCCCGGCACCTCGGCGGGATCCCGGACGACGTGCACGGCGAGCCGCTTGGTGGTCCCGGCCTCCGTCAGGTCGAAGCCGCCGCCCCCGGCCAGTACCGTTCGCAGCGCCAGCGGACCTTTGCCGGGGCGGGGCGGCTGCGCGGGGAGTTCGTCCTTCCACTGGAGCCAGCCGGCGCGGGCGAGATGGGCGACGAGGTGGAGGCCGCCCGCGGTGATGTCGAGCCACTTGCCGTGCCGTTGAACGGCGGTGACTTCCGTTCCTTCGACTGCGGAGAGCGGCGGGTCGTAGGTCTTGAGCACGCTGATGGCCACCGGCAGCACACGTTCGATCCTCCGGCCCACGAGTCGGGCGTCGAGGAACTCCCGTAGCGCTTCGACCTCGGGCAGTTCGGGCATAACCCCACCCTGCCGCAGCGGGCGGCGCGCCGCGCGCCGGACCGGATCCCGCGGTGGCCCTCCACGCGGGGCCCGACTCAGAGGCGGTAGACGCGCGTCGCCGTGCCCGCGAAGACGGATCGCCGCTCCTCCTCTCCGAGGTGCGCGGTCAGCGCCCGGGCCGCGCCGAGGACCTCCGCGTAACCGGCGGCGAGGTTGCACACCGGCCAGTCGGAGCCGAACATCAGCCGGTCCGGTCCGAAGGCCTCCAGCACCGTGTCCGCCCAGGGGCGGAGACCGGCGACGGTCCAGGTGGACCAGTCGGCTTCGGTCACCGGACCGGAGAGTTTGCAGACGGTGTTGGGCTGCGCCGCCACAGCGCGTACCGCGCGGGCCCAGGGCCCGGGTTCGGCCGAGGCGACGGGCGGTTTGCCGAGGTGGTCGAGCACGAAGGTGAGTCCGGGTACCCTCGCTGCCGCCCCGGCCGCCGCGGGCAGTTGGTGCGGCAGCACCACGAGGTCGTAGGCGAGTTGGGCCTCCGCGACGGCGGCGAGGCCGCGCAGCACGTCGGGGCGCAGCAGCCAGTGGGGGTCCGGTTCGCTCTGGACCTGGTGGCGGACACCGACGAGCCGGTCACCGCCGGGGAGTTCGCGGAGGGCGGCGAGGCTGCCGGCGACGTCGGGAGCGGTGAGGTCGGTCCATCCGACGACCCCGGCGACGAGGTTGTCGGCGGTGGCGAGGGCAAGGAGCTCGGGGGTCTCCTCCACGGCGCACACCGTCTGGACGAGCACGGTGGCTCGTACCCCCGCCGCACGGGCCAGGGGCGTGAGCTCCTCGATGCCGAAGGAACGCCGGATCGCGGCCGTCGCCGGGCCACTGATCCACTCCTGGTCCCGTACCGAGAGGTCCCACACATGGTGGTGCGCGTCGACGACGTTCACCGGCGCGCTGCTCCGAGGCCGCCGGGCGCCCGGGGCGACGGTCGCCGGGGCGTGTCCGGCAGCAGTCCCTCCGCGCGCAGTTCGTCGAAGAGCGCGGCCGGGACGGGTGTCGCGAGCTGCTCGGCGGTGTCGCGTACTTCGGCGGCGGACCGGGCGCCGGTGAGGACGCCCGCCACGGCCGGGTGGCCGAGGGAGTAGTGGAGGGCGGCGGCACGCAGGGGTACGCCGTGGCGTTCGGCGGTCGCCTTGAGGCGGAGGGCGCGCGCCACGAGGTGCGGCGGCGCGGTGGTGTAGTCGTAGCGGGCGCCGGGGCGGGGATCGGCGAGCAGCCCGGAGTTGAACACGCCGCCGACGACGACGCTCTTGCCGCGGGCCGCCGCTTCGGGCAGCAGGTCGGTGAGGGCGCTCTGGTCGAGCAGTGTGTAGCGGCCGGCGCACAGGACGGCGTCGACGTCGGTGTCGCGCAGGAAGCGGGCGAGCATCGCCGCCTGGTTCATGCCCGCTCCGATCGCGCCGACGACGCCTTCGGCCCGCAGTCTCTCCAGCGCCGGGTAGGCGTGCCGGAAGGCGGCCTCCGCGTGGTCGTCGGGATCGTGGAGGTGGACGACGTCGACGCGGTCGAGACCGAGGCGCCGGAGGCTGTCCTCGATGCTGCGGAGGACGCCGTCGGCGCTGAAGTCCCATACCCGCCGGTGGTCGGCTGGTACGGCGAAGCCGTGGGCCAGGTCGTCGCCCGCCACCGGGCACGGTTCGAGCAGCCGGCCGACCTTGGTGGACAGCGTGTACGAGCCGCGCGGCCGGGCACGGAGCGCCTCGCCGAGTCGTCGTTCGGCCAGCCCGAGCCCGTAGTGGGGTGCGGTGTCGAAGGCGCGGATGCCCACGTCCCATGCGGCGTCGACCGTGGCGGCCGCGTCCTCGGGGCCGACGGATGTGTAGAGGTTTCCGATGCCGGACGCCCCGAAGGACAGTTCGGTGATCTCGACCGCGCTGTGTCCCAGCGTGCTGCGTCGCATCCGGCTGCTGTCCCCTCGCCAGTGGATCCGGACGTCCGTCGATCCATATTCATCGGACCAATAGACGCCGTCAACACCCCGCACCGGAGGGAAGCTTGGTTTTCCCTGCACACCTGTCCGACCTATCAGCACGGTCCCGGCAGCCGCCCAGTCAGCGTTGGGCGGCGGCCGCCGGCCGCCGGCCCGGACGGAGAACCGCGAGGCCGGTGCTTGAGCGCCCGGCGGCCGGGTACCCGCGATCCGCACCCTGGGCCGCAACGAAGGAGTTCCCATGCCCGCCCGCGACGCCCTGGCGGACTACCGCCGCAAGCGCGATTTCCACCGCACCAGCGAGCCCTCGGGACAAGGCGGCCCCCGCGACCGCGAGGCGCTCTCGTTCGTGGTCCAGATCCACGAAGCGAGCACGATGCACTTCGACTTCCGCCTCGAGGTGGACGGCGTCCTCAAGAGCTGGGCCGTCCCGAAGGGCCCGTCCGCCGACCCCGGCGCGAAGCGCCTCGCCATGCCGACCGAGGACCATCCGCTGGAGTACGCGGACTACGAAGGGGTGATCGCGCCCGGCGAGTACGGTGCCGGCGCCGTCATCATCTGGGACGAGGGCACCTACCGCAGCCTCGCCACCGACCGGCGCGGCAACGAGATCCCCTTCGCCGCCGCCCTGGCGGCGGGCCACGCCTCGTTCTGGCTCCACGGCAGGAAGCTGCACGGCGGCTACGCGCTGACGCGCACGCGCGAGGGGCGGGACGGCACACGCGAGACGTGGCTCCTGGTGAAGAAGCACGACCGCCACGCCTCCTCGCACCACGCGCCGGAGCCCCGCCGGGCCCGGTCCGCCCGCACCGGCCGGACCCTCAAGGGGGTGACCGCGGACGCGTCGTCCAGCGGCTCCTGAGTCGGCGCGCGCTCCGCCCCTTCGCCGGAGCCCTGGGTGAGGATGGTGCGGATGATGTTCTCGGACGCCGTCTACGCGGCCTTGGGGGTCGGCGCACTGGCGGCAGCCGTCGTGCCGCGGATCGTGTTCAGGCGCCCGTTGTCGATGCCCATGGTGTTTCTGGGGGCGGGCGCGCTCGTCGCCGCACTCCCCCTCCCGGTGCCGGTGGTGGATCCGGTACGGGACCGGTTGTGGGTCGAGCACGTCACCGAGGTCTGCGTGATCGTGTCCCTGATGGGCGCGGGCCTGGCCATCAACCGCCCGTTCGGGCTGCGCGCATGGGCGGGTCCCTGGCGGCTGCTCGGGATCACCATGCCGCTCACCGTCGCGGGCACCGCGCTCGCGGCGGGCCTGCTGCTGGACTGGCCGTTCGCGCTCGCCCTGCTGCTCGCGGCGGTCCTCGCACCCACCGATCCCGTGCTGGCGGCGGAGGTCCGGGTCGGGGAGCCCACCGACGCCGAGCAGGACGAGGACGAGGTGCGCTTCACCCTCACCAGCGAGGCCGGCCTCAACGACGGGCTGGCCTTCCCTTTCGTGCTGGCCGCGCTCGCCGCCGCCTCCGCGGCGGCTTCCGACCGGCCCTTCGAGTGGGTCGGCGGCTGGCTGCTGACCGACCTGCTCGGAAAGATCGCCATCGGGACCGTGACGGGCCTGGCGGCCGGAATGCTGCTCGGACGGATGTTCTTCCGTGCCAGGGTCTCGGCCCTGCGGCTGTCCGAGCACATGGAGGGCTTCGTCGCCCTGGGCGCCACCTTCGTGTCGTACGGCGTGGCCGAGCTGCTGCACGGCTACGGCTTCCTCGCGGTCTTCGTCACCGCCTGCGCCATCCGGTCCGCCGAGCGCAGTCACGGCTATCACAAGGTCCTGCACGAGTTCACCGAGCAGATCGAACGTCTGCTGACCGCCTTCCTCCTCTTCCTCCTCGGCGGCTATCTGGTCACCGGCGGGCTCGGCGCGCTCGGCTGGCCGGGCGTGCTCCTCGCTGTGCTGCTCGTCCTCGTGATCCGCCCGGTCACGGGCTGGGTCGCCCTTGTGGGGTTCCGTACGGGCATCCGCGAGCGGCTCGTCACCTCCGCGTTCGGGATCCGCGGCATCGGCTCGCTGTTCTATCTCGCGTACGCCTTGGGGCAGGGCCACTTCGCCGCGCACGCCGAGGAGCTGTGGTCCGTCGTCGCCTTCACCGTCCTGGCGTCCGTCATGCTCCACGGAGTCGCGGCCACCCCGGTCATCAGCCGTCTGGACAGGCTCCGCGGCCGGTCCGGCCCACCGCCGTGACCCGACCGCCCTGCGGGGCGCTTCGTCAGGGCCTGAGCCGGTCCGGCATACGGAATTCGCACCACACGCACTTTCCGCTGCCGCGGGATTCGACGCCCCAGCTGTCGGAGAGCCGGTCCACCAGCATCAGGCCCCGCCCGGAGACGCCCGCCACTCCGGCCTCGCGCCGGCGCGGCAGCGCGCTGGAGCGGTCCTCGACCTCGACCCTGAGCCGCCGTTCCGCGCCGGCCAGGACCCGCGCCGTGACGATCGCCCCGCCGTCGGTATGCATCAGCGCGTTCGTGATCATCTCGTCGGCGGCCAGCTCGATGTCGTCCGCCCGCTCGCCGGCGCCCCAGGCGCGTACGGCCGCCCGGACCATGTGGCGGGCCGAGCGCAGCGCCTCCGGGTCGCCCTGGCCGACGTGCTGCTGGAGGCGGCCGCCAGCCTGGGCGGTGTAGGCGCCCTTGCGGCGCAGCAGCAGGAGCGCCACGTCGTCGTCGCCGCCGCGTTCGTCGACCACTTCACAGAGCCGGTCCGCCAGCAGCTGGAGGTCGCGCGGGCCGCCGTGCACGAGCTGGGCGAGCAGCTGCATCCCGTCGTCGAGGTCGGCGCCGGGTTGTTCGACCAGGCCGTCCGTGTACATCACCAGCGTCTGCCCGGGGTCGAGCTCGACGGTGCTGACCGGGTACTCGAGCCGGCCGAACTCGGCGGAGAGCCCCAGCGGCAGCCCGCCCTGGAGCGCCAGCCTGCGGCAGCTGCCGTTGATTTCCCTGATCAGCGGGTCGACATGCCCGGCCCTGACGACCTGCACGACCCCGGTGGACAGGTCCACCTCGGCGTAGGTGCAGGTGGCGAAGCGGTCGGTGTCCAGTTCGTGCAGGAAGACGGACGCCCGGGCCATCACGGTGGCCGGTGTGTGGCCTTCCGCGGCGTAGGCGCGCAGGACGATGCGGAGCTGCCCCATCACGGCGGCCGCGTGGGTGTCGTGGCCCTGTACGTCCCCGATGACGGCCCCGACACGGCCGCCCGGCAGCGCGATGATGTCGTACCAGTCGCCGCCGATGTCCCGCCCGAACCGCGCGGAACGGTAGCGCACCGCGATCTGCGCGCCGGGCACCTGGGGGATCCGGCGCGGGAGCATGGCCTGCTGGAGCCCCTCCGCGAGGTCGTGCTCCTGCTCGTAGAGCATGGCCCGCTGGAGGCTCTGGGCGATGCTGCTGCCGAGCGCCACGAGGAGATTGCGCTCCTCGGCGCTGAAGCCGGTCTTGTCGCTGTAGAGGAGCCCGAGCGCACCGATGGGGCGGGCCTGGGCGATCAGGGGCAGGTAGGCCGCGGCAGTGATGCCGAGTCCGCGGATGTGCGGCCACAGGATCGGGTAGGACCGGGCGAAGTCGGCCTTGGACTCGATGAAACGCGGGGTGAGCGTGCGCACGACTTCGCTCATCGGGTACTGCTCGTCGACCCGTGTGTAGCGGGTGCCGGGCACGAAGGAGCCTTCCGGCCCTTCGGCCACGAGGTGGATCCGGCCCGACTCGAGCAGTCCCATGACGAGGCTGGTGGCGCCGAGGTGCTCGAGCCCGTGGGTGTTCTTGAGAAGTTCGATGATGTCCTGCACGGTCCTGGCGTGCGCGAGGGCGGCCGTGGTGCTCTCGACGACGCTGGTCTGCCTGCGGCGCTCGAGGTCGACCTCGACATGGGCCGTGGAGTCGGCGAGCTCCTGTGTGGCGTCCCGGACGATGCCGATGATGCGCACGGGGCGGCCCGTCTCGTCCCGTCGCACGCACCCCTGGGTGTGGGTCCAACGCAGCGTGCCGTCACGCCGCCGGATACGGAAGTAGGCGCCGTAGTTGTCGTTCCCGCTCTTGAGCGCCTGGGCCACCATCGTGTCCAGTCGGACGGCCTCGTCGGCCGGTACCCGCACGCCCAGGCTCTCCGGACGGCCGTCGTACTCCTCGGGACGCATGTCGAACACCTCGAGGCCGGGCCCGTCCATGTGCATGAGCCCGCTTGAAAGGTCCCAGTCGAAGGTGCCCATGCGGTTGAGGTGCAGGCTCACGTCCGCGTGCGCCGGCCAGTCGTCGGGGAGCGACAGGGCACCCGCTGCCCGATCAACCATGGAGCCACTCTGTCACGATTTGTCGTCTTCCACGAGCTGTCGGACGGACCGCTCAGCGCGGCAGCACGTCCGCCTCCGGAAGGGATTCCTGACCCGGGCCGGCAGGACCGAACGGCTCCGCGCCGACCGGATCCTGTTCCACCCCGGCCTCCGATCCCACGGAAAGACCGGGGTCGGCCGGCTCGGGCTCCACATAGCCGGGCACCCCTTGGTCCGGGTCCGAGGGCAGGTCCGGCCGGGGGGCCGCGGGCGCCTCGGGCACCACCGGAGTTTCGGGCGTCGCGGGCTGCTGCGGCGGGGCGACGGAGGGCCGGGGCTCCGGGGTGGCGGGCTCCGCACCCGCCGACTCCGCCGCTCCCCCCGGATCCGTGCGACCGGGGTCGGCGAAGACCTCGTCGGGGTCGACCGGCGGAAGCACGGCGGGTCTCGCGTCGTCCTCGCCCTCCGTGCCGCCGGGACGCTCGATCCATCCGTTGTCGACGACGCTGACGAGCAGGAGGTTGTTGACGGCCTGTGCCGCCGGTTTGATCACGATCACCCGGTCCGCCCGGTATCCGGGCCAGGGCTGCCCCTTGTTGACCAGCGCGGTCCTGATCGCCACGGGCTGCTCCAGCGGCGCTCCGGAGGCACAGCGCACCCGCGGGGCCCCGAACTCGTCGACCAGTACGGCGGTACCGGCCTGGAGCACCGACTGCCGGGCGACGGCGGAACCGTCACGGAAGCCGTGGCCGGTGACCCGGACGTCGGCGCGGAGCACGACCGGGGTGAGGCCGCGCAGGAACGCGGCGACGCTTGACCGCTCGACGCCCACCGCTTCGGCGAAGGCCTGCGCCTTGCGCTTGTCCGCAGCGAGCAGGCCGGCCTGGCGTCCGATGTCGCAGGCGGCCTCCTCCTGGGTGCCCGCGTAGAGGCCCGGCGTCGCCCCGGACATCGTACGGAGGGTCACCCCGCCCCCGGAGGGGCTCCTCGGCGCACTGGCGACACCCGGCAGCGCGGGAGGCGCCCCGGCCGTGGCGGTCGACACGGTGAAGGGATCCGGCCCCGGCGCGGCGAGCGACTGGAGGAGGATCTCCCCCGGCTCCACCGCCCTGCTGTCGCCGCCGCAGCCGGCGGCCAGCGGCCCCAGGCACAGCACGGTGGCCGCCGCGTACAGACCACGCATCGGTGAGCGCACCAAGATCTCCCGCCTCCCGCAACTCGAGATGTTCCTCAATTTCTGACGGATCATCACCGAAGCCGCGACTTGAACGCGTTCAGTTCACCGCATAAGGTCGGCGCCAGAAGGTTTGAACACGTTCAACCAATGGGGGGTGCGGCATGTTCGTACTGGTCAACCTGATCGTCATGCTCGGGATGCTGGTGGTCGTGCCTGCCGGGCTGCGTCTTGTGGACCCCGTACGGCTCGCGCCCGTTCGGCGGACGTGGCCGCTGTTCGCCGTGCCGGGCGCGGTCGCGCTGTGGCTGCCGCGGGGCTCCCCCGCCACCGCGCTCGCCGTCGTCTACGCGCTCGGCACACTGCTGCTCGCCGCACAGGCGCCGCGGCGGCTGGTGCGCACCCGCTCCCTGGCGCCCACCGAGATCGCGGTGCTCACCGCGCTGGCCGCACCCTCCGTCGCGGGCCTCGCGCTGGTCGCCGAACGGGCGGGGTACGAGTTGTTCGGCTTCACGTTGCCGATCCTGGCGCTGACGGTGCCGCACTTCCACTTCGCCGGATTCGCCGCCGCGCTCGTGGCGGGCCTCGTGTGCGGCGCGGCCGCCGGGGGGCTCGCCCGTTTCGCCGCCCTGAGCGTGCCGCTCGGCACGCTGACCGTCCTCGCGGGGTACTTCGTCGACGACTGGGCAGAACTGGCCGGCGCGCTGGTGCTGACCGCGGGGATGTGGGCAGTGGCGCTGCTGACCTGGCGCGACGTCCGGGGTGCGGAACGCGACCCGTACACCCGGGCACTGCTTGCTGTCTCGGCGGCCGTGCTGGTGGCGACGATGCTGCTCGCGCTGAGCTGGGCGGCGGGCCAGGCCGCGGACATCCCGCACCCCGGCCTGACATGGATGGCCGCCACCCACGGGCTGGGCAACGCCCTCGGCTTCGCGCTCTGCTCGGTACTGGCCTGGCGGAGGATCAAGGACATGAAGGAGAGTGCCGTATGAACGGCGCGGACAGGGTCACCGGACGGCTCACCTACCGGGACGTCGGTGCCACGCGGCACGGACCGCTCCCGGCCGGCTACAACCACCTGCACCACACCACCCGGATCGGCCGGGGCCGGGCCGTCTTCGAGGCGGCGGGCACCGCTGTGACGACCTGGCGGATGCACCGCGGGTCGGGCGCGGGGCTGCGGGCCTCGGCCGGCCGCGCCGAACCGGGGGTGCGGGTCGAGGTGTCCGTCGGCGTCGGCCCGCTCCGCATCAGCGCCCCGTGCGAGGTGATCTGGACGGTGCACGAGAAGGACCGCACCGGCTTCGCCTACGGCACCCTGGCCGGGCACCCGGAGACCGGTGAGGAGTCGTTCGTCGTGGAGCTGCACGACGACGGGTCCGTGTGGTTCACCGTCACGGCGTTCAGCAGGCCCGCCGCCTGGTACAGCAGGCTCGGCGGTCCGGTCGTGCCCGTGCTTCAGCACTGGTACGCCCGGCGGCTCGGCCAAACACTGCGGCGGATCGCCGCGGCCTGATACTGGAAGGGATGGAATGGTTCGGCGACGACGCTTACTGGCTGAGCCGGCTGGTCTTCCAGCGGGCTCTCGCCGCCGTGTATCTCGTCGCCTTCCTCGCCGCCGCACTGCAGTTCCGGGCGCTGATCGGCGAGCGGGGCATGCTGCCGGTGCCCGAATTCCTGCGCCGGGTGCCCGCCAAGGACTCGCCGAGCCTGTTCAGGCTGCACTACTCCGACCGTTTCTTCGCACTCGTCGCCTGGACCGGCTGTCTGCTCTCCGCGGCCCTGGTCGCCGGTGCCGCCGACCGGTTGCCGCTCGGAGTCGCGATGGCCTGGTGGGCGGTGCTGTGGCTGCTGTACCTCTCGATCGTCAACGTGGGCCAGACCTGGTACGGATTCGGCTGGGAAACGCTGCTGCTGGAGGCCGGCTTCCTCGCGGTCTTCCTCGGCAACGAGCACATCCAGCCGCCGGTACTGGTGCTGTGGCTGTTGCGCTGGCTGCTGTTCCGGGTGGAGTTCGGGGCGGGGCTCATCAAGATCCGCGGTGACCTGTGCTGGCGGAACCTGACCTGTCTGTACTTCCATCACGAGACCCAGCCGATGCCGGGCCCGCTGAGCTGGTACTTCCACCATCTCCCCAAGGCCGCCCACAGAGTGGAGGCGGCGGCCAACCACGTGGTCCAACTCGGGGTCCCCGTCCTGCTCTTCGCCCCGCAGCCGGTGGCGAGCGTGGCCGCCGGGCTGATCGTGGTGACCCAGCTGTGGCTCGTCGTGTCGGGCAACTTCGCCTGGCTCAACTGGGTGACCGTGGTCCTCGCCCTGTCCGCGCTGGACGGCTCGCTCGTCGCGGGAGAGCACGCACTTCCCGGAGCACCGCTCTGGTTCGAGATCGTGGTGATCGCCGTGACCGCGCTGCTGCTGGTCCTCAGCTACCGCCCGGCGCGCAACCTGCTCTCCAAACGGCAGGCGATGAACCGCTCGTACGACCCGCTGCACCTGGTCAACACCTACGGCGCGTTCGGCACGGTGGGCCGGGTCCGGCTGGAACTGATCGTCGAGGGCACCGACGAGAGAACCCTCAAGGCGGGAACCGTCTGGAGGGAGTACGAGTTCAAGGGCAAGCCGGGCGATGTTCACCGGCTGCCACGCCAGTTCGCGCCCTACCACCTGAGGCTGGACTGGCTGATGTGGTTCGCCGCGCTCTCCCCCGCCTACGCGCGGTCGTGGTTCCTGCCCTTCGTGGAACGCCTGCTCGAAGGGGACCGCGACACGCTACGGCTGCTGCACCGCAACCCCTTCCCCGACAGGCCGCCCGCCCATGTCCGGGCGCGGCTCTACCGCTACCGGTTCACCACCGGGCGGGAGCGCCGCGACACCGGGGCATGGTGGCACCGCACATACGTCCGCGAATTCCTGGCGCCCACACGGCTTTCGTGAAGGACGGCGAGGACGGGGCGTCATCCGTGTGCCCCCGGCCGGGGCGGGCAGGGGGCACACGGATCGAAGCGCGGGTCAGGTCAGTCGATACCCGGCAGGATGTGCGGTTCGGCGAGGTCGTCCTCGTATCCGGCGAGCCGGATCGGGGCCGAGCGCGCCCAGACCTCCAGATTGCGGATCTCCTCGGCCTTGCCGGCCCGTTCGACGCCGCGCTCCGGCGGTCGTTGGTCTTGCTTCACATCTTGTGTCACCGCGCACTCCTCTGTGTCGCGTAACTGGAACAGGGCAGTTCGGTCGCGGTGGCGCCGTCACTCGGGCGGGACCGCAGCCTGGTTGCAGACCTGTCCCAGGACGGCCGAAGGGGTTTCGTGGATCCCTTGGTGGCTGTCCATTGACCCCAGGTTAACCAAATGAGCACCACCGCGCTCGATGGGGCCTCTAGTTCCGCTCGAATCAGGCCAATACCGTGTCCGAACCGCAACAAAAGGCCGGTGCACCCATGTCGGGTGCACCGGCCTCGAGCGCGGTGCGATCCATGCCCGGAACAGTGACGCGATGTGCGCCTGGACGCCTACCAGTTCGCCGGGGCGTAGTCCTTGAGGAAGCAGCCGTAGAGGTCCTCGCCGCCCTCACCGCGGACGATCGGGTCGTAGACGCGGGCGGCGCCGTCGATGAGGTCCAGCGGCGCATGGAAGCCGGCGTCCGCCAGCCGCATCTTGTCGGGGTGCGGCCGCTCGTCGGTGATCCAGCCGGTGTCGACGGCCGTCATCAGGATGCCGTCCGCCTCGAACATCTCCTGGGCGCTGGTACGGGTCAGCATGTTCAGCGCCGCCTTGGCCATGTTCGTGTGCGGGTGGCCGGCCCCCTTGTAGCCGCGACTGAAGACGCCTTCCATGGCTGAGACGTTGACGACGTACTTCCGCTTGCCGGACGCCGCTGCCATGGCCGGACGGAGCCTGCTGATCAGGATGAACGGCGCGGTCGAGTTGCAGAGCTGCACCTCGAGCAGCTCGACGGGGTCGACCTCGGAGACCGTCTGGATCCAGCTGTTCGTGTCGTGCAGGTCCGGCACCAGGCCGCCCGCGTCGATGGCCGTCCCGGCCGCGATGCGCTCGAGCGAGGCGGAGCCGCTGACCAGCGCGAGGTCCGTGACGTCCTGGGCCGTCAGCCCGTCCCCGACGGACGACGGCAGGGCGGCCACCGACTCGACCGCGCCGCTGCCGAAGGTGCCGATGACCTGGGCCGGCGGCAGCTCGCCCGCAGGGAGCGGCGCGCTCTCCGCGGCGAGCAGCTCCCGGTAGGCCTGCGGGGAGCGGCGGACGGTCTGGGCCGCGTTGTTGATCAGGATGTCCAGCGGGCCCTCCGCGGCGACGGAGTCGGCGAGGGCCACGACCTGCGCCGGGTCGCGCAGGTCGATGCCGACGATCTTGAGACGGTGGATCCACTCGTCACTGTCCGGCATCGCCTTGAAGCGGCGGATCGCGTCGTTGGGGAAGCGGGTGGTGATGGTCGTGTGCGCACCGTCCCGCAGCAGCCGCAGGGCGATGTACATGCCGATCTTGGCGCGGCCGCCGGTGAGCAGGGCCCGCTTGCCGCTCAGGTCCGTCCGGGCGTCGCGGCGGGCACGGTTCTCGGCGGCGCACGACTGGCACAGCTGGTGGTAGAAGGCGTCGACCTCGACGTAGCGCGCCTTGCAGATGTAGCAGGAACGCGGACGGCGGAGTATCCCGGCGATCTCGCCCATGACGGACGACGACGGCAGCAGGCCCTGCGTCTCGTCGTCGATCCGGGCGGCGGAGCCTGTCGCGGTCGCCTCCGTGACGGCCTTGTCGTGCGCCGTCTTGGCGGCCCGCCGCTCCTGGCGGCGGCGCTGCTTCACCGTCCGGTAGATCCCGGCGGTGGCGCGGCGCACCGCGATGGCGTCCGGATGGTCGACCTCGAGCTTGTCGAGCTCCTCGAGCACGCTCAGGCAGACGGCCAGCCGCTCCGGGTCGATGCCCGGCCCGTACGCCACCGGGCTGTCCTCTGTCACCGTCATTGCTGGTTGCCGTTCCTCGGTCACTCGAATGCCACGTTTCAAAAGCACGACTGTACTGAGAGTCGAGTGGTCGGCCAAATGACGGCCGTCACGTCCACTCGCCGGGACCTTCCGCCCACCGGCGACGAGGTGCGCCGGATGGCCGGATCTCGTCGGCCCTGAAGATGATCGTCGAAGGCCTGGACCGGACTGGACCACTGGCGCCCCAAGGGCCGCCTCACCCCGACCGCCCACGGCCGCACTGCCCCGGCGACGCGCCTCGCGCCGACGTGGCGGCGCTGGGCACCCTTGCCCAGCACATCCGTTTTGCGACAGGTTTCACATTTCCCACACAGGCGGGCGGGGCGGGCCTCACTATGTGATCCGTCAGATCCGACGTGGGCGGTCGCCGTGTGCGCTCCGGCCACTTCCAGGGGGGACAGGGCATGCCGGATGGGGGTCCGGCATGCCCTGTCGGGGCTTGCCGCCGGCACGCCCCGACCAGGTTCGTGGCGACCTGAGCCCTCTCCAACGTTGCAGAAGCATGCGGGTGACAGTCCCCGAACGGATACTTGAGGGTGAAACCGCGTGCGCGCCGACCGGTCCGGCAGTCGTCCCGGGAAAGCGCGCCCCCGCCGGAAGGGGGACTTCGGCACTACACCCGTACTACGTCGGTAGTACGCACAAGTGCCTGCTCAAGAACGACGACGTGAAGCCGGACACGGGACAGGGTGGTGACCATGAGTTCCCTCGCGCTGTCCGTGCTCCTGTCACTCGTCTCGGCGGTCGCCTACGCGGCCGGGGCGATCCTTCAGGAACACGTGGCGACCACGACGCCCTCCAGGCCGTACGCCCCGCTGCACCAGGGCCGCTGGTGGGCCGCCGTCGCACTCAACAGCGTGGGAGCGGTACTGCACGTGGTGGCCCTCGCGTACGGCCCGCTGAGCCTGGTCCAGCCGCTGGGAGCCCTCACCATCGTCTTCGCGCTGCCGATGGCCGCGCTCTTCGTCCGGCGCAGAGCCGGCCGCACGGCTTGGCGCGGGGCCATCATGGCGACCGCCGGACTCGCCGGGCTCCTCGCCCTCACGGGGGAGGCGGAATCCCGCTCGCCTGACACCGCGGGCCGCGGCGTCCTCACGGCGGCGACCCTCGGCACGGTGGCGCTGCTCTTCCTGATGGCGCAGGGCATGCACCGGCCGATCATGCGCAGCGTCCTGCTGGCCGGCGCGGCGGGTGTCGCCTTCGGGATCGCGTCCGTGTTCACGAAGTCGGTCGCCGTGGACTGGCAGTGGGGTTCACCGCTCGGTCAGTGGCCGAGCCTGGCGGTCATCGCCGCGCTGGCGACGGGCGGCCTCCTCCTGTCGCAGGCGTCCTACCGGGGCGCCGGTCTCGCGGCGCCCCTGGCGACGGTCACCGTCGTCAATCCGGTGGTGGCGGCGGTCGTCGGCATCACCATGTTCGGCGAGGACTTCCGCTACGGCGTGGTGGGCACGGTGCTGGCGCTCGCCTGCGGTGTGGTCGCGGCGGGCGGCCTGATCCTTCTCACGCTCGAGCGCATGGGCGGGGCTCCGGGCGTGGGATCAGACCGACACGCCTCTCGCCCTCAGGTAGGCGAGGGGGTCGATGTCCGAGCCGTACCCGGGACCCGTACGGATCTCGAAGTGGAGATGCGGCCCCGTGCTGTTGCCGGTGGATCCTGAACGGGCGATCCGCTGACCGGCACTCACCTGCTGGCCCGCACGCACGGTGAGCGCGGACAGGTGCGCGTACTGGCTGTAGCGGCCGTCGCCGTGCCGGAGGACGATCTCGTACCCGTAGGCGCCGCCCCAGCCGGCCGAGACGACCTTGCCCGAGGCGACCGCCTTCACGGACGTTCCGGTGGGCACGGCGAAGTCGACGCCCGTGTGGTAGCCGCTCGACCAGGACGAACCCGTCTTGCGATAGGCGGTCGACGGGCCGGCGGCAACGGGCGCGGCGAACGAGGCGGCCTCGGTGCGGGGCTTCGGTACAGGCGCCGGCTTGGGGGCGGTCTTCGGCTTCGGTGCGGGCGCGGGCTTCGGCGCCGTCTTCGGCTTCGGCGCGGCCTCCGGCTTGGGCTTCGGTGCCGCCTCCGGTCGCACCTTCTCCGCCGGGCGGTCCGGCCCGGCGGTAGCGGGGCGTCGATCCTGCTTCGGTGCGGCCTTGCCCCGCAGGGCGAGCCGCTGCCCGGGGAAGATCAGATCGGGGTCGTCACCGACCACCGTGCGGTTCTGCGCGTACAACTGCTGCCAGCCGCCCTTGATCCGCTCGGTACGGGCGATCCGGGAGAGGGAGTCGCCGCGGGCGACCGTGTAGCCCTCACGCTGCGTCGGAACGGTCGTGGGCGACGCGGCGGCCTTCGGCGCGATCCGCTTCGGCGGGGCGGCGTCCTGGGGCCGCGGCTGCGTGATCTCCGGGGCGTCATCCCCACGGGTCAGCCCCGCCTTCACCGAGCAGGTCGGCCAGGCGCGCGGCCCCTGCGCCTCGAGCACCTTCTCCGCGACGGCGATCTGCTGGTCCTTGGTGGCCAGATCGGCGCGCGGAGCGTATTTGCGGCCGCCGTACGCCTCCCAGGTGGCCTGGCTGAACTGCAGACCGCCGTAGTAGCCGTTGCCGCTGTTGATCCGCCAGTTGTCGGTCGACTCGCAGGCCGCGACCTTCTCCCACACGTCGACGGAGGCGGCGTGCGACGACCCCGCGCCGACCAGGGGCAGCGCGATGCCGGCGCCGCCGGCCGTGACGGTCAGCGAGGCGCGGTTGATGCGGCTCGGCTGATATCTGCGGTGTCGACCGGTACCGGCCATGGCGGGCTCCCCCTGGACGCATTTCAGGTCATGTCGCAGTCGGCCAACTTAGGCTGCGGGTACGGACAGTGACAAGGTCTCAGCGGAGAGCTGGCCGATACCGGACGGTGGCGACGCCTTTCCCCTCCCCGCCCCTTCCCGAACCGGGGCACGCCCCGGGCCCCAAGGGGCTGCCGCCCCTTGCCGCCTCCCGGCGAGGGATTGGTCGGTGCTGGCGCCCCCTGCGTGGCCCGGCCGTGTACCCGGCCCTTGCCGCTGCGCGGGGCGTTTCCCCACCCCGCCCCTTCCCGAAACCGGGGCAGGCCCCGGACCCCTTGGGGGCTGACGTCCCAGCCCCTCCCAGAGGGAAAGGGTTTTGTGGGGGCTGGCGCCCCCACCCCCCGAGCGGCAGCTGCGCACCGCGACAGAGCCCCGGCCGCCCGCCGACGGACCGGACACCGGCCCGCAGGGCCCCGACCCGGCCGGAATGGGGCGGCACGGGCGGAAGGGGGGCGGGGTCGAAGGAGGGGGGTGTCCGGAAGTAAAGCGTCGCAACTCACGCGAAGCGCGGTGAGGACAGCCATTCCGGACACCCCCCCTCCGGAGGCCCCGACACCCGGCACCCACCACCCGCGCAGCCACGCCCCGCAAGGGGCGCAACGCACCCGGGGCCCCGCCCGCAAAGGGCGCACCCGCGCCGTGCCCGCCCCGCAGGGGCGACACGCCGCACCGGCCACCTCCGCAGGGGGCCACACACCAAACCGGCCACGCACGCAAGGACGCAACGAAACCGGGCCGAGCCACGCCCCGCCAAGGGCGCGTCCACGCCGGGCCACGCCCGCAGGGGCGCACCACCCACACCGAGCCACGCCCGCAGGGGCGCACCACGTGCCGGACGCCCCGCAGGGGCGCAACGCACGGCCAACAGGGGCACGCCCCCCTGCCGAGCCCGTCCCCCGAGGCGACGCGCACCGGAGCCGGGCCACGCCCGGCAGGGGGCGACCGCGGCGTGGGGGGGGCGGCTATGGGATGCGTGGCGGGCGCGTGCCGCCGCGGGTGAGGAAGTCGGAGAGCGGCAGCGTCGCCGCGCCCACCGTGACCGCGTCCGCGCCCAGGCGGCCCAGTTCGATCGTCGTGCGGGCTGCCGCGTGTTCCAGGGCGTACTCGGCTGCGTAGCGCCGCACTTGGGGCAGGAGGTGCGGGCCGAGCTGGAGTCCGGCCCAGCCGCCGAGCAGGATGCGTTCGGGCCGGAAGAGGTTGATGAGGTCGGCGACCGCGGCGCCCAGGTATTCGGCCGTCTCGTCGAGGAGGGCGAGGGCCGCAGTGTCGGCCGGCCCGTCCGGGGGATACGCGGCGGCGAGCAGCGCGGCCAGCGCAGTCTCGTCGTCGGTGTCGGCCGTGGCGGCCGTGTCGCCCGCCGTCGGCGCCCCGTCGGCCTCCCATCGGCGTTCGCGGAGTGCTTCCGCGCCCGCGTACGCCTCGAGGCAGCCGAGGGACCCGCACCGGCAGCGCCGCCCCCGGATGTGGACCACGGTGTGGCCCCATTCGAGGGCGTCGGTGCGGGCGCTCTCGTCGGGGGTCGCGGCGTGCACGACGCACGCACCGACTCCGGAGCCGATGAGGGCGACCGCGGCGGAGGCCGCTCCCCGGCCGCCGCCGAACCACATCTCCGCCTGCCCGAGCGTCTTCGCGCCGTTGTCGATGAACAGCGGTGCCTCGGGCGGGATTTCGACGGTCTTGCGCAGCAACTGCTCGAAGGGGACGGCGTTCCAGCCGATGGTCTGGCCGTGTACGACGGCACCCTCGGCGGAGGAGTGCTCGACGATGCCGGGCACACCGATGCCGATGCCGAGCAGCAGGCCGGGATCCGCGTCGGCGTCGTGCAGGACGTCGGCGACGGCGGCGCGTACGTGGGAGACGATGCGGTCGACGTCGTAGCCGTGCTGGGCGAGCGGCCGCTCGGTGCGGGCCAGCTCGGTGAACGAGAGGTCGAAGAGTTCGGCCCGTACGCGGGTCTCGCCGATGTCGATGCCGATCAGCAGGCCGCTGCCGGGGGCGACGCGCAGCAGGGTCCGTGGCCTGCCGCCGTCGGAGTCGACGATGCCGGCTTCTTCGAGGAGGCCTTCGGTGACGAGTTCGGAGACGACGTTGCTGATGGATCCTGAGCTGAGCCCGGTGGCCGGTCCGAGTTCCTGGCGGCTCAGCGGGCCGTCGAAGTACAGCCGCTGCAGGACCAGGGCGCGGTTGCCGCGTCGCAGGTCGCGCACTGTCCGTCTCTTGCCGTCCGCCATGGTGCTCCTTCCCTGGACGCAACATACCCCGGCGGTGTCGCTGCTCCACGGACAGGGGCGCACCCCCACCGGCCGGCTGTGACACCGGCCGGTGGGGGTGCGCCGGCGCGTCAGCGCGACAGCCGCACCGGCATCCGGACCGGCACCACCGGCTCCGTGCCGGCCTGCGCGCAGACCGACGCCGCGACCTCGGAGGCGTGGCCGAGCATCGCCTCGGCCCGGTCGGCCGGCAGGTCGAGCCGCCAGGCCCGAGCGGCGAGCCACGCGAGCAGGCCGGCCATGAACGCATCCCCCGCGCCGATGGTGTTGACGACGTCGACGGGTACGGCGGGGACGGCGGCCACGGCCCCGGCCGCCGTGTACGCGGTGCTGCCCCGTGCGCCGCGGGTCATGACCACGAGCCGGCCGCCGCGTGCGAGTGCACGGCAGCTCACGTCGGGTTCGCGGCCGGGCCACAGCAGGGCGAGGTCTTCGTCGCTGGCCTTGACGACGTGGGCGGCAGCGCACAGTTCGCGCAGCGGGCCGAGGCCGGGGCCGTTCTCGAGGGTGCGGTCCTCGCGCACGTTGGGGTCGACGGCGAGCAGGCTGTCTCTGGCCGCTGCGCGTGCTGTCGCCGCGACGGTGGACGCGGCCGGTTCGACGACGGCCGCGAGCCCGCCGACGTATACGGCGCCGTAGCGTGGTACGTCGGCCGTGCGGTCGGGCAGCTGGAAGGTGGCCGTACGGTCGGTGTGGAAGTGGTACGCGGTGCCCTCGGGTCCGGGGTCGGCCACGGCGAGCGTGGTCGGCAGCGGTGAGCGCCCGCACAGGGAGAGGTCGACGCCCGCGCGGGTGAGCCGGTGTTCGATGCTCCGCGCGAAGGCGTCGCCGCCGAGGGTCCCGGCGAAGGAGGCCGGTGTGCCGAGCCGGGCGAGGCCGACGGCGACGTTGGCGGGCGCGCCGCCGGGCTGTGCGCGCAGGAGCCCGGGGTCCGCCGGCTCGGGTACGAGGTCGATCAGCGCCTCCCCCAGGACCAGTACGCCGTCCCGGCTCACGGCTCGACCACGATCTTGCGGCCCCGGCCCGCGCCGAAGCGCTCGATGGCCTGTGGGTATTCCTCGAGCGGCAGCCGGTCGCTGATGAAGACCGACGGGTCGAGGACGCCGGTGGCGAAGAGCGCCGCGGCTCGCTCGTAGCTGTGCAGGACGGCCATGGAGCCGGTGATGGTGATCTCCTGGTTGTAGATGCGGTAGGGCTCGATGACCGCGGTCGTCGCGTAGTCGGCCACCCCGAACTGGAGGAAGGTGCCGCCCTTGGCGACGAGTCCGAGGCCGTCCTGGATGGCTTTGGCGTTGCCGGTGGCGTCGACGACGACGTCCCAGCCGTGGGGGCGGTCGAGTTCGTCGGCGGAGGCGGCGGTGCGGGAGCAGCCGAGGAGCCCGGCGGTGGCGAGCCGGTCGGGGTTGACGTCGAGGATGTCGACGGAGGCCGCACCGGTGCGTTTGGCGAGCTCGAGCATCATCAGGCCCATGGTGCCGGAGCCGTAGATGAGCACGTCGGCGCCGAGGGTGCCGCTGAGCACGTCGTAGCCGCGTACGGCGCAGGACAGCGGCTCGATGAGGGCGGCGTCCTTGACGTCGATGTGGCCGGGCAGTTTGACGCAGTTGGCGACGGGGGCGACGGCGTACTGGGCGGCGCCGCCGGGGACGGTGACGCCGATGGCGGCCCACCGGTCGCAGAGGTTGCCGCGGCCGCTTCGGCAGTAACGGCATTCGTGGCAGTGCAGGGACGGGTCGACGGCGACGAGGTCGCCGACGGCGAGTTCGGTGACGTCCTTGCCGGTGCCGACGACCTCGCCGGCGAATTCGTGGCCGGGGACGATCGGCAGGGTGGGCGCGAACTCCCCCTGGAGGATGTGCAGATCGGTGCCGCACAGTCCGCAGGACGCCACGGCGACGACGACGTCTCGCGGTCCGGGGGTCGGGTCGGGGACGGTCGTGACGACGACCTTGCCGGGGGCTTCGACGATCGCTGCCCTCATTTGACGGCTCCAAGGGAGAGGCCCTGGACGAGTTTGTCCTGGGCGGCGTAGCCGGCGGCGAGCACCGGCAGGGACACGACAACGGACGCGGCGCACAGCTGGGCGAGGAAGAGGCCCTGGCTGGTGACGAATCCGGTCAGGTACACGGGCGCGGTCTGGGCGACGACGCCGGTGAGCACCCGTGCGAACAGCAGCTCGTTCCAGCTGAAGATGAAGCAGATGAGTGCGGTGGCCGCGATGCCGGGACCGGCGACGGGGGCGACGACCCTGGCGAGCACGGTGGGCAGCCGGGCGCCGTCGACCTGTGCGGCCTCGATGATGGAGACGGGTACGTCCGAGAGGAACGACTGCATCATCCACACCGCGATCGGCAGGTTCATCGAGGTGTAGAGGACGACGAGGAGCCAGACGTTGTCGAGCATCCCGGTGTTCTTCGCGAACAGGTAGACGGGCAGCAGGCCGGCGACGACGGGCAGCATCTTCGTGGACAGGAAGAAGAACATCACGTCGGTCCACTTGCGCACCCGGCGGATGGAGAGCGCGTACGCGGCGGGCAGGGCGAGCACCAGGACGAGGACCGTCGAGAAGACGGACGCGGACAGCGAGTTGATCAGCGGCGGCCACGGGGTGGGGCCGCCCGCGCCGCCGAAGAACTCGCGGTAGCCGTCGAGGGTGAGGGAGGCGGCGAGGGAGGGCGGGTTGGTGGCTGCGTCGGCCTCCGAGTGGAAGGAGGTGAGCAGCATCCACAGGGCAGGCAGGCAGAAGCTGATTCCCGCTGCCCAGGCCAGCAGGCCGAGGGCGGCGGAGCGGCACCGTGCCTTGCGGGCGGCGGGCGGCAGTTGGTGCCGCGGCGGGTGGGTGGCGGTGGTCATGCTCGGGTCGCCTCCTCACGGAAGAGGGACGAGACCACCCGGAGTGCGAAGGTCGCGACCACGATGGTGCCGATCACGACGACGACTCCCGCGGCGGACGCCAGTCCGTATTCGTGGGCCTGGTAGAAGGTCTGGTAGACGGTGTAAGGCAGGTTGGCGGTGCCGAGGCCGCCCGAGGTGATGGTGAAGACGGCGTCGAAGTTCTGCACGATGTACACCGAGCCGAGCAGGATGCCCAGTTCGAGGTAGCGGCGCAGGTGCGGCAGGGTCAGATAGCGGAACATCTGCCAGTTCCCCGCTCCGTCCAGCCGGGCGGCCTCCATCATCTCGGCGGGCCTGCTCTGCAGTCCGGCCAGGAGGATCAGCATCATGAACGGTGTCCACTGCCACACGAGGGCCGCCTCGACCGCGAGGAGCGGCATCTCGGAGATCCAGTCGGGCTGGGCGGGCGAGTCGATGCCGAGCAGCCCGGCGGCCCAGCTGAGGGCGCCGTTGAACAGCCCGTACTCGGGGTTGTAGAGCGCGTGTTTCCACAGCAGCGCGGCCGAGACGGGGACCAGCAGGAACGGGGTGATGAGCAGGGTGCGCACCAGGCCGCGACCGAGGAAGGCACGGTCGAGGAGCAGCGCGAGCACCAGTCCGAGCACGACGCTCGCGACGACGACGCACGCCGTGAGCAGTACGGTCGTGAGGACCGATTCACGCAGGGCAGGGTCGGTGAACACGGAGGCGTAGTTCGACAGGCCGCTGAAGGCGCGTTCCTCGGGATCGAGGGAGTTCCAGTCGAAGAGGGAGATCACCAGCGTTGCCACGAAGGGCAGTTGGGTGACGGCGACGAGGAAGACCAGCGCGGGCAGCAGCGGTGCGCGGGTCGCCCAGGCACGCATGCGGTCGCTGCGGGCGGCGGCCTTTCGAGGTACGTGCGGCGACGGCTGGGCGGGCGCGGTGTGCGCGGGTGGGTTCGGCGGTGTGCTGAGGGATGTACTCACCGGTACTCCTTGGCGACCTTCTCGGCCAGTGACTGCGAGGCCTTGAGGGCCTGCGCGACGGACTGGCGGCCGGCTATGGCCGCGCTGATCTCCTGGGAGACCTTCGTCCCGAGGTCGGTGAACTCGGGGATGCCGACGAACTGGATGCCTGTCGTGGGGCGGGGCTGCGTGCCGGGGTTGCGCGGGTCGGCGCCGGCGATGGCTTCCTTGGTCACATCGGCGAACGCGGCGGCCTCCTTCCGGTACCGAGGGTGGTCGTAGGTGGACGCCCGCTTCCCGGCGGGAACGTTCGCCCAGCCGCTCGTGTCGCCGACCAGGGCCTCGTACTCCTTGCCGGAGGCCCAGGAGATGAACTCCCATGCCTTGTCCGGCTTCTTGGAGGCCTTCTGCATGCCCCACGCCCAGGTGTAGAGCCAGCCGGAGCTGTCGGTCTTCTCCACCGGCGCCGGTACGTAGCCGATCTTGCCCTTCACCGGTGAACCGGAGGCCTCGAGCGATCCGGCGCCCGCCGTGGCGTCGTACCACATGGCGGTCTTCCCCTGGGTCATGTTGTTGAGGCACTCGGCGTAGCCCGACTGGGCGGCGCCGGACTGCCCGTGCTCGCGCACGAGGTCGACGTAGAACCGGGTGGCCTTCTTGAACTCGGGCGAGTCCAGCCGTGCCTGCCAGTCCTTGGTGAACCAGGTCCCGCCCATGGTGTTGACGACGGTGGTGAGCGGGGCGACGACCTCGCCCCAGCCGGGAAGTCCGCGCAGGCAGATGCCCTTCATGCCCTTCTGCGCGCCGTCGGCCTTCGCGGCCAGGGCGGCGACCTGCTGCCAGGTGGGGCGCGCCGGCATCGTCAGGCCCTTCGCGGCGAAGACGTCCTTGCGGTACATGAGGAAGGAGGACTCGCCGTAGAAGGGTTCGGCGTAGAGCGTGCCGTCGTGGGTGAGCGACTGGGCGACCGGTTCGAGGATGTCGTCCTGGTCGAAGGCGGTGTCGGCGCGGGTGTATTCGTCGAGCGGGTGCAGCCAGCCGTTCTCGGCGAAGAAAGGGACCTCGAAGTTACTGATGGAGGCGATGTCGTACTGGCCGGCCTGGTTGGAGAAGTCCTGGCTGATCTTGTCCCTGACATCGTTCTCCGGCAGGACCGTGAAGTTGACCTTGATGCCGGTCTCCTTCGTGAAGTGCCGGGCGGTCAGCTTCTGCAGTTCGACCATCTGCGGGTTGTTGACCATGAGCACGTTGAGCGCGTCGCCGCCCCCGAAGGAGGTGCCGCCCGCGCCGGCGCATCCGGCGAGGAGGGCCATGGCCGCCGCGCCCGCGCCCGCACGCACACGGATCCCATGTCGTCGTCGTTGGTGGGGCATCTGTTCTCCTGATCGCTGGTAGCGGCTCTGGTTCCGTCGTGCCGTGGCATGCCGGACCTGCCCGTGGCCCGGTGCGGCGGCGACGGAAGTGGATGTGGTGCGCGGTGACCCGGGTCCGGTGCGGATCCAGGTGCCGGGACGGGTCAAACGCGGATGACCTGCGGCCCCATCAGCGAGTAGCGCTGCGCCTCGGCGGACGGGAGTCCGGCGTCGGTGACGACGGTCTCGAAGTCGCCGACCTCGGCGAACCGGCAGAAGCTGACGGCGCCGAACTTGGTGTGCACGCCGGTGAAGATCCGGCGGCGTGCGCTGCGCATGGCCTGCGCCTTGACCTCGCTCACGGCCGGGTCGGGGGTGGTCAGTCCGTATTCGCGGGAGATGCCGTTCGCGCCGACGTACGCCAGGTCGATGACGAAGCCGGCGAGCATCCTGGTGGCCCAGTGGTCGACCGTGGCGAGGGTCCCGCCGCGTACCCGCCCGCCGAGGAGCAGCACCGCGGTCTGCTCGGCGTCCGCGAGGACGGTCGCCACGGCGAGGGACGCGGTGACCACCGTCAACGGCCGGTCACGGGGCAGTGCCTCGGCGACGAGCTGCGGGGTGAAGCCCTCGTCGACGAAGACGGTCTCGGCATCGCCGAGGAGATCGGCCGCGGCGGCCGCGATCCGCGACTTCTGCGGCACATGGCGGGTGGTGCGGGTCGCGAGCGTCGTCTCGAAGCCGGCGCTCTCGACGGGATAGGCCCCGCCGTGGGTGCGGCGCACGAGGCCGTGCTCCTCCAGGGTGTGGAGGTCGCGGCGGATGGTCTCCTTGGCCACCCGGAACCGGTCGGCCAGCCGGTTGACGTCGACCGACCCGTCACGCCGGGCCGTGTCGAGAATTCCCCGTCGGCGTTCCTCGGTGTCCACGGCACACATCCCTGCTCATGTGGTGCTGACGCTCTGCTGCTTGTCCGGGCGCGGCGTCCGTCCGGGCCCGTGTGTCGTTTGTACAAGCAATCGAGGCCGCTCGACCAGCGTCTCCACGGCGCACGCTGTGCCCGTTCCTGCCCGTTTTCCGAAACGCGTCCCGGCTGGTCGGGCGGGTGCGGCGGTCCGAAGCGGAGCCGGGCGCCGCCCGCTTGGGGCGCCACGGTGCCCGAACGGCGCCCGCGGGCCCACAATGATCGCGTGCGGAAGCCTCCGCACGGCTCGAGGATCGATGAATGGCCCGCCGTGTCCCTGCGTATGCGTAGGGGCGGCATATTCCTACGGATCTCCAGGAGCACACGCATGAGTGGAACAGCTCAGATCGGCGTCACGGGTCTCGCGGTGATGGGCCGCAACCTTGCTCGTAACTTCGCCCGCAACGGCTTCACGGTGGCCGTGCACAACCGTACGGTCGCCAGGACGCGCGCACTGGTGGAGGAGTTCGGGGGCGAGGGGACGTTCGTCGCCGCCGAGTCGCCGGAGGAGTTCGTCGCCGCGCTGGAGCGGCCGCGCCGTCTGGTCATCATGGTCAAGGCCGGTGAGGCCACGGACGCGGTGATCGAGGAGTTCGCGCCGCTGCTGGAGGAGGGCGACGTCATCATCGACGGCGGCAACGCCCACTTCGCCGACACCAGGCGCCGCGAGAAGGAGTTGCGGGAGCGCGGCATCCACTTCGTGGGCGTCGGGATCTCCGGCGGCGAGGAGGGCGCCCTGCACGGGCCGAGCATCATGCCGGGCGGCTCGGCCGAGTCGTACGCCTCGCTCGGTCCGCTGCTGGAGAGGATCGCGGCGAAGGCCCCCGACGGCACACCGTGCGTCACGCACGTCGGGCCGGACGGCGCCGGCCATTTCGTGAAGATGGTGCACAACGGCATCGAGTACGCCGACATGCAGCTCATCGCGGAGGCCTACCACCTGCTGCGTACGGTCGCGGGCTACTCCCCCGCGCAGATCGCGCAGACCTTCCGCACCTGGAACACCGGGCGGCTGGACTCGTATCTGATCGAGATCACGGCGGAGGTGCTGGCGCACACGGACGCGGCCACGGACAAGCCGTTCGTCGACGTCGTCATGGACCGGGCGGAGCAGAAGGGCACCGGCCGCTGGACGGTGCAGATCGCACTCGACCTGGGCGTGCCCGTCTCCGGCATCGCCGAGGCCGTCTTCGCGCGTTCGCTGTCGGGTCACGCGGATCTGCGGGAGGTGTCGCGTTCGCTCCCCGGCCCTCGGCCGCAGCCCCTCGACGCCGAGGAGGCGGGCCGTTTCGCCGACCGTGTGGAGCAGGCGCTGTACGCGTCCAAGATCGTTTCGTACACGCAGGGCTTCCACCAGGTGCAAGCCGGGAGCGAGGCGTACGGCTGGGACGTCGACGCCGGCTCGGTCGCCGCGATCTGGCGTGCCGGCTGCATCATCAGGGCCGCGTTCCTCGACCGTATCCGCGGGGCGTACGACGAGCAGCGGGACCTGCCGAGCCTGCTCGCCGACAAGCAGTTCGCCGAGGAGATCGGCGCGGCCCAGGACGACTGGCGGGACGTCGTCGCGACGGCCGCCCGGCAGGGCGTGCCGACACCGGGCTTCGCCGCCGCGCTGGCCTACTACGACGCGCTGCGCGCGGAGCGGCTGCCCGCCGCGCTCACCCAGGGCCAGCGGGACTTCTTCGGCGCGCACACCTACCGGCGGACCGACCGGGAGGGGTCGTTCCACACCCTCTGGGGCGGTGACCGCTCGGAGGTGGCGGCCGACTGACACACGCCCGGAGCCGCCCCCCGAACGGGGAGGGCGGCTCCGGGCGGTTCTGTCAGACGCCGGCCGGTCCCGGCTCCGGTTCCGGGTCGGGAACGGGTTGCGGGCCGGGTCCCGGCGGCTGCGGGATCGGATCCGGCGGCGGCACCGGCGGCGGGCTCGGAGTGGGCACAGGACCCGGCATCGGACCCGGGTCCGGCGGCGGCCCGGGGTCGGGCGTGGGCACCGGGGGTGCGGGGACGGGGTTCGGGTGCGTCATGCCGGCCTCCCGGGGGACGTCATGGATCTTCCGGTTCCGCGGGAGCGATCCGCGTGAGGGATCGTTTCGTTCCGCGGTCCCGTACCGCGTTCCCGTTCCGGCGCGATCCAGTCACGCTGAGACGTCCGCGGGTCGGGCGCGATCCAGTCACGCTGAGGCGTCCGCGGGTCGGGCGTCGGCCGCGGCGGCGGCCGCGCGGAAGCCCGTCCCGGGGCTGGAGAGGACGGGCACCGCGCTGCTCGTGCGGCCGGCGGCGCCCGCCATCGAGGCCTGGGCGAGCACGATGACGTCGGCGTCGCGCACATCGTCGAGGGCCCCGGCCACGGCGTCCAGGTAGCCGTCGTGGTCCCCAGCCTCGAAACGCTCCCATGCGCCCTCGACGAGCCGCGTGCTCAGGTCGATGTCACGCCCGGCGGCTTCTTCCCTGATGAGGGCGTCCGTCGGTGCCAGGGTGCTGCGCACCGCCGCGACCACGACGATCCGCCGGTGCCGGGCCGCGGCGGCGGCCATCGGGCGGTCCACCCGGAGTACCGGGACGCCGAGGCGTGGCGCGCAGGCCTCCGCGACCCGGCCGATCGTCGAGCAGGTGCACAGCACCGCGGTGGCGCCTTCGGCGACCGCCCCGGCGAGGACCGCGTCCACCGCGGCGGCGACGGCTTGCGGGCCTTCGGCCATCGCGCGGGCGAGCAGGTCGGCGTGGACGAGGTGCCGTAGTTCCAGGGACGGGTGGTCGCTGTCCCTCAGCGCGTCGAAGACGGGTATGTGGACGGGGGATGTGTGCAGCAGCGCCAGCATGATCGCGATGCTAGCGCCGTCACACGCCGCCGCTGACCACGGTGGACGGCCTCAGCCGGGCACGACCGGGGCCGACGGGGTCCCCTCCGGCTCGAACGAGGCCAGCATCTGCTCGAGCGCGGCCTGGTCCGGCCCGACGAAGGGGTCGGCGCCCGGGGCCCGGGAGATGGTGTCGATCATCCGCGGTGCGATGCCCACGGCCGGGGGCAGATGTGTGCTGAGGACCGCCTCCGGCGCCATCTCGCGCAACGGCTGGACGCCGGCCAGGTACTTGGCGGTGTCGACGTTGTGGATCCACGGGCTGTCCACGGTGGCCCAGAGCAGCTGCCCGTCGCGCAGCTCGTCGTCCGTGGCGTCGCCGGCATGGTCGGAGGTCGCCAGCTCCGCGGTCGGCATCGGGGCGCCGAAGCAGTCGGAGCTGAAGCAGGCGCGCGACGTGTCGTCGTAGAACCCGGTGGTCGCCGGGTTGTCGAACAGCGGCGGCCGGAACGCCCTGAGTGTTCGGTCGCCGACGTCGAGGCTCTGGCCGGGGTTGAGGAGATACACGCGGTCCAACGGGAGCGGGCGCTCCGTCGACATGATGCCGACGGAGATGAAAGTGGTGACGAGACGCGCGCGCGGTGCGGCGTCCAGCAGCGCGAACAGCCCTCCGGTGTGATCACGGTCGGGATGCGTCAGCCAGATCCACCGGACGTCCCCGGGATCGACGACCGCGGCGAGCGCGCCGAGGAAGTCGCGGTCCGGCAACCCGACGCCGGTGTCGACGACGACGGGCTCCGCCGCGTGGAGCACGAAGGCGTTGACGGCGAGGTAGCCGATGCCGGGTACTTCGAGGCAGTCGTTGATGACGCTGATGTCCTGACCGACCTTGTGAACAGTCATGGCGGTCTCCGAAACCCCCGCTTCACAGGGGCGGCGCCGCGGTCCTGCGCCGCGAAGCCCGCAGGAGGCACCGCGGTCACCGCCCGCCCCACGCTGCACGCGTGCCCACCGCCGGGCCGGAACACTTCTGCTCCCAGTCTGCTCCCCGGCGGCAGGCTTCGCCCGCGCGCCCTCAGAGGGCGGAAGCCGCCTGGGGACTGCGCGAGGTGTCGCTGCCGGGGACCGGCTCGGAGGCGTCGGAGCCCAGCGCCACGATCCGGTTGTCCGCGTCGACGTGCACGACGCTGGGCACCAGGGTGCGGGCCTCGGCGTCCTCGACCTGGGCATAGCTGATGAGGATCACCAGGTCTCCGGGCTGCACCAGGTGCGCGGCGGCACCGTTGATCCCGATCACACCGGAGCCGCGCTGCCCCTCGATGACATAGGTCTCCAGGCGCGCGCCGTTGGTGATGTCGACGATGTGGACCAGCTCGCCCGGCAGCAGGTCGGCGGCGTCCATGAGATCGCGGTCGACGGTCACGGACCCGACGTAGTGCAGGTCGGCCTGGGTGACAGTGGCTCGGTGGATCTTGGACTTGAACATTGTCCGAAACATGAAGAAACTCCCGAAATATCTGCTCCCTGCCTGCTTCGCGCAGGTCAAGGGCGGTCTCCGGACCCTATAACGATTCGCATGTTCGGTCAGCTTTCTCCAGGTGTTTCAGGGCTCACACTGACCCGTTGCTGACTTTTCTGACGCACCATCAGGCCAGGTCGGACCATCCTGAACATCCGGTGGTGAGTGATTCCCGTCCGGTTCAATGAATGCCGTGACACATGCCTTGGGCTTCACCAAAGAAGACCTGCGCGGGCTCGCCAGGGCGCGCTCCTTCGAGCGGGGGCTCGGCTATCTGTCCGCGGTGTCCCGGCTGGAGATCGAGGACGCGGCGATCACCGCGACCATGGACGGAAGCGACGCCTACGAGGTCGAGCTGACCGAGGACGAGGACGGCGGGCTCGCCGGCTGGTGCGACTGCCCGTACGGGCGGGAGGGCAATTTCTACAAGCACTGTGTGGCGTGGGCCTGGCTGTCCTGGGGCAGGCCGAATCCGTGCCTCGACAGCGGTCGGCCGCCGCGTCGCGTACCCGGCTGCTGGACGCCTGGCTGGAGTTCCGTACCCGCGAGGAACTGCTCGCCCTGGTACGGGAACAGCTTGCAGGCGACCGTGACCTGCGCCGCCGCCTCGAGCTGCGTGCGGCCGCCGCCGGGGAGGACACCGGGAGCGCATCCTGAGCCTCCTCGAATCCCGTCCCTTCGCCCGCTACGGATACGTCGAGTACGCCGACGCCCGCGCATACGGGCAGCAGGCGGCGGAGGCGGTCACCGCCCTGCGGGCGCTGACGGAGAGCGGCCGGGCGGCCGACGCGGTGGAGATGGCCCGCGAGGCCCTGCGGGCTCCGAGGCCCACCTGGAGGGCCTGCCTGACCGCCCGGCCCGATCCGGTGGAGACCGCCGAGTGGCTCGTGAGCCACCTGCTGGACGACGCCAACGACGCCACGGACACGGATCTGTTCGACTACCGGTAGGTGCTGGGTGAGCCGGGCATGGCCCGGGCGCGCGAATTGGTGGTGGCCGCCTGGCGGGCCAACCCCAAGGGATGGGCGGAGAAGTTCCCGAGTCCGCCTGGGGACCGGACGAGGAACTGGCCAGCTTCGTCTGCGAACGGTACGCGCGGGCCGGCCACCCGGCCGACGTGGTCACAGTCCGCCGTGACCTACTGCGGGCCCGCCTCTCGCTGGCCGCCTACCAGCAGGTGCGTACGGCGGCCCGTGCGGCCGGCGGCTCGGTGCTGGTCGACGCGCACGAGGGTGTCGCGCTGGTTGACGAGCCAGGCTCGCTGTCCTGAACGGAGCTGCACACGAGCTATGCAGCGGCTGCCAAGACACACCAGACTCGACGCCTCCTCAATGGGCGCGGCGGACGCGGGCGAGGACCAGAACCGCGTCGTCGGCCGGCGGGGCGGGCAGCAGGCTCGCGAGGATGCGGTCCGCCATTGCTTCCAACGGGCCTGGGGCCCTGCCCAGTTCGGCGCGCAATGCCTTCAGGCCGACCTCGAGGTCCGCGCCTCGTGTCTCGATGAGGCCGTCGGTATACAGGGCGAGACTCGCGTTCCCGGGGAGTTCGATCTCGATCGTCCGGAAAGGACAGCCGCCGACACCGAGAGGGACTCCCAGGACGTCGTCGATGGTCTCCACTGTGCCGTCCGGCCGGAGTACCAACGGCGGGGGGTGGCCGGCGCTGGCGATGCGGGCTCCTCCGCTCTTCGGGTCGTAGACGATGTACAGGCACGTCGCCAGCTCGATGCCGGCCTCCTGGGCGCATGCGTCGAGCTCGGCGAGGAGGTCGTCAGGCTCGCTGTCGTGCCTGGCCAGAGCCTTGGTGGTGATACGAAGGCGGCCCATGGCGGCGGCGGCCGACACACCGTGGCCCATCACGTCGCCCACCACTAGAACGACTCGGCCGTCGGGCAGGCTGATCACGTCGTACCAGTCGCCGCCGACCTCGGTGATCCGACTGCCGGGTACGTACCGGTGGGCCACGTCCACGTACGGGCTGGTCGCCAACGCGCTGGGCAGCAACGCCCGCTGCAGGGTGAGGGCGATGTCCTGGACGCGGCTGTACAGACGGGCGTTGTCCAGGCAGATCGCAGCCCGTGAGGCGAGCTCACTGGCCAGGCTGACATCGTCCCGGGTGAAGGCCCGCCGGCCCGTGGACCGGCCGAACATGGCGATTCCCTGGACCGTACCCCTGGCGATGAGCGGGGCAACGAGGACGCAGGCCAACCCGCTCTCGGCGAAGAGCCGTGCGCGTGACTCGATGAGGACGGTCCGGGCAAGGAACTCCTCGTTCACCACGGCGGAGATGGCGCGACCGGTCCTCAGCATGTCGTGGATGACGGAGCCGGGCGGATACCGCACCCTCTCTACCCCGCTCACGAGTTCGGTGGCCGGAGGGGGCAGGATCGTGCCGGAGGCGATTCTGCGGGTGAACAGCGGTCGCGCCGGGTCAAAGTCCTCTACCTCGTCCATCCGCTCCACGACCTCGACCACGGCGCCGTCGCAGAAGTCCGGCATTGAAGCGTCGACCAGCTCCTGGGCGGTGACGTTCACGTCCAGGGTGGTCCCGATGCGAGTGGAGGCCCCGTCCAGCAGAGCCAGCCGTCGACGGCTGGCGGTGGCTTCCAGGATGGCCTGTTCCCGGTCGGTCACGTCCAGCATCAGCCCGCCCACTCCGGGGCGCGAGCCGACCGCCTGGCTCAGGGGGAAGAAACTCACCGACCGCACCTGATCACGGTCCGGATGCCCCCGCGGACGCATGCCCACCAGGGTCCCCACGACCGGTGCTCCGCCCAGGGCGACGCCGCGGAGCATGCGCTGGTACTCGCCACCGTCGGACATGATCATGATTTCGTCCATGCGCCGCCCGAGGTGGGCCTCGATCGGCAGACCGTCCATGTCGGCGAGCGCCTGGTTGAGGTGGACGTACCGGAGGTCCTGGTCGAGCATGACCAGACCGATGGGGCACGTCTCGAAGAGCGCGTCGAGGAAGGCGAGGTTGGTCTTGACCCGATCGAGCTCGTCACTACGGCTCGCCAGGACCATCACCACCGAAGGTCCGCCGGATCCAGTCACGGAGAAGGCCCGGAAGCCGCAGTCGAAGACGGTGCGGTCACGATGCCGGGCCGGCAGCCGCCCCCTCCAGTAACCCTGGGTCCGGCCTCGCTCGGTCAGCCGGGCGCACGGATCGGGGGCGCCCCGGGGCCCGTCGGCGAAGAGAACGGCGCCGGGCTTCGAGAGGACGGCGGTGGCGTCATATCCGAAGAGGTCCCGCGCGCCGGGCCCCCAGTAACAGACGAGGTCCCCGTCATCGAGGCCGAAGACGGCCACGGGCACGTGCTCGAGCAGCGTCCCCGGCTCGGACCAGAACGGGCCGTGGGTCTCCTCGCCCCCGGGCCGAGCCGATGGCACGAGATGTCCCCTTCCACTCGCCGTTCCATCCATTATCCGGACACCATGGGCATTCCGCGGCGCGAAGTGCGCCGTGGCGAGGACTGAGCCGCGAGAAACGCCCCCGGCCGCCGGTGGCCGGCTCAGCGCAGCAGTGCGGTAGCGGCGGCCGGCACGTCGTTGAGCTCGTCCCGTCCACCCCTCCATTTTCCTGAATCAGCATGACTTCTTGCACGGCGTGTGGGCGTGGGATCCACATCAGCGCGGCGGCGGCCCGGATCCCGCTCGCGCCCCCACGCGCCGCGCCACACCCTCGCTCTACGGAGGGGGCCCGGATCGCTAGCTCGGCGACCGTCGCTCCCCGCTGCCGACGGCCCATAGAGGTTAGAAAATGGAGTATGAGCGAGCTACTTGGACACGTCCGACGTCGGCTGCTCGGCTCGACCACGAGCTCTTCCTCTCCCCCTCGGCGTCCCCGCTCAGGAAGCCACCAGGAGCGTCAGGAGCACGCGCAGCCCCCCAAGGGAAAGGCGCGGCGGCCGCAGCGTCTGTCCTCCCTTCTGAGCGTGCGCAGCGTGGCCGGCGAGGTGTTCCTCCTGCAGCTGGCCGTCGTGGTGCTGCTCGTCGCCGCCGCGGTGGTGGCGCTCGTGGTGCAGGCCGGGAGCGCCGGCACGGTGGACGCCCGGCACCGTACGCTCGCCGCCGCCGGAACGTTCGCGGAATCTCCGGGAATCGTCGCGGCCCTGCGCAGCCCGGATCCGAGCGCGGTGCTGCAGCCGAGCGCCGAGGCGGCCCGGAAGATCGCCGGGGTCGACGGCATCAACGTGTACACACTCTCCGGGGTCACCCTCGCCCACAGCGACCCGCGGCAGATCGGGAAGCACGTCGTCGGCCCCTTCTCCGAGGCGGCGGCCGGCAAGTCCTTCACCGAGACGTTCGAAGGGTCCCTGGGGCAGTCCGTGGTCTCGGTGGTCCCCGTCAAGGACTCCGACGGCCGCGTCATCGCCATCGTCTCCGCCCCGGTCACGGTCCAGAACGTCCAGAGCATGGTGAACCGGCAACTGCCGGTCGTCCTCGGCAGTGCAGCCGCGGTGCTCGCCCTGTCCGCGGGCGGAACCGCTCTGGTGAGCCGTCGGCTGCTGCGCCGGACCCATGGCCTGGGACCGGCCGAGATGACGAGGATGTACGAGCACCACGACGCGGTGCTGCACGCGGTGCGGGAGGGCGTGCTGATCGTCGGCGGCGGCGGACGGCTGCTGCTGGCCAATGACGAGGCGCGGCGGCTGCTGCGTCTGCCCGTGGACGCGGAAGGCCTCCCCGTCACGGACCTGGGTCTGGAGGAGGGGATTGCCGAGCCGATCGCCTCAGGCCGTTCCGCGACCGACGAGCTGCACATGGCAGCCGATCGGCTGCTGTCGGTGAACATCCGGCCCACCGCCCCCTACGGGCAGGCCGGGACCGTCGTCACGCTGCGGGACACCACCGAGCTGCGGGCACTCTCCGGCAGGGCCGAGGTGGCCCGCGAGCGGCTGAAGTTGCTCTACGACGCGGGGGTGCGGGTGGGAACGACGCTGAACGTCGAGCGCACTGCGGAGGAACTGGCGGAGGTGGCGGTCCCACGGTTCGCCGACGTGGTCACGGTCGACCTGCTGGACCCGGTGCTGCGCGGCGAGGAGCCGACCGAAGCGAGCACCGAGATGCGCCGCACCGCCGCCGTCGGCCTTCAGGGCGACCACCCGCTCTACCCCGTCGGCGAGCTGATCCGGTTCGTTCCCACCAGCCCCATGGCGGCCGGGCTGGCCGACGGCCGTGCGGTCCTGGAGGCGGACCTGCGCGCCACCCACCGCTGGCGGACCCAGGACCCGGCCAACGCCCTGCAGATCCTGGACCGCGGCATCCACTCCTTGATCGCCGTGCCCCTGCGGGCCCGGGGCGTGGTGCTGGGGATGGCCGGCTACTGGCGGGGGCAGGACTCCCCGCCGTTCGACGAGGAGGACGTGTCCTTCGCCGAGGAGCTGACCGCCCGGGCGGCACTGGCCGTCGACAATGCTCGCCGCTACACCCGCGAGCACACCATGGCCGTCACCCTGCAGCGCAGCCTGCTGCCCCGAGGCGTACCGGAGCAGTCCGCCGTCGAGGTCGCGCACCGCTATCTGGCTGCCCAGGCCGGTGTGGGTGGTGACTGGTTCGATGTCCTCCCGCTGCCCGGCACCCGGGTGGCCCTGGTGGTCGGCGACGTCGTCGGCCACGGTCTCCACGCAGCCGCCACCATGGGCCGTCTGCGCACCGCCGTGTACAACTTCTCCACCCTCGACCTGCCCCCGGACGAACTCCTGAGCCACCTGGACGAGCTGGTCGCCCACATCGACACCGACGAGCAGGAGTGGCAGGGGATCACCGGAGCCACCTGCCTGTGCGCCATCTACGATCCCGTCTCGGGGCAGGTGACGGCCGCCACCGCCGGGCATCCGGGCCCCGCTCTGGTCCGCCCCGACGGAACCGTGTCCTTCCCCGAGGTGCCGGTCTCCCCGCCGCTGGGCCTGGGCGAGGGCCTGCCCATGGAGACCATGACGGTCACCCTGCCCGAGGGCTCCCGGCTGGCACTCTTCACCGACGGGCTGATCGAGAGCCGCGACCGCGATCCGGACGCGGGCCTGGCAGCGCTGCGCGCCGCCCTGGCCGGGCCCGCCCGCACCCCGGAGGAAACCTGCACCGCGGTGATCGACGCGATGCTGCCCACCAGGCCCAGCGATGACGTCGCGCTGCTGGTGGCCCGCACCCGCCGACTGGACCCCGCGCGGATCGCCGAGTGGGACGTGCGGCCCGACCCTGCGGCGGTGTCCCCGGTGCGCAACGCCTGCGCCCGCCGACTGGCGGACTGGGGCCTGGAGGACATCGCCTTCACCACGGAACTCATCCTCAGCGAGCTGATAACCAACGCCATCCGCTACGGCACCGAGCCCATCCGGGTGAGGCTGCTGTACGACCGCAGCCTGATCTGCGAGGTCTCCGACGGGTCCAGCACCTCCCCGCACCTGCGCCGGGCCGAGGCCACCGACGAGGGCGGTCGCGGCCTGTTCCTCGTCGCGCAGTTCGCCGAACGCTGGGGCACCCGCTACACCGCCCGCGGCAAGATCATCTGGAGCGAGCAGGCCCTCCACGACGGGGCCGCACCGCCCGCGATGGATCTCGGGGAGGCGCTCCTGGCCGGGTGGGACGACGAGGGGTTCTGAGAACGCGCCGGTACGGCAGCCGCAGGGAAGACAGCGGACACCACCGTCTGGGACTGCGCTGCCGAGGCCGCCGAACGTACGCTGGCCTCGATCAGTACGCGACCGCCCGTTATGGAGCCTTTGTGCCCGCACCTCGTCTCCGGACAGCCTTCGTCGCCGCCTGCCTGGTCCTCGCGGCGCCCCTCGGCGCCTGCGGAGACAAGCCCACCACCGCGCCCAGAGCACCTGCGGTGGCCACCTCCGCCGCGGACGCCGGCGGCATGGCAGCACTGACCACAGCGGCGAAGAAAGAGGCCTCGCTCAACACGATCGCGCTCCCGAGCGACTGGGCCAACTACGGCGCACTGATCGACGGCTTCGAGAAGAAGTACGGGATCAAGGTCATGGTGGAGAACCCGGAAGGTACCAGCCAGGACGAGATCAACGCCCTGAAGGAGCACAGGGGCGGAGGCCGCGCCCCCGATGTGATCGACGTGGGGGGCTCGTTCGCGCAGTCCGCGGCACGGCAGGGCCTGCTCGCTCCGTACAAGGTCGCCGCGTACGACGAGATCCCCAAGGAACAGAAGGACGACCGGGCCCGCTGGTACAACAACTACGGCGGATACATCTCGATCGGCTGTGACGCCAAGCGCGTCAAGACCTGCCCCGCGACCTTCGCCGACCTGCGCAAGCCCGAGTACAAAGGCAAGGTCGCGCTCAACGGCAACCCCACCAAGTCCGGCTCCGCCTTCGCCGGGGTCTACGCGGCGGCCCTCGCGAACGGGGGTTCCTTCGACGACGTCCAGCCCGGCATCGACTTCTTCGCCGAGCTCAGCGAGAACGGCAACTTCATCCCGGTCGAATCCACCCCGGCCACGATCGCGAAGGGCCAGACCCCGATCAGCATCGACTGGGACTTCCTCAACCTCGGATACGCCGACGAATTCCGCGAGAATGGCACGGACGTCGACTGGCGGACCGCCATCCCCTTCGACGGCAGCTTCGCTCAGTACTACGCGAACGGGGTGAACAAAGATGCTCCGCACCCCGCGGCGGCACGTCTGTGGCAGGAGTACGTCTTCAGCCCGGAGGGCCAGAACCTCCGGCTCGGCGCCTATGCACGCCCCGTCCTCATGGACGCCATGGAGAAGCACGGCACCCTCGACAAGGCCGCCGCGGAGAAACTGCCGACGGTCGAGGGCACGCCGACGTTCCCGACGGAGGCGCAGAGGGAGAAGGCAAGAGAGACCGTCAACCGCGGCTGGGCCGAGGCCGTCTCGAGCTGAGGGCCAAGGGCGCTCCTGGCCAGGCGTGCGCCCGCCCGGACCGTGCGCGGGCAGTTGGTGAGGTGCGCGGGAACCCGGGGTCGCGATGCGGTCGACTCCCGGGCTCACGACTGTACGCATGCGGATCCTCCGCAGCGGGGTGACAACTATCAGTGATCAACCCACCACATTTCGTGGATCTTTACTAGAGCGCCGGACTGTCGACTACGCCCTGCTATTTGGCACTTCGTCGACGTTGAGAGCGGGGAACGAGTGCGTCACGATGTCCACTCCAGGCCAGAGGTTCCCCCTAACGGGTCGGGGTCGACAAGCCCGGCCGGCCCGGGGCACATCCGCCGCCCCCGGGACACGACAGAGGCCGCCGGGTTGCCCCCGACGGCCTCCGTACAGTGCCGAATCAGGCGGTGCGGCCCCTAGGACCTGTCTGACAAACGATCTTGGGTGGGTTCGCGGAGCCAGAGGATCAGTGAGGCGAGGTGGACTCCGGCTTTGTAGCGGGTGGCCAGTTTGTCGAAGCGGGTGGCGATCGCGCGGAACTGCTTGAGGCGGTTGAAGCAGCGCTCGACCATGTTGCGGGCCTTGTAGAGCTCGCGATCGAAGGCCGGCGGCCTGCCGCCGGTCTGTCCGCGCCACACACGGTTGGCCTTCTGATCCGCCCGCTCCGGGATCACCGCCCGGATACCCCTGCGCCGCAGGGACCGGCGGATCGCCCGGGACGAGTACGCCTTGTCCGCGATGACCGCGTCGGGCTTGCGGCGGGGCCGCCCGGAGCCGGCCCGAGGCACCCGCAAGGCGTCCATGACCTCGTCGAAGACGGTGGAGTCGTTGACGTTGCCGGGCGTGACGACGACGGCCAGGGGCAGGCCACGGCCGTCGCAGGCGAGATGGACCTTGGTGGTCAGCCCGCCGCGGGACCGGCCGAGCGCCTGGCCAGCCGTCGTGCGTGCCGGATCTTCCAGTTCGTCCCCCGTCGCCGCCCCTTTTTTACGGGCGCCGGCGGCGTGCTGGTGGGCTCGGTTGATCGTGGAGTCGACCGACACCGTCCACTCCACCGCCCCGACGGAGTCGTTCCGGACCTGGACCTGCTCGAGCAGGCGGGCCCAGGTTCCGTCCGTCTCCCAGCGGGCGAACCGCTCATAGGCCGTCTGCCACGGCCCATAGCGTTCCGGCAGGTCACGCCACGGAGCACCGGTCCGCAACCGCCACAACACCCCGTTGATGACCTGCCGGTGATCCCGCCACGGCCGACCTCGCCCATCAACACCCGGCAGCAGAGGCGCTCTCCGCTCCCATGCCGCATCCGTCAGCTCACCACGACCCACCACAAGATCAATTATCAGACAGGTCCTAGGTGAGCGGCCGCTGCCGCCCGCTACTCGACAACACCCTCCCAGGGGTCCCGGCCCGACTCCTTGATCCGAGTCGCCTCTCGGCGCGTCAGGAACAGTGGCGCGGAGACCCCCCACATGGCTGTTGCAGAAATCGGGTTCCTCGCAAACTCGGCCCGGAAGATGCGGACGAGGAATTCCACCATTCCGCAGTCGTAGCGCTTCCAGGCGTCGTCCAGTCGTTTGTACACGACCACAGGCCATTCGTCCGGACCGTCCTCTGTGCCTGAGGTTGAAAGGGTGGGGTGACAACGGGCGTTGGCGGTGCTACATCGTCGTCATGAGGTACGCGGATGGCGGCGGCTTGACCGCTGCGGGGCGGGCGAAGCGTGAATCGGTGCGCTTCGAGGCCGCGGAAATGTTCGAGCAGGGGGTGCGGCCGCCGGAGGTGGCCCGCAGGTTACGGGTGTCGCGGAAGTCTGCATACGCCTGGCACGCCGCCTGGCGGGAGGGCGGCAGAGCGGCCCTGGCGTCCAAGGGGGCCGGCGGCTTTCCGTGCCGGCTCGGCGATGCCCAGGCGGAGCGGCTGCAGGTGGAGCTGGAGGCCGGACCGGCGGCGCACGGCTGGACGGAGGACCAGCGGTGGACCTTGGCCAGAGTGGCCGAGCTGATCCACAGACTCTTCGGGTACCGGTTCACCCCGCGCGGGGTGTCCTACCTGCTGCACCGGCTGGGCTGGTCACCGCAAGTTCCCACGCACCGGGCCGTCGAGCGAGACGAACAGGCCGTCGCCGCCTGGCGGACGGAGCAGTGGTCACGGGTAAGAGGACCGCGCAGCTCCTGGGAGCGTGGATCGTCTTCGAGGACGAGGCCGGGCAGGACCTGAAACCCGGCAAGGGCCGCACGTGGTCGAGACGCGGACGGACGCCGGTGGCCAAGGTGACGGGCAAGGGCTCCGGCCGGGTCCTGAAGGCCGGGATGATCTGCGTCAGACCGGGCCGCGAAACCAGGCTGATCTACCGGACGCAGACCTACCGGGGCCGTACGGGCGAGAAGAAGGGCTTCCGGGCCCGCGAGTTCGCCGAACTCCTCACTGATGCCCACCGGCAACTCGGTGCTCCGCTGATCGTGGTGTGGGACAACGCCAGCACCCACCACGCCAAGCCCTTGCGGGAGTTCTGCGACCGCAACCGTGACTGGCTGACCATCGTCAAGCTCCCGCCCTACGCGCCCGACCTCAATCCCGTCGAAGGCGTATGGGCCCATCGGAAGAAGTCCCTGGCCAACCTCACACCCCGCACGGTCGAAGACCTCACCCCACTCGTGAAGAACCGCTTGCGCGGCATCCAACGCCGCCCCGAGGTCCTCAGCGGCTTCATAGCCGAGACCGGACTGGGACTGGAGCCCTCGTAATCCCGTCACCCCACCCTTTCAGCCTCAGGGGCAACGGGTCGGCCTAGAACAACCGCACGACCCCATCCCACGAGCGAGCTGTCGAGCCACGTATCAAGCCTCCGAGCAGGGTGCTAGCGGCGCAGGAGGCCCATGCTGCGGGTTCAGGTCAGCAAGCCGGACACCGGCCGGCCTCATGCTGACCGTTTGCTGACCTGCAGGCGGCAATCAGGGCTCTGACCTGCGGAAACATCCAGACGCTAGATCTTGGACTTGAACATTGTACGCATCATCGAGGCACTCCTGGATCTAGGCTCCCTGCCTGCGTTTTTGCAGGTCAAGGGCGGTTTCCTTACCCTATAACGAGTCGCGTGTCCGGGCAGCAGTCCCAGGTTTTTCAGGACTCACGCTGCCCACACGCCGACTTCTCTGACGCATCGTCAGGCGACTGCAGGAGGGCTTCGCCCGCTCTCCCGGACTCGCCGCGACGACGGCACAAGCCTACGCAGCACCTTCCAAAAGGCGTCCGTGATCACCGTCACTCCGACGGTCTGGACGGCAGTCACGAACGAAGGTGGTCGACCGGGAGTGGGCCGCGCACCGCCATGGATCGACTGCCCGAAGCCGCCCCTTCTGCTCCGCTTCTGGGGAAGCAGCACCCATGGTCGAACAAGGGAGTTGAGCGGCCGAAGCAGCGGGCAATACAGCCGCGGATCGCCGGTTGGCCAAACCGGCGATCGTCATCCGCGACAGGAACACACCCAAGGTCCTCTACAGGAGGGCACGCTGGCTGGAGGCGGTGCAGGCATGGCGGGTGGAATTCTCCTGCTCACAGGCATGGTCGCCGCCCCGGCGGCAGCGCTGGCCGCCGCCGGCTTCTACGTCTTGAGGCAGCGCCGCAACAAGAAGGAGGAGGAGGAGGAGCGTCTCCGCACCGAGGTCGAAGCTGCGGAGGCGGCTCTGGATCAGTCACAGCAAGGCTTCGACACGATGATCGACGTACTACATCGCGCCACGGCCATCATGGAATACGTCAGCGTCCACGGCACCCACGCCCTTGAGAAGTGGATGGTAAGCCTGCCGCCGGAGCCCCGGAACTGGGAATCGCTTGGGCATGAGAGGCAGGAACGGTACCAGCAGTTCCTGACCGTGGCGGGATGCCTCCTCGCCGTGAGCAGCATCAACGTCAGTGCTCTCCTCACGGCTAAGCCCGACGCTTTGCGCGAGATGGACCAGGCCATCGACGAGACGCTGCGGTACGCGGACAAGACCATCAAGTCGATCGTCTGAGTCCCGAAGTCGTTGCCACGCGCAGACGTGGACTCGCGGTCGTCGACACAGCGGCTGCCGGAGAACCCGGCAGCCCGAAGAACGTGCCGCCGGGCGTCAAGGGAGTCGAGGGCAGGGGCTACGTCGACAGTTTCCACGGCGATGACGCCGGCCCCGGCACGCTCACGTCCCCGGCGTTCTCCGTGACCAGCCCGTACGCCAACTCAAGGTGGGCGGCGGCCGGCCCCTGGATGGGGGAAGGAACTGGTCCTTCTTCACCGCCTTGGTGAACAGGTGGTCGAGAGGAAGCAGAGCTCCTTCTGCGAAAGCGGGAAGCCAATCGCGTCGAGGGCCGCGACATCGAAGCTCACGGCTCCCGAACTGAATTCGCCGAGCAGCCGGTTGAACAGTCCGTCGTAGGGGAGCTCGACCAAGGTCACCGAGGTGCCGGTCTTCTTCTTGGACAGCTCGGCGATCTTTCGCAGTTCCTGCTTGCCACCGGCTTCGCACAGCACGCGCAGTGAGGACCGGCGGAACCGGTGCTGACAGCCCCGGAGGGACGGCCCGAAAGAACGGTGGCGGCCTGCGTACCCACCCATTCCACCCGACGGGGGTGCTGGCCGCCCGCCGTTGCGGGCAGTGGTTCTACGGGTGGCCGCCCCGCTGCCATACGGCGGTCACCACGGGCCCTTCGCGCAACGGAGGCGACCGTCCGCACCGGCCGCTGGGTCAGCCGGATCTTTCCGTCGACCGTGGCCAGCGCCATCTCGCGGGGGATACTCTGCGCGCGGAGGGGATGCGGTTGCCGTATTGCCAGTTGTTCATCCAGCCGATCATGTGGCGACTGCCTTCCGGCGCGCAGGTGAAGGGACGGTATCTCGGCATGCCGGCCTGGACCAACTCCAAGATCCTGTTCTACCGGAGGGATCTGTTCGAGGACGCCAAGGAGCAGGCGGCCTTCGAGAAGAAGTACGGCTATCCGCTCGCCCCGCCGACGAGTTGGGGCCAGTTCTCCGACGCCGCGTGCGTTCTTCACCCGTGACACCCAGGGTAAGAAGGCCCTCTACGGCACCGATGTGAAGGGGGCGGTCGAGACCGAGTGGCTCGCCCACGTCCTGCAGGCAGGTTCGCCCGGCGTGGTCCTTGACGACCAGGGCAAGGTGATCATCGACAACCAGCAGCACGTGGACGCTCTCCGTTTCTGCAGCGACCTCAACAACCGGGCCGAGGTCAGCGCCCGACGCGAAGCAACTCGACTGGGGTGGCGCGCAGAACCTGTTCAATCAGGGCAAGACCGCGATGACGCGGTTCTGGGCACACGCCTTCCCGCTGGTCCCGAAGGACTCGCCGGTCCACGGCAAGGTGGGCGCTGCCCCGGTGATCGCCGGCCACGCGGGCATCGCCGGCATACCGGGCCCGTGGTATCTGTCCGTATCGAAGGCCACCAAGAAGGCCGACTTGGCAGCGGAGTTCGCCCAACATCCTGCGCAAAGTATCAACTGGAGGTTCCGGTCGGCGGCGGAGGCCCAACACTAATGATCACCGGAGTCACCAGGGAGCCCGCAGCATGACCGGCACCACGGAGGCCCTTAGCGGGTCGGCTGCAGTCGACAATGAAGCACGAAGTGTCACGCGCCCGTTCTACGTATACGCCGTGCTCGCCAACACGCTGTTCCAGCGCGGTGTATTCGTCCTCTTCCTTCAGCAACGAGGCTTCTCCGCCGCGGAAGTGGCCCTACTCCAGACACTGCTCTACCTGGTCAGCGGACTTGCGGAGTTGCCCACGGGAGTCATCGCCGACCGGATCGGCAGGCGTGCCAGCATCGTGATCGGCCAGATGCTGATAGCTGGATGTCTGCTCGGCCAGGGGACGTTCTCCCACTACTGGGTGTTCCTGGCGCTGTTCATCGGGCAGGGCGTGGGCATGGCATGTGTGTCCGGCTCGGACACGGCCCTGCTGTACGACCTGCTCGTGCGTCGTGGTGCAACGGCCAGCTACGTCAAGATCAAGTCCCGGTTCACCATGCTCGGGACGGTCACCTCGGGAGCCGCCATCGTCCTCGGCGGCCAACTGCAGCAGATCTCCTGGGGAGTCGTCTACGTCGGTTCGGCGGCGTGCCTCGCCCTGGCTGTGGTGGTGCTGATGTCACGGGTGCCCGAGATCCGCGGCGCGGACGCGGTGGACGAGCAGGACGGAGCCGAGGAGCACGGCGACGCCACCGCATGGCGGGCGATGCTTCGGGTCGCCACGCCGGCTCTCGTGACGCTTGTCGTGGTGTCCGGATTGATGCATGCGACGTTGACGCCGTACATCATCTTTACGCAGAAGACCCTCTCCGATCAGGGAGCGGGCACGGCATGGGTCAGCGTGGTCATTTCGGCGGGATTCTTCGTCGGCGGGCTCACTCCGCTGCTGTCGGACCGCGCGGACCGGCGCATCGGGTATCGGGTCATCGTCCCGGTGTCTCTCCTGACGCTCGCCGCGGCCCTCGGCCTGAGCGGCCTCGGCCTTGTCTGGGTCACCATCGCCGCATGGCTGGTCCTGGTCGGAATTCCCGAGATCACCACCGTGATCGTGGACAACGTGTTCAACGAGGCCGTGCCGTCACGCCACCGGGCGAGCCTGCTGTCGATGATCGCATTCGTGGAGTCGGCGCTCATCGGCATCGGCTATCTCGCCCTCGGCGCACTCATGGACGGACTGGGCTCCAGTGCGGGCATGGCCACCTACGCCGCGGTCCCTCTGCTGGCATGTCTCCTGTGGCTCCCGGTGCTCTTCCGAGGGGCACGGGTGACCACGGAGATCGAGAAACCCGCCGATCAAGAGGCATCCTGAACAGACCATCTCGAGCAACGCCCTGCCCGATGGCAGGGGCGTTGCTCGTTGAGATGTCGCTCCCAGTCGGCGACGGAGCAGACGGTCACCGCGGACCACGCCCTCAGGGCGTGCAGATCTTCAGATCGTGGCTTTTCGCACGGTGGTTCGTTCGTCCGTATGAGTGGGCCGGAAGGGCAACGGGCGTGCTGGCAGCAAGTTCAGGGCGGATCTGCCGCACATGCGGAGGTGATCCGGCACGGGCGTTCAACGCGGAGCACTGCGCGTGCACGCGTCGGCGGTGCGGCGCAGGATCGTCTCCACGTCGTCGACGATCCGTCGCACGATTTCGGCCGCCGGAAGGATGTCGTGGACGAGGGCCGCGGACTGTCCGGTGAACGGCAGGATCTCGTGCCCCCGTCCGGTGAGCACGGCCTCCACGATGCGGGGACCGGCTTCCGCCGGCTGCACCCGCTCGGGCTGCGCTTCCACGTCCTCGAGGAAGGGGGTGCGCAGCGAGCGGGGGAAGCCACAGGCATCAGGTCGCGAGAACGGCGGCATGAACCTGTCGCTGTGGGCCGGCTTGATCGTGTCGCGTGCTTCGGCCGCGACGATCCGGTTCTTCCACTCCTCGGCGATTCCCATCTCCACCGACGCGAGCAGGCGCGTGCCGATGGCCACCCCCTGGGCTCCGGGGGCCAGCGCCGCCGCCGGCCCCCGGCCGTCCGCGATGCCGCCTGCGGTGACGACGGAAATCTCTCCCGCGATGTCCACGACCTGGGACACCAGCACCATGGTGCCCGCCTCGCCACCCTGGCCGCCCGCCTCGCCGCCCTGGGGCGAGGACGACGTCCACGCCCGCGCGGACGGCCTGCTCGGCCTGCTGGACGTCCATGATCTGCTGGATCCACAGGATGCCCGCGTCATGGGCGCGCCCGACCAGGTCGTCGGGGACCCCGAGGTGGAAGGAGATCGCGGCCGGGCGCTCGTCGAGCGTCGCCCGGAACGCCTCCTCGTTCAGGGGGCGCAGGGTGTGGTTGACGGCGAAGGGCCGGTCGGTCAGCTCCCGCATCCGGGCCCACTGGCGCCGCAGGTCGGCGACCGGGCTCACCGCAGTGTCGAGGCTGCCGAGGGCTCCCGCCCCGCATACGGCCGCGGCGAGATCGACCTGTTCGTACGGCCCGTACGGTGCGCCGATGACGGGCACATCAATACCGAGTACGTCGCACAGCCGCGTACGGAGCATCGCCGCCTCCTCCTTCCGGCGCCGCGGGCAGGTGGAGCGGAGCCGCTGCCGCCCACCCTGCTGCGCCGGCAGTCGGTCCGCCCTCGGTACGCGGGCCGGGAGTGAGGCACCGCTTCCGCACGCCCGGCCGGCGCCCGGGCCCCGGCGTGCCCACCGGGGGCGGGCGGGGGCACCCTGGAGACATGGCCCGAGCCAACGACCAGGTCGAGGCGCTGCTCCAGGAGTACGCCGACCTCATCGCCATCCGCGGCGGGGAGGCCTTCAAGGCGCGCGCCTACGAGAAGGCCGCCCGCGCCGTCGGGGGTCACCCGGAGGACGTCTCGAAGCTCGATGCCGAGGGGCTGCGCGAGATCCCGAACGTCGGCAGGTCCGTCGCCGACAAGATCATGGAGTACCTGCGGACCGGCCGTATGTCCGTCGTCGAGGAGGCCCGGTCGTCCGTGCCGGCCGGGGTGCGGGAGCTGATCACGATTCCGGGGCTCGGGCCCCGCAAGGCCATGGTCCTGTACGAGGAGCTCGAGGTCGCCTCCGTCGACCAGCTGCTCGACGCCATTCACCAGGAACGGCTGCGCGATCTGAAGGGCTTCGGAGAGCGGACGGAGAGCAACCTCCTGCACGGCATCTCGGTGCTCCAGAGGGCCGGTGAGGGCCGGATGCTCGTCAACGCCGCCATGGACGTCGCCGAACAGCTCGTCGCCGAGCTGTCGGACGTCCGCGGCTGTGTCCGGTGCGCGTACGCGGGGTCCCTGCGCCGTATGAAGGAGACGATCGGGGACGTCGACATCCTGGTGGCGGCGCACCGGTCGGCCCCCTTCATGGACGCCCTCACGGCCCTGCCCCACACGGCCGAGGTCATCGCACACGGGCAGAAGAAGACGTCGGTGCGCACCACCACCGGACTTCAGGTGGATCTACGGGTCCTTCCTCCGGCCTCGTGGGGCGCGGGGCTGCAATACTTCACCGGCTCCAAGGCCCACAACATCCGCACGCGCGAGATCGCGGTGCGTCGAGGGCTGAAGCTGTCCGAGTACGGGCTCTTCGACGCCGAGAGCGGGGAGAGCATCACCTCCGAGACGGAGGAGGAGATCTACGCCAGGCTGGGTCTGCCCTGGATCCCGCCGACGCTGCGCGAGGACCGCGGTGAGATCGTGGCCGGACTGAACGGCGAGCTGCCGGACCTCCTGTCGGAGAAGGACATCCGCGGCGATCTGCACACGCACACCGACTTCACCGACGGCCTGGCCCCGCTGGAAGACATGGTCGCCGCCGCTGCCGCCCGCGGTTACGCGTACTACGCCGTCACCGACCACGCCCCCAACCTGTACATGCAGCGCATGACCAAGGAGAAGATCCTGGCCCAGCGCGAGCGGGTCCGCGCGCTCGACGGCACGCACCACAAGATGCGGCTGCTGCACGGCACCGAACTCAACATCGGTCCGGACGGCACCCTGGACTGGCCCGACGAGTTCCTCGCGGATTTCGACATCTGTGTGGCCTCGGTCCACTCGCACTTCAACCAGAGCAGGCGGGAACTCACCCGCCGTCTCGTCCGCGCCTGCGAGAACCCGCACGTCGCCGTCATCGGACATCCCACGACCCGCCGGATCGGCAAGCGCCCGGGCATCGACGCCGACTTCGACGCCGTCTTCGCCGCCTGCGCGCGGACGGACACCGCTCTGGAGATCAACGCGCATCCCGAGCGCCTCGACCTGTGCGACGAGGACATCCTGCGCGCGAAGCGGTACGGCGTGAAGTTCGCCGTGGACTCCGACGCGCACGCGATCACACATCTGCCGTACATGCGCTACGGGGTGGCGACGGCGCAGCGTGGCTGGCTGACGAAGGAGGACGTCATCAACACCTGGCCGCTGACCAAGCTGCGCCGGTTCCTGGGCAAGAAGGGCGCCTGACGAACCGCGGACGCCGCACTGTGGCGCAGACACCGGTCCGCCCGGCCCCGTCACATCCGACGGCCGGCCGCGGTCATTTCGAGGGTCCTTCGTCGTCGGGGTGCAGAAGGCAGGAGGCAACGACCACCAAGGGCCATACGGACTGCATGCACGTCACCAGGCGTTCGGCGACGCCTGCGACACCGTGGCGGTTCGTCTCGATCAGGAACCAGACTGCACCCACGCCCATCAGAACGGTCACCACGAGCGAGGGCAGGGGCCGTAGTCCCCATGGCGCGGCTCCGCCGTGGTCGTCGGCCAGCACCGGCCACACGCGAGGAGTGCGAAGCCCACCGCGGCGACCGACCCGTGCCGCAAGGATCCGCCGCTGCTGGGCGCGGGGATCAGAACCACCGCGAACGCCGCCACTCCCCTCCGGCCAGCGCCACACGTCCGGCGAGCGCGGCCGGGCGCACCCCCAAGGCGGTGAACAGATGGCAGACGCCCAGGGCGAGGAGCGCTCCGGTCATCACCCCGAATCCCTCGGCCCCGTAGGCCGCCAGAACGCTGATCGTCTGAGTGGCGGGGTCGTAGGCAGGGCCTTGCAGCAGTGCGGCGACCGTCCAGCCTCCGACCAGGACGACAGGAGCACACCCCGACGAGATCAGGGTCCACCTGGGAACAGATCGCATCAGCCCACCGTAAAGCGCGCGATCTTCCGTCCGCCGCGAGCACGCAGGTGGTGCAGTCCGATCGGGTCCGGGCCGACCGCGACTCCGCGCCGACGCCGTCCGGCGGATCCGGCTCCCCGGACCCGCCGCACGGCAGCACGCCCGCCGTCAACCGGCGTAGGTCTCGAACTCCGCGATCCGCGGCGTCCCCGTCGAGCCGGTGATCTCGAAGGTGATCTTCTGCAGCGACGTCAGGGGGAAGGTGATCACGCCCGCGCCGCTGCCGGAGGCCAGTACGGCGCCGGTGTCGTGGTTGACGACCCTCCACGATCCGATGCTGCCCACGGAGCCCGACGCCTCCCGAATGTTGATCTTCGAAACGGTGGTGGCGGAGCCCCACTTGACCGAGACGGAACCGGTCGAGCCGGCCGGCGACCAGTAGGTACTCATGTCACCGTCCCGCACATTGCCATAGCTCGTGCCGTCGGCCTTGCTCGTGCCGTCGGAGCCGGCTCCGATGCTGAGGTTGGTCCCGCTGGGCTGGGTCGGGGTGGGCGCCGGGGTGGTCGGGTCCGGCGCAGGGGTGGTCGGGGTCGGGGCGGGCGTGGTCGGGTCCGGCGTCTGCGGCGAGCAGTTGCCGTCCGAGACCCGCAGGCCCTTGTTCGCGCCGGCCGTCTGGCTCACGACGCCCGGCACGCAACTGGCTCCGTCGAGGCTGAAGGAGTACGGGATGCCCACCGTCGTGTTGGACTTCGGGTCCGGGCCGGCGGGGTTGTTGTCGCTGCTCGGGCTCGACCAGGTCACGTTGTCGAAGATGTTGCCGCTGACCTGCCAGTAGCCGGCCGCGTCGGTGTAGAAGGTGCCGAGGACGTCCTTGGAGTCCTCGAAGTAGTTGTTGTCCGCCTTGGCGCGGGCGCCGGCACGGGAGTTGATGCCGGACTCGTTGAGGCTCTTGTAGTGGTTGTTGTACATGTGGCCGATGCCGCCACGCAGCAGGGGCGCACGGGAGTCGATGTTCTCGTACAGGTTGTGGTGGTAGGTGACGAAGCCGTTGGACAGGTCGCTCTCGCTGGAGCCGACGAGGCCGCCGCGGCCGGAGTTGCGCAGAATGCTGTAGGACAGGGTCACGTACTGGGTGTTGTCCTTCATGTCGAACAGGCCGTCGTAGCCCTCCGACTCACCGCCCGACGCCTCCAGTGTGGTGTGGTCGACCCAGACGTTGCGGACGCCGCTCTCCATGCCGATGGCGTCGCCGCCGTTGGACGTGGGCGAACCCGACTTCTTGACGTTCCGGACGGTCACGTTCTGGATGATGATGTTGCGGGCCTCACGGATGTGGATGCCCACCTGGTCGAAGACGGCTCCCCCGCCCACTCCGACGATCGTGACGTTGCTGATCTGCTTGAGCTCGATCACGCCGTCGGCGGTGTTGCAACTGGCGCCCGAGACCTTGCTGGTGTTGCCGTGGTTGATGGTCCCCTCGACCTGGATGGTGATCGGGGTGCTGCTGCTGGCCCGGTTGCACAGGGCCGCGTGGATCGCGGTTCCGGTCGTGGCCCGCACCGTCTGGCCGCCCGCGCCGCCGGTGGTCCCGCCGTTCTGGGTGGCGTAGCCGGTGACGCCGCCGGTGGCGGCCGACGCCTCGGGCATCGTCAGAGCCACACCGGCCACGGCCGCGAGGGCGCCTGTGGCCAGCGCCGCGGAAAGTCGTAGTGCGACTGGATGTTTCATTCTTGCCTCGCTTTTCGTCTTCGAATGGGGGGTGTTCTGCCGGATGGCGCGCTTGGTCCGGTGGCCGCCCGGCGCCTTCAGGGCCGTCAGGGTCTGCGGGGCACCTCGCCCCGCGGCGCGCGTCAGTCGACGTAGCGGATGTCGGACGAGGAGTAGAGGCAGTGCGTGCCGTCCGCTCCCGTGCCGATCTGGGTGGGCTCGCCGCTCGTCGTGCCCCTGTACTTCGTGCAGATGTCGATGTCGCGGCCCGAGTCCCCGTGGATCGTGATGCCGGAGAACCGCGCCGTGTCCCCGTAGTTGGTGTTGATTCCGACCAGGGTGTCGCCGGGAGCCGTGATCTTGGTGTCGACGATCTGGATGTGCCTGGCGTACTGCGTGGAGCAGTTGCCGCAGGAGCGGACCAGCTTCCCGAAGTCCTCGACCTGGAAGTTCTTGATGATCAACGTGCCGGCGCCGTTGTGCTGGAAGACCTTGTCCGCCGCCTTCCGCGCACCGCCGCCCTCGACCGTGCGGACCGTCGAGGAGGAGCTGCCGCGGAAGGTCGCGGCATCCTCGCCGACGTCCTCCCACCAGACGTTCTTGAGCGTGCAGGTGCCGTCGCAGTGCACGCCGTCCGCGGCTGGGGCGCCGAGAATGACGTTCTGCAGGGTGGCGCCGTCCGCCAGCCGGAGCATCGGCGGCTGGCTCTCGCTCTGGCCGTCGCTGCCCAGGTCACCGCTGCCGTACAGACGCTTCATGCCACCGTCGTAGGTGCCCGTGACCGAGATGGTGGAGGTCACCGCCTGGCTGCCGTTGGCCGTCGGCCACGACGCCGGCGGGTCGGTGGGATCGGTCGGCGGGTCGGTCGGGTCCGTGGGGACCGTGCCCGACGCGGTCAAGGTCCACTTCTTGCTGGTCACCGAGTCGCACGAGTTCTGCTGGACCAGGGCGCCTGCCGCCTTCGAACTGTCCTTGACGTTCAGGCACTTGGCGCCGTTGCTGTTGACGACCTGATAGGTGTCGCCACTGACCTGCGTCAGCTTCCAGACCTGGGTCGCCGTACCGCCGCAGGTCTGCTGCTCCACCGGCTTGCCCGCGCTGGTGGAAGCGTCCCGCACACCGGCGCACTTGGAGCTGTGGGCGGCGGTCAGGGTCCAACCGCCGCCGGCGGCCGCCGGCTTCCAGGTCTGGTCGGCCGCGCCGTTGCAGGTGTTCTGGACGAGCTGGACGCCGGCGGAGGTGTTCGCGCCGGGCACCGCCAGGCACAGTCCGCTGTTGACGTTCTTCAGGGTGTACGAGCCGGCCGCCGCCGCGGCCGACGCGGAGCCTGTCATCCACATGGCGGTGAGGCCGCCGCCGATCAGTGCGGTGACGGCTGCGACAGAGGCGGCGGCACGACCGCGCCTTCTTCGATGGTGGTTCCGTGTGCTCACTCGGCGTTCCTTTCACCACCTGCGGTGTCGGCCGCAGGTACCAGTCGGTGGGGTGGTGGGGGTGTAGTGGCAGAGACCGTCACGGACTCCCGCTGTTCTACATACTGAACATTGTTCGTATATGAGAACTGCGGAGGAAGGTACGCCACACCTGACGGTCGGTCAATACATCAACCGGTTCAGCCGGTTCTTCGGGGTGGACCTGCTGATGGTGGACTCAGAGTGGCGTCACGGTGTGGTCATGTCAATGATTTTCGCAAGCGCTTTCTATGTATCGGTTTCGTGGCCGCTGTTCCGCCTACTGAACGCTTGCGTCGCCGAGCAGGCGTGCCGAAATGCCCCCGGCCGGGTCTTCTGGACCCGGCCGGGAGTGCTGCGGTGTCATCCCCGTCGTACGGATTCCGCGCCTGTTCTCGGACAGCCGACATCACCGTCCGCTCGGCCCTCAGGCGGCCGAAGTCGCCGCCCGCGGGCCTGTCTCAGACGGCTGACGTCACTGCCCGCGCGCCGGCTGGTTGGCGATCAACAGGGTCGTACCGGCCGCGCGGAAGCCGAGGCGGGCGTAGATGCGGGCCACCGCCTCCTCCGCGTAGGCGAGGAAGACCGTGCGTACCCCGTGGTCGCGGGCGTGGGTGGCCAGGGCGGCCATGACAGCGGCGCCGAGACCCTGACGGCGGGCAGTGGGAAGAGTGCCGATTCCACCGATCTCGGTGGTGCCGTCGGCCGGGTGGTAGTGGCCGACGGCCAGCGGGGTGCCGTCCGGGGCGAAGGCGGCGACCAGCGTCTTGTGACCGGCACGCAGGGACGGGCGGATCGTTGCCGGCGTGTCGTCGGCCGCCAGCTTTTCGGCCGCTGTCGCCAGCTCCGTCGGACCCGCCTCCCCTCGCGCGGTGCCCTCTGCCGCGAAGGCCGGCCCGGGGAGGGCGAGTACGGCGGGCAGGGCGGGATCGTCGGCGTCCAGGGCACGGATCGTGACATCGGGGAGGGGCTGCGGGGGCAGCGGGTGGTGCGGATCGAGGACCATCAGCGGGCGTTCCGCGACCGGGAGTCCCGCTTCCTCGATGCGTACACGCAGCGCGGGCGTCACCTCGGCGAGCCACTCGAACGCTTCCGGCACTCCGAGCTCCCGCTGCCGGGCGCGCACCAGGGCGATGTCGGCGGCGGTGACGGCAGAGTTCGCCAAGGCGGGGCGGGCATGACCGGGGCCGCCGTAATAGGGCGCGCCTGGCTCCTTTCGCACGAAGAGGCGCAGGGGACCGAACTCCTCGGCTTCCGCGAACAGGAGTGGGACAGTGGCGTAATACCGCTCCATACGGTCACGCAGGGACGACTCGCTCATGCGGCGTATCCCATCACGGGACGTCAGGGCACTTTCCACAGGCCGGACGCTCGCGGGCACGGCACTGCGCCTTCGGCCGCGCCGTACGCCGTCCGACTCCGGGCAGGCCTGAGCAGCTTGTCACGCCTATCGAATGTCGATAGATTTCCATCGCAGTTCGATTGAAGGGGAAGCGATGGGAAAGTTGACAGTGCTGGCGCTCCGCGCCGTGATCGTGGCGCTGCTCGCCGGTTCGGTGTTCGTGCAGGCGGTGATGGTGCCCCTGCTGGCCATCGACATGAGGGAGCTCGACGCGGACGTCGCACACCTGCGCACCCCGGTCCTGGTGATCATGGTCCTCGGTATCGTGACGGTCGAGGTCGTGCTGGTGTGCGTGTGGCGGCTGGTGACCATGGTGCGGCGCGGCACGCTGTTCTCCCACGCCGCCTTCCGATACGTGGACATCGTGATCGGCGCTGTCGTGGCGGCCGCCCTGCTCGTGTTCACGTTCGGGGCCGTCCTGGCGCCGGGCGAAGCCGTCGCCCCCGGCATCGTCCTTCTGGTGGGCGGGGCCGGCCTGGCAGTCCTGGGGGTCGCGCTCGTCGTGCTCGTGATGCGGATGCTGCTCGCCCAGGCCGTGGCGCGCGATGTCGAGGCGTCCCGGATGCAGGCCGAGCTGGACGAGGTGATCTGATGCCGATCGCCGTCGACATCGACGTCATGCTCGCCAAACGCAAGATGTCCGTGGGCGAGCTCGCGGAACGCGTCGGAATCACCCCCGCCAACCTGGCGGTACTCAAGAACGGCCGCGCCAAGGCGGTGCGCTTCGCGACACTCGCCGCGCTCTGCGAGGCACTCGACTGCCAGCCGGGCGACCTGCTGCGCTGGGAGGCCGACGCGCCGCGGACGGCCGGCGCGGAGCGGACCGCCGACGCGGCGGGCAGCTGACGCGGAACGGACACGGACGCGACGGGCGGCTGACGCGGAAGGACCGCCGGCGCCGAACGATTGCCGACGTGGAACGGAACGCCGGCGCCAGAGGAACGCCGGCGCGACGGCCGGCTACATGTTGATCATGTGGCCGGCCAGTCCGTGGACCGCTTCCTTCACGGCCTCGCCGAGTGTGGGGTGCGCGTGCACGTTCCGGGCGACCTCGTGCACCGTCAGGTCCCACTGCTGGGCCAGGGTCAGTTCCGGCAGGAGTTCGGTGACCTCCGGGCCGATGAGGTGGGCGCCCAGCAGTTCCCCGTGCCGGCCGTCGCTGAGGATCTTCACGAAGCCGGAGGGATCACCGAGTCCGTGGGCCTTTCCGTTGGCGGTGTACGGGAACTTCTGCACCTGTACGTCGAAGCCGCGCTCGCGCGCCTGCGCCTCGGTCCAGCCGAAGCTGGCGATCTGCGGCTGGCAGTAGGTGGCGCGGGGGATCATGGTGTAGTCGAGTTCCATCGTCTCCGCGTCCGCGATGGTCTCGGCGGCGACCATGCCCATGGCCTCGGCCGCGTGCGCGAGCATGAGCCGTGCCGTCACATCGCCGATCGCGAAGATGTGAGGAACGTTCGTGCGGCATCGCCCGTCGATCTCGACCGCCCCGCGATCCGTCAGGCGTACGCCGGTGCTCTCCAGGCCGTAACCGGTCACCCGCGGCTGGAAGCCGATGGCCTGAAGCACCTTGTCGGCTTCCAGGACCTGACGCTGCCCGCCCGTCGTCACGTGCACCCGCACCTGCGGGCCCTCGTCGTTGATCGCCTCGACCCTCGTGGACGTCAGCACATTGACGCCCAGCTTGCGGTAGCGGCGGGCCAGTTCCGCTGAGACCTCCTCGTCCTCCAGCGGTACGACCCGGTCCATGAACTCGACCAGCGTGACCTGCACGCCGTAGTTGTGCAGCACGTACGCGAACTCGACGCCGATGGCGCCCGCGCCGGCGATGATGATGCTCCCCGGCAGCCGGTCGCTGAGGATCTGCTCCTCGTACGTCACCACCCGCTCGCTCAGGCTCGTGCCCGGGAGCAGCCTCGTCGTCGCGCCGGTGGCGAGGATGCAGTGATCGAAATCGACGGTCTGCTCCGTCCCGTCGGAGCCCCGGACCCGCATGGAATGGGCGTCGGTGAAGACGCCCGTCCCGTCGAACTTGGTGATGCCGTTCTTCTTCATCAGGTAGTGCACGCCTTTGACGCGTCCGTCGGCCACCTTCCGGCTGCGCCGGAACGCCTCTCCGTAGTCGAAGGAGACCTGGCCGTCGACGCGGATACCGAAGGTCTTCGCCTCATGGGTGAACAGATGGGCCAACTCGGCATTGCGCAGCAGCGCCTTTGAGGGAATGCACCCCACGTTGAGGCACACACCGCCCCAGTACCGCTCCTCCACCACCGCGACCGACATTCCGAGTTGGGCGCAGCGGACCGCCGCCGTATAGCCGCCCGGACCGGCCCCGAGAACCACGACATCGAAGTGTGCACTCATACCAGCACCATAGGGGCGTCGGCGTCGCGAGCAGCGCATCGCCGTGCGGCATTGTGGCAGGGCACCACGGGCCCGTTACCCACCGCACCAGTGGTCGCGCTGCACCCCCGGCGCTCGTGTGCGACGGTGACAGGGGGCGTCCCGACACGGCTGGAGAAGCGATGCAGCAGGACAAGCACCCTGATTACGGTCCCGTGGTCTTTCGTGACCGGGCCGCCGGTTACGCGTTCCTGACCAGGTCGACCGCGCGCAGCGACGAGACCATCGTGTGGGACGACGGCGAGACGTATCCGGTCATCGATGTCGAGATCTCCTCGGAGAGCCATCCTTTCCATACGGGCAAGGCTCGCGCTGTGGACCCTCAGGGGCAGATCGCCAAGTTCGATCAGCGGTACGGCGGCGCCGGGAAGAAGAGCGGCGGCTGAGGAAACGGCGCCTGTCGCCCAGACCCTTGGTTGCTGCCTGCCGCGGCCCCGAGGCGGCACCACTACGCCGGAGCCGGCGGGCCCCTGACCCGTACGCGTCGCAGGCGGCGGACGCAGTGCGACGAGCGGGTCGGCCAGGGCCCGGTCAGCTCTCCGTCCGTTGCCCGCTCAGGCGCAGGAGTTCCTCCCCTGTGGCGTACAGCTCGATGAGCAGTGGCCGCAGCGCCCGGCCGGTGGCCGTCAGGGCATACCGTGTGCGCACGGGGAAGCCGCGCCTGCGTTCCACCTCGACCAAGCCGCTGTCCTGGAGTGCTCGGAGCCGGTCGGTCAGCACTTTCGCCGACAGCTCCGGGAGCCGGGCCCGCAGCTCCATGAAGCCGTGAGGGCCGCCCATCAATTCCCGCAGCAGCAGTGTGGTCCAACGGCCGGAGACCGCCGCCAGGGCGACCTCGACGGGGCAGTCGGCCTCCGGCCGCCGGGTGCGTCCCCGCGGGCCGGGTACCAGCTCCACGTCCCACGCGGCGTGGGTTTCCGTTTGGTTACCTGTTTCCGCGGGCTGTTCGCTTGCCACATGACGCATTCCACCAGTGTGCAGCGGGCGACCAGCGCCGCCGAGCACCCGTACGCCTTCGAGCGAGCTTTCAACACCTTCGATCCGGAGGTCCTCGACCAGCTCTACGAGCCCGGTGCGGGCTTTGTGCCGACGCCCGGACACATGGTCACCGGGGCGGGTCGTCTCCGTGCCAACGGGGACTTCCTCCGGCTGCGCGTCCCGATCCGGGTGGCGCCACGTCACACGTATGTCGTCGGTGATCTGGCGCTGCTGATCGTGGACTTCGTCATCGCCGGCATCACGCCCGACGGGGACCCCGTTCGGATCGAGGGCACCGCGACGGACGTGGCCCGCCGCGGCGCGGACGGATACTGGCGCTACGCGATCGACAACCCGTTCGGGGTGGCACAGAGCACCGAACCGGTCCGGGACCCCGCCCGAAGCTGAGCGACCCCGTCCCGGCGGCAGGGCTCGCTCAGCTCGGCAGCCGGGAAAGCCGGACCCGGCGGTGGCCGAACGGTCAGGTCACGCGGTGGCGCACGTGGTGCCGTCGAGCGTGAAGGCGGTCGGGACGGAGTTGGCGCCGCCCTTGGTGGCCGTGAAGCCGACGGTCACCGAACCGCCGGCAGCGATGCCGGAGGTGTAGGAGGCGGGCGTGACGCTCACCGTGCCCCCGTCCTGGGCCGGGATTCCGCCCCACATGTGGGAGACGCGCTGGCCGTCCACGAAGCGGAAGACCAACGTCCAGCCGCTGATCGCGGCAGCGCCCGTGTTGCGTACGGAGATCTCGCCCTGGAAGCCGCCCGGCCATTCGTTGACGACGCGGTACCCGACGGCGCAGCCCGCGCCGGGGGTGCCGCCCTCGTCGGTGGTGACGGTCACCGTCGCCGAGCGGGCCGAGCGGTTCCCGGCCGCGTCGCGGGCGTAGACGGCGAAGGTGTACGCGGTGCCGGCGGTGAGACCGGTCACCGTGGCGGTGGTGGAGGAGGACGTGGCGACCTTGGTCTCGGAGCCGCCGCCGACGCTGACGACGTCGTATCCGGTGACGCCGACGTCGTCGGTGGAGGCGGGCCACGCGAGGGTGGCCGAGTCGGCGGTCACGACGGAGGCGGTCGGGGCGCCGGGGACTGTCGGGGCCTGCGTGTCGCCCGGGTCGCCGTAGACGGTGGCCTCACGGGAGGTCTCGGCGATGCCGTTCGCGCCGTGGAAGATCCGATCGCCCCAGGAGCTGAGCCGGCTCGGGTCGAAGCCGATGGCCAGGTCGAGGACCGGGTCGGTGTTGCCGCTCCAGGACCACGCGAGGTAGCCGAGCCGGAGCTGCTCGGCGGCGGCCATCATGGTGTCCTCGTCGGGGTCGCCCCACTGGTCGGCGGGGCCGCCGAACTCGCCGATGAGAATGGGCAGTCCGGCGTCGACGAACGCGTTCAGGTAGTCGGTGATCTCCTGGGCGGTGTCGAAGACGCTGTACATGTGGATCGAGAAGATCAGGTTCCCGGTGGGGTCGGCGTCGTACACGGACCGGGCGTTGGCCCGCATGACGCCCTGCCAGTCCTGGCCCCAGTTGGGCGCGTCCACCATGATCGTGTGTGTGAAGCCCGCGTTGCGGAGCTTCTTGACGGCCGCGGTCGTGGGAGCGGTCCAGCCCGAGGGGTCGGTGTTGCCCCAGGGTTCGTTGCCGATGTTGATGACGACGTAGTCCTCTTCGCCGGTGAGCACCTCGCGCAGACCGATCCAGTAGTCGGCCGCCTGGTCGAGCGTGCCGGCCGCCGCCTCTTCGCCGTAGCCGGTGGTGTCGTGCACCTCCAGCACACAGATCAGCCGGTTGGTCCTGCAGTCCGCGACGACGGCCGCCACGTCCGCGGGGCTGTTCTCCGTCCAGCGGTGCCCGTTGGAGAGGACGACCCGTACGGTGTTGGCGCCCAGCGCCTTGATGTCGGCCAGTGACTGTGTCTCGCCCGGGTACCAGGTGTGGGCGTGGTTGACGCCCCGCATGACGAAGTCGTTGCCGTTGCCTTCGAGCAGCCGGCCGTCGCTGATGTGGAGCCCTGCGGCGCGGACATCGGAGGGCTGCGCCTGCGCGACGGTCACGCCGAAGGGGCCGGGCAGGAGCAGCCCGAGAATCACGGCGAGTCCGGCCAGCAGGGCCGTGACGGAGATTCTCGCGGTGGCGCCTCCTGTGGCGCCTCTCGCCGGTTTCCCGGTCGTACTTCTGCTCGTGCTGCTCGTTCCTGTCGTGCCTCTCGCTGTTCTCACTGCGACTCCAGGAGTGGGGTCAAGAAACGTGGACATCGGATCTATGGGAGCGCTCCCATGAAGCCATGACGTCAGGAGCACGTCAAGATGTCGCGTCAGCGGGCTCCAATCGCCCGGCGCCGTCGCCCTGTTGCCGCCTGTCCCGCAGCAGGTCGCCGCCTGGTCAGTTCAGCAGGGCAGCAGTGAACGTCTCACGGCGATCGTCCAGCCAGGCCTGCATCCGGTCCCAGCGGTCCCAGCCGCCACGCTCGTCCAGTGCCCGGGTGAACACCGGGTCACCGGCGGCCACGCGACCGGCCACGAAAGCGCGGCAGACCCCTGTGGCCTGTTCGACGACGACGGGCAGTTCGCCGCGCTCCCGCGGCGTGAGGCCGTAGCTGTCGGCGAGGATCCGCAGCCGGGCGGGGGCATCCAAGCCGTCGGGGTAGGAGGCGGTCGCGGATACGGGGTCGAGCATGGGGACCCAGTAGCGGGCGGTCATGGCGACGTCCCAGAGGGGCCGCCCCGGGGCGGCCAGGTCGAAATCGATCAAGGCCACGGCGCGGCCGTCCCGGAAGACGACGTTCTCCGGGCACACGTCGTTGTGGCACAGCATCGTCCCTCCCTCCGGGTCGGCCAGGTCCTGAGGCCACTCGACGCGGGTGTCGGCCGCGACGGCCGCCGCGGAATCGTGGAGGCGCCGGAGCAGGCTCCCCACGGATCGCAAGGCGGGCCGGGTCATCACCCACTGCGGAAACGGCGGCAGGGCCACGTCGCCAGGGACGAACGTCACCTGCTCGCGGCCGTCCGCGGTGAGCCCGACAGGGACCGGAGCCGCGTCGAAACCGTGCTTCCTCAGCGCGAGGAGGTGGGCATGCAGAGCGATCGCGTGGGGCGGCGCCGGGCGTTCCACCAGCGCACCGCGGCGGAGAACCGCACCCGCGTTGACCATGCCGCCGGCCAGGACTTCGCTGTCCGTTGCCCCTCCCTCAGGCCTCATACCCATCACGCTACTGAACACCGACTCGTGATGCCGGTGGATCAGGGAGAGGCTGTGGTCACCGCCGGTACGTCAGCGGCGCCGAGCCGTGTGTCGCCACAGCACATGGACGACACGGATCACCGCGAGGACGCCGGCGACCGTAGCTCCCGTGGCCCGCAAGAACCTCTCGACCGCCGGAGGGAAGGACCAGACAGCGGCAGGGCCGGCGACCGCCGCGAACACCACGCCGCCGAGGAAGCAGGCGCTGAGCAGCGCGTAGCCGATCTCCACCGTGATGTCGTCCCGTTCGGCCTGGGTCCGCCGTCCTGCTGCCATGTGCCCACCATGGCACTGCGTCCCCGCCGCGGTCCATGAGTTCGGCAAGCCCGGCCGGGCTGCCCTGGCTTCCGGCGGGGATGCGCGAGGGGCGAGGTGGCGCACCGGCGGAGTCGGTGACATCGGCGCCGGCGCTGAGGGGCGGGCCGGACGAGCGGGGGAACAGACCGACCACCGTCCGGCACGGTGGCCGGGTGTCCGGCCAGGGCGTCTGCCCGTCCGTCAGTACCACGACGACGTCCGGCCTCGGCTGTGACCGCAGCGCCTTGGCGAAGCCCGCGCGCAGGTTCGTCCCGCCAGCGCCCTTGGATCCGGGCGGTGGCTCGCCACAGGGCTGTCACAAGCCACCGGGATCGCTTGACCCGGCGGCGTGGCGAGGGCCGACAGTGGGTGCGGAGATCATGTGAGTGAGCGATGTCCGGGCTCGGTGGTTCGGACAGGACGAAGAGGGGGCCGCGTTGACAACGACCTGCGTCATTCTCGACATCGGTGGCGTGCTGGAGATCACTCCGGAAACGGGATGGGTCCAACGGTGGGAGCAGCGGCTGGAGTTGCCGGCCGGCACGGTGAACCGGCGACTGGGCGACGTGTGGCGGGCCGGGGGCCTCGGGAGCATCGGCGAAGAAGAGGTGCACGAACAGGTGGCAGCCCGACTGCACCTCGACGCGCCTCAGGTCGAAGCCTTCATGGCTGATCTGTGGACGGAGTATCTGGGCACGCCGAACGAGGAACTCATCGCCTGTGTGCGGTACCTGCGGGACCGGTGCAGGCTGGGCATCCTGAGCAACAGTTTTGTCGGCGCCCGTGAGCGGGAGACGTCGCTGTACCACTTCGACGAACTGGTGGACCGGATCGTCTACTCGCACGAGATCGGCATCGGCAAGCCCGACCCGCGAGCCTTCGAGGCCGCGTGCGCCGGCTTGGGCGTGCGCCCCGAGGACTGTCTCTTCATCGATGACGTCGCAGTCAACATCGAAGCCGCTCGGGCATTTGGCATGAAGGGGCATCTGTTCGAGGACAACGTCCGGACCATCGCCTGCATCATGAGTCATGTGAACGCGGTCCCGGTTCCCGGTCCGGCCCCGGTCGGGCGGGCGGGCGGGCGGCGCTGAGCGGATGGTCCGCGGCGGCCGGACAGGCCTCGTCGGGGGCCCGGCCGCCGCGCCGTGTCAGGTGCGGCTCGCGGTGCAGTCCGCCGGTGTGGGACGGCCGGTGGGCCAGGCGAGGCCGACGAATCGGATGCGGCCGGGGGCGTCGGGCGCGAGTTCCACCACGGAGACCGCCTTGTTGTAGGGGTTGCCGTAGTTGTCCAGGCAGATCCAGCCGCTGGCGCCGTCGACCTTGCCCATGCCGTGCAGCCGCAGCCACGCGTCGCTGATGCGGCCGAGGGTGGGGATGACGGGGTCGCCGTCGTCGCGCATCCGGATCGCGGTGATCGCGGTGAGACCGGCGTCGTAGAAGGTGATGGTCCGCGAGTCGGTCAGTTCCACGGGGCCGATGTTTCCGACCTCTTTGCTGGTCGCGAGCTCGGCCAGGGTGCGGTAGGCGGCCGCCGAGCCGCCGGTGGCGGGCGTCTTGGGGCCGGTCCAGGCGTCGGGGTGGGCGACGGCGGCGTACTGGAGGGTCACGCCCTTGCGGAAGGCGTCCCAGTCGAGGAGCTTGTCGGAGGAGAGGGTGGAGGCGCCGGAGCCGGTGATGACGGTGTACTTCTTCTCGGTGCAGCCCCGGTTGCCCAGTTCGTTGACGAACTGCCGTAGCTGGACGGGGCGTCCGGCGAAGTAGATGACCTTGGCGGCCGATGTGCAGATGGTGTCGACCATCTGGTCGAAGGCGTTGGCGGTGGTGCCCTCTTCGTGGAACTCCTCGGGGGCGCGGTACTGCTCGGGTGCGCGTGGCGATCCGAGGGTCCGTTCGGCGAAGGCCCGCTTGAGCGCGTCGACGTAGTTGTCGCCGGTGCGGATGTCCTCGACGACCAGGGTGTGCTTGGGGTCGATGTCCTTGTTGAAGTGGGACAGGGCCTTGGCCTGGTCGGTGGTGGTGGGCACGACCCGGGCGAGGCCCGGGTAGGCGTCGGGCCTCTGGGGGCTGTTGCCCGAGTCGTCGGCGGTGATGGGACCGCCGACGACGGGGATGCCGCGTTCCCGGGTGAGATAGCCGATGGCCGCCTGCGTGGTGGCTGTGGAGACGTCGAAGCCGATCACGGCCCGGAGGTTGTCGGTCTTGGACTCGGACAGGGCGCCGAGCTGTTCCGCGACGGGCTTCCAGTGGCTGTGGCTGCGGCCGGGGTTGGCGAGCAGCAGCCGAATCGCCGGCTTCTTGCTGTTGGAGTCGTGATTGGCGCGGTACTGCGCGAGGTAGGCGCCCTGCACCTCGTGCAGTGTCTTCTGCTGTTCGAAGGCCTGGGCGGGCGCCATCGGCAGCATCACGGCGACGGAGACATGCGGTTCGTCCTCGATCCGCTCGTTCTCGGCCTTGATCCTTGCGCTGACCTCCTTGAGGTTGGCGGCGAAGACGAAGCTGCCGTCGGTGACGCCCGTGCATTCCCGGGCGCCTTCGGGGCCGCGTTCCTCGACCCCCTTGCCGCAGGCGGGATCCGGCCGGAGGACGACGATGCCGGTCCATACGGCCGCGCCGAGCACGGCCAGGGCGACGACGAGTCCGGCCGCCTTGGTGAGCGGTCCGCCGGGGAGTCTTGCGATGAACGACGTCATGACGCGGCACCTTCCTGGACGGGCAGGTCGGGAGCCTGTGCTCCGGCCCGCAGACGGGCCGGCCAGGCGGCGGACGCCTCGCGGTAGGCGGCGTGCGCGGCCTTGTTGCCGTACAACGTCTCCAGCGCGATGCGGACGGTGGTCAGTTCGTCCTCGCGGGGCGCGAGGGTGAGCGGGTCGGAGAGCCGCCAGAGCAGGGGCACCAGGGCGGCCACGGCTTCGTGGTGCGGGCCGGGAACGTCGCTGCCGCAGGCCGTGCACGACAGGGTGGGGCCGCCGGCGGGGGGTTCATAGCCCTCGCGCGGATGGGGGGCGGCGCAGATCAGGTTGAGCGCGGTCAGCCACTCGCCGGGCGGGGCGACGGTGAACCGGTGGTGCAGGACGCACACCACCTCCTCGACCCTGCCGAGGGCGAGCGTGTGGTGCAGATAGGTGTCGCTGCGCGGGTCGCACAGGGAGCGCAGGCGCAGTTGGGTGTTGCGCCAGCGCTCATGGGTGGTGGTGGCGGCCAGCCGGTGACGCAGCAGCAGATCGAGCGCGCGGTCACCGTCGAGGAAGGAGCGCGTCCGGTAGTCGTCGGCCTCGCGGACACGGGCGGCGACCAGGTCTTCGGAGTGGTCCTCGGGATGGGTGAAGGTCCACAGTCCGCGCCGGGTGCCCGGGTCGGCCGCGGCGGACAGCAGCACCAGGCGCTCCCGCATCACGGGGTCGGGCAGCAGTTTGGCGAGGAGCGCGGGCGCGGCCTCGTCGAGGAGTTCACCACTGCGTATCGTGCCCGCTTCCTGGACGCGCCGCACGGCCGCGTCCGCGAGGATGCGGGCGCTCGCCGCACGGCCGCCGCTGTAGCGCGCGACGACGCGGGGCAGATGGTCGGGGTAGTCGACGGGGCTGAGCATCTCGGCGATGTGGGCCGGTTCGATGTCGGGGATGCTCAGCACCAGGTGCCGGGCCTGCGGTACGGCGTCGCCCCCGACCTCGCTCAGCGGTGGGTGGCCGTGGCCCTTGCCGAGCAGGGTGGCGAGGACCACGGGCCGTGTCGGGTCCTTGCCCGGGGTGCCGTGCCCGGTGTCGAGCAGGTCGAGGAAGGAGCGCCCGACGCCGGTGTGGGCGTTGTCGAGGAGCAGCAGGGGCCTGGGCTTCTTGTTGAGCCGGCGCAGCGTGCCGTAGTTGGCGTCGATGTCGTCGAGGAGGGCGGCGACGAGATGCTCCTCGGCGGTGCGCCTGCGGTCGTCGAGCCTGCGGAAGCCGCGGACGAACTGGAAGAGCCGTTGCAGCGAGTCGCCCTGGTAGCCCTGGGAACGGTGCAGCCGTCCGCCCCACCAGGCCAGTGCGCCCTTGTCCGGCTCGCTCTTGACGAGTTGCGCCCGGGCGGTGTCGAGGACGATCCCGGCGATGCTGTCGAGGCCGGGCACGGCGGACAGGACCTGCGGGAGGTTGTCGGTGACGACGTCGAACCAGCGGCCGAGGCTCTCCCTGCGGCGTCGTACGTCGGGGTCCTCGGCGGTGATAAGGGTGCGCAGATCGGCCTCCGCCCGACGCAGGTCTGGCGGCCGCAGATCGGTCCCGTCGCTGTTCAGCGGGCGCCAGGCGGTGACGACGAGGAGGCCGAGCGACAGCCGGGGAAAGGCCAGGGGCCTGCCGAAGTGCCGTACCTCCAGGCCGAGTTTGTAGGCCAGGAGATACAACAGGTGGGTGATGCGGGAGGCGTTGGGGACGTCGTCGTCGCCGTCGGCGACGCCGGGCTCGCCGAAGCCGGGAGCCTCGAGGTCGACCCGCGCGAGCGGCACCCGGCCGTTGTACGCGTCATGGACGGCGCCCAGCAGGGCGGTCCTGCCGCTCCCCCGTCCGCCGACGATCCGTACCACGGGCGCACCCTTGGGGTACGCGAAGGGGACCTGGTACCCGTCCTTGTGGTGCAGTCCCACCAGCCGGGGGACGAAGCCTTCCTGCAGGGCCTGCTGACCGTACAGTCTCCCGCCCATGGCGCTCCCCCGTCTCCCCCTGCCAGCCGCGCATCATGAGATCAACTCGCCGTGCACAGAGGGAACTTACCTGACAGGTGCCTGCGCGGCAGAGGGTTGGGAGCGAACACTTCGCCGTGCCTTCGGGCGGGTTCGCGCGAGCGGCGACACGAGTGGCGCGACGATCGCGGGAGCGGGGAAGAGCTTCACGGCGCAGGCTCGTTCCGGGGCCCGTACGCGCCTGCCTCGCGCGAAGGGGTCGCCTCGCATCGTGAGCAGCGCGGGCGACATGAGCGATCCTCTCGCCGTCGCAGGCCTCTCGCCTCGCTCGCCCTCCCGGTTCGCCCCCGGCGCTCGCCGACGGGGCGTGGGCGCTCAGCAAGGGGTCACGTCAGGTTCGATCCGGGGCAGCGCCCAGGGTTCCAGAGTCCCTTCGCAGTACTCCGCCAGGAACTGGACCGCGCCGCCGTCGTAGTGCCACCACCCTCCGCTTCGGGAGGCGACCGTGACGGTCCAGTCCCGCGGGGTCCGGCCGGTCGTGCTCCACATGAACTTGTCGCTCTCGTCCGACTCCGCCCAGGGCAGCAGGCCGCCGGGGGCGGGATGGGCAGCCGGGCCGGAGCCGGGTTCCACCCAGGCATCGGCGAGTACGTGCAGGGCGTCACGGAAACCGCGAAGGCTGTCGCGCTCATGGCCAGGGTCGGGAAGAGTTACGAGAAGGAAGTCACCGACGGCGAACGTCGGGTACCGCTCCGCGAGATGCTTGTAGTCCGCCGGCAGCGCGGTGCCCAGACCCTCCTCGAGTACGGCCCAATCGATCACGGCAGGCCCGGGCCGGCGATGCCCGGCCAGGCCGGGGAGGGCGCGCTCCAGCGCCGCGAGGGCCTCTTGCGGTTCCGTGATGCGGCGCTGCGGCGCCTGAGTACCCATCAGGTCGTCGTGCTTCATGGACAGCAGCGTGCCAGACGCGAGTGGCGGCCCCTTCCCCCGGACGGGGCACAATGACGTCGTGGAACCGAGGAGTCAGATCATCGTCGCCCTGGATTGCGACAACCGTGCGACCGCGGACGAGATCGTCGCGCGACTGGGCGACGAGTGCCGTTTCTACAAGGTCGGTCCGGAACTGCTCACAGCGGCCGGCCCCGGCGTCGTCGAGCACCTTGTCGCACAGGGCAAGGAGGTCTTCCTGGACCTCAAGCTCTTCGAGATTCCGAACTCGGTCGCGGGTGCGGTGCGGGCCGCGGGAGCTCTGGGGGTCTCCATGGTGACCGTCCACAGCATGGGCGGTACGGGCATCATGAGGGCCGCCGTCGATGCCGCCAGGGGCTTCCCCGGCCTGCGCGTCCTCGCCTTGACGGTGGTCACGAGCATGACCGACGCGGATCTCGCCGACGTCGGGATCGACGTTCCGGCGCAGGAGCAGGTGCTCAGGCTGGCGCGGCTGGCGGACAAGGCCGGCTGCCACGGTGTGATCGCCTCGCCGCCGGACGTCCCGATGTTGCGGAGCGCGCTGGGCGCCGGTGCGCTGATCGTCACGCCGGGCGTCGCGTTGCCCGGCGAGTCGCCGGCCGAGCACGCCCGGCCCGACACTCCCCGTGCGGCCGTCGCCGGCGGCGCCTCCCATGTCGTCGTGGGCCGAACGGTCACGCGCGCCACGGACCCGGCCGCCGCGTTCCGTGCCGTCCGCGCCGACATCGCTTCGTAGCGGGCGGGCGCGTCCCGCGGGTGTCGGCCGGCCAGGCAGTCGTCACTCTGGGCCGTCTCGACTTGTCCGGCCCGGCGTGCCGCCTACAGGGTCGCCTGCTGCTCTTTGAGCTTGTCCATGACACGATTCCGGAGGAGTTCGTACTCCTCTCGGAGCCGCCGCCATTCGGTGACGGGCGGACGGGGAACGACGACTCCGCCGGTGACGATCTCCTCCGGCCGGAACTGTTCCCGCGTGAGGTCGATCTCGATCCCCATGCCGAGGCGGTTCCACCAGTGGTAGTCCACGCGCTCTCCGTCGACGTGGACCTCTCCTCGGATCAGCTCGCCTCCCACGAGGTCATTGAGCACCATGGCGGTCACACCGCACTGGTCCCGGGCCGGGTTGTCGGTGGTCCAGCGTGATCGGAACTCCGGCGTGCACGTGTCGGCACTCCAGCTGCTGCGAACGGCTCGCTCCATGTCGGTGAGACTCAACGGTGTCATGCCGGTGATCCTCCCAGCCCGCACCGACAACGGGCGCTCACCGCAGGCACCCGGCGCGAAGTGCGCGAACGGTCTGGTCAGGCGCGCGGTCGGCGTGCCATGCTCGCGCCACAAGGAAGGCGAAACATGACTCTGTATCTCGGCATACCGCTCGGCTTGATGGCGTTGCTCGTCGCTGTCAGTGGGGTGGCTGCGCTCCGTTCGGGCTGGCTGCTGCCCGTGCAGCGGCAGTACATCGTCCGTCCGCATCTCTTCGGGTGGGCGCAGTTGGCGATCGCTCTCGCGCTCGTCATTCAGGTCGCGGGCGCCGTGCTGGCCGAGGCCGGCGGCCTTCGTTCCGCCGTCACGATGTCCGGCGCCGCGGTGCTGCTGGGTGGCGTGCTGCTGATCGTGCAGGCCCAGCGCCCGGCGCGCGGCCGCTGAGCACGACTCTCCGCCGGTCCGCCGCTTTCCACCGTTCCGCGTTTCGCCGCTTCGCTCTCGCCGTTCCGCTTTCCCCTTCCGCGGGCCGGTCGCAGGGTCGTGCCCGGTCACAGGACCGTGCACCTCTTCCCTGGGCGAACGATCGGCCGAGGGCCGGGCACCGATGTTCTGGACACGTGTCTATAGTTGATGGACAACCGTCCAGAACTTGAGGCGCATCCATGACCTTCACAGCCAACGCACTGGTCGGCCTGGTGGCCGCTCTGCACGTCTACATCCTGATTCTGGAGATGTTCCTGTGGGAGCGCGGCCCCGGCCGGTCGCTGTCCGGCTTCGACAGGGACATGGCGCGCGCCACCGCTCCGCTCGCCGCGAACCAGGGGCTTTACAACGGCTTTCTCGCCGCCGGCCTCGTCTGGGGTCTGATCGCCGCGGACCCGACAGGACAACAGGTACAGATCTTCTTCCTGTCGTGCGTGGTGGTCGCGGGCCTCTACGGAGGCTTCACGGCCAATCGGCGCATCTTCGTCGCTCAGGCGCTGCCCGGCGCGCTGGCCCTCACTGCCGTACTGGTCGCCGGATGAACGACCCCAGGGCGGCGCGCACCAGGGCCAGGCTGCGGGAGGCGTTGCTCGAGGAATGCGCCGGACGCCCCCTCGACGAGGTCAGCGTGGCGGCCGTGGTGCGCCGGGCGTCGGTCGGCCGGGCCACGTTCTACCTGCATTACCCGGACCTGGACGCACTGGCGCTGGACGCCTGCGCCGAGATCGTCAGGGATGCCGTCGAGTCGCTCCACGCGTGGCGGGGCACGCCGGATCCCGAGCAGCCTCCACCGCCGCTGACCGCTTTCTTCACGGAGATCTCCGAGCACCGTTCCCTCTACCGCGGCCTGCTCCGGGAAGGCGGAAGCGGTCCGTTGGGCGATCTGCTCCACCAGGAACTGCGCGCCCGGAGCCGCGCGGAACGGGAACTGGCCGGCGCCCCCGCCCCGGCCATGATCGCCTCGGCGGTCGCGGCGGCCTTCGCGGGCGTCCTCGCGGACTGGCTGCACGGCGTGATCGACGCCTCGCCGCAATCGATGTCGGCGGGGGTCTGGCGGCTGCTGATCTCCCTGCACCGCACACCGGTGGAGTGAGCCGCACCGGGCGTCACGCCGTCCGCCGCGAAGGCGGTCGGCGTGACGCCCGGCGTGGACACTCGCCCTGGTCGGGCGGTCACCGCGCGCCCCTGTCCGGATAATGGGAATGCGGCATGCGGGTGCCCTCGCTCGTGGAGGCCGGGCGGGCCGGCTCCCTGCCGTACGAGCGCGGGGAGGCTGAGACCGTGGAAGACGACGCGTACGACATCGACGCCGTGCTTCAGCAGGCGCTGGACCGGCTGGCCCTGCTGGCCGACGTGGGCGCCGCCCTGGCCGCCACCCTCGATGTCCGGGAGGCCTTGCGGCGCGTGTCGCGGCTCGTGGTCCATCAGCTCGGCGACTGGTGCGCGATCGATCTCCTGGACGTCGACGGCACACTGGAGCGGGTCGCTGTCACGCATCGTGACGCCGGCCCGCCCGCCGCGAGCCCGCTGGAGGGCGCGCTTCCGGTACCGGCCGACGTGGCGAGCGGGCCGGTCGCGAGGGTCCTGCGCGGGGCCGGGCCGCTGCTGCTTCATCGCAGCGACTTCCCGCCCGCCCACGCGGACCCGTTCCATGCCCGGCCGCTGGAACTGTTCCGTCAATTGGACACGGACACGGCCATCGTGGCCCCGCTGCGGGCCAGGCCCGACATCCTCGGCGCGATCACGGTCGGCCGGACGAGCGGCGAGTGGCCGCTGACGGAAGCGGACTGCGCCCTCGTGGAGGATCTCGCCCGACGGGTCGCGCTCGCGGTCGACAACGCCCGGCTCTACCGGGAGACCTCTCGCATCGCCGAACGTCTTCAGCGCTCGCTGCTGCCGAACCTGTCAGGTCCGGGCACCCCGCAGCGTGCGGCCCGCTACACGCCTTCGCAGGCCACCGCGGAGGTGGGCGGCGACTGGTACGACAGCTTCCCGCTGCCCCACGGGAACATCGCCATGATCATCGGCGATGTGGCGGGCCACGATCTGCGTGCCACGGTCACCATGGGGCAACTGCGCAACATGCTCCGTGGCATCGCCCTCGACCGCGAGGAGCCCCCCGGCCACATCCTGAACCGCCTCGACGTCGCACATCACCAGCTCTACCCCGACGTCACCGCCACCTGTGTGTACGGCGTCCTCAAGGGCGGCGACGACGGGCCGTGGGAGTTGCACTACTCCAACGCCGGCCACCCGCCGCCGCTGCTCGTCACCCACGACGGCGACACCTTCTTCCTCGAAGACGGCCATGGCCCTCTCCTGGGCGCCCTGCCCGACCTTCCGCGCGACAGCGCCCGCTGCCCGCTGCCCGCCGGCTCCACCCTCGTGCTCTACACGGACGGGCTGATCGAACGCCGCGGCGAACCCGTCCACCGCGGCATGACACGGCTGCGCCAGCAGGCCGCCGCCGTGGCCCGGGAACCGCTGGAAGAATTCTGCGACGAACTCCTCACCGGTCTCGCCTCGCAGACCACCGACGACGTCGCCGTGCTCGCCACACGCTTGCCCGCATGACAGGTCCCGATCACGGACCGAGGACCGGACACCGTCCGCGCTGCTGGTGCTGACCGTGTTTCGGTCAAGCGCTGACGGGTCCGTGACGTCGGCCCTCCGGCCTCTTGGTGCGGGCGCCGCTGAGCCGCAGCACCGGGCCGCCGACGACCCCCGTGCCGTCGGTCGGCCTCGCCGACCGGTTGTGCCCGCCGGCCCTCAGCGGGAGAGGCCGGCGAGGGTGGCCTCGAGGTCTGCGGTCTTGGGCCGGTTGTGAGGGAGCTTGGCGAGTACGCGCGCCATGCCGCATGTGTCGGTGAGGGCGGAGAACACCAGGCCGCCTGCGACGGCCGCGGAGATGCCCCGTGCCCGGGGCATGCCTCGTCCGAGGATGAGACCGGTGAGGACGAGCGATCCGGCGGCGAGGCGGACCTGCCGTTCCATGGCCCACGGGGTGCGGGTCCCGGCGGGGCGGTGGGTGTCGTGGCCCCGTTGGACCCAGGCGGTGGTGCCGCCGGTGAGGGTGGCAGCGGTGATGCCGTCGACGGCGAGCCGCCGGCAGGCGGTTTCGGAGCGGGAGCCGGAGGCACACACGACGAGGAGATCACCCCGGTCGGCGGCGGCCTTCAGCGCGGGCAACGCCTCGTCGAGATGGTCGAGCGGAATGTTGTGGGCGCCGGGCAGATGGCCGGAGGCGTACTCGCCGGGCGTGCGCACGTCGATGACGGTCAGCTCGTGAAGGCGGGCCCGAGCCTCGTCGGCGGAGAGAGCGGTAGGTGCCACTGGCGCTGTCCTTTGCTCGTTGCGGTTACCGCTGCGCCAGGATACGGGACTGCTCGGCGTACGCCGTCGGCCTTGCGCACGCGCCTGCTCCCGCACGGCTTCGCGCCCGCCCGGGGGCATACCTACGTTCCTCGCCGCGCCAATAGGCATGAGCCGCACGACAGTTCGAGAAATCCACCCGCACGTCACTGTCCTGACCTGCCAGGTCCCGAAGGGGCCCGCACCCGCGCCCGGTCCGCCGTGGGCGGGGCCCACGGCCCGTCAGGGCTCGCCGTACCCGACCGGACCGGGCACAGGATGTCGGGTCCGACAGGATGGGGCCCTCCTAGCGTGAGTGTCGTCAAGGGAGGGAGACCGGGGTGCTGGAGCGGCTGAACCAGGCCATGGAGCACATCGAGAGCCGTCTCGATCAGCAGATCGACGTGGCCGACCTGGCGCGCATCGCGATGACGTCGGAGTACCACTTCCGCCGGATGTTCTCCGCGCTCGCGGGGATGTCGCTGTCGGAGTACGTCCGGCGCAGGCGGCTGACCGTCGCGGGGGCCGAGGTGCTCGCCGGCAGGCGGACGCTCCTGGAGATCGCGGTGCGCTACGGCTACGGCTCCGGGGAGGCGTTCGCGCGGGCGTTCCGCGCCGTGCACGGCGTCGGTCCGGGCGAGGCCCGGCGGACCGGTGCGGCTCTGCGGTCCCAGCAGCGGTTGTCCTTCCGTCTCACCGTCGAAGGGAGCGGCAGTATGCGGTACAGGGTCGTGGACAGGGACGAGTTCCGTGTGGTCGGTATGAAGGCCCGCGTGCCTCTCGTCCATGAGGGGATGAACCCGGCCATCGCCGAGTTCATCCGGGGTCTCGACAAGGAGATGGTCCGGCGGCTCGCGGAGTTGTCCGACCAGGAGCCGAAGGGGATCGTCGCGGTGAGCGACGATCTCGACCCGAGCCGGGCGGAGGGGACGGAACTCGACTACTACCACGGCGTGGTGACCGGCGCCGCGGCGCCGGAGGGCACGGACGTCCTCGCCGTTCCGGCGGGGACGTGGGCCGTGTTCGAGAGTTCGGGCGCGTTTCCGCAGGCTCTGCAGTTCCTGTGGCGGGACGTGTTCACTCAGTGGTTCCCCTCGAACCCGTACCGGAGCAGGCCGGGGCCCGAGATCCTGCGGGTGAGCGTGTCGGCGGACGGGGCGCATGCGGACGCGGAGCTGTGGATCCCCGTGGAGCGCTCCGCGCTCTGAGCGTCCCGTGCCGGCCGCGGACGCCGGGACCAGAGACGGAGCCGGAGCCGGGAGCACAAGGTGGGCCCGGCCGCGGGACGGAACAGCGGTTCCGGCTCCGCGGGTGGTGACAGTGGCCACCCGCGGAGTCGGCGGAACCGGACGGCCGTCCGCCGGGACGATGCCGGCCGCGCGCATCTGCGCCTCCCCGCGGGCGACGATCCGCCGGTGCGACCCTCTTCCAGCGCGGCGGGTCCTTCGTCGACCTCGCCGTACAGCGCGCGCATCGCTCCGCGGCAGGGCTCGGCGAACAGCGCCACGCATTCCTCGCCGCAGCGCTTCGCCAGTTCGCCTGCCTCCTCGAACCGCTCGGCCGCCGCCACGAGGTCGCCGGTCCACACCGCGAACAGCCCGGTCATGAACAGGCCCCAGGCAAGTGGGTGACGGGCGTGTCGCGGGCTCCGGCAGGAGCCGGCGACGCTTCCGCCCGCATGCCGATGTCGCCCGAATTGCCCTGCTTCACCGGTCACGTGCGTGTCGGCCAGGACTATGGGTACTCGCGCTGCCACGGTGAACCGATCTGCTCGGCTCCGGCCGAGATCAAGAAGGGACCGGCATGGGACACGGCGGGAACGTCATCGAGGAACTCACGGCGGACCACCGCGAGGTGGATGCGCTGTTCGCCCGGATCGAGATGCAGCCGGTCGCGGACTCGCGCCGCCGGGAACTCGTGGACGAGCTGACGGTGGAACTGGTGCGGCACGCCGTCGCCGAGGAGGAGTACCTGTATCCGGCGGTGCGCCGCCACGTCGACGGGGGCGACGGTCTCGCCGACAAGGAGCTCGAGGATCACGCCGGCGTCGAGCGGATGCTGAAGGAGCTCGAGGGCCTCGAACCCGACCACATCGATTTCAACCACCTGGTCGCGAAGCTGAAACTCGAGGTCGCCGAACACGTGCGGGACGAGGAGAACAGGCTCTTCCCCCTCCTGGAAAGCGCCTGCACCCCCGAAACGCTGGCCGACCTGGGGGAGAAGATCCGCCGGGCGAAGAATACGGCGCCGACCCGGCCGCATCCCGCCGCTCCTGACACGCCTCCCGCGAACAAGTTCCTCGCCCCCGGAGCCGGCCTGGTGGACCGGGCCCGGGACCTGATCACCGGCAGGCACCACTGAGACCGGACCCCGGCCGCACCGCCTCCCCCCGTTCACCGGCCGCACGAACCGCATGAACCACATGCGCCATGTGAATCGCACACAGCACAAAGAAGGGAACCGACACCATGAGCACCAGCGAGACCGGCGACATCACCGGCACGAAGGACAAGCACTACAACCTGTTCTGGTACATCGAGGCGTGCCTGAGCAACGCGCTGCGGATGGAGACCTACATCAAGGACGCGGAACGCGACAACGACACCGAGATCGCCGAGCTGTTCCGCAAGGCGCAGGCCGACAGCCGCAAGGGGGCCGAGCTCGGCAAGGAACTGCTGCGTTCGCGACTCGGCACTTGAGCCGGTCCGGGCGCCTCGGCCGGCCGGTCGCTCCCGGGCCTCGCCGTTCCCGCGGCGGGGCCCGGCCGTGCGTACCGCGGGAGCACCTCGACGCCGTGGGCCGTCGGCGGAACGGCTCGCGCACACACTCGGGACCGGCCCCCCGTTGCCGGAGGCCGGTCCCGTGTGTGCCGGCGCGCAGTTCCGGTCAGCGCTGGTAGAGGCCGACGACGGTGCCGCTGGCCAGTTGTGCCTTGTCGACGGCGCGGTGGACGTCGTCGGCAGTGGCGTTGTCGGGGAGTGTCACGGGCTCGGGCAGGGCGTAGAGGCGGAAGAAGTACCGGTGTGCCTCGTCGCCCACGGGTGGTTGCGGTCCGCCCCAGCCGGTTTCCCCGAAGCCGTTGGTCCGGGGCGTACCGCCTGGGGGTGTTTCGCCGGCTTCCACAGAACCGTCGGCCGCGTCGATGCCGGTGACGAGCCAGTGGACGAAGGTGCCGGAGGGAGCGTCGGGGTCCTCGCAGAGCAGGAGCAGCTCTGCCGTGCCGTCGGGCACGCCGGACCAGGTCAGCGGTGGGGAGATGTTGTCGCCGTCCCGTGCGTAGCGTCTCGGGACGAGTGCGTGGTCGTTGAATGCTGCTGTGTGCAGTTCGATCCCAGCCATGCCTCAGCGGTATCCCCCGACGGCGCCGTCCGCCAGCTCTGGGGCCCAGGTGGCGGAGGTCCGTACGCTCGCCCGGGCGGCGGGGCCTGTCAGCGGTCGTCCGGAGGCGGCTGGTGCCGGAACCGGGCTGGTCGTACGGCGCTCCAGCCGGCAGTCCCGCTGAGATCCCGAATCGGGGGACGGCACGGCCCCGTGAAGGGACGGCCGTCGGGCACGCTCCCCTCCAGCGTGGTTGAGCGTCGCGGCTGGTGACCAACGTGGTTGAGCCTTCCGGCCGGTGAGCGAGTGGATGTCTGCCCGGCGGCCGACGGAGGTCGTCCCCGAGCGGGTCCATAGGATCGCCGGCATGGCACTGCGACCCGTTCTGGTGAACATAAAGGCTCTTGACTGCTCGGCGGTCGGCCGGTTCTGGGGGGAGGCGCTCGGCTGGCGCGTCATCGACGAGGAACCCGGCGCGACCGCCGTCAAACCCGTCGGTTTCGATTGGCTGGACCCGGTCACCGTCTGCGTCGACGTCATCGCCGTCCCGGAACCCAGGACCACGGCAAAGAACCGTGTGCACCTCGATCTCGCCACCACCTCCGTGGCCCATCAGGCGGAGTTGGTCGCGCGCCTCCGGTCTCTCGGTGCGACGCCCGCCGACGTGGGCCAGGGCGACGTGCCGTGGACGGTCCTCGCCGACCCGGAGGGCAACGAGTTCTGCGTGCTGGAGCCTCGGGAGATCTACCGGGACACCGGGCCGATCGCCCGGGTGGTGGTCGACTGCGCGGATCCGCGGGCCATGGCCCGGTTCTGGGGCGAGGCGATGGACTGGACCCTGCACGAGGTCACGGACGACCGTGCGGTGTGGCGCTCCGCCAAGGAGGTCGGCCCGTATCTCGAGTTCCTCCGCACGCCCGGCGGGCGGACCGGGCCGGACCGCGTCCATCTGGACCTGCTGCGGTACCCCGTCGACGACCAAGAGGCGGAGGTGGCCCGGCTGCACGCCCTCGGCGCCACCGACCTCGACGTCGGCCAGGGCGACGTCCCGTGGAGGTGCCTGGCCGATCCGGAGAGCCACGAGTTCTGTGTCCTCGCCCGAGCGTGACGCGGAGCCTTGACGGCAGGGGCGGATCATTGACCGAAACCCGATGTCCGTCCGTCCCTCGTTCGCGTTAGCGTGCGATTCGACTCGTGAACTGGGGGATTACATGGCGGCCACGCCCATCGTCGATCTGCGGGAATTCGGCCCGGACTTCGTCCGCGATCCTTATCCGGTCTACGCCCGGCTCCGGGCGGAGGCGCCCGTGCACCGGGTGCTCGATCCCGACGGCGAGGAGATCTGGCTCGTCCTAGGTCATGACACCGCTCGGGCCGCCTTCACGGATCCGCGGCTGAGCCGGGACTGGGTCAAGTCCGGGGACGTCAGCCAGATCATCAACACCGACCAGGACCAGCCCGCCCTCGCCCACATGCTGATGTCGGACCCGCCGGACCACACCCGGCTGCGGCGGCTGGTGACGAAGGGCTTCACCCCGCGCCGCATCGACGCGCTGGCGCCGCGCATCCAGCAGGTCACGGACGAGTTGCTCGACGCCATGCTGGCGGAACCGTCGCGGCGTGCGGATCTGATCGCTGCCTTCGCCTTCCCGCTGCCGATGACCGTCATCTGCGACCTGCTGGGTGTGCCTGAGCTCGACCGGGACGCCTTCCGGCGCTGGTCCAACGAGATGGTGGCGCGCACCAGCCCGGAGGCGGAGGCGCGGGCCTACGAGGAGATGCCCGCCTATCTGGCCGAGTTGATCGGCTCCAAGCGGGCGCGTCCCGGCGACGACCTGCTCAGCGCGTTGATCCACGCGGCGGACGCCGACGGGGACCGGCTGTCGCCGGAGGAACTCATCGGCATGTCCGTCCTGCTGCTCATCGCCGGGCACGAGACGACGGTCAATCTGATCGGCAACGGCATGCGGGCGCTGTTCTCGCACCCCGAGCAACTGGCCGCGCTGCGGGCCGACTTCGGGCTGCTCGACGGAGCGATCGAGGAGATGCTCCGTTACGACGGTCCGGTGGAGACCTGTACGGACCGCCTCGCGCTGGAGGATGTCGAGATCGGAGGGGTGACCATTCCCGCCGGCTCCACCGTCCTGATCACCATGGCGGACGCCGACCGGGATCCCGAGCGGTTCAAGGACCCCGACCGGTTCGACATCCGCCGGGACGCCCGCGGCCACATCGCCTTCGGTCACGGTCTGCACTACTGCCTGGGCGCGCCGCTCGCGCGGCTCGAGGGCCGGATCGCGTTCCGCACACTGCTGGAACGCTGCCCGGACCTGGCGCAGGACGCGGACGAGGCGGATCTGCCGTGGATGCCGGGGCTGCTGATCAGGGGCGTGCGCAGGCTGCCCGTGCGGTGGTGACGGCGGGCAGGCCCGGGCCCGTCCGATGGTGACCCTCGGCGGGCGGGCCCCCGTCAGCCGGTGCGGCGGATGCGGGCCAGGGCCAGCCCGCCGAGGACGATGCCGATCAGCCCCAGCAGCGCGGCCACCACGGCTCCGCCCAGCCCGTTGCCGGTGCCGAGTCCGCCTTCTGCGGTGGCCATGACCACTCCCCCGAGGGCCGTGCTGATCAGACCCGCTCCCAGGGCCACGACGGCCCTGCTCCGCCCGGTGCCGGCGCGGGTGCCGGAGCGACCCGCGGGGCGGGCCAGCGCCAGCCCGCCGACGACCACGCCCATCAGCCCCAGCAGCGCGGCCACGACGGCCCCGAGGCGTCCGGAGCTCATGGTGTAGGCGTCGGCGGCGACGGGGAGGGAGATGTGCGCGACCGCCGGTGCGGCAAGCACGGACCGAACTGACATGAGGTGCTCCTTCTGCTGTTACGGCTCGCTGTCCGCCGATCATGTCCGCCGGACGTGCCACCGGTCGTCCGGCGGACGCAGACACTTCGCGCTGCCGCCGATGCCGCAGTGGCCGTGGAGGTACTGCGCCCGCGGTACACGGCTGCTGGTCCTCGGGGCGGACCCGTAGGCCGGCCGCAGCGTCGGGGCCTCCTCGGACCGCCCCGCCGGCACCCGTCGACGGCCGTGGCGAGTCCGAGGCCGGTGGGGTGAACGTGCCGCAGGCGAGGTCACGGCCGCCGGCGAGGCCCCGCGAGGTGTTCCCTGGCGACGTCGAACCGCTCCGCACAGCGGGGGCCTTGTGGTGGGCCGTGGAAGAGACCACTGTTCAGGCCTCGAACCACCTCTGGAGTTTCGCCCCCAAGCACGCCGCGCACGGCGGAGGGAGACGTACGGGGAGCCGGCCGTCAGCGCGAGCGGTCGGACACGTCGTCGTGCGGGCTCCGGTCATCGAGCAGGTGCTTCCTGCCCCAGGCGCCGAGAGGGCCGAGCGCCTCGTTGAGGGAGACGCCCAGCGGGGTGAGCGCGTAGGTGACGCGGCGTACCGCTCCCTGACGGTCCTCTTCACGGGCGACGATGCCGTCGGACTCCAACTCCCGCAGGTGGGTGGCGAGAACCTTCTCGCTGACGCCGGGGATGCCGCGCCGCAGCTCACCGAACCGGCAGGGGCCGGCTTCCAGCGCCCACAGGACGAGGACCTTCCACTTGCCGCCGACCACGTCGATCGCCGCGTCGATGCCGCACACGTACGCGTCGCGCCTGGTCATGCACTCACCATAAGGTAACCACCCACTAAAAAGTGCGTACTTGATCAAGGTCTGTGCCCGTACGAGGCTGATGGACATGGACAACACTTCTTCCAAAACCCCCGTCACCCTCCTCGGCCTCGGTGACATGGGCACCGCCCTGGCCCGCGCCTGGCTCGCCGCAGGGCACCCGCTGACCGTCTGGAACCGCACTCCGGCCAAGGCCGGACGTCTGGCGGCCGAGGGCGCCCGGGTGGCGGCGACGCCGGCCGAGGCGCTGGCCTCGGCCACCGGTCCCGTCGTGCTCTGCCTCCTGGACGACGCCTCCGTGGGCGAGACCCTGGAAGGCGTCGACCTGACCGGCAAGGACCTGATCGACCTGACCACCAACACGCCCGCCCGGTCCCGGTTGCGGGCGGCCCGGGCCGAGGAACGCGGGGCCCGGTTCCTGGACGGCGGGATCATGGCCGTTCCCCCGATGATCGGCCGGCCGGAGACCGGCGGCTATGTGTTCTACAGCGGTGATCGCGCGCTGTTCGAACGCCATCGGGAGGTGCTGGAGATTCCCGCCGGCGCGAAGTACGTCGGCGAGGACGCCGGCCACGCGGCACTGCACGACATCGCCCTGCTCAGCGCGATGACCGGGATGTTCGCGGGCGTCACCCACGCCTTCGCCCTGGTGCGCCCCGAGAAGGACCTCGACCTGGCCGGTTTCGCCGCCCTGCTCACGGAATGGCTGGGCGCCATGACCGGCATGACCCACGAGATGGCCGCCCAACTGGAGAGCGGCGACTACACGGAGGGCGTCACCTCCAATCTCGCCATGATGTCGGCGGGGAACGACGCGCTCCTGGCCGCGGCCGAGGGCCAGTCGGTCGATCCCCGGCTCCTCACGCCCTACATGGAGCTGATGCGCAGGCGGGTGGCCCAGGGCCACGGCGACGAGGGCCTGGCCGGGACCGTCGACCTGCTCAGGGGCGAGTGAGGCCCTGCGGCCACGTGAGGGCCGGCGCGCGGCGGAACACCGTGCCCTCGGCCCTCACGTCCGCCGGGCCGTACCGGCGGACCCGGATCACCGGAGGGGGATGTCGTGGCCCTGGCCGCGCTCGTCCTCGGGGCGCGGCCCGAAGTAGCGGCGGTCGGACTCCTGGATGGCCACGTCGTTGATGCTCGCCTCACGGCGGCTCATGAGGCCGCGCTCGTCGAACTCCCACAGCTCGTTGCCGTAACTGCGGAACCACCGGCCCTCGGCGTCGTGCCATTCGTACTGGAAGCGGACGGCTATGCGGTTCTCGTGGAAGGACCACAGGCTCTTGCGCAGTACGTAGTCCAGCTCACGCTCCCACTTGGCCGTGAGGAACTCCGCGATCTGCTGACGGCCGGTCAGGAAGACGTCCCGGTTCCGCCAGACGGAGTCCTCGGTGTAGGCGAGGGAGACCTTGTGCGGGTCGCGGGTGTTCCAGGCGTCCTCGGCGGCCTGGACCTTGGCCAGAGCGCTGTCGAGGTCGAACGGCGGGAAAGGCGGGCGCTGTTGGGTCATGACACATGATCCTGTCATGACCCGGCCACGGGACTCCGACGGGCCGGGCTCCCTAGTCCTCCAGGGTGTCGACCCCTTGGTCCTTCTCGGAGCCCGTCGGGTCCACGTCCGCCCCGATCTGGCCCTTCACCCGCTTGCCGACGACCGCGGACGCGGCGAGCGCGCTGGCGGCGAAGGCGCCCGCGAGGATCCACGGGCCGTCGAAGCGGTGGCGGGTCACGTGGTCGAGGGAGTAGCGGCCGGGGCCCATGACGCCGATGGCGGCCGCGGTGAAGCCGAGGAACGCCGGGTACTCGAAGCCTCCGGACTGGGCGAAGAACCCGGCCGGTGCGTGGACGGAGACGGCGCCCGCCATGTTGCCGGTCACCGCCGCGCCCGCGGCGGGAGTGGCGAGGCCGAGGGCGAGGAGCACGCCACCGCCCGCCTCCGCGATGCCCGCGGCCATCGCGCTCTGCTTGGGCGGGTGGAAGCCCATGGCCTCCATGCCCTTGGCGGTGCCTTCCAGGCCGCCGCCGCCGAACCAGCCGAACAGTTTCTGGGTGCCGTGGGCGACGAGGACGGCGCCGGTCCCGACGCGCAGGACGAGCAGGCCGAGGTCACGTCGGTTGAGGGTGGTCATCGGTACTCCCGGGGCGTGAGGATGGCGACGTCATCCACTCTCGCGCCGACGGGGGCCGGAGCCGCTGCGATGCTGGACCGTCCGGGTGAGGCGGGTGGTGCCGGGTCAGCTCGCCGGGTCGCCGGCGGCCGCCCACAGGTGGTGCATCGCGTACGAGCTCCACGGCCGCCAGCGCCCGGTGTCCGCGCCGGCGGGGACCGCCGGGTCGCCGGGCAGCAGGACGTCGGGGTCGCCCAGGGCGTGCATGCGGATCCGGGCGGCGGTCCGGGCGTCCATGCCGAGCAGTCGCAGCAGCCTGCGCTCCGTCTCCTCGCGGTCGGCGCCGGGGTCGAGCACGACGTCGCCTTCGGCGAGCGCCTCCGCCAGGGCGCGCAGCGCGGGGTGTCCGGTGCCGGTCAGGTCCCGGGCGCGGGGGAACAGGTGGGTGAGGCCGCCGCTCGGTTCCAGCAGCGGCTCGCCGTGCGCGGTCACGAGTGTGCTCGCGGCCGGCGTTCCGACCACCGTGCGGATCGCCGTCTCATGGGGGTCCGCGGCACCGGGGATGCGCAGACCGGGGCGGGACGCGACGTGGGGGGCGAGGGAGGGGTCGGCGCCGAGGCGCTCGGCGACGGCGCACGGGTCGGCGTCGAGATCGAGGAGGCGACGCATCCGCTGGTTGGCGGTGGTCAGGTCGCGCAGGTCCGTCAGATGCAGCCGGCAGTCCAGCCAGTGGCCGCCGCCGGGGCGTTCGCGGACCTCGGCGATCCCGGCGCCGCCGGGCAGCCGCAGGGTGCGGCGGTAGGTGCGGCCGCCGGGCGCGCCGGTGACCTCCTCCACACCGGTGACGGCATGGGCGGCGAGGTGGTCGAACATCCGGTCCGCAGCGTACGGGCCGCGGTGCGCGAGCCGCAGCGGGATCCCGGCGGCGCCCTTGTCGGCGGTGGGGCGGCCGGGCCTGAGGGCGCGCAGTTCGGTGGGGGTGGCGGCGTAGATCTCCCGGATGGTGTCGTTGAACTGGCGCACGCTCGCGAAACCGGCCGCGAAGGCGATCTCGGTGGCCCGCAGGGTCGTCGTCTGGAGGAGTACGCGTGCGGTGTGGCCGCGCTGGGCGCGGGCCAGCGCGATGGGGCCCGCGCCGAGTTCGGCGTTGAGCTGGCGCTGTACCTGGCGGGCGCTGTAGCCGAGCCGGTCGGCGAGGCCCGCGACGCCTTCCCGGTCGACGATGCCGTCGCCGATCAGCCGCACGGCCCGGCCGACGACGTCCGCGCGGACGTTCCATTCGGCGGAGCCGGGGACCGCGTCGGGCCGGCAGCGGCGGCAGGCGCGGAAGCCGGCGCTCTGGGCGGCCGCGGCGGTGGGGTGGAACGACACGTTCTCGCGCTTGGGTGTGACGGCGGGGCAGCTGGGCCGGCAGTAGATGCCGGTCGTGGAGACGGCGAAGAAGAACACTCCGTCGAAGCGTGCGTCCCGGCTGCTCACCGCCTGGTAACGGCTGTCCTCTACCGTGCGTGCCTCGGTGGTCATACGGCCAGTATGGGTGGCCCCAAGGCGCCGGACCGGCGGGAATCGGACATGACGCTGATGACGACCGGGCCGCCGTCGGGGTCGGCCGCGGCTGTCCAGCGGGCGCACAGGTGGAGGGGCCTGCCGGGCAGGGCGGTGTGCGGCAGGCGCCGGCGGTCCAGTACCCGGCCGTCCTGGTGGACGACGAGGACGGCCGCGGGGAGGCGTTCCGCGGTGCGCAGGGTGAAGCGCTCTCCGAGGGGTGGCGGTCCGTCGGGGCGCACACGGTTCGGTGCGACCCACAGCAGCGGCGGTTCGGCCCGTAGCGGCACTCCCCCGCCCGGCCAGGGGTCCGTGCCGGCCAGGTGCGCGAGGACCGGGCCGGCGACGCCGCGGCCCTCGGCAGCGGCGCTCACCGCCGGCTCGCCGCCGTGCAGCAGGTTGCCGACGGCGAACACGCCGGGCACGGCGGTGCGGAACGCGGTGTCGACGGCCGGTCCACGGGTGCCGGGGTCGAGGGCGATGCCGCCGCGACGGGCGAGTTCGTGCTCGGGGATCCAGTCGCCGGTGAACACGACGGTGTCGCAGTCGAGGAGTGCGGTGCGGCCGTCGTCGCCCCGGACTCGGACGCCCGTCAGCCCGCCGTGGCCGGTGAGCTCCACGACGGTCGACCCGGTGAGCAGCGGGAACCGGTGGCGCGGTGACCGGAGGGGGCCGCGGGTGTCTGCGGTGACCAGGGCGACGACGTGGGCCCCGGCCGTCCGCAGCGTGTCGACGGCGGCACGGGCGACGGCGTCGGCGCCCGCCGGGGCCACGACGACGGCGTGGCTGCCGACCGGTTGGCCGTGGACATGGACGGCCTGCTGGAGTTCGCCGGTGGTGAGGACGCCGGCCGGCCGGGTGCCGGGGACCAGCCGGGCGCTGCGCGGCCGTTCGCGGGCGCCGGTCGCCAGGACGACCGCGGGTGCGGTGAGGCGTTCGAGGCCGTGCGGGCCTGTCGTGTCGAGGGTGCGGGGATCCGCCCAGCCGGTCGCGGTGACGCCCGTGCGCACCACGGCTCCGGCGGCGAGGGCCGCGTCGGCGAGGCGCTCGGCGTAGCGGGGGCCGGTGGTCGGGCGGTGGCGTGGTCCGAAGCCCCGGTGGTGGCTGTGGCGTGGGATGCCGCCGGGTTCCTGTTCGCGTTCGAGCACCTCGACCCGGCCGGCGCCTGACGCGGCCAGGTGGGCCGCGGCGGCGAGGCCCGCGGGTCCCGCGCCGACGACGAGGACGTCCACGGCCCGCTCGGTGCGGCTCATCGGCGGCCGTCCTCGAACAGCGCGCGCACGGCGGGTCCGCAGTGGAAGCCCTGGCAGCGGCCGCCGCGGGCCCGGGTGCGGCGCCGCAGTCCGTCGAGCGATCCGGGCGGGACGGTGCTGGTGAGCGCGTCGCGGATCTCGCCGCGGGTGACGCGTTCGCAGTGGCAGACGATCGTGCCGTACGCGGGGTCGGCGGCGATCAGGTCGGCCCGCTGGTACGGGCGTGGCCGTGCCTCGCCGATGTTCGGCATCCGTACCGGTTCGAGGTCGCGGGCGGGTCCGAGGTGGAGTCCCGCGTCGCCGAGGAGGCCGGTGACGTAGTCGGCGATCGCCATGGAGGCGGTCAGTCCTGTGGAGCGGATGCCGCCTACGGTGACGTACCGCAGGCGGGGGTGCGCCCGGATGCGGTAGTCGTCCTGCCCGGTGGCGGCGCGGAGTCCGGCGTAGACGGCGGTGACCTCCTCGTCGATCAGTGCGGGCAGGATGCGTCGGCCCTTGGCCCGCAGGGCCTCGAGGCCTTCGGCGCTCGACCCGGTGGCCCGCTTGTCGTCGAGGTCCTCCGCGGTCGGGCCGAGGATCACGTTCCCGTACACGGTCGGTGCGACGAGGACGCCCTTGCCGAGCGCCGTGGGCACGGGGAGCAGGATGTGCCCGACGAGGGGGCGGGCGAGCTTGTCGTAGACGATGAGCTGGCCGCGCCGGGGGGTGACGGTGAAGTCCTGGCGGCCGAGCCGGCGGTCGAGTTCGTCGGCGTGCAGTCCGGCCGCGTTGACGAGGTAGCGGGTGCGCAACAGGCCGCGGGAGGTGGCCAGTTCGTGATGGGTGCCGGTGGTGACGGACTGTACTTGGCAGTTCAGGTGCAGGTCGACGCCGGCGCGGACGGCCTGGGTGGCGTAGGCGAGCGTCGTCGTCCAGGGGCAGATGATCCACTCGTCGGGGACCTCGAGGGCGCCGAGCGCGCCGGGGCCCAGGTGCGGTTCCCTGCCGGCGAGTTCGACGGCGTCGAGCAGGCGGGTGGCGTGGTAGCCGTTGCGGGCGGCCTTTGCGGCGAGCGCGGGCAGGGTGGCGAGCTGTTCCCGGTCCCAGGCGACGAGGAGCGCGCCGACGGGTTCGACGGGGATGCCGCTCTGTTCGGCGTAGGCGGCGAGGCGGTGCCGGCCTTCGCGTACCAGCCGGGACTCCAGGGTGCCGGGCACCGCGTCGAAACCGGTGTGCAGGATGGCCGTGTTGGCCTTGGAGGTGCCGTTGCCGACGTCGTCGCCCGCGTCGACGAGCGCGACGCGCAGCCGGTGGCGGGCGAGTTCGCGGGCGACGGCGGTGCCGACGACTCCGGCGCCGACGACGATCACGTCGTACAGCCGGTCGGGCGGTTCGCCGCTGGTGGTGACGGTCATCGCGTGCTGTGATTCCCGGCGGCGGACGGGGATCGCTCGAGGAGGGCCTCGACCTCGGCGCGGAAGACGCCGAGCCGTTCGGCGGCCCGGTCGGCGCTGATGCGGGGCTCGTAGACGGCGGACGGCTTCCGGTCGGGGACCACCTGCTCCGGCGCCAGGCCCGGGTCGATGCCGAGCCGGGCGACGGCGGCGGCTCCCAGTGCGGTCGCGTCGGGCAGTGCGGAGACCTCCACGGGCATCTGGAGCAGGTCGGCCTGGGCCTGCATGAGGAGCGCGGACCGGGTGAGGCCGCCGTCGACGCGGAGCACGGTGAGCGGGGAGCCGAGGTCGGTGGCGACGGCGTCGGTGAGGGAGACGACCTGTGCGGCGATGCCCTCGCACAGTGCGCGCACGAGGTGGCCGGGCCCCGTGTCGAGTCCGAGCCCGGTGACCGAGCCTCTGACGTCGCCGCGCCACCAGGGCGCGGCGAGGCCGGCGAGCGCCGGCACGAAGGTGACGCCGCCGCTGTCGGGGACGGTCGAGCCGACGGTGTCCAGGTCCGCGGCGCCGGAGACGACCCCGAGGTCGGTGAGCCATCGGACGGCGGAGGCCGCGGTGTAGACCTGGCCGTCCAGGCAGTAGCTCGCCTTTCCGCCGAGCCGCCAGGCGACGCAGCCGACCAGCCCGGTGGTGGAGCGGTGCGGCCGCCGGCCGGTGTGGGCGAGCAGGAACGCCCCTGTGCCGTAGGTGCACTTGGCGATTCCCGGTTCGGTGACGCGCTGGGCGAGGAGGGCCGCCTGCTGGTCGACGAGCAGTCCGGTGAGCGGTGTCCCGGGGCCGAAGGCGGTGGTGACGCCCACGGGGCCGGCGGCGTCCACGACGTCGGGCAGCCGTTCGCCGGACAGGCCGAACAGGTCGAGTGCCCGCTGCGACCAGGCGACCTGGTCGAGGTCGAGGAGCTGGGTGCGGCCCGCGGTGGCCGCATCGGTGACGAACGCGCCGGTGAGCCGGTGCACGAGCCAGGAGTCGCTGGTGGTGACGACGCCGTCGCGGGTGAGCTCGCGGCGGATCCACGCCATCTTGGGCGCGGCAAAGTACGGGTCCAGCGGTAACCCGGTGAGCTGCGTCAACTCATCGGCGTGCGGGGCGAGTTCGGCGCAGAGTGGTTCGGCGCGCCGGTCCTGCCAGACGATGGCCGTGGTGAGCGGCGCGCCGGTCGCGGGGTCCCAGGCGAGGACGGTCTCGCCCTGGTTGGCCAGTCCGACGGCCTCGACGGGCTCGCCGGCGTGGGCGAGAGCCCTGCGCCCTGCGCCGAGGACGGAGTCGAGCAGCTCGGCGGGGTCCACCTCGACGCGTCCGCCGGGGCCGTAGCGGGGGGACACGGGCACGAAACCTGTGCCGATCACGCCGCGTTCGGGACAGACGACGAGCGCCTTGGTGCCGGAGGTGCCCTGGTCGACGGCAAGCACCGGGCCCGTCATCGGCCACCCCGCTCTCCGGTAGAAGAAACCTTGATCGCAGACGAAAGCGTGGGGCAGGCCGCGGCCGCCGTCAAGAGCGGAACTGGGGCCGCCGGGCGGCGACTTGGTCAACCGGTTGCCGCGTGGCGCGGCTTGAGTAAGATCGGCCCGCACGCGGAAGCGATGCGGGGGACGGCGCGGTTCCCCGTACGTGCCCGACCCCGTCGATGCCCGGCCGACCAACCGCCGTCGACGCTCGCCTCAGCCCCCACTGCCCCAAGAGGCCCGATGACGACCAGTGCTCCCCCCTGGCTCCACCCTGCGACGGAACACGGAGCGGACCGCGCGACGGTCGGCGGACCGGCCGGCGAGATGACGGGCCCGACGGCCCGGCAGCCGTGTTAGGCGACCTCTCCCGGGCATGTCCCGGAAGGGTGGCGTGCTGATGGCCCCGGACTCCTTCCGCCCGGTCTACCATCCGGCCGGCCAGGACACGGAACTGCGCAGCGCCCTCCAGGACTTACGCACGGGCCGCTGGCTGTCGATGCGGAACCTTCTCGAGGCGACGGCCGACTGGGCCCTGTGGACCCAGCGCACCCAGGTGCTCGCGGCGGTGGCCGCCGGCTCCGACACGGTGCAGACGTGGCGTGCGGAGGAACCCGACAGTGCCGCCGCCGCGGTGATGCACTGCAGGGTCGCGGTCGAACGCGCGTTACGGGCGTACCGCGAGGCGCACCGGCACACCCAGGATTTGTGGCACGAGGCCTGGGAAGCATGCCGGGCGGCGGCGCACCGGTCGCCCGAGGACCCCGTGCCGTGGGTTTGCCTGCTGGCGCTCGCCCGGCTCGACGAGGGGCAGCGGCTCGACGAGCACCGGATGGCACCGCCCGGGCCGATGCTCTTCCCCGGCCCGTGGGGCCTGCTGGCGCAGGCGGACAAGCGGGATCCGCACAACCGCGAGGCGTACCACCGGATGCTGCAGTTCGTGTACGCGCGGCGCTCCGGCACCCATCTCTCCGAGGCGGTCAACTTCGTCCAGTGGGCGTCCTCGTCAGCGCCCCTGGGATCGCCGCTCAAAGTGTTGCCGCTCTATGTGCGGGTGGAGCGCTACCGCCGGGAGAACGGCCAGGAGAAGGCGCTGGACCTGCACTGGGTCACGGACGACGCGGCCCGCGACGGCCGGCTGGCCCTGCACGACTGGTTCGATGTCGCGCCCACGGCGACGCGCACGCTGCTCGATCTCAGCCACCTGGCCCACGCGCTGTGGGGGGCGCTCCAGTTCGCCGACGCCGCCCGGGTGTTCGAGGCGCTGGGCCCGTTCTACGCGACGCTGCCGTGGGCGTACCGGACGCCCGATCCCGCTGACGCGACGCTCGCGGAGGAGGTGTTCCTTCGCGCACGGGCCCGCTGCCTCGCGGCGGCTCGTGACGCCGGGCCCGGCCCCGGCCCGGCTGCGGGCCCCTACGGCTGAGCCGCCGCCGCCCGACCGGGCCACGTCCCCACCCCGGACTCCTCCTGGCGCGTACTCCCCCGTCGCGCTGTGCCCTGCCCGCCGCACCACCCCTTTGCCTTGTCCGCTCAAGTACATCGCCTTTCCCCGGAGGTACCTCGATGTCCATATCCCCGCCGAAGTGGTCGGATTCCGGCCGGACCCCTCCCAAGGACGAGGAGGAACGGCTGAGGGAGCTCGGCTATCAGCCCGTCCTGGCCCGCCGGATGGGCGGCTTCGGCAACTTCGCCATCAGCTTCTCCGTGATCTCGATCCTGTCCGGCTGTATGACGCTGTACGGATTCGGGCTGGGCACCGGCGGCCCCGCGGTGATGCTGTGGGGCTGGCTGGGCGTCGGTCTCTTCGTCCTCTGCGTCGGCATGGCCCTGGCCGAGGTGACCAGCGCCTATCCGACGTCGGGCGCGCTGTACTACATGGCCGACCGGCTCGGCGGCCGTAAGTGGGGCTGGTACACGGGCTGGCTCAACCTGCTCGGTCTGCTGGGCGCCATCGCCGGCATCGACTACGGGTGCGCCCTGTTCACCGGCGCGTTCTTGAACCTCCAGTGGGGGATCGAGCCCACACCCGGCTCCACGATGATCATCTTCATCTGCATCCTGCTGCTGCACGCCACCCTCAACCTCTTCGGCGTACGGCTCGTCAGCCTGCTCAACTCGGTCAGCGTGTGGTGGCACCTCGGCGGCGTGGCCCTGATCGTCGGCGCCCTCGCGATCGTGCCGTCCGACCACCAGTCCCCGGAGTTCGTCTTCGGCGAGTTCGTCAACGGCACCGGCTGGGACAACCCGGTCTACGTCGCCGCCATCGGCCTGCTGCTCGCGCAGTACACCTTCAGCGGGTACGACGCCTCGGCCCACCTCTCGGAGGAGACCTCCAACGCGTCCGTGGCCGCGGCCAAGGGCATCGTGCGCTCCATCTGGGTCTCGTGGATCGCCGGGTTCGCGCTGCTGGCGGGCCTGACCTTCGCCATCCAGGACTACGCGGGCACCCAGGACACCGCGACGGGCGTACCACCGGCGCAGATCTTCATCGACGCCCTCGGCACCGGTGCCGCCACGGCGCTGCTGCTCGTGGTGATCGTCGCGCAGCTCTTCTGCGGCAACGCGGAGGTGGCCGCGGCCAGCCGGATGGTGTTCGCCTTCAGCCGGGACAACGCGCTGCCCGGTTCCGCCCTGTGGCGCAAGGTGAGCAGTCGGACGCAGACGCCCGTCCCGGCGGTGTGGCTGTCGGTGACCTTCGCCTGCCTGCTGGCCGTCCCGTCGCTGTACTCGGCGACCGCGTACGGAGCGGTCACCGCGATCAACGTCATCGGCATCACGCCCGCGTACGCCATCCCGATCTACCTGCGGCTGCGTGCCGGCGACCGCTTCCAGCCCGGTCCGTGGTCGCTGGGCCGCTGGAGCAGGCCGATCGGCTGGACCGCCGTGGTGTGGGTCGCGTGCGTGACCGTGCTGTTCTGCCTGCCCCAGTCGAACCCGGTGACCGTCGACTCGATGAACTACGCCTCGATCGCGCTGGCGGCGGTGCTGATCCTGGCCACGGTGTGGTGGTTCGTCGCCCGGCGCTCGTACGGCACGCCGGCGGCGTACGGAACCGCCCGCGAGCAGGCGGAGATCGCGGAGAACATCGTCTGACGCTCCCCTGTCCCTCGCGAGGGCCCGGCCGTGACGGCCGGGCCCTCGCGCGTTCAGGGGCGCGGCGGCCCACGGCCCGGGCGGCCGTGGGGCGTCGTGTGCCGGAGTGTCCTCGCCGATACCGCGACCGATGCAAGCGCTTCACCGAAGCAAACCAGACTTCGCATCGAATCCTGTCCGAAGCATTGACGGCGCACCAAGTCGGCCCTACGTTCGGCGCGTTGCACTTCGTACGTCATATATGAGACGCGATACGCGAGATCTGAGAGTGCTGATGACCTTCGCTCCCACCCCGATCCCCTCCCGCACCCAGTTCGTGCTGGAGGCGATCAAGCACGCCATCCTCACCGGCGGCCTCAGCCCGGGCCAGTCCCTGGTCGAGACCGAACTGGCCGCGCGGTTCGGTGTGTCGAAGACCCCGGTGCGGGAGGCGCTCAAGACCCTGGCCGGCACGGGGCTCGTGGTGATGAGCCAGTACAAGGGCGCCACCGTCCGCATGGTCGATGCCGACATGGCGCGTGAGGTGTACGACGTGCGGCTGCTGCTGGAGCCGGAGGCGCTGCGGCGCTCCATCACCCGCAACGCCTCGCTCGAGGACGCGCGGACGGCACTCGTCAGGGCCGACGAGGCGGCCGATCAGGCCGAACGGTCCCTGGCCAACCGGGAGTTCCACCGGGCCCTGTATCTGCCCTGCGGCAATCCGCTGCTGGCCCGGATGCTCGACGAGGTCCGGGACCAGGCGGCCCTGGTCTCCACCGTGGCGTGGGCCGCCGACCCGTCCTGGCAGCGGGAGGCCGACGAGCACCGCGAGATCCTTCAGCTCGCCCTCGCCGGGGACGCCGACGCCGCGGCCCGCGCGCTGCACGAGCACATCGACTCGTTCGTGCAGCGGGCGTTCCCCGAGCAGGCCGAGGAGGACCAGGCATGAGCACCGATCCCGGCTTCAGCACGCTGCGCGAGGCCCTCGCCGACGTGGTGGCCATCCCGGTCACGCCCTTCACCCCCGACGACACCGTCGACACCGTCGCGCACCGGGCGCTGGTGCGGCGGCTGCTCGACGGCGGGGTGCGCACCCTCACCCCCAACGGCAACACCGGCGAGTACTACGCGCTCGACCCCGACGAGCGGCGCGCCGTCACGGAGCTGACCCTCGAGGAGTCCGCCGGCCGGGCCGCCGTCCTCGTCGGCGTCGGTCTGGACGTGCCGACCGCGGTCGCCTCCGCACGGCATGCGCGGGAGGCGGGCGCGCAGATGGTGATGGTGCATCAGCCGGTGCACCCCTATGTTTCGCAGGACGGCTGGCTCGACTACCACCGGGCGATCGCCGAGGCCGTGCCCGAGCTCGGCGTGGTCCCCTATGTACGCAGCCCGCATCTGCGCGGCGAGCGCATGGCGCGCCTCGGGGAGCTGTGCCCCAATGTCGTCGGGGTGAAGTACGCGGTGCCGGACGCGGCGCAGTTCGCGGCGTTCGCCCGCGACGCGGGCCTCGAGCGGTTCGTGTGGATCGCCGGTCTCGCGGAGCTGTACGCGCCCGCCTACTTCTCCGCCGGCGCCACCGGCTTCACCTCCGGGCTGGTCAACATCTCCCCGTCGGTCTCGCTGGAGATGCTAACCGCGCTGCGCGCCGGTGACCACGCGGCGGCGATGAAGGTGTGGGAGCGCATCCGGCCGCTCGAGGACCTGCGTGCCGCCCACCGGTCGGCGGACAACGTCACGGTCGTCAAGGAGGCCCTCGCCGCGCTCGGACTGTGCCGCCGTGACGTGCGCCCGCCCAGCAGTCCGCTCCCGCAGAAGCGGCGTGCCGAGGTCGCCGGGCTCGTGGCCGGGTGGGGCATATGAGCCTGCGGCCGGAGCAGTTGCGCAGCCACCAGTGGTATGGGACCGACGGGCTGCGCTCGTTCTCCCACCGGGCCCGTACCCGTCAGCTCGGGTATCTGCCGGAGGAGCATCTCGGCAAGCCCGTGATCGCGGTCCTCAACACCTGGTCGGACATCAATCCGTGCCATGTGCATCTGCGTGACCGGGCCCAGGCCGTGAAGCGGGGGGTGTGGCAGGCGGGCGGGTTCCCGCTGGAGTTCCCGGTCTCCACACTGTCGGAGACGTTCCAGAAGCCGACGCCGATGCTCTACCGCAACATGCTGGCGATGGAGACGGAGGAGCTGCTGCGCTCCTACCCGGTGGACGGCGCGGTGCTGATGGGCGGCTGCGACAAGTCCACGCCCGCGCTGCTGATGGGTGCCGCGAGCGCGGACCTGCCGACGGTGTTCGTGCCCGCGGGGCCGATGCTGCCGGGCCACTGGCGCAACGAAGTTCTGGGCTCCGGCACGGACATGTGGAAGTACTGGGACGACAAGCGGGCAGGGCTCATCGGCGACTGCGAGATGAGCGAGCTGGAGAGCGGTCTCGCCCGCTCCCCCGGCACGTGCATGACGATGGGGACCGCCGCGACCCTGATGGCCGCGGCGGAGGCACTCGGGGTGACGGTCCCCGGCGCCTCGTCCGTCCCCGCGGTCGACTCCGGGCACGACCGCATGGCCGCGGCGTCCGGGATGCGGATCGTGGAGCTGGTGCGCCAGGACCTGCGGCTGTCGCGGATCCTGACCCGCGAGGCGTTCGAGGACGCGGTGACCACGGTCCTCGGTCTCGGCGGCTCCACCAACGCCGTCATCCATCTGATCGCCATGGCCGGGCGTGCGGGGGTGACACTGCGCCTGGACGACTTCGACCGGATCGCCCGTACGGTGCCGGTACTGGCCAACGTCCGTCCGGGCGGCGGGCCTTACCTGATGGAGGACTTCCACTTCGCGGGCGGGCTGCCCGGTTTCCTGTCCCGGATCCGTGACCTGCTCCACCTGGACCGGCCCACGGTCGCCCACGCCACCCTGCGGCAGCAGCTCGAGGGCGCCCAGGTGCACAACGACGATGTGATCCGCCCCCGTGACAATCCCGTCGCGGAGGAGGGAGGGGTCGCGGTGCTGCGCGGGAACCTCTGTCCTGACGGGGCGGTCATCAAGCACATCGCCGCCGATCCGAATCTGCTGAAGCACACCGGACCGGCCGTGGTGTTCCCGGACTACCGGACGATGCAGCGCACGATCAACGATCCGTCGCTCGGCATCACCGCGGGCCATGTCCTGGTGCTTCAGGGCGCCGGCCCCAAGGGCGGTCCCGGTATGCCGGAGTACGGGATGCTGCCGATCCCGGACCATCTGCTCAAGCAGGGTGTGCGGGACATGGTCCGGATCTCCGACGCCCGCATGAGCGGCACCAGTTACGGCACGTGCGTCCTGCACATCGCGCCCGAGTCCTACGTCGGAGGGCCGCTGACCCTGGTCCGCACCGGGGACCTGATCACCCTCGACGTCGAGGCGCGTTCCCTCCGTCTGGAGGTCACCGACGCCGAGTTGGAGCGTCGCCGCTCCGAGTGGACGCCGCCGCCGGCCCGCTACGAGCGTGGCTACGGAGCCCTTTACAGCGAGCAGGTCACCCAGGCCGACACGGGATGCGACTTCGCGTTCCTGGCCAGGCCCGGCGAAGTGCCGGATCCCTACGCGGGCTGAGCCCCGCGGCCCCCGCCCCTCTTCGCACGCCCCTTCCTCTCCTCTTCGCCCAGCCCGTTTCTTCTTCGCCCGACATCCGCACAGCGCCGGAGAAAGCGCTTACCCCAGATCGGAGATGCAGTCATGGCCCACGCTGTGGCGCAGAAATCGCCAGGGCCACCGGCCCGGCGGCCCGGAGCCCGCGGCCGCCGCACGGGAGCGGCGCCCCGCCGGCTGCCGTATCTGCTGATAGCCCCCGCCGGGCTGCTGATGCTGGGCTTCATCGCCTATCCGGTGCTCAGCGTCTTCTATTACAGCCTTCAGGAGTACAACCCGACCAAGCCCTGGCGGAACGGTTTCGCGGGCCTGTCGAACTTCACGACGATCTTCACGGACGACCCGCACTTCTGGGACACACTGACGTTCAGCCTCAAGTGGGTCGTCGTCGAGGTGAGTCTCCAGCTGCTGTTCGGACTGGCGCTCGCCCTGATCGTCAACCAGACCTTCGTCGGCCGGGCCCTCGGGCGCGCACTGGTCTTCTCGCCCTGGGCGGTCTCCGGGGTGCTGACCTCCGCCATCTGGGTGCTGCTCTACAACTCCCAGACCGGCATCACCCGTTACCTCGCGGACCTGGGCATCGGCGAGTACGGCACCTCGTGGCTGTCCGACACCGCCACCGTCTTCCCGGCCGCCGTGGTCGCGGACCTGTGGCGCGGCGTCCCCTTCTTCGCCATCCTCATCCTCGCCGACCTCCAGTCCGTGCCGAAGGACCTGTACGAGGCGGCGGAGGTGGACGGCGCCAACCGGGTGCGGCAGTTCCTCCACATCACCCTGCCGCACCTGAAGGACGCGATCATCCTCTCCACGCTGCTGCGGGCGGTCTGGGAGTTCAACAACGTCGACCTGCTGTACACCCTCACCGGCGGCGGACCCGCCGGCGAGACGACCACGCTGCCGCTCTACATCGCCAACACCAGCGTCGACGCCCATGACTTCGGCTACGCCTCCGCGCTGACGACGGTGGCGTTCGTGATCCTGCTCTTCTTCTCGATGGTCTATCTGCGCCTGAGCAAGTTCGGAGGCCAGGACAAGTGATCACCACACAGGCCACACGCGGCGCGGCGCCCGTGCCCGTCGTCCCGCCCCCCGCCCGGTCGGCGCCCACGAAGCGCCGGCGCGCGTGGGACGAGGTACCGCGGTGGCAGATCTATCTGCCGCTCGGCGTCTACCTCCTCTTCACCCTCATCCCCTTCTACTGGATCCTGCTGTTCGCGGTCCGTCCGACCGGCTCCACCTCGCTGGTGCCGTGGCCGATGACGGGCGAGCACTTCGAGAAGGTGTGGACGGAGCGCAGCTTCGCGACCTTCTTCCAGAACAGTCTCATCACCGGCGTCGCCGTCCTGGTGATGACCACGGTCGTCGCGCTGGCCGGCGGCTACGCCCTCGCCCGTTTCGACTTCCGCCTCAAGAGGGGCTTCATGCTGGCCCTGCTGTGCTCCCAGTTCGTACCGGGCGCGCTGCTGCTGGTACCGCTCTTCGAGATCTTCGCGGGCCTGCAGATGATCAATTCACTGGTCAGCGTCATCATCGCGGAGACCGTTTTCCAGCTGCCGCTGTCGATGATCCTGATCAGCGGCTTCATCAGGAACGTGCCGTACTCCCTGGAGGAGGCGGCGTGGGTGGACGGCTGCAACCGCTTCAGCGCCTTCCGGATCGTGGTGCTGCCCCTGCTGCGGCCGGGTCTCGTCGCCGTCGGCTCCTTCGCGTTCGTCCACGCCTGGAACCACTTCCTGTTCGCGCTGATGTTCCTCAACAACCAGGACAAGCAGACCATCCCGGTCGGTCTCAACACCCTGATGGGCGCGGACAGCGTCGACCTCGGCGCCCTGGCCGCGGGCGGTGTGATCGCCGCCGTTCCCGTCGTCATCGTGTTCGCGTTCATCCAGAAGTGGCTGATCACGGGCTTCAGCGCCGGGGCGGTGAAGGGATGAGCACCGTGGAGGAGCCGCTGCCCGTCGTGCTGGCGGGCGCCCGGGGTCACGGCCGGCAGCACCTGACCAACATCGCCCGGCTCCAGAAGGAGGGACTGGTGCGCCTGGCCGGGGTCTGCGAGCTGCGCCCGCTGTCGCCCGACGAACTCGCCGGTCTCGACGGCTTCGACGGGTCCGCGACGCACCTCGCGCCGGAGCAGGGGCAGGACCTGGACGCGCTCCTCGCCTCGACCGGCGCCCGGATCGTCGTGGTCTGCACACCGATCCAGACGCATACGGACCTGGCGCTGACCGCCGCCCGGCACGGTGCGCACCTGCTGCTCGAGAAGCCGCCCGCCCCCTCGTACGAGGAGTTCCGGCGGATGGCCGACGGGGTCGCCCGGGCAGGCGTGGTCTGCCAGGTCGGGTTCCAGTCCCTGGGTTCGCACGCGTTGCCGGCCGTCCGCGCGCTCGTCGAGGACGGCGTGATCGGCGAGGTTCGCGGCGTGGGGGCGGCCGGTGCATGGGTGCGGGGCGAGGCGTACTTCCGGCGCTCCCCGTGGGCCGGCCGACGGCGTCTCGACGGTGTCGACGTGGTCGACGGGGTGCTGACGAATCCGCTCGCCCACGCGGTGTCGACGGCTCTGGCGCTGGACGGCAGCACACGGGCCGAGGAAGTGGCGGGCGTGGAGGCGGAGTTGTTCCGCGCCAACGACATCGAGTCCGACGACACGTCGTGCGTCCGGGTGGCGACGTCACGCGGGGGCCGGGTCACCGTGGCCGCCACGCTCTGCGCCGAGGTGGCCTCCGAGCCGTACGTGGTGGTGCACGGCAGCAGCGGGCGCATCACGTTCTGGTACAAGCAGGACCGCGTGCTGGTCCAGCGGTCCGGACACGGCCCGCACGAGACCGTTCACGGCAGGACCGATCTGCTGGAGAACCTCGTCCGGCACCTGACACGGGGGGACGCGCTGCTGGTGCCGCCCGATGTCTGCGGCGCGTTCATGCGCGTCGTCGAGGCGGTGCGCACGGCCCCGGAACCGGTCCGGCTGCCGCCGGACGCCTGGCGGCAGGCCGAGGAGGGGAACGCCCCGCGCCGGGTGGTCCCGGGCATCGACGCGCTGGTCGCCGCCGGCGCCGAGTCGCTCCGCCTGTACTCGGAACTCGGCGCGCCCTGGGCCCTGTCGACGGAGGTCACCACACCATGAGCTCCACGACGCAGCTGTACTGCGCGGGCCGGCCCGTCGGCCGTTACTCGCTCCCCGCCGACCTGGACCGGCGATCCTCCCCCCGTCCCTGTCTTCATCCCGTCACCACGCTGGCCGGCGTCCCGGTGACCGAACTGGCGCCGCCGGACCATCCGCACCACTTGGGCGCCGGGGTGGCCGTACCGGATGTGGAAGGCCACAACTTCTGGGGCGGACGGACCTTCGTACGCGGGCAGGGCCCCACCGAGCTCGACAACCACGGGCAGCAGCGCCACGACGGCTTCAAGCTCCGCGACCCGGACGGCTTCGTGGAGGAGCTGAGCTGGGTGGCCGGCGGTCGCCGGCTGCTGCGCGAGCACCGCACGGTGGCGGTCACGCCTCTCACCGACACCGCCTGGGCGCTGGACCTCACGTTCTCCCTGACCAATGCGAGCGGTGCGGTGCTGTCCGTGGGCAGTCCCGCCACCAACGGACGTGACGGCGCCGGTTACGGGGGCTTCTTCTGGCGGGCGCCGAAGGAGCCGGCAGCTCCGGACGTGTTCACCGCGGACGCGGAGGGCGAGAGCGCGGTGCACGGAGCGCGGGCCGACTGGCTGGCCGTGGCGGGGCAGGGCTGGACGCTGGTCTTCGCCGGGGCGACCGCGCGGACCCGGGAGGACCCCTGGTTCGTCCGGGCCGGCGAGTACCCGGGCGTCGGCTCGTCGCTCGCCCCGGTGGAGCGGCTGCCGCTGGGACCGGAGGAGACGCTGGTGCGCCGCGTCGTCACCGTCGTCGCCGACGGGCGCCTGGACCGGGACGGCGCCGCGGCCCTGGTCCACAAGGCGGTGACGGCATGAGGACCGGGGACCTCGGCGACGGGACGTACCGCAATCCCGTTCTCGCCGCCGACTGGTCCGACCCCGACGTGGTCCGGGTCGGCGACGACTTCTATCTCACCGCGTCCAGCTTCGGCCGGGCCCCCGGGCTGCCTCTGTTGCACTCACGGGACCTCGTCAACTGGACCCTGATCGGGCACGCGCTGGAGCGGCTGGAGCCCGCGGCCGCCTTCGCGCTGCCCCGGCAGGACAGCGGGGTGTGGGCGCCGTCGATCCGTCATCACGACGGGCGTTTCTGGATCTTCTGGGGCGACCCGGACCACGGGATCTGGCAGGTCAACTCGACGGACGTGCGCCGGGGCTGGAGCCGTCCGCACCTGGTGAAGGAGGGCAAGGGGCTGATCGACCCCTGCCCGCTGTGGGACGAGGAGACCGGCGAGGCGTACCTCGTCCACGCCTGGGCCCGGTCCCGGTCGGGGATCAACAACCGGCTCACCGGCCATCGGATGCGGCCCGACGGCAGCGCGCTGCTCGACGAGGGGAAGACCGTCGTCGACGGGGACGGCATTCCGGGCTGGTTCACCCTCGAGGGCCCCAAGCTGTACCGGCACGACGGCTGGTTCTGGATCCTGGCCCCGGCCGGCGGTGTCGCGACGGGATGGCAGGGCGCGCTGCGCTCACGGGACTTCTTCGGCCCGTACGAGGAGCGAGTCGTCCTCGAACAGGGCGACACGCCCGTCAACGGGCCGCATCAGGGGGGCTGGGTACGCACCCGGTACGGCGAGGACTGGTTCCTGCACTTCCAGGACCGCGGGGCCTACGGACGCGTGGTCCACCTCCAGCCGATGCAGTGGGACGACGACGGCTGGCCCGTGCTCGGTGACGGGGGCTCGCCCGTCCTCCTCCATCCCAAACCCGACCTGCCGGAGCAGCCGCGGTCCGCCCCCGCCGCCGACGACGGCTTCCCCGGAGGGCGCTTCGGCCGCCAGTGGCAGTGGGCGGCTAACCCGGGCGAGGGCTGGGCCCCGCTGCACTCGGGCGACGGTCTGCGGCTGACGTGCTTACGCGGCGACGACGCGCACGACCTGCGCAGGCTGCCGAACGTCCTCACCCAGCGGCTGCCCGCGACCGACGCGGTCATCGAGGTCGAACTGCGCCTGGACGACGAGGAACCGGGCGCTCGGGCGGGCCTCGCGGTGCTCGGCGACGCGTACGCCTGGATCGGCCTGGAGCGGGACGCCGACGGCACGGTCCAGCTGGTGCACCGCTTCGCGGAGGCGGCCGCGGCGCGCGAACGGGACGCGGCCCGCCCGCGGCCCGCGCCGGACGGCCGGGCGCTGCTGCGGATCGGGACCGGGGCAGGTGCCAGGTGCCGCTTCTCTGCCGCCGTGCCCGGAGCCGGCCAGGACGGGTTCGTGCCGTCCGGCCGGGTCTTCACCGCAACCCCCTGGCGCTGGACCGGTGCCCTCCTCGGCCTGTTCGCCACCGCGCCCGCCGCGGAGCGGACAGCGGCGGCGGGTCACACCGGCGCCGCGACGTTCACACAGTTCCGCATCACCTCTCCCAGCGCCTCCTCACGGACACGCACACCCGCACGGACACGCACACCCGTACGAGCAGAAAAGAGCCGACCATGACGATCTTCCACCGGGGACGGGGCAGAGCCGCCTCCTTCCTCGCCCTCACCACGGCGCTCCTGTTGACCGCCACCGCCTGCGGCGACGACGGCAGCGGCGGCGCCGGGGACAAGGGCGGCGAGGGGTCCGGAAAGGGCGAGATCACCTTCTGGGACAACAACGGCGGTGTCCGCACCGACGTGTGGAAGGAGATCATCGCGGAGTTCGAGAAGAAGCACCCGGACATCGACGTCAACTACGTCGGGGTCGCCTCGACGGAGGTCCAGTCGAAGTACGACACCGCCATCCAGGGCGGCGGCCTGCCGGACGTCGGCGGCGTCGGGGCGGCGATGCTGGCGGGTATCGCCGCACAGGACGCGCTGGAGCCGCTCGACGAGCGCATCGCCGCGAGTCCTCTGGGCGGCAAGCTCAACGCCGGCATGGTGGAGAACGTGAAGGCCGCGGGCGGCCAGGACCTTATGTTCACCGTGCCCACGTCCGCCAGCAACGGCGTGCTGTACTACCGCACCGACCTCTTCGAGGAGGCCGGTCTGGAACCGCCCACCACCTGGGCGAAGTTCTTCACGGCGGCGGACAGGCTCACGGCGAAGGACAAGAACCGCTTCGGCTACACCATCCGCGGCGGCGCCGGGTCCATCGCGCAGGCGCTCGACGCGATGTACGGCCAGAGCGGCATCGACACCTTCTGGCAGGGCGACAGGACCACGGTCAACGCCCCCGAGAACGTGGCGGCGCTGGAGAAGTACGCGGCACTGTTCAAGAAGAACACCCCTGCCGCGGACGTGAACAACGACTTCACCAAGATGGTCGCCCAGTGGGACAGCGGCGAGATCGGCATGCTGAACCACAACCTGGGCTCCTACAAGGACCATGTGAAGGCGCTCGGCACGGAGAAGTTCCGTGGCATCCCGCTGCCGACCACCGACGACGGCACACGGGTGCAGGTCTCCAACCCGGTCGACGGTCTGGGCCTGTTCAAGTCGAGCAAGAACAAGACGGCCGCCTGGAAGTTCATCGAGTTCGCCGCGTCCCACGAGTCCAACAGCCGGTGGAACGAGTCGGCCGGCGCGATCCCGGCCCACACCGACGCGGCCAAGGACGCCTGGGTGCAGAAGGCGGAGCCCACCAGGCTGGCGGCGGAGGCGCTGTCCAGCGGTTCGACGAAGATCGTGCAGCTGCCTTACTACCTGCCCGACTGGAACACCATCTCCAAGGCCGAGAACGAGCCGGCCTTCCAGAAGGTGCTGCTCGGCAAGATGTCGGCGAAGGACTTCCTCGACTCCCTGGCGGAGCAGCTCAACGAGGCCCAGGCCGAGTGGAAGCAGCAGAACGGGTGAGGCCGACCCGTCGTCAGGTGGTCGCGGCGGCGGCGAGCCTTCCGCTCGCCGCCGCGGCGGCCCCCGCCGCCGCGGCCGGGCAGTCCGCCGGCGGCCGGAGCCGCACGCTCTTCATCGCCGGAGACTCCACGGCCGCGCAGAAGTACGCGGACGCCGCGCCGGAGACCGGGTGGGGCATGGCCCTCCCCTTCTTCCTGGACAAGCGGCTGCGCGTCGCCAACCACGCGGTGAACGGACGGAGTTCCAAGAGTTTCGTCGACGAGGGCCGGCTGGACGTCCTGCTGGACCGGATCACGCCCGGTGACCTGCTGCTCGTCCAGTTCGGCCACAACGACGCGAAGAGCGCCGACCCCGCCCGGTACACCGAGCCCTGGTCGACGTACCAGGCACATCTGCGCCGTTACGTCGAAGGGGCCCGCGAACGTGGCGCCCGGCCGGTGTTGGCGACGTCCGTGGAGCGGCGGCGGTTCGACGCGCAGGGGACCGCGGTCCCGACGCACGGCGACTACCCGGCCGCGATGCGGGCGCTGGCCGCCGAGGAGGGGACGGCGCTGCTGGACGTGCAGACCCTGTCGATCGCCCGTTGGCAGGAGCTGGGTCCGGAGGGCACCAAGGCGTACTTCAACTGGACGCCGGAAGAGCAGGACAACACGCACTTCAATCCGCCGGGCGCGATCGCCGTGGCACGGATGGTCACCGAAGCACTGCTGAGCGCCGGCGTGATCGCGCCGCGCGACGTCCGCCGGCTCGAGGACGAGGTCCCCGAGTCGTGGATCACCTGGCCCGCCGCCGACTGAACGGGAAGAGAGCCGCACCATGCACCGCACCGCGCACACGCTGAGATGTCAGGGACGCATCGTCGCAACGGCCCTGGGATGCACCGCACTGGTCCTGACCGCCACCGCGGCGGCGAACGCCACTCCCCACCGGGACCCCGCCCGCCAGACCCTGCCCGACCGGGACGGCTGGGCCTCGCTCGGCACCGGCACCACCGGCGGCGCCGCGGCCCGCCCCGCACAGGTGCACACCGTCACCACCTGGGAGGAGTTCCGGGCCGCGCTCGCCGGCGACGGCGACGCACCCCGGATCATCAAGGTCAAGGGCACCCTCGACGCCACCGCGTCCGGCTGCGCCGCGTTCGAGGAGGAGGGCTACGACTTCGACACCTACCTCGCCGACTACGACCCCGCGGTATGGGGCTACGACACCCCCGTCAGCGGCCCCCAGGAAGACCTGCGCGCCGCGTCGGCGGGCAACCAGGCGCAGGCGATCAAGGCGTACGTACCGGCGAACACCACCATCGTCGGCGTCGGCCGGGACGCGGCCATCGTCGGCGCCAGTCTCCAGGTCAAGGACGTCGACAACGTCATCGTCCGCAACCTCACCCTCGAGAGCCCGCTGGACTGCTTCCCGCAGTGGGACCCGACGGACGGCGCGACGGGCGCGTGGAACTCCGAGTACGACAGCCTCGTGGTGTACGGGTCCACCCATGTGTGGATCGACCACAACACGTTCACCGACGGGCGTCACCCCGACAGTTCGCTGCCGTCCTACTACGGCGAGGTGTACCAGCAGCACGACGGCGAGCTCGACATCGTCAGGGGCGCCGACCTGGTGACGGCCTCCTGGAACGTCTTCGCCGACCACGACAAGACCCTGATGATCGGCAACAGCGACAGCGCCGGCGACACGGACCGCGGCAAACTGCGGGTCACCCTGCACCACAACCTGTTCCGGGACATCGTCGAGCGCGCGCCGCGTGTCCGCTTCGGCAAGGTCGACACGTACAACAACCACTACATCGTCGACAAGGACGCCTACGCCTACAGCTTCGGCATCGGCGCGGAGTCCCAGCTCGTCGCGGAGGCGAACTCGTTCACGCTCCCGGCCGGTGTGGGCGCGGGCCGGATCCTCAAGAAATGGAAGGACTCCCCCGTCACCGCCGAGCGCAACCACGTCAACGGCCTGCCGGTCGACCTGGTGGCCGTCCACAACGCGGAACTGCCGGAGGAGGCGCTGCGGTCGGGCGCCGGCTGGACGCCGACGCTGCGCACCCGCCTCGACCACCCGCGGGCGGTGCCCGGGCTGGTCGTCCACCGGGCGGGCGCGGGCCGGCTGCGCTGAGACGGAAGGAGCCTCATCATGGCCACGCACTCCCCGGGCGCGGCGGTCGGCCGCCGCGCCCTGCTCGCCGCCGGGGCCGGAGCGGCACTCGCGGCGGTGGTGCACAGTCCCGCCCGGGCCGTCACGGACCGCTCCCCCTTCGGGCCGTTCGGTTCGCCGGCGGCCCGGCGCGGCAGCCGGACGCTGTACGTCCACCCGGGCGGGCTCGGCGACCACACCACCGTCCAGGGCGCGGTGGCCGCGGCGGGCGGTCCGGGCTTCACGATCGTCGTCGCCCCGGGGGTCTACCGCGAGGTGGTGACGATCGGCGAGGCCCTCGCGGGTCTCACGCTGATCGGGGCGGGCCCGGACCCCCGTGACACCGTCGTCGTGTACGACAACGCGGACGGCACCGCGAAGCCGGACGGCTCGGGTACGTACGGCACCAGCGGTTCCGCCACCACCACGGTCCGCGCCGCCGGGTTCACCGCCCGCCGGATCACCTTCGCCAACGACTGGCTGCGGGCGGACCATCCGGAGATCAGCGCCACCCAGGCCGTCGCGATCAAGGTGAGCGGCGACCGTTCCGCGTTCCACCACTGCCGCTTCCTGGGCCACCAGGACACCCTGTACGCCGACTCGCCCTCCGTGTCCGCCGTCGCCCGGCAGTTCTTCTCGCACTGCTACGCGGAGGGGGACGTCGACTTCGTCTTCGGACGCGGGCGAGCCGTGTTCGAGCACTGCCGTTTCCACACCCTCGCCAGGGACGTGGACTTCACACCCAAGGGCATGGTGTTCGCCCCGTCCACCGCGCGGGACAACCCGTACGGCTACCTCGCCGTGCGGTGCCGGATCAGCAGCGGCGCGGAGGACGGCGCGTACAAGCTCTCCCGGCCGTGGGTGCCGAGTTCGGACCCGGGCGCGTGGCCATCGCTGGTGGTCCGCGACAGCGTGATCGGTCCGGGGATCGACGCGGTGGAGCCGTACACGAACATGCGGGACACCTACCCGTGGCAGGCGCAGCGGTACGCCGAGTACCGCAACACCGGTCCCGGAGCCCGGATCACCGTGCCGGAGAACCGTCCCCAACTGAGCCTCGTCCAGGCGAGGTCGGCGACGCGCGAGGTGTATCTCGGCGACTGGGCGCCGTGGCGGAGCACCGGCTGACACCGCCGGTACCGGTACGACGCGGGGCTGCCGCCGGTCACGACCGGCGGGGAGCCTCGCGGGACGCTTCGACGGACGGGCTCTCCGAGGTGGCTGATGCTCCGACCGGGCGCTCGCGAACACGGAAATTCCTCAACAGGTGTTCCTCGACGGCCACTTGGGAGATCATGTTGTCACCGGCCGCATGCGATCGAGGGGGACGACATGGCGCGTGTCGTGGTGGTGCACGGAATCGGACAGGAATACCTCGGGCGGCGGTCTCTTCGGGATCCCATCGCCGCCGCGCTCGCCGACGGGGTGGCACTGGCAGTCGAAGCCGGGGACGTCAGCGGTCCCGCCCCGGAGCCGAGTGCTGTTGACGTCGCCTTCTACGGAGACGTCTTCCGTGCCCCCGGGACCAAGGGCGAACCGCCCGCACCGCGTTCCGCCGCCGACTTGACCGACCCGTACGAACAGGCCCTCCTCGAAGCGTGGGCGGCCGGTGTCGCGGCCGAGCCCGCCGGGCCGGGCTCCGTCCCGACCAAGGCCCCCACGCCGCGGACCCTCCAGCGGGCCATGAACATGCTGCTGCGCTCGCCGTGCCTGCCCGGGCCGGTGGCCGAGCGTTTTCTCCTGGGAGTCCTGCGCCAAGTGCGCCGCTACTTCACCGACGACGCCGTCCGCGCCCGTGCCGCCGCGGCCGTTGGTGCCCGCATCGGCCCCGAGACCACCGTGCTCGTGGGCCACTCCCTCGGCTCCGTCGTCGCGTACGAGACGCTGTGCGACCATCCCGAGTGGCCAGTCCGTACTTTGGTGACCCTCGGTTCGCCGCTCGGCATGCCCTCACTCGTCTTCGACCGTCTACGCCCCGCCCCCGCTGCGGGGCGCGGTCACTGGCCGGGCGGTCTCGAGCGCTGGACCAATCTTGCCGACCGGCACGACGTGGTCGCGTCGGTGAAGGAACTGGCTCGTCTGTTCGGGCCCCGTCACCCCGGCCCGCTGCCCGCCGGTTCCCCTGCCGCGGCCGGCGCCCACCGTCCCGCCCTCCGTGACGTGCCCGTCGACAACGGCTGGAAGGTGCACGATTTGCTGCGCCATCTGACCGCCCGCGAGACCGGAACGGCGATCGGCGAGGGGCTCGTGGCGCGCTGATGGGCGAGGCAACACCGCGGCGCTACGCACTCGCCTTCGGCGCCGCGCACTACACGCACGACGAACTGCCCGAACTGCCCGGCGTGGCCGCAGACCTCTCTGCCGTCATCGGCTCATTGGCGGCCGTCGGGTACGAACCGGTTCCGGTCTTCCCCGAAGGAAAACTGGATCCCCGCACACCCGACGACGTCCTGCGGCCCGTGCTGCGCTGGCTCACGTCCGGCTTCGGGGACGACGACGCCCTGCTCGTCTACTACAGCGGCCACGGCCAGGCGGAGGGGACGGCGCATTACCTGATGTGCTCCGACTCCGCCCCAGGCCCTGCGGAGGTCCGCCTCAGCGCGGTCGCCGCCCACCATCTCGTTGAGCTCCCCACCCTCCAGGGAGTCCGCCGTCTACTGCTCGTCCTCGACGCGTGCTACGCCGGCCGCGGCGCGGTGGACGCCATGGAGCGGGCCGTACGGGCCAAGCTCGCCCTCGCCCACGCACCCGGCGCCGACCACCGCTTCCTGAAGTCCTTCGGGGTACTCAGTGCCGCCCGGATCACCGAGGAGGCCCACGACGGCGCGTTCAGCGCCGCCCTCGCCCACGTACTCTCCGACGAGGCACGCCTCGGCCACCGCGCCAGTCATATCTCCCTGTCCGACCTCGTTGGCGCGCTCAACGCGGAGTTCCGGCGGCGCGGCGTGGACCAGCGGGCGGAGTGGGCGCAGCTGTTCGACGACACCGAGGACGGCGACCCGACGTCCGGGTTCTTCCCGAACCCCTACTACGTGCCCGAACTGCGCCTTGACGGACGCGATCTCGACGTCGCGGAACAGCGACACTTCGTACGCCGTCTCGGCGCCCTCTCCGCCTACGAGCGCACCCAGCATCGCCTGAGGCACGTGGACCTCGCCGAGCATTTCTCCCCGCGCGGCAAAGGCCGGCAGACCGTCAGGGAGATCGGGCACTATTTCACCGGCCGGGCCCCGGCCCTCCGGCGGATCGCAGGCTGGTTACGGGGCGACAACGACGGCGACACCCGGGTGTTCGTCGTGACCGGCCCGCCCGGCGTCGGCAAGTCCGCCGTCCTCGGCCGGCTCGTCACCCTGTCCGATCCTGTGGCGCGGGACAGCATCCCGGCCGACACCGTCGCCCTGGGCACTCGGCCGCCCATCGGATCCGTCACCGTCGCTGTGCACGCGCGGGCCCTGACCCTGGCCCAGGTCGTCACCGCCCTCGCCGCCGCGGTCCAAGCGCCCGAGCCGACCGAGTCCGGGCTGCGGGAACGCCTCGCCTCCTTGGACTCCGTCGCCACCATCGTCGTCGATGCGCTCGACGAGTCCGGCGTCGCCCGCGACGAGGAGCGCCGCATCGCCCGCTTCCTCGGCGACCTGGCGGCCGTCTCGCCGCGGCTGCGCCTCCTGCTCGGCACCAGGCAGCACATCGTCCGCGCCGTCACAGAGACGGCACCAAACGTCCAGGTCATGGACCTGGCCGAGCCCGCCTGGACCGGTGTCGAGGATCTCGTCGCCTATTCCGAACGCCTGTTGCGCGCACCGCTGGGCCCGGACAGCGGCACCAACCTGCCGGACTCCTTCGTCACCCCTGCCGCCGATGCGATCGCCCGCGCCGCTCATCCCCTCTACCTGGTGGCCCGCCTCGTGGCCCGTGCGACGGCCGGCGCCGCGGCACACGACGACACGCGGCCTCCCAGTCTCCCTGTCCTCGACACGTCGCGGAGTCCCTCGACCGCGATCGGCCGGGCCTTCCGCTGGGCGCTCGCCCAGCAGTTGGGGCCGGAAGAGGTGGCAGAGGTCAGGTCGCTGCTGCTGCCGCTGGCCTACGCGGAGGGGCAGGGAATGCCCCTCCCCCACATCTGGGCCGCCCTCGCGGCGTCCGCCCCGAACCGGACCGGCCAGACCGCCGAACGGCTGCTCGGCCTGCTGCGCAACGACGCGGTGGGGCCGTACCTCGTTGAGACCCTCGACGAGGACGGCCGGTCGGTCTACCGGCTCTACCACCAGGCACTCGCCGACGACCTGCGCCGTGACGCGCCCCACGACGCCGAGGACCGGTGGTACCGGCGGCTGATGGGCACGGTCCCCCGCTCGGCCGGCGGCAGCAGGCTCTGGCGCGAGGCCGACCCGTACGTGCTGCGTCACTTGGCCGCCAAGGCGGCCGCGGCCGGACGTCTCGACGAACTGGTCACCGACTGCGAGTTCCTGGTCCACGCGCACCCCTCGGGACTGGCCTCCCTGCTGCACGGACTGCGCTCCGGCAAGGCGCGGTCGGCTGCGGCCGTCTACCGCGAACACTTGGACCGGCACCGGCAGCTGAGTCCGGAGGACCGCCGCCACATCCTCGCCTGCGACGCCGCCCGGCACCGGAACAGGAGCCTCCTCGACGGGCTGAACGCCGAAGGCCGTCAGGGCCGTTGGCGACCCCTCTGGGCAGCGGCGGGCACTTCCCGCGCCGTTCTCCACGTGCAGCGGCTCGCCGACGGCGGCGGGCCCGTGTCGGCGGCCGACCGCGTGGGCGTCGCGGGACGGGATGCCATGGTCACGACCGACGGCACCGCGGTCCGCGCCTGGGCCGTCGCGACCGGACGCCCGCTCGACCTGCCCGTGCCCGCCGCCTGCGCTCCCCTCACCGCGCTGACTGTCACCGCCATCGACGGCCACGACCTCCTGGTCACCGCCACAGAAGCGGGTACGGTGCACGTCCACGACCTCACCGCCGGAAGTACGCGGGCATCCGGCCGCCTCGCCGACACGGACCCCTCGCCGGTGAAGGGCCTCGTCACGCTCGTCCTGGACGGGCGCCGAGTCGCGGTGAGCGCCGGCGCGGACGGCGCTCTGCAGGCCTGGGACCTCGCCGACGCCGCGCCGCTTCCGCACCGGATCGTCCTGCCGGACGGTTGCGTCGGCGGACCGGCGACGGCCACCGTCGAGGCGGACCCCCACGCAGCCACCCCGGCCGCGCGGAGAGGATGGGACATCGTGGTGGCCGGCGGCAGCCACGGCACCCTGCACATCTGGGACCCGGCCCGGCGCAGGACCGCGGCCTCCCTCGCGGACGCACGCCGTCCGCCGTTGGACGCCGTGAGCTGCTCGGTCGTGCGGGGGATGCCCGTCGCGGTCACCGCCGACCGGCAGGCCGTACGCATCTGGTCCCTGCGCGGTCTGCGTTCACCGCGCGAAGTGGGCACGCTCGCCCTGCCGTCACCCGCGACGGCGATCTCCTGCACGGAGCCGGGTGGTCGTCCCACCGCGGTACTCGCCTGCGCGGACGGCTCGGTGCACATGCTCGACCTGGAGAGCCGCCGGCTCGTCGCCTCGTCGGCACCCCGGCATCCGAGCGAAGTCGGGGGCCCCACCGCCGCCCGGTCATGGCCCTTCACCGCCGTCCACACGTACACATCCGACGGCGGCGTCGCCACGGCAGTCCTGGGCGCGGCCGACGGCTCCGTACACGTGTGCGATCTCACCCCGCCGCCCGGCGCCTCCAGCGACGGTCACACCCGGGCCGTCGCCGCCGTTAGCTGCGCACACCTTCGGGGCCGGCCGGTGGTGGTGACGACAGGTGGCGACAGAACCATCCGCGTCTGGCGGATGGACGACGGTGCGCCCGCCCTGGACCACATCACCGACGGCGTCTCCGGGTTCGAGGGCGTCGTAGCCGCCGAAGCGGGCGGTCGTACGCTCGCCCTGACACAGGCGGCCAACCGGCCCACCGAGGTCTGGGACCTGACGAGCGGCACCACCATGGAACGCCACTGGCCGCGTTGGGCCACGGCCGCTGCCGTCGGCCGACACGCCGGCGGCCCTGTCGCCGTGACGGCGGACCATACACACCGCCTGCAGGTGTGGGACATGGTCACCGGCACCACGCTGCGCGAACTGGCGGGAGCCACGGGCCGGGTGACCGACATGGCATGCGCACCGCACGCCGGCCGGCTGACAGTGGTGGCCGCCCAGTCGGACGGGACCGTGCACATGTGGGGCAGCACCCCGGGCAGCCACGGGGTCCCGGATTCCCGCGACACTTGGGACGTCAGCGCGGTCGCCTGCGTCCGCCCCGGCGGCCGGCCCGTCGCCCTTGTGGCGTGCGGTGATGGCACGGTCAGAGCCTGGGACGGAGTCAAGGACACCGTCGTCGCGGAGCAGGAACCAGGAATATCCGCCCTCGCGGGACGGCTCGTGGACGGGCGTCTGTTGCTGGCAACGGGCGACGGAACAGGCCGGGTGACCCTCTGGGAGACGGACGGCAGTGCATGGCCGCTGGTCTTCGCCGGCCCTCCCGTCGACACTTTCACCCTGCCCGACCCGGTCGGCGCCGGCGCTCTTGAGTTCGCCCCTGAGGGGCGGCTGGTTCTCTGCGCGAACAAGGACGTCTACGCCTTCGCCGCCGAGGGCGGGCCGGACCTCAAGTGCTAGTGCCACTCCCGGACCGTGCCGGGGAGCCCCCACCGACGTGCTGCCGGCAGGGGCCGCCCCTTCCTACCGGGGCCTCAGGATCCGCGCGTCAGTTGTAGCTGATGTCGGAGGAGCCGTACCGGCAGTACGTGCCGTCCGGACCGCTGCCCGTCTCGACCGGTTCGTCGCCGGAGTCGTTGCCCGTGTAGCGGATGCAGGGCTTGATCTTCCGGCTGCTGTCGCCGTGGATACGGACGTTGCGCAGGGCCGCCGTGTCACCGTGGTTGGTGTTGATGCCCACGAGGGACTTCCCCGGCGCGGTGACGTCCACGTCGTTGACGATGATCGACCGCTTGTACTGCGTGGAGCAGTTGCCGCAGGAACGGACCAGCTTGCCGAAGTCGGAGACCTGGAACTTGGTGACGACCAGCTTGCCCGCCCCGTTGAACTGGAAGACCTTGTCGGACGCCTTGCGCGCGCCCCCGCCGTACACGGTGTAGACGGAGCCCGCGGACTTGCCCTTGAAGCTGGCGGCGTCCTCGCCGACGTCCTCCCACCAGACGTTCTGCAGCGTGCAACTGCCCATGCAGTGGACGCCGTCGGCGGCCGGCGAGCCGAGGACGACGTTCTTCAGTACGGCGCCGTCCTTCAGCTTGAAGATGGGAGGCTGTCCCTCGCCCTGGCCGCCGTCGCCGAGGTCGCCACTGCCGTAGAACCGCTTCAGCCCGCCGTCGTACGTGCCGGACACCTCGATGGTGGCGGTCACTGGCGAGCTGCCGTTGGGCTTGGGCCACGCGGTCGCCGCGCCGGCCGTGTTGAGCATGCTCGTGGTGACGATCCCGGTCACGGTCAGCCCGAGCGCCGCTCCCAGCGCGGCGACCGTCCTGCGGCGCCGGAGGCTCCGCTTGTGTCGGCTCATGTGTTCTGGGCCCTTTCGCATGGGGGGTTTGAAGACCTACGCCGGAAGGTCGCCACAGAAAGGCCCCAGGTTGCCGCCGCCGCGCGATTTCTTCCCCGACCCGTCAGGACGGTGTGCGGGCGAAGTCGCCCTGGACCGCGGCCGGTTCCCCCGACGCCTCGGAACGGACCGTGTACGTGTCCCCGGCCGCGTCACGGCCGCCCTCCGCATGGTTGTACTGGCCGGCGAAGACGTGCTGCCCCGGCGGGACCGTACGCCCCGGCCGCAGCGTCCAGCGGTAGACGAGGGCGCCGCCTTCCTTCCGTACGGAGAAGTCGAAGTCGCCGGCGGGACGGGTGCGCCAGCCGCCGGTGCTCGCCACGCCGCCGGTGTCGGTGATCCGCAGCTCCACCGTGAGCGAGGTCAGCGCCTTGCGGTTCTTCACCGTGACGTTGCTCTGCGCCCAGTAGCTGTTGCTGTGCGGGTCCACGGAGCCGTCGGACCACAGGTGGCCGTCCTCGGTCCGTGCCGGTGACGGCCGTTCGGTGCCGCCCGGTGCCGGGGAGGCGGGCGGCGAGGCCGCACCGGCCACCGCTCCGTCGCCGTCGCGGCCCATGGTCGCCACGGTGTGGCCGCCGAGTGCCAGGACCGCCACGACCGCCGCCGTCGCTCCGGCGATCGCCAGCCGGCTCGCGCGGCCCGGCCGGTACACCGGCACCGCCCCGGCCGGCTGCCGGTCCTCCGCCATGCCGCGTTCGACGCGGGCGAGCATCCGCTCCCGGTCGGGGCGGTGGGACGCCGCCGCCTCCCGCAGCCGCCTGCGCACCTCGTCCATCAGTTCCGGCCTCCGACCAGCTCCGAGGCTGCCATGGGACCCAGCAGCCGTTGCAGTTCCGCCATGCCCTTGGAGGTCTGGCTCTTGACCGTGCCGACCGAGACGCCGAGCGCCAGGGCCGTATCGCGCTCCGACAGGTCGAAAGCATGGCGCAGTACGACGCAGGCGCGTTTACGGAACGGCAGGGCGCGCAGCGCCTCCCGCACGTCGACGACGACGGGGACGTCGGGCCCGTCGGTCTTCTCGGAGCGCTGCGACCAGAACAGCGCCACCCGGCGCCGTTCCCTGACGGCGCTCCGGATGCGGCTGCGGGCGAGGTTGGCGACGACGCCACGGGCGTAGGCGACGGGATGGTCGGCGGCGCGCGCACGGTCCCAGCGGTCCCACAGCGCGAGCATCGCGTCGGCGGCGAGGTCGTCGGCGGCGTCGGCCTCGCCGGTCAGCAGATGGGCGAGACGGGCGAGTTCGGCGTAGTGGCGCTCGAAGAACGCCTGGAATTCCGCGCGCGCCTCATCGGCGGCTGTGGCCATGATGTCCTCTCCCTCCGGTCCCGGCGCGGTGCGGCGCGTCAGCGGGGAGCGGGGCCGGAGCTGGCCCGCACGGTGAGTTCGGGTGCGAGGAGCACGGTCCGCGCCGCCTCCCCGCCGTCCAGCACGGCCACCACCTGCTCGACCGCGCGCCGGCCCATGTCCTGCGCCGGAACCGCGACGGCGGTGAGCGGCACCGGCGCCTGCGCCGCGACCTGGTCGGGGCAGATGGCGACGACGGACACGTCCTCCGGTACGGCCAGCCGCTGCTGGCGCAGCAGGGCCAGCAGGGGGTCGGTGGCGGCCTCGTTCTGCACGACGAAGGCCGTCGTGCCGGGGCGTTCCTCGAGGATCCGTCCGAGGGTGGCGGCGACCGCGGTCCAGCCGCTCGCGCAGGGGCGGTGCAGGAGTCGCATGCCGTGCGTCCCGGCGGCGGAGCGCAGTCCGGCGAGGGTGCGCTCGGCGAAGCCGGTGTGGCGTTCGTACACCCCGGGGGCCTCGCCGATGAACGCGATCTCCCGGTGGCCGAGCCCGGCCAGGTGTTCCACGCACAGTGCCCCGGCCGCCGTGAAGTCGAGGTCGACGCAGCCGATGCCACCGGTGTCGGCGGGCAGTCCGATGAGCACGGCGGGGCGCCGGGCGGCCCGCAGCAGCGGCAGCCGTTCGTCGTCGAGCTCCACGTCCATGACGATCATCGCGTCCGCCACCGCGCTGCCCTCGATGCGCCGCACGGCCTCCGGCCCCTCCTCCCCGGTGAGCAGGAGGACGTCGTAGCCGTGGGCGCGGGCCGTGGTGGTGACGGCCATGGCGATCTGGAGCATCACGGGCACATAGATGTCGGTGCGCAGCGGCACCATCAGCGCGATGATGCCGGACCGGTTGCTGGCGAGTGCGCGGGCGCCGGCGTGCGGCCGGTAGCCGAGTTCTTCGATGCTCCGCTCGACCCGCTCGCGGGTACTCCGGGAGATCGAGCGTTTGCCGCTGAGGACATAGCTGACCGTGCTGGCGGAGACGCCTGCGTGGCGGGCGACATCAGCAAGGGTGACCATTCGTGCACTCCACGGCGGAACGTTGTGACGCGCCTCGGCGTCCTGAGAGCCATGACCCTAAAGTTGCGGGTCATGGCCTGTCCAGGTCGGCCGAGGCGCGTCGGAGCGCCCGCGGGTCACCGCTCGCGCGGTGTGCCCGCTGCCGGGACCTCTCGTCCGGATCCGGCCGTGCCCGATCCGAACGAGGACCCTAAAGCCTCTCGTCCGGATCCGGCCCGATCCGAACGCAAGACCCTAGAGCGCCGGGTGGGCGTTCTTCATGAGCTCCTGGAACTGCGCGGAGAACCAGTGGCCGGAGACCGGGGCACCGCCCAGCGCGCCGGACATGTTGTTCCCGTTGCGCACGTTGCCCGTGTAGGTCGGGTCGCACATCCGGTCGAAGCCCTTGCCCTCGTCGTTCGGGATCTCCGAGCTGGAGCCGTCGGACTCACCCGGGGGCTTGACCCACAGGTAGGCGTCGATGCCCGCCTCGGGAGCCGCCTTCGGCCGCTCGCCGAGGCCCGCGCCCGCCTGGTTGCACCAGTTGCCGAGGTGGATCCGGCGGTCGAGCTTGCCGCCGTTGACGTAGGTGTCGACGTTGGTCTGCGGCCCCGGTCCGGTGGGCCGTGCGGTGCCGCCCCAGCCGTTGCGGGAGGTGTCGATCAGCATGCCGATGTTGGAGGCGAAGCCTGCCTGGACCAGGCGCTGGCGGAAGGCCTGGGCGTAGGACAGTTCATCGACGTAGCGGTTCCAGTCGACCCACTTCGACTGGCGCACCGAGGTGCCGCCCACCGCGTCGTTGATCGTGAAGTGCGGCTCCTTGAGGGGGCCGTAGTTGGCGGTGTTGGTGATGAAGCCGGTGACGTACTCCAGCTTGCTGCCCTCGGCCTTGGCGGCCTGGGCGAACAGTTCGGCGGAGGGTCCGAAGTTGTCGTCCCAGCCCAGCCAGCCGTGGTGACCGGCGTCGATGTAGTTGTAGACGTTGGGGATCGGGCCGAGCTTGGACAGCGCGTAGCCGACACCCTTGACGTAGTTGCCGTTCGCCTTCATCACGTCGCACTGCGGGGTGGCGGTGGGCCGGCTGCCCGCGTTGGTGATGAGGTTGGGCAGCGAGTCGATCTCGATGACGGTGGTGATGCGCAGGCTCGCGTACTTCGGGTCGGCGACGGCGGCCGCGATCGGGTCGATGAACTCGCTCTTGTAGCGCGGGAGCTCCTCGGGCCCGAGCTCGCCGTTGGAGGCGAGTGCGGCGCAGTCGCGGCCGGGGAGGTCGTAGACGACGAGGTTGATGGCCAGCGGGCTGCCGCCGGCCTGCTTGAGCGCCTCGTCGAGGTGGTCGCGCAGACCCATCCCGCCGTTGACGCCCTCGATCGCCGCGATGCGGTCGAGCCACACGGAGGTCGAGGTGTTGGCGATGCGGCTGCCGCCCGGTTCGGCGGCGGCCTTCGCCGACCATTCGGGGTTGACGTACATCTTGGCACCGACGAACGGGTTGTCGACCTTGTCACCGGCCGGGGGGTCGGTCGGAGGGTCGGTGGGCGGGTCGGTGGGCGTGGTGCCGCCGTTGCAGGTCACGCCGTTGACCGCGAAGGACGTCGGCGCGGTGTTGGTGCCGCTGTAGGAGAACTGCGCGCCCGGTGAGACGGTCGCGCCGCCGGCGATGGACCGGTTCCAGTCGGTGCCCTTGACCGTGACGGTGCTGCCTGACTGCGACCAGGTGCCGTTCCAGCCGCTGCTGAGCTTTTGATTGCCCGTATAGGCGTACGTCAGCGTCCAGTTCTCGATCGCGGTGGTGCCGGTGTTCTTGACGTTGACCGTGGTCGTGAAGCCGGAGCCCCAGTCGCTGGTCTGGTAGTCGACGCTGCATGCGATCGCCGCGGCGGCGGCGGGCGTCTGCATGAGGGTGACGGCGCCGGCGCCGGTGGCCAGAAGGCTGCAGGCGGCCAGCAGGGCGGTGCGCTTCCGTCGCAGCGGTGGTGCGGTGGCACGGCTCATGATGTCGCGGCTCATGGGGTGACGTGTCCTCTCGTCGGCGAATCGGGGGTGGGGGCATTGCGCTGGTCGAGCAGCCGTGTGCACACGGCCTGCCAGTGGGAGCGCTCCCAGCCAAGTGACCGAAAACGGGGGGCGGTTCTGTCCCCTTCCGGAGACTCTTTACGGGGATACGTGAACCGTCGCAGCGCGATTGCGCCCGGTGCGGGCAGGACACCGGGCGGAGCGACGGCAAGGTGCGGGGGGTGACGCATGAGCGACTCCTTGCAGCTCGGACGCGCCGAAAACGGCGTGTCCCGTGATGGAACCGCTCCCACTGGTTGCACCGGAGGCTAGCGCCGAACGGCGGGGCAGAGAAGGGGACTTGGCAAATTTCTTGACGGAGCGCACTTCTCCACCCCGGTTTCTGTGACAACTCTTGACAGCTCCGCCGCACCACCTCACCGTGGGAGCGCTCCCACTGGTTCAAGGCTTGTGCTCAGCATGCCCGTGCTCAACTCCCCGAGCCGCTAGGAGAGTCACCCCCATGTCTCCACCAGGAAGACGGCGCCCACTGAGGCGCGTACTGACGGCGCTGGCCGCCGTCCTCTCGCTCCCCCTGACCCTCACCGCGACCGGCACGGCGCCGGCCCACGCCGCCGCCGTGCAGTGCAGCGTCGACTACCGGACCAGTGACTGGGGTTCCGGCTTCACCACCGACCTCACCATCACGAACCGCGGTTCCGAAGTGATCGACGACTGGACCCTGACGTACGCCTACTCGGGGAACCAGAAGCTCAGCAACGGATGGAACGGCACCTGGTCGCAGTCGGGCAGCACCGTCACGGTCAAGGCGCCCACCTGGAGCCGGTCGATCGCCGCCGGTGCCGCCGTCAGCACCGGCGCCCAGTTCTCCTACAGCGGCACCAACGCCGCGCCCACCTCCTTCGCCGTCAACGGCACCCGATGCACCGGCGCCCACCAGCCGCCGATCGCCGTGCTCACCAGCCCGACGGCCGGTGCGGTCTTCTCCGCCGGCGACCCCGTCCCGCTGGCCGCGACGGCCGCCGCGGCCGACGGCGCGAGTGTCACCAAGGTCGAGTTCTACAGCGACACGACCCTGCTGGGCACGGACACCAGCTCCCCGTACACGTTCAGCGCCGCCGGCCTCGCGGCAGGTGACTACTCGCTCTACGCCAAGGCCTACGACAGCCAGGGCGCCTCGGCCGAGTCGCCCCCGGTCGGCATCACCGTGGCCACCGGCCCCGCGCTCGTGGCCTCACCCACGCAACTCGGCGTCCAGCAGGGCGGTTCCGGAGCGTTCGACGTCAAGCTGTCCACCCAGCCGTCCTCCAACGTCACGGTGTCCGTGGCCCGCACGGCGGGCAACACCGGCCTGAGCGTGAGCAGCGGCGGAAGTCTCACCTTCACCCCGTCGAACTGGAACACGGCGCAGAAGGTGACCATCGCCGCCGACAGCCAGGGCACCGGCGCGGCCACCTTCAGGGTGACCGCCCCCGGCCACACGGCGGCCGAGGTGACGGTGACGCAACTGGGCGGTTCGAAGGAGTACGACGGGCGCTTCCTCGAGCTGTACGGGAAGATCACCGACCCGGCCAACGGCTACTTCTCGCCCGAGGGCATCCCGTACCACTCCGTCGAGACGCTGATCGTCGAGGCCCCCGACCACGGGCACGAGACGACGTCGGAGGCGTACAGCTACCTGATCTGGCTCCAGGCCATGTACGGCCGGATCAGCGGTGACTGGACGAAGTTCAACGGAGCCTGGGAGATCATGGAGAAGTACATGATCCCCACGCACGCCGACCAGGCCACCGGCTCCTACTACGACCCGAACAAGCCGGCCACCTACGCGCCGGAGCACGACCAGCCCTCCCAGTACCCGGCCGAGCTCCAGCCCTCCGTGACATCCGGCAAGGACCCGATCGCGGCAGAGCTGAAGAGCGCGTACGGCACGGACGACGTCTACGGCATGCACTGGCTCCAGGACGTCGACAACGTCTACGGGTACGGCAACGAGCCCGGCAAGTGCGAGGCCGGGCCGAGCGCGACAGGCCCCTCGTACATCAACACCTTCCAGCGCGGTCCGCAGGAATCGGTGTGGGAGACGGTGCCGCAGCCGACATGTGACCGGTTCGCCTACGGCGGCCCCAACGGCTACCTGGACCTGTTCACCAAGGACGCGTCCTACGCCAAGCAGTGGAAGTACACCAACGCCCCGGACGCGGACGCCCGCGCCGTGCAGGCCGCCTACTGGGCCGACCTGTGGGCCAAGGAGCAGGGCAAGGGCTCCCAGGTCTCCGGGACGGTCGCCAAGGCCGCCAAGATGGGCGACTACCTGCGCTACGCCATGTTCGACAAGTACTTCAAGAAGGTCGGCAACTGCGTGGGTCCGACGACCTGCCCGGCCGGCACCGGCAAGGACAGCTCGCACTACCTGCTGTCCTGGTACTACGCCTGGGGTGGCGCGGCCGACTCCTCGGCGGGCTGGGCCTGGCGGATCGGCTCCAGCCACGCGCACGGCGGTTACCAGAACCCGCTCGCGGCCCACGCGCTCAGCGCCTACGCCCCGCTGAAGCCCAAGTCGCCGACGGCGCAGGCGGACTGGGCGAAGAGCCTGGACCGGCAGATCGAGTTCTACCGCTGGCTGCAGGCCGACGAGGGAGCCATCGCGGGCGGTGCGACGAACAGTGTCGGCGGCCGCTACGAGGCGCCGGCGGCCGGTACGCCCACCTTCTACGGTATGGCGTACGACGAGAAGCCGGTGTACCACGACCCGCCGTCGAACCAGTGGTTCGGCTTCCAGGCGTGGTCCATGGAGCGGGTCGCCGAGTACTACCAGCAGACGGGCGACGCGCAGGCGAAGGAGGTGCTCGACAAGTGGGTCGACTGGGCGCTCTCCGAGACGACCGTCAACCCCGACGGCACGTTCCGGATCCCGTCCACGCTCCAGTGGTCCGGCAAGCCGGACACGTGGAACGCGGCGAACCCGGGCGCCAACGCCGGTCTGCACGTGACGGTGGCCGACTACACCCAGGACGTGGGCGTGGCCGGCGCGTACGCCAAGGTGCTGACGTACTACGCCGCACGTTCGGGTGACGCGGAGGCCAAGTCCGTGGCCAAGGCGCTGCTCGACGGGATGTGGGACCACCACCAGGACGCGCTCGGCATCGCGGTGCCCGAGACGCGTACCGACTACAGCCGGTTCGACGACCCGGTGTACGTGCCCAGCGGCTGGACGGGCACGATGCCGAACGGCGACACCATCAACTCGTCGTCGACGTTCGCGTCGCTGCGTTCCTTCTACGAGGACGACCCTGCCTGGTCGAAGATCGAGAGTTACCTGGCGGGCGGCGCCGCACCGGAGTTCACGTACCACCGCTTCTGGGCGCAGGCGGACATCGCCCTCGCCATGGGCGCGTACGCGGAGCTGCTCGAGTGACGCACGACCGGTGAGTGCCCGCCCGCGACCTGTTGGGGCAGGTCGCCACGGGGCGGTCACCGGACCGGGCAGTCGTTGACGGCGGAGCCGGGCCGGCATCCAGAGTGATGCCGCCCGGCTCCGTCGTGCTCCCGCACCGGATTTCTCAGTAGCGCTGAGTCACTTCCGCCACACGCAACGTTGAGTAGAGTTCAGGCTGATCCGGAGGGAGATCGCATGTCCGAATTACTGACAGCCGCCGCTGTCATCGCCCCGTTCGTCAGCACCGCCGCGACGTCGTTCGCCGGCGCCGTCGTCGATTCGGCGCAGACCAGGCTGGCGGACAGCGCGGTGGAGAGAGGCCGGGTCCTGCTGGGCAGGGTGCTGCGCAGGAATCCCGACGACCCGCCGGAGACCGAAGAGGACACGGTCGCGGCCACGGCCATCGAGCAACTCTCCGCCGACGACCGGCAGGTCCTGGAGGAAGCGATCGGCACCTGGCTGACCACCGGGAAGGACCTGAGCGCGGAGTCCCTGCGGTCGCACATCGAGCTGGCCCGTCGCACCACTCACAGCGCCGACCGGATCGAGGTGACGTCGCACGGCGACGGCTCACCGGCGATCGGCAAACTGGAGACCGCGAACTTCTACTTCAACCCGCGTCCCGGTCAGGGGGCCGGTAGTTGACCGGTGAGCACCCGGTCGACAGCCGCGCCAGCACCAGCGGCGACCAGTCCCCGGCGATCGGGTTCGTCAGCAAACTGTTCCTCAGCGTGTTCGTCGGAGACGTCGTCGAGTTCGCCGACAAGGCCAAGCGCTGGGGCGGCTGGAACTGGCCGCCGTTCCTGCTGGTGCTCTCGCTCGGCAGCATCGCCCTGATCACCGCGCCCGACGGGCCGCTCCACCAGTTCGTGTGGGTCTACGCCGCGATCGGCTCCGCGGTCGCGCTGGCGCTGGCACGGCTGATAGCCCCCTCGGGCGAGCGGAGGGCCCGCCGCTGGCGGGTGCTCATGTCGGCGACTGCGGTGATCTGCGCGGTCGCCGGCACCATCGGCATGGACCACCTCGCGGAACACGGCGAGATCGATGTCACCGGGCGGACCCGGATCACCCCGGACACGGCCACGAACGGCTCACGGCTGCGGCTCGTCGTGGACAGCCCCGCCGACCGCTCACGTCTGCGCCTGACCCTCACGATCAGGGACGCGGCCCGCGGCTCGCAGTTCTGCGGCCCGGAGACCACCTACACCGCCGAACTGCCGGGCAACGCGAACACCCGGGTCGAGGGTGTGCGGAGCGGCGAGGCGGTCGAGTTCCCTCTGGGCGGGCTGGAGGGCGAGATCGAGGCCCGGATCACCCTGCTGACCGACGAAGGCTGCCGGATGAGCCTTTCCGTCGCGGACGTCGTACTTCACGACTGAGAGGACACCGTGTCCGACATCCCGGAATCCTGGCGTTCCACCGTACGCGTGCCGAAGCGCCTGATCGGCACGGCGACAGCCGTCGCCACGCTTGTGAGTCTGGCGGCCTGCTCCACCGATGAACCGGAGCCGACGTTCCTCGGGGTGAACCGGGTGACCGTCGCGATGCACAACGACCTGCCCGGCCTGTCCTACTCCGCGAACTACGACCGTTCGGGGCTGGACTTCCTGCTGCTCCAGCACATCGAGGAGGAGCTCGACGTCGCGTTCAGCGAGCCCGTGGACGTCTCCTCCGGCGACCGGGTGACCCAACTGCTGGGGAAGAAGGCGGACATGACGATCGCTTCGTTCTCCATCACCGCCGAACGCATGGACGAGGTCGACTTCGTGGGCCCCTATCTGACCACCCGGCAGGGGTTCCTCGTCGCGTCGGGCACCGAGGTGGAGACCCTGGCCGACCTGCGCGGCACCAGCATCTGCACCTGGGAGGGGACCACGTCCCAGGAAGCGCTGGACGACATCAAGGACACCGTGGGCGCGGACCCGGTCACCCTCGACGACGCGTCCGACTGCATCGACGAACTCGTCGCCGGCCGGGTCCAGGCGGTCTCCACCGACCAGGCGATCCTGTACGGCTTCGCCCGTCAGCACGAGAAGGACGGGCTGCGTGTGGTGCCGGACGTGACGATAGGAGCACCGCAGCACTACGGCATCGGGCTGCGGAAGGGGCACAAGGAGGACTGCCGGCGCCTCGAGGCATGGCTGAAGAAGCACGTGGGCACCAGCACCTGGATCCGGGACGTCGAGACGTCCCTGCCGGCTCTCACCGAGGAGAACCGCGGCTGGATCAGCAGCCACAAGCCGAGCACCGCGGCGATCGAGGCCCGGTCCTGCCGGGACACGACCAGCCCGTGAGCGGGGGGCGGCCGGGCCGCCCCGCGTCCCGGCCCGCAGCCGCTCCGGTCGGCGCCGGGTCGTCGTGTGCGCCGACGCGCCCACGAGCGGCGCGTGGCGGCCCACCGAACACCTCGCCGCGGCCCGGACGGTCCCCCAAGTTCCCCGCCGAGTCGGCGAACCGGGCCCACCGGTTCCGTTCACCGGGAGCGGTCGACAAACATGGTGAACGAAGATCGCGCGAGCGGCAGACTGTTCCGATGAACGCATCGAGCCCCAAGGCTGACCTTCACTTCTACCTCCAGTCCGCCCGTGACGCCCTGCTGTGGAAGCTCGAAGGGCTCTCCGAGTACGACGTCCGCCGCCCGCTGACGCCGACCGGCACCAATCTCCTGGGCCTCGTCAAGCACGTGGCCGGCGTGGAGCTGGGCTACCTCGGCGACACCTTCGGGCGGCCGTCCGGCGAGCCGTTGCCCTGGCTCGAGGACGGCGCAGAGGCCAACGCGGACATGTGGGCCACCGCCGACGAATCACGCGAGTACATCGTGGAGCTCTACCACCGGGCATGGGCGCACGCGGACGCGACGATCGACGCGCTGCCGCTGGACACGGTCGGCAAGGTGCCGTGGTGGCCCAGAAAGAACGAGGTGACGTTGCATCATGCCGTCGTGCGTGTGATCGCCGATACGCACCGGCACGCCGGTCACGCCGACATCCTGCGGGAACTCACGGACGGTGCCGTCGGCATGAACGAGAACAACCGCGGCATGGCGCCCGGGGACTCGGCGTGGTGGGAGAACCACCGTAGCCGGCTGGAGCGCACGGCCGAGGAGGCCGACCGCCGAGCGCGCGGGTCCCGGTGAAGACGGAGACGCTTCGCGCCTGACCGTCACGCCCGACGCGGCGGCGCGGGGTCTCATCGGGCTCCTGTCCTGACCGTCGCCGGCGGGCGGCGGGCGGCGGGCGGCGGGCGGCGGGCGGCGGGCGGCGGGACCGGGTACGCCCCCGGGCGGGGGCCGTTCCCGGGTCGCCGCCGCGTCACCGCCACGCTCGGCGCCTCGCGCGCCGTCCCCCCGACCCGGTTCCGGGGGCGGTCAGCGGGAGTCGGCCGGCCTGCGCCACATCCCCCACAGCACCGGCCCGCCCCCTGGCAGCCGTACCTCCTCGCGCGACGGCTTGGAGGACTCCAGATAGGTGGGCAGACCTGCCGCGTCGGCCTTGGCCAGCCCCGAGCGCAGCAGGGCCGCACCGTGTCCCTGGCCCTGGGCGGCCGGGTCGGCGCCGATCATCGCCAGGTACCAGTGCGGTTCCTGAGGTGTGTGCTTCGCGGCCGTCTCGACAGCGTCCCTGAACAGCGGAGCCCGGTCACCGAGAATGGCCAGGAGTTCCTGGATGGTCCCGGCGTCGGGAACGGCCTTGGCCTGCGCCTCCGGCGGCACCCAGAACGCGGCCGCAGCCTCGGTGTGCTCGCACACGCCGTGGCGCCCGTACTGCCGGGTGAAGATCGTGGCGAAATAGCGGCCCAGCACCGCCTCGCGCGCATCGTCGTCGGGGAAGAACCAGCGCATCATCGGGTCGTCGTCGAAGGCACGGGCCAGGATCGGGCTGATCTGCGGAGCATCGTCGATCGTTGCCGTTCTCGGCATGTTCGTTATCGCCATACGGACCATTCTGCACTCGATGATCTTGAGTGGAGGGGCGGGGTCCTTGTCCGTGGGCAGGGAGGCGTACGGGGGGCAAAGAGGTGCTCCGGTACGGACGTTCGGGGTGTGCGGGCAGCGACGCGAACACGGCAGCGCCCCTACCGGATCGCAGTAGCGTTGCTACGCCATACGTGTTAGCGTTGATTACGCGAGTTCGAGGTACCGACCCTTCACACCTCCCGACAGGAGCGACACGATGACCGAGCAGAGCCGGACCCCCACCCCCAACCCCCGCCGCGTCGCGATCGTCACCGGCGGCTCCCGGGGCATCGGCCGTGAGAGCGCGGAGCGGCTGGCCGCGGACGGCTTCGCCGTCGTGATCAACTACGCGGGCAACCGGGCCGAGGCCGAGGCTGCGGTCACCGCTGTCACCGCTGCGGGCGGGCAGGCCGTCGCCTTCCGTGCCGACGTGGCCGACGAGCAGGCGGTCGCCGCCCTCTTCGATCTCGCCGAGGACACCTACGGCGGCGTGGACGTGGTCGTCCACGCGGCAGGCGTCATGACGCTCGCGCCGCTGGTCGACCTCGACCTGGACGCGCTGGACCGGATGCACCGCACCAACGTCCGCGGCACGTTCGTCGTCAACCAGCAGGCCGCCCGCCGACTGCGCTCCGGCGGCGCCGTCATCAACTTCTCGACGTCCGTCCTGGGCCTCGCCCTCCCCGGCTACAGCGCGTACGCCGCCACCAAGGGCGCCGTCGAGGCCGTCACGCTGATTCTCGCCCGCGAGCTGCGGGGCCGGGACATCACCGTCAACGCTGTCGCCCCTGGGCCGACCGCCACGGCGCTGTTCCTGGACGGCAAGGACGCCGAGACCATCGAGCGCATGTCGAAGATGAACCCGCTGGAGCGACTCGGTACCCCTGCCGACATCGCCGAGGTCGTCTCCTTCCTCGCCGGCCCCGCCCGCTGGATCAACGGCCAGGTCTTGCGCGCCAACGGCGGCGCGATCTGAGCCCCGTGGCGCCGGTCGGCCCCGGCCGCGCTCATGCCGGACGTCATGCCATCGGCGAGACCGCCCTCGTCAGCCGTCGCCGAGGGAGGTGACCTCCCGTGCCGAGGGCGCGTAGCGCCGCTACCCGGCTTGGTAGCGTCGCCGCCATGAGCACCCGTGACCGCATCCTCGAAGTCGCCGCCGACCTGGTCGCGGCCTCCCCCGACGGCGACATCTCCACCCGCGCCGTGTGCGAGGGGGCCCATGTGGGAGCGCCGGCGCTCTACCGGCACTTCGGGGACAAGGAAGGCCTGCTCTCGGCGGTCGTCGACCACGGTTTCGACAAATATCTGGCCACGAAGCGTGAGCGCAGCCCCGGGGCGGACCCCGTCCAGGACCTGCGGGACGGATGGGACACCCATGTGGCCTTCGCCCTGGCCAACCCGAACCTGTACCGACTGATGAACTCCCCCGCCATGCGCACCCCGCCCGCCGCGGCCCTGGAGTCCCATCGGATCCTGACCCGGGACCTGGAACGCGCGGCGGCACTCGGCAAGCTGCGGCTCGCGCCGCGCGTGGCCGCGCAGATGGTCATGGCGGCGAACGTGGGGGTGGCACTGATGCTGGTGTCCCGGCCCACCACCTTCGAGGACGCGGCCCTGTCCACCCGGGTCCGCGACGCCGTCCACGCCGCGATCCTCACCCCGGACGCCTACGCCGAGGCCACGCCGGCCGTTGGACCGGCGGACGGGCGGAGCGGGGCGGACATCCCCTCGACCGCGGCGAAACTCGACGCCCTGCTCGCCCACGCACCGTCCCCGGCACTGACCGGCGCGGAGAGCGGTCTGCTGAGCGAGTGGCTGGGACGTCTGTCCGCCACTTCTTGAGCACGGCGGGGGTTGTCCACCGGGCTCCGCGCTCGGACCGGCGTGAGAGGGGCGGCGCCGTCGGGGTTCACCAGGCTGCCCGCCGGCGGCTCGTCAGCCAACGGAAGACATCGTCGTGGACGGTGCCGTGGGCGCGGAAGCCGAGCCCCCGTACGAGCAGTTGATGGTCCGGGGTCCCGTGGACACCATCAGCCGCCGCGCTCCCGGCCCGTACGTCAGGTGGTGCGAGCCCCGGTGCCCCGGCGCGCCGTCCCGGCCCCGGCGGGCCCGTGGCCGGGGCCGGGGAGCGACTCTCGGCCGCTCCTGGTGGCGACCATGTCCGCGAAGGCGCGGGCCTGCGGCGACAGGGCGTCCCACTTCCGTACCGCCCAGCCCGCCGAGAGGGCGGGAAGATCCGGGATCGGGACGAAGCGCAGCGAAGGATGGGCGGAGCCGCTCCAGCCGGGCAGGGCGGGGACGACGGCGTGGCCGAGGCCGAGTTCGGCGAGGAGGATGGCGGTGTCCCAGTCGGCGACGCCGGTGTCCGAGGTGGCGTGGATGCCCCATTCGGCGAAGGCGGCGTCGAGCCGGGCGCGCGACGTGGAATTCTCGGGCAGCCGGATGTGGCGGATGCCGGCGAGATCCTGCGGCTCGATCCGGCTGCGGGCGGCGAGCGGGTCGTCCGCGTGGACGGCCAGCACCCAGGGCAGGTCGATCACCCGGTGTTGCTCGACGCCGCGCACGGGCGCGCCGATGGTGATCCATGCCAGGTCCAGGTCGTGGGCCGCGAGCGCGTCGAAGCAGCTGCGGCTGGAGTTCTCCGTCTGGAACTCCAGGCTGACCCGGGGGTGCCGGCGCCGGAATTCGACGACCGCCGCCGACATGAAGTGGCGCACGGTGGTGGCGCCGGTGGTGATGCGTACCGAGCCGCCGTCACCGCGTACGAGGTCCGCGAGGCGTCGCAGTGCGACGTCGAGGCCGGCGATGCCGTCGGCGGCGGCCGCCTGAAGGAGTCGGCCCGCCCGAGTGGGCACGACGCCGCGGGGATGCCGTTCCACCAGGTCGGTCCCGATCTCCCGCTCGAGCCGCTTCACGTGCTGGCTGACGGCGGACTGGGTGCAGGACAGTTCGCGGGCGACGGCACTGAGGCTGCCGGCGCGGCACACGGCGACGAAGACGCGCAGATCATCAAGAGTCATGGGGGTCCAAGATATTCCTTGGGCTGCTGCGAGGAAATCCTAGGATTGACTTGGGAGTTGAGCCTCGCGAAGATCTCCGTGGATCCAGGGCGGCAACCTGGACCGCGTGACGACGCGTTCCAGGTGCCGACCCCTCCGCATGCGCCCGGCACCCCAGCGCCCCGGGGGCAGGCCCCCTGGTCGGGCCACCGTCCGTCGTGATCCGGCAGGGTGGAAGACTGAGCGGCCGTGAACGGTACAGAAGGGGGCGGACGAGACCGTGCGACTGCGACGGGGGCGCACAGGCCTGACGGGCCTGGCCATGATGACGGTGCTGACGATGACGGCGACGACCGGCTGCGGCGCTCTGCTCCTGGAGGACAAGGGCCCTCTCCCGCCGCGCCATTCGGGTCCGCCGCTGCCCGCGGACGCTGTGGTCTCGGATCTGACCTCGGCTCTCGAGGCCGAGGGCATCACGCTGGAGCGGACGCCGCAGGAGCTGATCCCGACCGAGTGCCACGAACGCCTCACGGGCGAGCACGAGTCGGCGACTGCGGACACGGCCCTGAAGGCCGGGTTCACCCGGGCGCGGTCGGACCACGGGTGGCAGCCCGGACATGACATGGGTGAGGGATGGCTGAGCCTGCGCAAGGGCAACTGGACGGCTGCGACCGTGCTTCCCGGCGCCGCGGGTGCGGACGCGTCCCCCACGTCGATGATCGTGATCACGCTGATGTGCGACGGCGGCCGCACGAAGTCGTCACCCCGCACGGAATCCGCGCGGCCGTCCCCAACGGCCTCCTAGGACCCGTCCTGTCCGGGCGGCCAGGTGCGGAGCCGGACGACCGGGGCCGTCCGCGTCCGGGCTGTCGGGCTTCTCACGCGGCCTGCCCCGGACGACTCTCGCGGGGCAGGTCCTAGTCCTGCGGAGGCAGCGCCGGCGCGTGCGGCTCGTCGCGTGACACATGAAGGACCGCTTTTCCGGGGACACGGCGTCCGCGGAGGGCCTCGGCGGCCTCGGCGAAGCGCTCCCAGGACCCCTGCCAGCCGATCTCGACGGTGACGGATCCCTCAGCGACCAGCTCGGTGAGAACGGCCAGGTCCGTGCCCGCATCGCCCTCGATGACGAAGGACGTCAGCGACTTGGCCGGGCCGACGGTCGCGTACGGGGGAAAGACCGCCGGCTCCCCAGAGGTCCAGCCGACGCTCTGCACGCTGCCCCCGGGAGCGAGCAGGTTCCATGCCGCGACCAACTGGGGGCCGCCGACGCTGTCGATGACCATGTCGACCGGTCGCTCGAGCCCCTCCAGGCCGATCAGCACCTCGTCGGCGCCGGCCTCGAGCAGCCCCTCCCCACGGGCGGTCGATCCCACGGAAGCGATCACGTGAGCACCGGCCCGCGCCGCCAACTGGACGGCGAACCGGCCGACTCCGCCGGAGGCACCGGTGACCAGCACTCTCTTCTCCGGACCGAGTCCGGCGGCCCGCAGCGAGCGCAGTGCGGCCACTCCGGCGACCGGCAGAGCGACTGCCTGCGCCAGGTCCAGGCTCTTCGGCACCTCGGCGAGCGCGCCGGTGTCGATGGCGACACGCTCGGCGAACGCCCCCGAGGTCAGGGCCACCACCCGGGTGCCCACCGCCGGGCCGGTTCCGTCAGCGGCAGCTCGAACCACCACCCCGGCGGCGTCCGAACCGAGCACCGCCCCCACAGGGAGGCGACCGGAGCGGGCGTCGTTGAGGTCGCCGTAGTTCAACGAGGCGTGGGAGACGTCCACAAGGACCTGGCCCAATCCGGGGACCGGGTCCGGAACCTCGGCGAGGCGGACAGATTCGGGTGCGGACGGATCAACGACGAGAGCACGAACAGGCATGTCTTCCCCCTTGGTTCACGACTTGTAACAGCAGTCATCATCGATAACGTTGCCGCTCGTCGGAAGGAGGCACTTTCATGTCACGCAGTCCCACCCGTGTTACCGACGCACTGAGGGACGAAGCCTGCCCGGTCACAGAGGTGCTCGACCGCGTGGCGGGCAAGTGGAGCATCGGGATCCTGATCGCCGCCGCCCACGGCCCGGTCCGCTTCACCGAACTGGAGCGCCCCATCAGGGGCATCAGCCGGCGGATGCTCAGTCTCAACCTGCGCAGGCTGGAGCGGGACGGGCTGCTCGTACGCACCGTCCATCCGACCGTGCCGCCCAAAGTGGAGTACAGCCTCACGCCCATGGCCCGAGAACTGCACGCCTCGCTGACCGGACTGGTGAGCTGGGCCGAGCGCCACCGGTCCGCCGTCGCCGAGGCCCGCGCCGCCTACGACGATGCGGCGAAGCGTGACCCCGGCGCCGGGTGAGACGGCCCGGACCGGCTCCGCCGGCCGCCTCCCGCAGGTCGATGAGATGCCGCCGGCCCGGGCGGGTCCGAACGACCAAGGGGCCGTCTCAGATTTCTCTGAAACGGCCCCTTGCTCTACGACTCTCACGAGTCGGGACGACAGGATTTGAACCTGCGACCCCTTGACCCCCAGTCAAGTGCGCTACCAAGCTGCGCCACGTCCCGGTGCGCGGTTCCGCCGGTTTCCCTGGCTGAGCGCGCAAGAGAACATTACCGCACTCTGCGGGGTCGTCGGACGCCCGGCCTGCGGCGCGGTGGCACGCGGGGCACACCGCCCGTCGCCGGTGGAGGCGTACGAGGGACAATTACGGCATGGACAAGGCACGCAGAGACCGCGACGCCGAGGGCCGGGCGCGCAACGCCCGTCCCCGGGACGGGCTGGGGCGCCCCCTCCCCCATGGCGCGCCCGGCGTGGAACGCCAGTCGGAGGGAGTGCTGCGCACTCCCTCCGAGACGCTCTCCGAGGCTCAGCGGCTGCTCGACGCCGGGATGCCGTTCCATGCGCACGAAGTGTTCGAGGACGCGTGGAAGTCCGGCCCCGAGGAGGAGCGTGAGCTGTGGCGCGGCATGGCCCAGCTCGCGGTGGGTCTCACACACGCGGCACGGGGCAACACCGCGGGCGGCGCCCGCCTGCTGCTGCGCGGGGCGGACCGGATCGCCGGCTTCCCCGCGCCGCACGCCATCGACGTACCGGGACTGACCGGCTGGGCCCGTGAGCTGGCGGGCCGGCTGACCGGCCCGGTGGACCCGGCCGCGGAGGCCCCGCGGCTGTGCCTCTAGCTGGATCACATCGCGCCTGCGGGCCGCAGCAGAAGCGGGGCCGCCGGGGCCCACGGCAGGCGCCCGGGCGGCCGGGGAGCCCACCTCGTCACCGAGTCGCGCCAGGAGCCGCGCGGGCGCCTGGACGGAGAGCGGCACGCCGCCCGAGGCAGGGGACGAAGAGTGCGGCGCGCATGTCCCGAGGAGGTGCCGCCACCCGCGGGACAGCCCCCTGGCTCGGACGCCGAAGTCGGCGGGCCCGGGGCCCTCGCCGTCGTCGGCGGGCCGGGAGAGCGCGGTCGGTCCGGCTCAGGCGCTCCGCACGGTCCGGGCGAGCCGGAGGCCGAGGTCGTCGATCGCGAACGTGGGGTGGCTGCGGCGTCGCACGGAGGCTCCGCAGCCGCGCGCCGACTCGGCCCAGCCGCCGCCGCGGAAGATGCGGTAGGAGCCGTAGACCTCCTCGTCGTAGAGGTCCCAGCACCACTCCCACACATTGCCCAGCATGTCGTACAGACCCCACGGGTTGGGCTTCTTGCCGCCGACGTCGTGGGCCAGGCCGCCGGAGTTGTCCGCGTACCAGGCGATGTCGTCGATCTCGCCGTACCGGTAACCGCTGGTGCCTGCCTTGCAGGCGTACTGCCACTCCGCCTCGGTCGGCAGCCGGTAGCCGTCCGACGCCCGGTCCCATGTCACTTCGCCGCTGCGCGCGTCATGGGAGTAGGCGTTGCCGAGCCCGGCCCGGGCCGACACCTGGTTGCACAGCTCGATCGCGTCGAACCAGCTGATGTACGTCACGGGGGCGGCTTCGCTCGCGGCGGGAAGGACCACGGGCCCGGCAGTGGGGCCGGCCGTGGGATCGGGCCGGGGAGCGGCATCGGCTCCGGTGACGGCGCGGTGGAGGCCCCTGGTGACGGGATACGTGCCGAGCAGGAACGGAGCGAGCTCGGTGCGCCAGCGGGTGCCGCGCCGGTCGTCGCGGAGTTCCACGGCACCACCGGGCACAGGAGTCATCCAAGGGGCCGCCGGGTCGTCGGTGGAGGGGTGCACTCGGTGGGCCTCTCGTTCCGGGGCGACCGCCGGACCGTCGATGGAGCGGCGCCGGGTCCACGATACGGGGCTCGGGCCCAAGTCCCGCCCATGATCCGATGATTGATTGTGCGTCAGAGCAGGCTGCGCAGCACGGCGGCGTGGCTGCGGTCCGGCTCCTTGGACGCCGTCAGCAGCGTCACCGGCCCTTCCGTGGCGAGGGTGCGCAGTTTCTGCAGCGCCTCGGCGGCGGCGGGTTCGGCGAGTTCGGCCTCGTAGCGTCGCCGGAACTCCTCGTACTCCCCGTCCGGCCCGTGGTACCAGCGCCGCAGCTCCGACGACGGCGTCAGCGCCTTGGGCCACTCGTCGACGTGCGCCGCGTCCTTGCTCAGACCACGGGGCCAGAGCCGGTCGACCAGGACCCGGAGGCCGTCGTCCGGGCCGGGCTCCTCGTAGATCCTGCGAACCTTCGTCGTGCCACTTCCTCGTCGCATGTCCCCAGGGTCACAGGACCGGGCCGCCCTGGCGACCGACGGCCCGCCGGGCCGGGCCGCGTCCGGGCCTCCACTCCTGACGCCGCCCGTGCCCGGAGTCGCACAGCGAGGAGTGGCGTGAAATCGATTGCAGAAAGTACTCGTGCAGCATACAAAGACCTATGAAGCTCCTGCTCCGTGCGGCATCGCCGGTGGTGTGGACATGAGGCGACGACAGAGCGGACCGCATGGAAACACCTGAGGTGGACGCTTCTCCCGGACCAGGCGAGAAATCCTTTTCAGGGGCGGGTAAAGTCAAGGAAACCCACGGCGAACCGGCTGGCGCGGCACCACCCCGCGGCTACGCGCCGGCCCGGCGCGGCAGGCCGGCGGCGGGATGCGTGGCGTGTGGCCGCGCGGCGGGCTGCGCGGGTCTGCGCAGCGGACGAAAGGTGTGGACACGACAGTGGTGACGATTCAGGACGTGGCGCGTGCGGCCGGAGTGTCGCCGGCGACGGTGTCGCGGGTCTTCAACGGCGGCAACGTCACAGCCGCCCGCGCCGAGTCCGTACGGCAGGCCGCCGCCGAGCTCGGCTTCGCGCCCAACCGGCTCGCCCGGTCGCTGCGCAAACAGCAGTCCAGCGTGATCGGCCTGATCATCCCCGACATCGAGAACCCTTTCTTCACCTCGCTCGCCCGCGGCGTCGAGGACGCCGCACAGCGCACCGGCATGTCGGTCGTGCTGTGCAACTCCGACGAGGACGTCGACAAGGAACGCCGCTACATCGACATCGTCATGGGCGAGCAGATGGCCGGAGTCATCGTCGCCGCCGCCTCACGCGACCGGACCGACCTCAGCCCGCTCATGGCCAGAGGCATGCCGGTCGTGGCCGTCGACCGCCGGCCCCACGACGCCGACGTGGACGCCGTCATGGTAGACAACCAGCACGGCGGCGAGGTCGCCACCCGGCACCTGCTCCGGGCCGGATACCAGCGGGTCGCCTGCATCACCGGCCCCGCCGGGGCCTCCACCTCCGAAGAGCGCCTCGCCGGTTACCGGTCCGCCCTCCGCGGCGAACTGGGCAACGACTCCGGCGACCCGGCGCGGGCCGCGTCCTACATCCGCCACGCCGACTTCCGCGTCGAGGGCGGCCGGGCCGCCATGCAGGAACTGCTCGCCCTGCCCGAGCCGCCGGACGCCGTCTTCGTGGCGAACAACCTCATGACCGTGGGCGCGCTCGAGGCCCTGCGTGAAGCGGGGCAGGCGCCGCCGGGCGTCGGCGTCCTGTCCTTCGGCGACGTGCCCTGGGCATCGCTCGTGCGGCCCTCGCTGACGACGGTCGAGCTGCCGTCCTACGACCTCGGGCGCACGGCGGCGGACCTGCTGCTCCAGCGGATGGCGGGCAGCACGGCGCTGCTTCAGACGGTGGTGCTGCGTACGACCCTCAAGCCGCGCGAGAGCACGGCGGGGCCGGCCTGGCGCCCGGGCGGTCCGACCCGGACGGGCCCGGGCCGGGGCCCGTCGTGAGCGTGGCGGTCCGGTGGTGTGCACGGGCCCGGCGTCGGACCGGGGACACAGGCCCGGGCCCAGGGAGACCCACCACTCGCCGCCCGGCCGACCGGAGCCGCGGCCCAAGGCCGACTCGCCGCCCCAGCGTGGAGCTGTCCCCGCCCAGAGGCCCGACCGCCGTGCCGCACGGAGGGACCAGCGGCCGGTACGGGCGGCACCGGACGTCAGGGGGGTGGGGTCGTAGGAGGGGGTGTCCGGAAGTAAAGCGTCGCAACTCGCGCGAAGCGCGGTGAGGACAGCCATTCCGGACACCCCCTCCGGAGGGCCCGCCCCCCGCACCACCCACCCGCGCAGCCACGCCCCGCAAGGGGCGCAACGCACCCCCTACCGGGGCCATGCCCCACCCAGGACCGCCACGTTCACCAGGGGCCACGCCCCGGGCCCGTCCGGCTCGGATCCGCCCTGCACGGGGCGCAACACACCGGCGGCCCGTGCGCACCCCCGGACCGCCACGCTCACGACGGGCCCCGGCCGGCCCGGATCCGCCCCGCAGGGGCGCAACGCAGCGGCGGCAGTTCAGGTCGGGCCGCGAGTGGTGCAGGCCCCTGAGCCGGGCCGGTGTCCGGTCCGTCGGCAGGCGGCAGGCGGCACGCGGCACGCGGCAGGGGCCCATATCGCGGCGCGAAGCTGCCGCTCGGTGGTGTGGGGGGCGCCGGCCCCCGCCAAACCTTCTCCCTCTCCTCGGGAGGGGGCTGGCGGCGTCAGCCCCATGGGGTCCAGGGCCTGCCCCGGTATCGGGGAAGGGGCGGGGTGGGGAAAGGCCCGCGCGGCGGCAAGGGGCCGCGCCGCGTATGGCTGTGGGGAGGTGCGAGGGCGTCAGCACCGGGAAGGGGAAGGGGCGTCGGCCCCCGTGGGGCCCGGGGCCTGCCCCGCCACGCGGCGGAGCCGCACATCGGTGCGGCGGGAAGGGGCGGGGTGGGGGATGGCTCCGCGCAGCGGAGATCAGTTGACGTGGGCCGCGATGGCCCTCGCGCACGCCAGGGATTCGGTGTGCGTCGTGTCGACCTCCACGTCGTAGGACACCCCCCGGTGAACCGCGTCCGCCTGTGAGGCGGCCATGCCCTGGACCCGGTCTCCCCGTGCGATCTCACGGCCGGCGGCGACCGCGCTCTCGCATCTGACGCCCACCCACAGCACGGGCAGACCGCCCAGTGCCTTCTGCCACCGCTGTTGTGACGCCGCTCCGCCGAGGAAGACGTCGTCGACGATGATTCGCGCGCCTGCGCGGGCCATCGCCACGATGCCCTCGGTCCAGGCCGCCTCCAGCGCCCTGAAGTCCGCGCCGACGCTCACTCGGCCGTCCGCCGCGATCTCGAGCCCCGCGTCCGACGCCTGCACCTTCGCGGGCAGCGCGTCGACGAACGAGTCGACCCCGAACGCCGGCCAGGGATCCGGCAGTACGGCCTGGAGGCACCGCACGATCCCGGACTTCCCCGAGCTGGAACCGCCATTCAGAATGATCATTCGAGTTGTCACCGCGCCACAGTAGGGGCGCCTCCCGGGGACGCGAAACGAATTTCGGATGCGCGTCGATCACGGGGAGCGGCGGGTTCCTCCCGGCGCTCGCCCCGGGAACGCACGTGCCCCGGCCGGGGGCCGGGGCGCGTGGCGTGACAGGTGTTGCTACTTCATGCCGGACGTCTTGATCGACTCGACGATCTGCCGCTGGAAGGTGAAGAACAGCGCCAGCATCGGGAGGGCCGCGACCGTCGCCGCCGCCAGGATGTAGTTCCAGTTGGAGAGGTACTGCGTCTGGAACGAGGCGATCCCGAGCTGGACCACCGTGAGGCTCTGGTCGCTGGTGGCGACCTGCGGCCAGACGAAGGCGTTCCAGTTGGCGAGGAAGAAGAACACCGCCAGCGCGGAGAGGATCGGCCGGGACATCGGCAGCACGATGTTCCAGTAGACGCGCCAGTGCCCGCAGCCGTCGATTACCGCGGCCTCCTCGAGTTCCTTGGGCAGCCCCAGATAGAACTGGCGGAGCAGGAAGATGCCGAAGGCGTTGAAGATGGCCGGGACGATCAGTCCCGCGTAGCTGTCCAGCAGGCCCAGTTCACGGGCGACGATGAACAGCGGGATGAGCACCACGGGCGCGGTGACCAGGAGGGTGGAGAAGATCGCCATGAAGATCTTCTCGCGGCCGGGGAACCGCAGCCGTGCCAGCGCGTACGCGGCCATCGAGTGGAACAGCAGCGCGGCGATCGTGATGACGGCCGAGATGAAGAAGCTGTTCCAGAGGTAGCGGACGAACGGGACCTCGGTGAAGACGTAGACGAAGTTCTGGACCGTGAACTCCGTGGGGATCAGGTTGCCGTCGGTCACCGTCGAGCGGGACTTGAAGGCCGCGGACACCATCCACAGCACCGGCAGGACGCTGATGACCGCCGCGAAGGCGGCCAGCGCGGTCAGGCCGACGCGTCCGGACAGCAGCCGCCGGCCGCCCACCGCGTTCACTTCACTCGCCATCGTCGAACCTCCCGCCTCTCGTGAGCTTGAAGATCACCGCGGAGCAGACGACCATGATCAGCACCAGGAACGAGCCCATGGCCGACGCATAGCCGTACTCCCCGAATCCGAACGCCTGCTGGTAGATGTAGAAGATCGCCAGCGAGGTGCCGTTGGCGGGGCCGCCGTTGGTGAGGACGAAGATCAGGTCGAGTCCGCCGGTGATGGCGGCGACCGTCGACATCAGCAGGACGAAGAAGCTGGTGGGGCGCAGCAGCGGCCAGGTGATGGTGCGGAACGTGGTCCACGGCCCGGCGCCGTCGATCTTCGCGGCCTCGTAGTACTCCTTGGGGATCTCCTGGAGCCCCGCAAGGAAGATGATCATGTAGTAGCCCATCATCACCCACACCATGACGGCGATGACGCAGCCCAGTGCGAGGGTGGGATCTCCCAGCCACGACTCGCCCTCGAGGCCGATGGCCCGCATGGCCGGGTTGACGGCGCCGACCTGCTCGTCGAGGAGGAACTTCCAGAGCACGCCGACGACGACCAGGCTGACGACGTACGGCAGGAAGAGCGCGGTGCGGTAGGCACCCATGCCGGGGAGCTTCTGCTTGACGAGCAGCCCGAGGCCGAGGCTCACGCAGAACAGGACGGGGACGAGGATCACGACGTAGAGGCCGGTGACCTTCATCGAGTCCCAGAACAGCGGGTCGTCGATCATGCGCTCGTAGTTGCCGAGCCCGATCCACTCGTAGCTGCCGAAGCCGCTGACCTGGAAGAAGCTCAGGAAGATGGAGAGCACCATCGGGATGCCGACGAAGAGCGTCAGGCCGATGGCGTCCGGCGCCAGGAAGAGGCCGGCGGCGATCCACTCGCGCTGCTTGCGGCCGAGTCCGCGCCGGGGCGGTGCGGGCGCCGGGGCCGCGGGCGCGGCGGCGGGCCGGTGGTCCTGTGCGGCGACACTGCTCATATCAGGCTCGCCCCCTGGTAGCTCTTGGCGTAGGCCGCGATCGACTCGGCGGCTCTTTCTGTCTCACTCGCCACGCTGCGGCCGGCGAGCATGGTGCCCTGGATGGCGTCGGAGATCGCCTTGTAGACGACCGGTGGGTAGCGCGGTTCGGCGCGGCCGCCCGGGAACACCTCGTCCTTGAACTTCTTCATCGCCTCGGAGTCGTAGCCGCCCTTGGCGGCGCCGCGTTGGAGGGCGGTGGCGCGGGGCGCCACGTCCGACTTGGCGCGGGTGCACCAGTCGACCATCCGGTCGATGGAGTCGTCGCTCATGGTTCCGAGTGCCCAGGCGCAGAACTCGGCCGCGGCGTCCGGGTTGCGGCCCTGCGCGTTGGCGCAGAAGGACCAGCCGCCGAGTGCGGTGGTGTACTCGCCGCCCTCGGGTGCGGGGAGCTTGAAGACCCCGTACCGGTAGTCGGGGGCGTACGCCTTGAAGCTGGAGACCTGCCAGATGCCCTGCTGCCACATCGCGACGTTCCCCGCCTTGAAGGCGCTGATGACGTCGCCGGCGGCGGGAAGGGTCCGCGGCGTGATGCCGTGGCGTACCGAGTCCTGCCAGAACTGAAGGGCCTGGCGGGTGGCCGGGGAGTCGAAGGCGACGTTGCCCTGCTTGTCGAGGACGTCGCCGCCGCCCTGCCACATCCACGGGTACCAGGTGAAGTTCTGGTAGTAGCCGGGGTTGGTCTCGAAGACGAGGCCGGCGCGGGTCTTCGTGCGCAGCTTGTCCCCGATGTCGAGCATCTGGTCCCAGGTGGTGGGGATGTCGGCCTCGGACAGTCCGGCCTTCTCCCAGGCGTCGACGGCGTAGAACATCGACAGCGGTTCGACCTCCATGGGGAGGGCGTAGACCTTGCCGTCGACGGTACGGCTGTCGAGCGCGGTACCGAAGTCGGCGACGGCTTCCTTGTCCATGTGCGGGGTGAGGTCGGCGAGGACGCCGCCGTTGTAGTAGCGCAGGAAGTCCCCGGGGCTGAGCAGGAAGATGTCCGGGCCCTGGCCGGTGGCGAAGGCGGAGGGCAGCTTGAAACCGTTGAGGTAGGTCGGCTGGGGGAGGTACACCAGCTCGATCTTGGTCTTATGGGTGGCGTTCCACCGGTCGACCATGTCGACGAACCACTTGGACTGGGCGTTGACGGCCGGGTCGGGCGACCGTTGCGGTCCGTAGAAGTTCCAGAACTGCAGAGGGCCGTCCTTCGCCTGGGCCGTGCCGCAGCCGCTGAGCAGGCCGGACGCCGCGGTGGCGACGCCCGCGCCGGCCAGCGCGGTGAGGAAACGGCGGCGTGTCGGGGCCGGATGCCCGGCGTCGTTGCCGTGCTGGAGCATGCGCGCGCTCCTGTCGGAGGTGAGAGGGAGAGGTGGGAGCGTGGGGGGTTGTGTTCCTGGTGCGGGTCGTACGGGGGGTCGGGGGCGCGGCTGTCGGCCCCGTCGTTCACCGTGGTCGTCAGTCGACCTCGAGGGTGAGCAGGTCAGGGGTTTGCGGCAGCGAGGTGCTGCTCGGCGCGTCCAGGTAGAACAGGGCGGTGCTCGCGATGTCGTCGCTCGTGTGGCGGTAGCGGTGCGGCAGGCCGTTGCCCTGACCGGGGCCGATGCCCAGGCTCTGCACCGTGATCCGCAGGTCCTCCGAGAAGTGGACGGGGTCGAGAATGTGCCAACGGTACATTCCGAACCGCTGCTGGCTGCTGTAGAGGCCGTCGGGGCGCAGGATCTGGTTCAGGCCGAGGTAGGGCGTGGTGTAGGCGGTGTAGCCCTGGCCGGGGACGTCGAAGTTCCAGGCGCCGCCGAAGTAGTCCTCGGTCCCGGTGCCGCAGATCGTGGGAAACTCCTCGTCACCGTCCATGAAGAACTTCAGCTCGCCCTCGCCCCACCAGCCGGGGCTGTTGACGCCCCAGGCCAGGTAGGTGCCGACGTAGCTGCCCGCGCCGGTGACGCCCTCGAGGAGGGTGTGTTCCTCGCCGAAGGGAACGGGGTGGCTGCGGCGCCACTGCGCGTGGAAGTACGTGGAGTCCTCGGGGACCTCGCCGAGCTCGTAGTCGACCTGGTAGTAGAGGGTCACCGTCTCGGCGGAGAGGTTCTCCAGGGTGATGCGGGCCGCGCGGCGGAACGGCATCGGCCAGTAGGCGTTGAACCCGCCGTTGGGGTTGGCCGCGACCGGGACCGACGACACCTGGCTGAACGTGTTCCACCCGTTGCAGAAGAAGTCGCCGAGCGGCACCTCGACCGCCGGGGTCTCCTCGCCCTCCCAGTGGATGCGCAGCAGGGTGCTGCGCCACGCGGCGTGCGGGGCGGTGGTGCACCACAGGTGGCGGATGGTGCCGGGGCCTTCGATGTCGGCGAGGGTCGCGGTCCCGCCGGCCGCGATGTCGATGCTGGGCGAGATCTTCCAGCCCGGTCCGAGCCGGGAGGCCGCGACCGCCCCCGTCCCCTCGGTGGCCCTGCCGCCGCCCGACTTGGCGCCGGTGAAGTTCTCGGCGCTGATGGAGCGGCTGACGGCACGTGCCTTACGGGAGAGGCCGTCGAGTCCAAAGGTCGTCATGGTTCTGTCTGCTCTCGCGGGGGTGAGGTTCTTGGATGTGCACCGCGTGCCGCACTGCCGGCGGGGGACGCGGGAAAGGACCGAGTACGTCGCTGCGACGCCTGAAATCCATTTCACGGCAAAGTAGGTACAGCCCCGCACCGTGTCAAGGCACCCAGGGCAAGATTCTTCGATTATGCAGGGATCCGATGCGCAGGCCTTGACGCTGAAATCGATTTCTGCCAGCGTGCACGCCATGCTTCGCAACGCAGTCATTGGTGTGGACATCGGCACGTCCAGCAGCAAGGGGGTCCTCGTCGGACTCGACGGCACGCTGCTGCGCTCCGCTGTCAGGGAGCACACCCCCGCACGCCCGGGTCCCGGGCGGTTCGAGATGGACGCCGCCGTGTGGTGGCGTGAGTTCACCGAGCTGACGCGGGAGCTGACCGCCCCGGCCGACGCCGCCGTGATCGCCGTGGGCGTCAGCGGCATGGGCCCGTGCGTCCTGCTCACCGACGAGAACGACGAGCCCCTGCGCCCGGCCGTCCTCTACGGGGTCGACACCCGCGCGGTCCGACAGATCGAACGCCTCGACGAGCAACTGGGCGGCGCGGAGATCCTCGCCCGCTGCGGCTCCGCCCTCACCACGCAGGCGGCCGGCCCCAAGATCGCGTGGGTGGCCGAGGAGGAGCCCGAGCTGTACGCGCGGGCACGCCGCCTGTACATGCCGAGCTCATGGCTGGTGCGCAAGCTCACCGGCGCCTACGTCCTCGACCACCACTCGGCCAGCCAGTGCACACCGCTGTACGACACGACGGCCCAGGAGTGGTACGCGCCCTGGGCACAGGCCGTGGCCCCCGGCATCGAGCTGCCCGCCCTCGCCTGGTCCGGCGAGTCGGCCGGCGTGCTCACCGCCGAGGCGGCACGCGCGGCGAACCTGCCCGCCGGCATCCCCGTCACCACGGGCACCATCGACGCCTGGGCGGAGGCGCTGAGCGTCGGCGCGCAGCGGACCGGCGACCTGATGCTGATGTACGGCACGACGATGTTCCTGATCCACACGGTGCCGAAGCCGCTGACCAGCCCGTCCCTGTGGGGCACCGTGGGAGCGCTTCCCGGCACCCGCAACCTGGCCGGCGGCATGGCCACCTCCGGCGCCGTGACGAATTGGCTGCGCGACCTGGTCGGCGCCGCGGACCATCCCGAGCTGCTGAGCCTCGCGGAGGCGGCGGGCCCCGGCGCCAACGGTCTGCTGATGCTGCCGTACTTCTCCGGCGAACGGACCCCCGTCATGGACCCCGAGGCCCGTGGCGTCATCGCGGGGCTCACCCTGTCCCACACCCGCGGCGACCTCTACCGTGCCGCGCTCGAGGCCACCGGCTTCGGCGTCCGCCACAACATCGAGGTCCTCGAGACCGCCGGCGGCGACATCCGCAGGGTGGTGGCCGTCGGCGGCGGCACCCAGGGCGCCCTGTGGACCCAGATCGTCTCCGACATCACGGGCAGACCGCAGGAGCTGCGGTCCACCTCCATCGGAGCGAGCTACGGCGGCGCGCTGCTCGCCGCGCAGCTGGTCACCGACGCGTCCGTCGACGACTGGAATCCCGTCCGGCGGACCGTCACGCCCAGGGCGGAGAACGCCGCACGGTACGACGAGCTGTACACGCTCTACCGCCGGCTCTACCCGGACACGGCTGCTGTAGTCCACTCACTCGCCGCACTTCAGGACCGCTGAACCCGGGAAACCCACCCGGCCCGACCCGTACCTCCCGCAACACACTACGGAGACCGAGAGCGCATGACCTCCTACACCCTCCCCGAGCCGCACCGGGCACCCGCCGCGGAGCCCGGCACCGTCTACACCGTGGCCAGCGGCGACCTGCGCCCCAGCGCCAACACCACCTGCTGGCCCGCCCAGCAGAAGCTCGAGAGCGACCTGGCCGCGGCGCTCGCCGATCTCGGCCGGCAGGTCCGGCGCGGGCACGAGGTCGACCCGGAGAAGGGCCACGGCTTCATCGACAGCCAGCGCGCCGGCATCGAGGTCTTCAAGAACATCCCCAGGGACGCCCCGCTGATCGTCGTCGAGGGCGTCTGGCAGTACAGCCACCACGTGATCGCCGGCCTGCGCAGCCACCGCGGGCCGATCCTCATCGTCGCCAACTGGAACGGCGAGTACCCGGGCCTGGTCGGCCTGCTGAACCTCGCGGGCAGCCTCACCAAGGCGGACATCGCCTACTCGGTCCTGTGGAGCGTCGACTTCACCGACGAGTGGGCGCGGCAGGGGCTGCGCACCTGGCTGGAGACCGGCACCCTCGTCCATGACACCGGCCACGTCCGCGACCTGCCGGCCCTCCCCGAGGACCCGGAGACGGAGCTCGGTGTGGCGCTGGCCCGGCAGCTGCGCGAGGAGAAGGCGATCATCGGCGTCTTCGACGAGGGCTGCATGGGCATGTACAACGCCATCATCGACGACGAGCTGCTCAACCCCCTCGGCATCTACAAGGAGCGCCTGTCCCAGAGCGCCCTGGTGGCCGAGATGCGCAAGGTCTCCGACGAGGAGGCCCGGGCCGTGCGGGTGTGGCTCGACAAGGCGGGGATGACCTTCCACACCGGCACGGACGAGGCGACGGAGCTGACCGACGCCCAGTTGCTCAGCCAGTTCAAGATGTACATAGCCGCGCTGCGCATCTCCGACGACTTCGGTCTCGACGCCGTCGGCATCCAGTACCAGCAGGGCCTCAAGGACATGGTCCCGGCGAGCGACCTGGCGGAGGGCCTGCTCAACAACGTCCAGCGGCCGCCGGTGCTGAGCCGCGACGGCGCGCGCGAGCTGTACGCGGGGGCGCCGCTGCCGCACTTCAACGAGGTCGACGAGGGCGTGGCCGTCGACTCCCTGGTCACCAACCGGATCTGGAGGGCGATGGGGCTCGACCCGGCCACGACGCTGCACGACATCCGGTGGGGCGAGGAGTACGAGGGCCGCTTCGTGTGGGTCTTCGAGATCTCGGGGTCCGTGCCCGCGTCCCACAACGGCGGATACGACAAGTCGTGGAGCATGCGCCAGCCGCCCATGTTCTTCCCGCTCGGCGGCGGCACGCTCAGCGGCGTCTCCAAGCCGGGTGAGGTCGTCTGGTCGCGTGTCTTCCTGATGGACGGGAAGCTCCACGTGGACATGGGCCGTGCGAGCGCGGTGGAACTGCCGGAGGAGGAGACGCAGCGCAGGCTCGAGGCGACGAACCGGCAGTGGCCGATCATGCACGCCGTACTGCACGGCGTCAGCCGCGACCAGTTCATGGCCCGCCACCGCGCAAACCACCTGAACGTGGCATACGCGCCGGACGCGGAGACCGCGGACAAGGCGCTGCGTGCCAAGGCCGCGCTCTTCGCCGAGCTCGGCCTCGAGGTTCACCTGTGCGGGGACGTCGCGCTTTAGCGGCGGTTCGCCGGGTGCTCACGCCAGGAGGGGGCTGTCCGGCGGCAGTCCCCTCCTCGGCGTTCCCCGGCCTCCGTCCCCCGCGTCGCCCGGGCGCCACGGGGCCGGGGAGGCCCGCCCGGCGCATCATCTTCGTCCTCTGACTAGCTCCGACCCCGCGAACAACGGCAGCATGGGGAACAGCGCGGTACATGACCGCGTACGGAGGCGGTGCGCGTTGTCACGGGCGAGTTTTGCGTTCTGCGGGGCCGAGCTGGCCGCTGTCTACGTCCTCACCGAGGGTGGCGACGAGCTGCGGCTGGCCGAGGTCGTCGGTGACCGCGGCGCGGCGTACGCAATGCCGGCCGTCATCGGCCTCGGCAGCCGCTCCCCCGCCACGGACGCCTACCGCGCCGCCCGGCCCCTGTGGCTGAGCCCCGCGGAGCTGGCCGCGTACGCCTCCGGCGACCCCCGTGGAGTGACCCCCGTGGGCCCCGGGACGCTGCCCCCCAAGTTCTCGCTGGGCGCCCTGCCGCTGGGACACGGGGCCGCCAAACTGGGCTGTCTGCTGGTCGCGGGCGAGACGGGGGACGGGTTCGACGCGGACCGCCGCAGCCTGCTGGAGCTCTACGCCGATCAGGTGGCCGCCGGGCTCGAGTCCGTGCCGGCCCGTGTCGTCGGGCGCTCGGGGCCCAGGACGCACCCGGGACCCACGCTGGTACCGCTCCACGGCGGCGCGTTCACCCTGACGCTGGAGACCGGGCACATGGAGGCGGACGAGCGCGTGCTGGAGCTCCTCGGGATCGCCCCGGAGGACTTCGACTCGCGAGTGGAGACACTGTTGTCCTGCGCCGTCCCCGACGACATTCCGGCGCTGATGGCGGTGGTCGAGCCGGGCAGGCTGTCGTCCTCCGGGGAGCAGCTGGCGTTCCGTATCCGCAGGCCGGGCGGTGAGCTGCGCTGGCTGGGTCTGCGCTGCCGGCTGCGGTTCGGCGCCGACGGCATGCCCGAACGGGTGCTCGGCGTCGTCGCGGACGCCGTCTATCTGCGCCCCACCGACGACGAGGTCGCCATCGTGCAGGGGCTGTCCGCCCGGCTGGCGGGGGCGAGCACCGTGCGGGACGTCAGCCGCATGGTCGTCGACGCTCTGCGTCAGCCCTTGGACGCGAGCCGGATCGCCGTCGCGGAGCTGGACGCCGACCGGCTGCTGGTCACCATCCTCGACCCGCCGGAGCCCGACGCGTGGCCGGGCGTGTGGCAGACGGAGTGGCGGTCCGAGTGGCCGGACGCGTCGTGCCACTCGCTGCCCACGCTGCAGAACGCGCTGCGGGACGGCCATATGAGCCTGTGGCCGCCCGGCGCCGACCTGGAACAGGGTCTCATCGGCATCGGCCCCGGCGGACTGGCGGTCGTCCCGCTCCCGGCCGACGGACGCCTCATCGGCGTGTGCCTGGTGGGCTGGGACACCGAGCACGAGTTCGCCCCTGAGGAGCGGTCGCTGCTGACGGCGGTCGCCGGACTGGTCGGCAACGCCCTCAGGCGTGCCCACGCCCTGGACGCGGGGCACGAGCTGGCGAGGATGCTCCAGCGCAGCCTGCTGCCCCGCAAGCTTCCGGTGCTGCCCGGCGGCGTCGCGGTCGCCCGCTATCTGCCCGCGACCGTGGGGCTGGAGGTCGGCGGCGACTGGTACGACGTGATCCCGCTGTCCGACGGGCACGTGGCACTCGTCATCGGCGACGTGCAGGGGCACAGCGCCGCAGCCGCCACCATCATGGGCCAGATGCGTACGGCGGTCCGCGCCTACGCGGTGGAGGGCCATCCCCCGGACGTGGTCGTCTCGCGCGCCAACCGGCTGCTCGTCGGCATGGAGACGGACCTCTTCGCCACCTGCCTGTACGTCGATCTGGACATGGAGGAGGGCATCGCCATCTTCGTCCGGGCCGGGCACCTGCCGCCCTTGCTGCGCCATCCGGACGGCAGGACGGAGGAGCTGGTGGTGGAGGGCGGGCCGCCGCTGGGTGTGCTCGCGGACGCCGAGTTCACCATGACAGAGGCGGGGCTGGCCCCCGGCACCCTGCTCACGCTGCTCACCGACGGCCTGGTGGAGTCGTCGCAGCTTCCCCTGGAGGACGGCATGCGCCGCGTGGGCGAAGCCCTCGGCGCCGCGGACCCGTCGGACATCGGGCGGGTGGCCGACGAACTCCTCGGCACCGCCGACGGGCGCGACGACGACGTCGCGGTGCTGCTGATGCGCTACGACGGGTCCCGGGTGCGTCCGCTTCGGACCCACTGGACGGTGTGGCGTCTCACGAACGCCGTGCTCCACGCCCGGCGTTTCGCCGCGCGCACACTGCGTTCCTGGGGGGTGGCGGACGAGGTGGACATCGCGCTGCTGGTGGTGTCCGAGCTCGTCACCAACGCCATCGCCCACACCCAGGGCGAAGTGGGACTGGACCTGACGCTGTCGTCGGACCGGCTGCGGATCGCCGTGAACGACACCTCGCCCCGCTCCCCGGTGATCCCGGCGGACCTCGACTGGGAGGCGACGGGCGGCCGCGGTCTGCTCATCGTCGAGGCGACGACGGCATCCTGGGGCTCGCTGCCGCTGAGCGGCGGCAAGCAGGTGTGGGCGGAGATCGAGGTGTCGGGCACCGGGAGGTGACATCGGGGCCGACAGGTTCTCGAACCCACCTCCCGGCCAGGGCCGTTCGGGCCGGTCGGCCGCCGGCGCAGGGGAGAAGGGGGTCCGCGAACGGAGCCGCCCCGCGGCATTGCCACGCCGGAGTTCAGCGGATAGCGACGCGGGCGTCGCCCCTCACGTCCCCGACGGCCGCGGCTGCTCCGGCGGGACCGAGCTCTCTGCCGCCTCCATCCACTGGTCCAGGTCGGCCTGGGTGAACTCCGTCCACGGTGGCATCTCGGGAAGCCGGCGGAGGAGGTCGTAGGCCTCGGGGATCTGCGGGCCGCGGAGGACCGGGGTGTGGCAGCCGGCGATGACCTCGGCGTTCAGGTGCTGGAAGTCGGTGACGACCGACCCGAACTTCCGGGTGTCCGCCAGGGCGACCCACGGGGAGACCAGCCGTCCGCCGAAGAGCTGGCCGTCGCGGAATTCGTCCGGGGACAGCGCCGCTGCCTCGGGCACGGGGGCCGGCACGTTGGTGGCGAAGGTGTCGACGGCCCACAGGACGTCGGTCTTCGAGTCGAAGAGGGCGCGGGTCGTGGGGTTGTCGTACAGGGGCGGTCGTTTGGCGACCAGGGTGCGGTCGCCCGCGTCGATGGTGTCGCCGTCGGTCATGAAGCGGCACCGGTTGACGGGGGTCTCCCACTCCTCGGCCATGCGGCCGATGGAGAACCATGTCGTCAGCAGGGTCGCGTTCGGGCATTGGGCGAGGGCCGCCAGAAGGTTGCCGGCGTGGTCGCGGTCGTCGTGGGTGAGGAAGATCCACCGTACGTCCAGGGGATCCACGACCGACCAGGCTGCCTCCAGCCACTGGGAGCGCACCGCGGGCGCCCCGGTGTCCACAAGGACCGGTTCGGCTCCGCGGATCACCATCGAGTTCATCGGGAAGTGGCCGACCGGCGGGGCGTCGAGGGCCCACGGGATGACGAACGTCTCCTCGGCGATCTTGTACGGCTGCAGAAGGTTGAACGTTTCCAAGGTGGTCATCGCTGCTCTCCCTCGGGTGGAGTCGATGCAGCGTCGATGAATCCAGTGCAGCCCCGTGCCGGGGCCGTCGTCAAGCGTCGAACGCGTGACGGCCGACTTCGGTGAGCGACGGCGGGTGCGCGGCGGCGCCGGGGCTCACCCCGGCAGGCGTACGGCGCAGGCGGCCGTGTGGCCCGGTGGGACCGGGACGTCGGTGAGCGACCAGCCGGGCAGGGCCGCCGGGGTGGGGCCGGCTCCCACATATGTGACCGCGGGGTCCTCGGCGAGGCCGATGCCGACGCCTTTGAGGTACGCCTCCTTCCGGGTCCAGCAGCGGCCGACCGAGGCGGGACGGGCCCCCTGCGGTACGGCGGCCAGCTCCGCGCGCTCACGCGGGTGCAGCATGGCGCCGATCTCGGCCGCCGCCTCCGGGGACGGGTCGGCCTCCACGTCGACGCCGACGGGGGTGTCCGCGAAGGCGAGGAGGGCGAGGTCGCCGGAGTGCGCGAGGGAGAAGTGGAAGGGCGCGTCCGCCACGGCCGGGCGGCCGTGCGGCTCGCCGCAGCCGGGGCACGGCTCACGGACGAGGCCGACGGCTGCCGGGTCCTCGTCCAGGTACGCGCCGAGCAGGCGCCTCAGCACCACGTGCGCGACGCGGTACCGGTCGCGGTCGCGATCCCGCACGAACGCCCGGGCCCGGGCCCGCTCCTCGGCGTCGAGCAGCCACTCGTCCGCGGCGGCCCGTGCGGCGTACTCGCTCGCCCGCACGCACCACAGGCGTGGTCCCGGACCGGCGTCCCAGCCCCGGGGCAGCCGGTCCGTGCCCGTGCCGAGGAGGACCGGGACATCGCTGGGCGGTGCGCCGCGGGCCGGGTCACGCGTGAGCACACCCTGCACGGTCATGCTCCGGAGGCTGCGGGGCGCCGCTCGTGGCCGTCGACGAACGTCGCCACGACCTCGATGTCGCCGATGCGCGAGGTGCTGACGCGGCGCGGGTCGTCCCCCAGAACGACCAGGTCGGCGCGTCTGCCGGGGGCGAGGGTGCCCGCGCTGTCCTCCCAGTGGCAGGCGTAGGCGGCGTCGACGGTGTAGGAGCGCAGTGCCTCTTCCACGGTGATGCCCTCGTCCGGGCCGATCAGCCGGCCGGACACGGAGGCGCGCTCGACCATGAACTGGACGGCCCGCAGCGGTGATCCGTCGGTGACCGGACGGTCGGAGCTGCCCACCAGGTTGATGCCGTGGTCGAGGAACGCCCTGCCTCGGTAGAGCCACGGGGCCCTGTCCTCGCCCATGACGGACGCGTAGTCGTCACCGAAGTAGCGAAGGAAGTTGGGCTGGACGACGGCGCTCGCGCCGAGCCGTGCGAGCCGGGGAAGCTGGTCGGGCCGGATCAGGCCCGCGTGTTCGATGCGGTGGCGGGCGCCGGGGCGAGGACGGAGGCGCTGTGCCCGTTCCAGGGCGTCGAGCGCCAGGTCGGCAGCGCGGTCGCCGATCGCGTGGACGGCCAGCTGCCACCCGGCGAGATGACCGTCCACGATGGTGTCCGCGATGCGCTCCGGATCGTCCTGGAACTCTCCGGTGTGTTCCATGCCGTGGTACGGGGCGGTGAGCGCGGCGGTCCGGGCCATCATGCCGCCGTCGGTGTAGACCTTGAGGGCGCCCACGGACAGCCAGTCGTCGCCGAACCCGGTACGCAGGCCGAGGTCGAGGGCGCGGGGTATGCCGTCGGAGCGGTGGGAGCCGACGGGGCGCAGCGTGTCCGCGGCCACCATGAGCTGGACCCGCAGGGGCAGTCGGCCCTGGTCCCGCAGGAGTTGGTAGGCGCCGAGCTCGACGGGACTGTGGCCGAGGAGGCCGCCCCCGATGCCGGCCTCCGCGCAGGCCGTGACGCCTTCGTCCAGGCAGGTGCGGGCGGCGCGTTCGATCGCGTCGGCGAGTTCCTCCTGCGCGTACGGCAGCCGCAGCCGGCGCGCCGCGGTCATGGCGCTCTCAGCGAGAAACCCGTCCTGGTGCGGGACATCGGCCGGAAGCAGGTCCAGGACGGCGCTGTTGACCACGCAGCCGTGTCCTGAGTCGTGCATGATGAACAGCTTGTGGCCGTCGCTGACCTTGTCCAGTTCGGCGGCGGTCAGATGGCGCCCCAGGGCGCGCTGGTCGTAGCCGCCGATGTCGACCCAGCCGCCGGAGCCCTGGCGTGCGACGGCGTCCGCCACGACCGCGAGCACGTCGTCGACCCGCTCGCACGGGGCGACGCTGGGTGTGCTCGCCTTCAACCCCGCCCAGGCGAGGTGGACATGGGCGTCGATGAATCCGGGGAGCACGGTGGCGCCCTGGAGGTCGATCACCTCGCGTGCGGGCAGCGAGGACACCGCGTCGTCCAGGCCGACGATCCGGCCGCGCCAGATGCCCAGTTCACGGGCGACGGGATGCCGCGGGTCCATGGTGACGATGTTCGCGTTCGTCAGCCTTGTGCAGAGCATGGGCGGTCCGTCCCTAGGATGTCCGGGCCATGGCACGGCGCTTGCGGGCCGTGGGCACCATCAGCGGAGTGCCGGTCTCGGGGTCGTCGATGATCCGGCAGGGCAGGCCGAACACGTCCTCGACCAGCTCCGCGGTCATGATCGCCGCCGGATCGCCCTCCGCGGCGATGACCCCGCCGGCTCTCATGACCACGAGGTGACTGGCGTAGCGGCACGCCTGGTTGAGGTCGTGCAGGACCGCGACGATCGTGTGGCCCTTGCGTTCGTGCAGATCGGCGCAGAGGTCGAGGACCTCCACCTGGTGGGCGATGTCGAGATAGGTGGTCGGTTCGTCGAGCAGGAGGACGGACGTCTGCTGGGCCAGCACCATGGCGAGCCAGACGCGTTGCCGCTGTCCGCCGGAGAGGTCGTCGACGGGACGGTCGGCGAGTTCCAGCACGCCGGTCTGCCGCATCGCGGCGATCACGGCGTCCTCGTCGTAGGCCGTCCACTGCTTCAGCAGCCGCTGGTGCGGGTAGCGGCCCCGGGCCACCAGGTCCCCCACCGTGATGCCGGCCGGCGCTGTCGACGACTGAGGCAACAGGCCGAGCCTGCGGGCGACTTCGCGGGAGCGGTACGACGAGATGGCGGCCCCGTCGAGGTACACCTGTCCGGCTGTCGGCCGCAGCATCCTGGCCAGCGCCTTGAGCAGGGTGGACTTGCCGCAGGCGTTCGGCCCGATGATCACGGTGAACGAGTGGTCGGGTATGACGACCCCGAGCGAGGTGGCCACGGTCCGCTGGTCGTAGGAGAGGGTGAGGTCCTCGGCCCGGAGCCGGGCCGTCGGGGCGGTCGTCGCTGTCATACGCGGCTCTTTCGTGACTCCGTGACGAGCAGCCAGATGAGATACAGCCCGCCGATGGTGCCGGTCGCCGTGCCCACGGGCAGGAGGGCGGGTGAGAAGACGCGCTGCACCGCGAGGTCGCTCCCGGCCAGCATCACGGCGCCCATCAGGGCGGCCGGGACGAGTCCGGGGCCGGGCGACCGGATCAGTTTCCTCGCCACTTGAGGGGCCGCCAGCGCGATGAACCAGATCGGTCCGGTCACCGAGGTGGCGAACGCCGCGAGCGCGACGCTGACGAACAGCAGGGCGACCCGGCTGCGCGTCACGTCGACGCCGAGGGCCGTCGCCGTGTCGTCGCCCATCTCCACCATGGAGAGCCGGCCGGCGAGGCCGAAGGCGAGGGGCAGCAGGACGGCGACGGCCACGCCGATCGCGATCGCGTGGTCCCAGCCGCGGTTGCCCAGGCTGCCGATCAGCCACGCCTGCGCCTCCAGCGCCTCCTGCCAGCTCGCCCGGGTGATCAGGTACGAGTTGACGGCGAGCAGCAGGGCGCTCACCCCGATGCCCATGACGACGAGCCGGAAGCCCTGCAACCCGCCGCCGAACACCAGCAGGTAGACGACGGCGGCGGTGGCCAGCCCTCCGATCAGCGCCCCGACGGCGATCTGGGTCATGCTGCCGTGGAACACGACGATGACGACCAGCGCCCCGGTCGCCGAGCCGTTGGTGAAGCCGATGATGTCCGGGCTGCCGAGGGCGTTACGGGTCAGGCTCTGCAGGAGCGCGCCGCTGACGGCCAGGGCCGCCCCGACGCACAGCGCGGTCACCAGCCTGGGCATGCGCAGGGTGTTGACGATGAAGTCCGCGCCGCCCGATCCGTTGCCCGCGAGCGCCCGGAGCACTTCGCCGACCGACAGTTCGAAGTCGCCGGTGGTCAGGGAGACCCCCATGATCACCACGAGCGCGGCCAGGAGGACCGCCGTCACGGCCAGCGTACGGCCCTGGACGCGCAGGGAGACGCGTCCGCCGCGGGTGCGGACGACACTTCCGCTGATCACGCGGGGCTTCGACGGCTCGGCCCGCCCGTCACGTCCGGTCGGTCCGGTCGCCGGGGTCCCGGACTCGCGTACGGCGTTCACAGCATGGCCGGCTTCCGTCGGCGGCACAGCGCGAGGAACAGCGGAGCACCGAGGAACGCGGTGACGATGCCCACCTGGACCTCGCCGGGGGCGCCGATCACCCGGCCGAGTGTGTCGGCGCCGACGACGAGGATCGGCGCGAGCAGCATCGAGTACGGCAGGAGCCACCGCTGGTCGGGGCCCACGAAGTGACGCGCCACGTGCGGCACCACGAGTCCGACGAACCCGATCGGGCCCGCGGCGGCGGTGGCGGCGCCGCACAGCAGCATCACCGCCAGCGCGCCGAGCGCCCGGGTCCGGCCGACGTTCACCCCCAGCGCACGTCCCAGCTGGTCACCCATGGCCAGCGCGTTCAGCGACGGGGCGAGCGTCAGGGCGATCACGACACCCACCACGACGAAGGGCAGGACGACCCGCACGCTGCCGAAGTCCCGGCCGGCGAGCGCGCCGACCGTCCAGAACCGGAACGTGTCGAACGCCCGCGGATCGAGCAGCAGCACCGCCGAGTTGAAGGCGTAGAGGACGGCCGTCACCGCCGCTCCCGCGACGACGAGCCGGTCGGGGGTGGCCGGCGTCCGGCCCGCGGAGCCGAGCAGGTGGACGACCACGGAGGCGACCGCGGCGCCGGTCAACGCGAACCAGACATGACCGAGGGCCGACCCGACACCGAGGAACGCGATGGCCACGACCACGCCGGTCGAGGCGCCCAGGCTCACGCCGAGGAGACCGGGATCAGCGAGCGGGTTGCGGGTCAGCGCCTGCATCAGCGCCCCCGACAGGCCCAGCGCCGTGCCCACGAGCACGCCGAGCACGGTCCGCGGGATCCGGTAGTCGTGGATGATGACCGCCGCGTCCGAGCCGTCGGGCTGCCACAGCACGCTCCACGTCGAGGTGAAGGGGATGTCCCTGGTGCCGACCCAGACGCTGAGCAGCGAGATCAGGACCAGCACGCCGAGCGCCACGAGGAGTCCGAGGCCGCGCAGCGCCGCCACCGCGGCCCGCCGGGTCGGGGGCGCGGCCGGATCGTCGGCACCGCTTCCGGACGGCGCCCGCGCCTCGACCAACAAGCGATACCCCCTGGTGGCAAATCGCGTAGCACGCAGGCAATGTGACGAAGTCACACAGTGACTTAGGTGAGGCTAACCAACTGTCGCCGGAGGGTCAACGCCCCCGTACTTTCCGCCATTTCACCCGGAGGGAGCCGCTCTTCGGACAGCGGCCTGAACCGGCGCGCCCCGTAGGCGGACCGAAGGAGACTCAGGGCCCGGCCCGGCGAACCGGGAGGCGAATCAGGAGGCGAATCAGGGTAGCCTTACCTGACTTGCCTGCATCTCCTCGGAGGTACCGCATGCTCGACGGAGGACCGACGGGGGGCCAGGTCCTCCGAAGGGCGATCGGCGGCCGGCGTCGCCACATCGCCGCGGCTTCGCTGCTCGGCATGACGCACCAGGCGTGCGAGGCGATGGTCCCCGTCGTCATCGGCATCATCATCGACGACGCGGTGGCGACCGGATCGTCGGGCGCCCTCCTGGCCGGAATCGGACTGCTGGCCGCGCTCTTCCTCGTCCTTTCCACGTGCTACCGGACCGCCGCGAGGATCACCGACGGAGCGGGCGAGCACGCCGCGCACCGGATCCGGCTGGACCTCGGTACCAAGGTGCTCGATCCGCGCGGCGGCGCCGACACGGGCCGGCTCCCCGGTGCGCTGACCGCCGTCGCCACCGGCGACGCCGAGCGGGTCGGCGCCGTCGCGGCAGCGCTCTCGTACGGCGTCTCGGCCGTCGCCGGACTGGCCGTCAGCGCGGTGGTGCTGCTGCGGATCTCGGTACCCCTCGGTCTGCTGATCCTGCTCGGCGTCCCGCCCCTGCTGTGGATCGGCCACCGCATCAGCCGGCCGCTCGAACGGCGCAGCGAGGTAGAGCAGGAGCGCGCCGCCCACGCCTCGGGCGTCGCCGCCGACCTGGTGGCGGGCCTGCGGGTGCTCAAGGGGATCGGGGCGGAGCAGGCCGCGGTGTCCCGGTACCGGCGCACCAGCCAGGACTCCTTGGCGGCGGCCCTGCGCTCGGCCCGCAGCCGGGCCTGGCACGACGGCGCGATCCTCGCCCTCACCGGGGTCTTCATCGCCGCCATCGGGCTGGTCGGCGCGCACCTGGCGATGCGGGGCGAGATCAGCATCGGCGACCTGGTGGCGGCCGTGGGGCTCGCCCAGTTCCTGCTCGGCCCGTTCCAGCTGCTCACCTACGTCAGCGGCGAGTTCGCGCAGGGACGTGCCTCCGCCGACCGGATCGCGGAGGTGCTGGCGTCGCCGCCCGCCGTGCCCGCGGGGACGGCCGCGCTGCCCGGCCCGGTCACCGGCGCACTGCGGCTGCGCGGCGTCACGTACGGGGCGCTGCGCGGCACCGACCTCGACATCGGCGCGGGAAGCCTCGTCGGCGTCGTCACGAGGGACCCGGCCGCGGCGAGCGACCTCCTGCTGTGCCTCGGCCGCGAACTCGATCCCGCAGAAGGGACGGTCGAGCTCGACGGAGTGCCCCTGGCGTCGCTCGCGCCGGCCGAAGTGCGCGGCGTGATCCTCGTCGCCCACCACGACGCGGACCTGTTCGAGAGCAGTCTGCTGGACAACGTACTGGCCGGGCGGGACGGCGGCCCCGTGGACGTCGGGCCGGCGCTGGCGGCCTCGGCGGCGGACGAAGTGGCACGCGCCCTGCCGCAGGGGGTGGACACGATGCTGACCGAGCGCGGCCGGTCACTGTCCGGCGGGCAGCGTCAACGGGTCGCCCTGGCACGGGCACTCGCCGCCGATCCGCCGGTGCTGGTGGTCCACGACCCGACCACGGCGGTCGACACCGTCACCGAGTCGCGGATCGCCGCCCGGCTGAGCGAACTCCGCCGTGGCCGTACGACGATCCTCGTCACGACCAGCCCGGCCCTGCTGGCCGTGACCGACCGTGTGGTGGTGATCGACGAGGGCGCCGTCACGGCGGACAGCCGCCATCCCGATCTCGTCGCCACCGACGAGGCGTACCGCTCGGTGGTGCTGGCGTGACGGCCGCGCAGGGCGGCGCCCCGCACGACGAGGTGGCCCCGCACAACGAGCCGGCCGCAGGGTTCGAAGCTGCCGCCGAACGCGCAGCCGGACCCGGTGAAGCTGCGGCCGAACAGAGAACTGCCCCTTGTGAAGCTGCCGCCGAACGCGGACCGGCACCCGGTGAAGCCGCCGCCGGACGCGCAGCCGCAGACGACGGAGGCCCGACGATGAGTGCGACCGGCACACCCGACCGTGAGCTTCTGCCGATCGCCTCCGGCGCCCGGACCCTCGCCGTCGTCGGCACGCTGCTGCGCGGCCACCGGCTGCTGACCGTGTCCGCGGTGACCGTCCTCGTCCTCGGAACCGGCATCGGCATGCTGACCGCTCCCCTGCTGGGCCGCATCGTCGACCTGGTCGTCGCACAGCGCGGCCCCGGCTCCCTCACGCTGCCGATGCTCCTCCTCGTCACGGTGGCGGCGGCCAGGGGCGTCGCCACCGCGGTCGGCAGCTCGCTCGTCGCCCGGCTCGGCGAGACCGTGCTCGCGAGCCTGCGTGAGCGGTTCGTCGAGCGGGCGCTGCGGCTGCCCCTGCAACGGGTGGAGCGGGCCGGTTCCGGCGACCTGACCTCCCGGGTGACCGGCGACGTGACGCTGATAACGAAGGCGGTGCGCCAGGCACTTCCCGAGTTCAGCGGCGCCGTCCTCACCATCGTGCTCACCCTTGTCGGACTCGCCGTGCTGGACTGGCGTTTCCTGCTCGCCGTCCTGCCGGCCGTACCGGTCCACGTCCTCACCGTGCGGTGGTACATCCCCCGCTCGTCGCCGGTGTACGCGGCACACCGGGTGGCGACCGGCGCGCTCCAGCACCAGCTCCTCGACAGCGTCGGCGGTGTGCGGACCGTGCGGGCGTTCCGGCTGAACGGCAGGCACGCTCAGTTGCTGGAGCAGCGGTCGGGGGACGCGGTCGACCTCGCTCTGCGCGGCATCCGGCTCGTGTCCGGCTTCTTCTCGCGGCTGAACCTCGCCGAGTTCGTCGGTCTGGCGTCGGTACTGGTCACCGGTTTCCTGCTGGTCGGCAACGGTTCCGTGAGCATCGGCACGGCGACCGCGGCGGCGCTCTACTTCCACAGCCTCTTCAACCCGGTCAACGCCGCGCTCTTCCTCATCGACGAGGCGCAGTCGGCCGGTGCGAGCCTCGCCCGCCTGGTCGGCGTGTCGAGCCTGCCGGCCGAGCACGACCCGGCCGGGGCCCCCGTACCGGTCGACGGTTCCGTCAAGGTGTACGGGCTCAGCCACGAGTACGTGCCCGGGCATCCGGTGCTGCGTGAGGTCGACATCGAGGTGCGTGACGGCGAGCGGGTGGCCCTGGTCGGTGCCAGCGGGGCCGGGAAGACCACCCTGGCGAAGCTGATCGCCGGTGTCCATCCGCCGTCCGGCGGCTCGTTCAGCCTCGGCGGCGTCGACGCGGGGGAACTCGGACCGGCCGGCATCCGGCGTGCGGTGACGCTGATCAGCCAGGAGGTCCATGTGTTCGCCGGACCGCTGGCGGAGGATCTGCGGCTGGCGCGGCCCGATGCCACCGAGGAGGAGCTGCGCGGCGCGCTCGCCCGGGTCGACGCGCTGGGGTGGGTGGAGGCGCTGCCGGACGGGCTCGGCACCGTCGTCGGTGAGGGCGGCCACCGCCTCACGGTGACCCAGGCCCAGCATCTGGCCCTGGCCCGCCTGGTCCTCGCCGATCCGCCGATCGCGATCCTCGACGAGGCCACGGCGGACGCGGGCAGCGCCGGCGCCCGCGTCCTGGAAGCAGCCGCGCTCAAGGCACTTGAGGGGCGGACGGCGCTGATGGTGGCCCACCGGCTCCCTCAGGCGGCGACCGCCGACCGTGTCGTGGTCCTCGACGGGGGCCGGGTCGTCGAGACCGGTACGCACGAGGAGTTGGTGGCGGCCGGCGGCCGCTACGGCGCCCTGTGGTCGGCGTGGTCCGACAGCCGCCGTCAGCCGGGGGACGGCGGGGCGTCGAAGACGGCCGCCAAGGCCTGACCGGGGCGCGGTCGGGGAGGCTCCGCGTCTGGATGCCACCGACTTCCGTACTCCCCGAGGGGCGTGGAAGGCCGGCCGTCAGGACCCTGGCGCGGCAACCGTCACAAGCTCGCGCCTCGACGCCGCCGGCTTCCCTGCCCCGACCGGACGTCGTGGACGACCGTCAGCCGGTCCCGGCGCGCGGCGGGGCGCGATCACCGTCCCGCGTGGATGGCCGCGGACTCCCGTGCCCGACGGGACGTCCGACGGCCGGCGGGCAGGTGGCGGAGGCCCCGCCACCCCGCCGGCCCGTCCCCGAGCGGATTCAGCCCTGCCGCGCGATCAGGCTCGCCGGCCGCAGATCGGTCCAGTTGGCCTCCACGTAAGCGAGGCAGGCTTCCCGCGTGTCCTCGCCGAACACGGTGCGCCACCCGGCGGGCACCTCGGCGAACGAGGGCCACAGCGAATGCTGGTTCTCGTCGTTGACCAGGACCAGGAAGCGGCCCTGCGGGTCCTCGAACGGGTTGGTCGTCATAGCGCGTCACTCCTCATGGGGTTCACGGTGAACAGTTCCGAGAGCGGCTGTTCCGGGTCGGCCGCCACGTTCCGCAGCAGTGTGCGGAGTTCGTCCGCGAGCCGCCGGGCCTTGGCCCGTCCCAGCAGTCCGGTGGCGTGGATCAGCTCGCAGTGCACCGGTCCGTCGCCGCGCGGCTCGTAGAAGCTGAGGGTCAGTTCTGCCCTGGCGGAGCCGGTGGGCACGGCGTGGAAGGAGCCCATGCCGCCCTCCAGTTCACCCAGGTCCGCCTGCTCGTGGTGGATCACCATGACCTGCGGTCCCCGGGCCGGCAGACCGGTCGCCCGCGCCACCTCGTCGAAGGGCACGTCCCCCCGGTCCAGCGCGCCGAGGGTCGTCTCCCGCACCCGGGTGAGCAGCTCGGTGAAGGTCGGGTCCCCCGCGGTGTCGGTGCGCAGCACCACGGTGTTGAAGAAGCAGCCGACCAGGTCGGCCAGCCGGTCGTCGCCGCGGCCGGCGACCATGGTGCCGATCGGCAGATCGGTGCCGGCGCCGTGAGCGGTGAGCAGGGCCGAGAGCGCCGAGTGCAGCACCATGAACATGCTGGTGCCGGTGGCCCGGGCAAGCGCGTCCACGCCGGCGTGGAGGTGTTCGTCGAGGACGAAGGCGATGTGGTCGCAGGCGTGGCCGGACCGGTCCGCCGCGTCGGTGCGCGGCCCGTCGGCCGGCAGCTCCAGGGAACGGGGGGCGTCCTTCAGCGTCTGCCGCCAGTAGGCGAGTTGCCGCCCGCCAGGGCTGTCCGGGTCGGTGAGGTCGCCGAGCGTCTCGTGCGCCCAGTGGGTGTAGTCGCCGTACGTCACCGGGAGGGGCTGCCATCCGGGCTCCGCGCCCGAGGTCCTGGCCGCGTACGCGGTGGTGAGGTCGCGGAACAGCGGGACGACCGACCATTCGTCCGCGGCCAGGTAGTGCATGGTCAGCAGCAGCGCCTGTGTCCCGTCCGCGCCCGTGAGCAGCCTGGCCCGCAGCGGCGGCTCCCGCGTCAGGTCCGGTGCTCCCGCGGCGAGCCGGGTGAGCCGGGCGTCGAGATCGGCGCACTGCTCGGCCTCCAGCCGCGGCGGCGGGCCGGCCTCCTGGAGAACGGCGCCGTCCCGCTCGGTGAAGACGGTGCGCAGCGGTTCGTGCCGTGCCACCACGTCCGCCAGCGCCGCGGACAGCGCCTCGCGGTCCAGCCCGCCGGGCGAGCGCAGCACGAGTGCGTGGTCGAACGCCGCATGCCGCCGGTACGCCGACCACTGCGGGCGCTGTACGGGAGCGACGGGTGCGGGGGCGCCGTCCGCGCGGGGCCCCAGCGGTCGCAGCGGCGGGCGGGCGGCCGACGCGCTCTCGACCTTGTCCGCGAGGCCGGCGACGGTCAGTGCGTCGAACACGTCCCGGATGCTCAGCTCGACCCCGAACTCGGTGCGGATCCGGCCCACGAGCCGCATGGAGGCCATCGAATGGCCGCCCAGTGCGAAGAAGCTGTCGTGGACGCCCACGTCCTCCAGCTTCAGGATCTCGCAGAACAGTTCCGCCAGCCGGACCTGCGCCGGGGTGACCGGCCGGGCGTCACCGGTCATCCCCGACCAGTCGGGTACGGGCAGCGCCTTGCGGTCCAGCTTGCCGTTGGGGGTCAGCGGCAGCGGACCGTCCAGCGGTACGACGAGGGCGGGCACCATGTACTCGGGCAGCAGGGCGGCGACGTGGGCGCGCAGCGCCTGCGGGTCGAAAGCTCCCGTGCCGGCCTCGAGGCGGCTCTCGGTCCCGGGTCCGGTGTCGGGGCGTCCGGGTCCGGTGCCGGGGCCGTTCTCCGGGACGACGTAGCCGACCAGACGCACGATGTCGCCCTTGCGGTCGGCCACCACGGCCGCCTGGGCGACCGCCGGATGGCCGGCGAGCGCGGCCTCGATCTCGCCCAGTTCGATCCGGAAGCCGCGGATCTTCACCTGTGTGTCGACCCGGCCGAGGAAGTCGAGATTGCCGTCCCTGCGCCAGCGGGCCCGGTCCCCGGTGCGGTACATCCTGCTGCCGGGCGGGCCGAACGGGTCAGCGACGAACCTCTCGGCCGTCAGCGGGGCCTTGCCGAGGTAGCCGCGGGCCAGGCCCCTCCCGGCCACGTACAGTTCTCCGGCCACGCCCGGCGGGACGGGGCACAGACGGGCGTCCAGGACGTAGCAGAGCGTGTTCGGGTCGGGCCTGCCGATCGGTACGCGTCCGGTGGGCCGTCCTCCCTGTGGGCTTCTGCCGGAGGGACCCCCGGCCTGCCGGGCGGACCACAGGGTGGAGTTCACCGTGGCCTCCGTCAGTCCGTAGGCGGCGATCAGGTCGGCGGTGGCGCCGAAGCGCTCGAAGAGGTCCGGTGGCACGGTCTCCGTCCCGACGAGGACCGTGGACCCTTCGGGCAGTTCGCATCCGGCGGGCAGCGCCGACACCAGGGACGGCGGCAGGATCATGTGGGTGATCCGCTGCTCCGCAAGGAAGTCGGTGAGCGCCGGCCCGGCCACCCGCGCCTCGTCGGGGACGAGCACGAGCCGGCCGCCGTGGCACAGCGCCATCGACAGTTCGAAGACGAAGACGTCGAAGCCGATCGAGGCGAACTGGAGGACACTGCTGTCCCGTTGCAGCCCCATCCGGTCGACCGCGGTCGCGACCAAACTGGAGATGCCCTCGTGCGGGACGACCACGCCCTTGGGCCGGCCCGTCGAACCGGAGGTGTAGATCACGTAGGCGGCCTGGTCGAGACCCGAGGGCAGGTGGTTCACGGCGGAGTGCGGAAGCCGGCCGAGTTCGGCCGTGACGTCCGGCGCGTCGAGGAGCACGACGGGGACACCCGTCACTTCGGGGATCTTCCCGGCCACCGGCTCGGTGCCGACGACGACGGCGGCACCGGAGTCCTCGATCATGTAGGCGAGCCGGTCGGCGGGGTGGATCAGGTCCAGCGGCAGGAAGGCGGCGCCCAGTTTGAGGGCGGCGAGCACGGTGGCGACCATGTCGGCCGAGCGGGGCACGGCGACGCCGACCACGCTCTCGGTGCCCACTCCCCGCGCGGCCAGCAGGTGTGCGATCCGGTCGGAGCGGGCGTCCAGCTGCGCGTAGCTGAGGGATTCGGAGCGTTCCACGACGGCCACCGCGTCGGGCCGTTCGGCGGCCTGCCGGGCGAACAGGGCGGGCAGCGACGCCTCTTCGACCGCGCGGCCGGTGGCGTTGAAGCGGTCCAGGACCGTCTCCCGTTCGCCGGCGGTGAGGATCTCCGCCCGGGAGAGCGGCTGTTCCGGTGCGTCGGCCACCGCCGCGACCAGCCGCCGCAGACACTCGGCGAGCTGCTCGGCGCTGTCCGGGTCGAACAGCTCGGTGGCGTACTCCAGTCGGCAGCCGAGGGTGCCGTCCGCGCCGTCGGCCGCGGTCTGCTCGGTGAAACTGAAGACCAGGTCGAACTTGGCTGACCTGATCCGGAACGGCACGTCCGCCACCCGCAGTCCGGGCAGCCGGAGCTCGTCGGCGGTCCGGTTGTGGTAGCCGACCATCACCTGGAACAGGGGGTTGCGGGCGGGAGAGCGGGCCGGGTTCAGCCGCTCGACGACGGCCTCGAACGGCACGTCGGCGTGGGAGAACGCGGCCAGGTCGGTGGCGCGGACCCTGGCCAGCAGTTCCGTGAAGCTCGGGTCGCCGCTCACGTCCGTCCGCAGTACCAGTGTGTTGACGAAGAAGCCGACCAGGTCGTCGAGTCCTTCGTCGCCGCGCCCCGCGATGGGCGAGCCGAGGGGGATGTCCGTACCGGCGCCCATGCGGTGCAGCAGGGCGGCGACGGCCGCGTGCACCACCATGAACATGCTGGTGCCGCTCTCCCTGGCCAGCCGCTTCAGCCGCCGGTGGACCTCCGCGTCGAACGCGATGTCCAGTTCCGCGCCGGTGAAGGCGGGCCGGGCGGGCCGGGGACGGTCGGCCGGCAGCTCGATCTCCTCCGGGGCGCCCTCCAGCGCCGTACGCCAGAACTCCAGTTGCCGTGCGGTCAGGCTCCGGGCGTCGGCCGGGTCGCCGAGCAGGCGCTGCTGCCACAGCGCGTAGTCGGCGTACTGCACCGGCAGCGGCTCCCGCTCGGGCGCGGTGCCGCGTGCGCGGGCGGCGTAGGCGGTTGCCAGGTCGCGCAGGAAGGGCCGGTCGGACCACTCGTCGGTGGTGATGTGGTGCAGCAGCAGGACGACGACGTGGTCCTCCGGGGCCACTTCCACGACCGTCGCGCGCAACGGCAGTTCGGAGGCGAGGTCGAACGGGCGGTTGACGGCGGCGTCGACGATGCCGGCAACCTCCGCCTCGTCGGCGCGGAGGCACTCCACCACCGGTTGCGCCCGCTCGACGGGCAGCACCCGCTGGAAGACCTGGCCGTCACGCTCGGAGAAGACGGTCCGCAGCGCTTCGTGGCGTGCGGCCACGTCGGCCAGCGCGGCCCGCCACGCGGGCACGTCGAGCGTGCCGCGCATCCGCATCACCAGCGGGAAGTTGTATGCGGCGGAGGTGCACTCGATCTGCTGGACGACCCACAGCCGCTGCTGGGCGTGGGACAGCGGCAGTTCCGCGGGCCGCGCGCCGGCCGTGAGGGCCGGGCGGTCGGTGGCGGCCGGGCGGGCGGCCCGCTCGACGAGCTCGGCGACGGTCGGCGCCTCGAAGAGGTCGCGGATCGCCAGCTCGGCGGAGAGCGCGGTGCGCGCACGGCTGATCAGCCTGGTGGCCAGCAGCGAATGACCGCCCAGGTCGAAGAAGTTGCTGTCGGTCCCGACGCTGTCCTCGGCGAGGCCGAGCACTTCGGCGAAGAGCGCGCAGAGTGTCCGCTCCTGCGGCGACCGGGGCGGGCGGACGGAGCCCTGTGGGGTGACGTCGGGGGCGGGCAGGGCCTTGACGTCGAGTTTTCCGTTGACGGTCAGCGGCAGCGTGTCCACCGCCACCAGCGCCGACGGGACCATGTAGTCGGGCAGGGCCGCGCGCAGGTGGTCGCGCAGGCTCCGCACCAACGCCGTCCCGTCCTCGGCGTCGTCCTCGGGCACGACGTAACCGGCCAGGCGCTTCGCGCCCGCGCTGTCGGCCACGGCGACGACGGCGGCGTGGGCGACGTGCGGGTGGGCGGCCAGGGCCGCGGAGATCTCGCCGAGTTCGATCCGGTGGCCACGGATCTTGACCTGGTCGTCGGTACGGCCGAGGAAGTCCAGGAGCCCGTCAGGCCGTTGCCTGACAAGGTCGCCGGTGCGGTACATCCTCTCCCCCGGGTCGCCGAACGGATCGGCGACGAACCGCTCCGCCGTCAGGCCGGGCCGGTCGTGGTAGCCCCGGGCGAGGCCGGTGCCCGCGATGTACAGCTCCCCCGGGCAGCCGGGCGGCACGGGGCGCAGCATCGCGTCGAGCACGTGGGCCCGGGTGTTACGGATGGGGACGCCGACCGTCGGGGTCGGGCTGTCGGCGGTGGATCCGCCGAGTGTGTTGATCGTGTACTCGGTGGGCCCGTAGAGGTTGTAGCCGTAGGTGTCCTCGGTGCGGCGCAGCCGGGTCCACACGGTGTCGGACACGGCCTCTCCGCCGAGCAGGACGAGTGCGGGCCGGTGCCTGCCGCCGTGTTCGCGGGACGTCGCGGCCGGGGGGCCGCCGGCGGCCTCGTCCGTCGTGTCCCGAGCGGTCTCGTCCCGGTCGAGAAGGCCCTCCTCGATCAGCAGTTGAGCGTACGTGGGAGTCACGTTCACCACGTCGATCCGGTGCCGGTCGCAGTAGGCCACCAGGGCTTCCGCGTCGCGGCGCAGGTCCTCGTCGCAGACATGAACCTCGTGCCCCTCGACGAGCCAGAGCAGTTCCTCCCAGGACATGTCGAAGGCGAAGGAGACGGTGTGCGCGATGCGCAGGCGGCGTCCGCCGGCGGAGGCGATCGCCGGGTCGAAGATCTCCTTCTGGTGGTTGAGCTGCATGTTCGTCAGCCCTCGGTACGGTGTGACGACGCCCTTGGGCCGGCCCGTCGAACCGGAGGTGTAGATGACGTACGCGGGGTGCTCCAGCCGGCCGGGCACACCGTGCGCGAACGCGGGCCGCTCGGCGTCGGTGACCGAGCCCTCCGGGAGGTCCGCCAGCTCGGCGGCGACGCCCGGGTCGTCCAGCAGGAGCTCCAAGGCGACCGGGCCGGAGGGCCCCCGCAGGGTGGGCGCGACCGCCGTCGTGGACAGCAGGCACAGCGGCCCGGTGTCCTCGACCATGAGGCGCAGCCGGTCGGCCGGGTGATCGAGGTCGAGCGGCAGATAGGCGGCGCCGGTGCGGAGCACCGCGAACAGGGCCACGACCATCTCGATCGAACGGGGCAGCGCGAGCGCGACGACCTTCTCCGGCCCCGCGCCACGGGCGATCAGCAGCCGGGCGACCCGGTTGATCTGCGCGTCCAGCTCCAGGTAGGTGAGGGCGCGCTCGCCGAAGACCAGCGCCACCGCGTCGGGGGTGCGGGCGACCTGCGCCGCGAGCATGTCGGCGACGGTCTCGTCCGGCACCGGCCCGAAGCCGGCCTCCCACTCGGCGAGCAGGGCGGCCCGCTCGGCGGGCAGGAGCAGGTCGAGGGTGCCGACGCGCCCCGACATGTCGCCGACGAGCCGCTCCACCAGGGTGCCGAAGCGTTCCAGCGCGGTCGCGGCCTGCTCGTCGTCGACCAGGTCGGGGCGGTACTCCAGCTTCACGCGAACGGTCCGGGCCGGGTCGACGACGAGGGTCATGGGGTAGTGCGTGGCGTCCACGCTTTCCACGGCGGTGATGCCGTGCCGTTCCCTGAGCTTCCGGAACGCGTTCTCGTCGGCGAAGTTCTGCAGCACGTACAGGGTGTCGAAGAGGACGCCCCGGCCGCCTTCCCGCTGGAGTTCGGCCAGCCCCAGGTACTCGTGGTCCATCACCGCCGCACGCTCCGACTGCACACGGCGCAGCAGGCCGGCCACCGGCTCGTCGGGCTCGAGCCTGACCCGCACGGGCACGGTGTTGAGGAACATGCCGATCGTCGACTCCGCACCGGGCACGTCCGCGGGCCGTCCGGCGACGGTGGTGCCGAAGACCACGTCGTGGCGGCCAACGGTCGCGGACAGCACGAGCGCCCATGCGGTGGACAGCACCGCGTTGATCGTCAGCCCGTGTTCACGGGCGGCCGTCCGCAGACGGTCGCCGAGCCCGGGCGGCAGATCGAGGGTGCGCCGTCGTGGGATCACCGGCCGGTCTCCGCGGTCCCGCGCGACGAGGGTCGGTTCCTCGAGTCCGGCCAGGGCGCGGCGCCAGGTGTCGCGGGCCGCGTCGACGTCCCGCTCGGCGAGCCGGGCCAGGTGGTCGCGGTAGCTGCCGGGCGCCGGCAGGGCGGCGTCGTCGCCGCCCGTCTCGTAGAGGGAGAGGAGTTCGTCGAGGAAGAGCGACTGCGACCAGCCGTCCCAGGCCACCAGGTGGTGGCTGAGCATCAGGCGGTCGGTGGTGCCGGTCAGCCGGATCAGTTCGAGCCGGAACAGCGGTGGCGCCGCGAGGTCGAACCGCCGCAGCCGGCCGGCGTCGGCGATCTCGGTGAGCCTCTTCTGCCGCTCGCGCTCGTCCAGATGGGTGAGGTCCACTTCCGTGACCGGCACCGGCAGCTCGGCCGCGGGGCAGACGAACTGCACCGGCCCGGGCAGCCCGTCGCTGGTGATGCCCGCGCACAGGCTCGGATGCCTGCGCAGCAGCGTCGCGCACGCCGCGCGCAGCCGGTCGATGTCGAGGCGGTGGTCGAAGTCGAAGGTGTCCTGCGCGGTGTAGACGTCCACCGCGGAGGAGTCGTAGCTGGCGTGGAAGTGGATGCCTTCCTGAAGCGGTGACAGCGGCCAGATGTCGGCGACGGGGAACGGGCTGACGCTCTCGATCCGTTCGGTCTCCTGCCGGGTCAGACGGACCAGCGGCGCGTCGGCGGTCACGAGGGAGGGGCCGGTGTTCTCCGAGGTGCCGGCGATGAGTTCGCGCAGCGCCTCCGCCCACGCGGCGCCCAGTGCCCGCACGTCCTCCTCGGTGAGCGCGTCGCCCTCGGGCCAGGTCCAGGTGGCGCGCAGCTCGGGGCCGTGGGGCGTGTCCGCGCAGACGGCGTTGACCTGGAGCGGGTAGGGCATGGCGAGGCCCGGGTCCGGTTCCACGGACAGTGCGTCGCTCTCGACGGCGGGTGCCCAGTCGCGGGTCTGCTCCGCGGGCATCCGGCCGAAGTAGTTGAACAGCACCTGTGCCTGGGACAGTCGGGCGAAGGCGGGCGCGAGCTGCGGGTTGAGGTGGCGCAGCATGCCGTATCCCGCGCCGGAGTCCGGTGCCGACCGCACGGACTCCATGACCTGCTCCAGGGTGCCCAGTGCGTCGCCGGCGGCGGCCAGGCGTACGGGGTGCAGGGCGGTGAACCAGCCGACGGTGCGCGACAGGTCCAGATCGGAAACGTCGCGTCCGTGCCGTTCGAGATCCACCAGCAGGTCGCCGTCCCCGTCACCGCGCCGGCGGGACACGGCGATGCGCAGGGCGGCGAGCAGCACCTCGGTGACGTCCGCCCCGGCAGCGGCGGGCACCGCCGTGAGCAGCGCACGCGTCTCCTCGGTGGACAGGGACTCGACGTGCTCGCGCGTGGTCCCGGCGGTACCGGTGCGGCCGGCGCCGGGGACCAGTTCGGCGCCGGGTGCCAGGACCTCGGCCCAGTAGGGGAGTTCGGCCTGCCGTCGGGGAGAGGTGGCCTGCTCGGCGATGTCCCGGGCGAAACGGCGCAGCGAGGTGGGGACCGGTTCCAGAACGGGCCGCGCCCCGTGCGAGACGGCCTCCCACGCGGCGGCGAGGTCGTCCATGAGCACCCGCCACGACACGCCGTCGACGGCCAGGTGGTGGACGACGAGCAGCAGCCGGCCCGGCCGGGCGCCGCCCGTGTCGAACCAGACGGCCCGGAGCATGACCCCGGCGTCGGGGTCGAGACGGGACGCCGCGCTGTCGGATTCGGCGGCGATCACCGCGCGGAGTCCGGCGTCGTCCAGGTCCCGTACGTCGACACTTCTCAGCAGCGCGGCTGCGTCGATCGCGCCCGCGTCGAGCGTCCGCGCCGACCACAGCGCGGGGATCGCCGGGCCGAGGTCCATGCGGGAGAGCGTGAGCCGCAGTGCGTCGTGGTGGTCGAGGACGGCCTGCAGAACCGCTGTCAGGGTGCCCGTGTCGGCGTCGGCGGGTGCCTGGAGCAGCATCGAGAGGTTGAAGCGGCCGATCGGCCCGCCGTCCTCGCGGAGCTGGTGGACGATCGGCAGCAGCGGGACGTCGCCGACGCCGTCGGCGACGCTCACCGGGGAGGCGGCGGTGGTCGGGGAGGCGGCGGTGCTCGTGTCGGGGGCCGCCTCCTCGGAGGCGCCGGCGAGCCGGGCAGCCAGCGCGGCCGGCGTGCGGTGCTCGAAGACGTCCTTGGGGCTGACCGCCAGTCCGGCCCTGCGGGCACGGCCGGACACCGACATGGACAGGATGCTGTCCCCGCCGAGCATGAAGAAGTCCTCGTCCGCGTGGACCTCGTCGAGGCCGAGCACGTCGGCGAAGATCGCACAGAGCTGCCGTTCGCGTCCCTCCCGGACCGTCGGTCCCTTGTGCCGCCGGATCCCTGGGGCCGGCAGGGCCGCGTGGTCGACCTTTCCGCCCGGGGTCAGTGGCAGTGCGTCGAGTTCCACGAAACGACTCGGCACCATGGGCGCCGGGAGGGAAGCGCCGAGCGAGCCGCGTACGGCCTCGATGTCGAGGGTCGCCCCGGCCGCGCGGGTCACGTAGGCCACCAGCTGCTTCACCCCCCGGTCGTCGTCCCTGGCGACGACGACCACGTCGCCGACCGCCGGCACCTCACGCAACCGTGCTTCGATCTCGCCGAGTTCCACCCGGTTTCCCCTGATCTTGACCTGGTGGTCGGTGCGCCCCAGATAGGTGAGCACGCCGTCTCCACGGAACTGGACCATGTCTCCCGTGCGGTACATCCGTCCGCCCTGCCCGCCGTCGGACAGGGTCCCGGCGGGGTCGCGGAACGGGTCCGCGACGAAACGCTCCGCGGTCAGCGCGGCGCGTCCGTGGTAGCCGCGGGCCAGTTGCGCCCCCGCGATGTAGAGCTCCCCGGGCTCGCCCTCGGCAACGGGGCGCAGATACCGGTCGAGGACGTAGAGCCTGGTGTTCCACACCGGCCGTCCGACGGGCACGGTGGCCTCTCCGTCCGGCTCGGCGCCCGCCTCCCAGCTGGTGACCTGGATGACGGCCTCGGTCGGCCCGTAGACGTTGAAGAGGGGCACACCGGTGCGCTCCAGCCAGCGCCTGGCGAGCGGAGCCGGCAGCGCCTCACCGCCGCTGAACGCCCTGCGCAGGCCGGTCCACCACGGACCGTGCGGGGCGTCCTCCGCCAGCAGCGCCGCGTACAGCGACGGCACGAGGTCGAGGTTGGTGACCTGCTCGCGGCGGACGAGCTCCGTGAGATACGCCGGGTCGCGATGTCCGTCGGCCCTGGCGATCACGACCGTCCCGCCGGTCAGCAGTGGGGCGAAGATCTCCTGTACCGAAGGGTCGAAGCCGGTCGAGTACTGGTGGAGTACGCGCTCCCCCGGCCCGAACCCGAACCGCTCGGCCGTCCAGGACAGTTGGGCGACGACGGCTCCGTGGGTCACCACCACGCCCTTGGGTCGGCCCGTGGACCCCGAGGTGTACATCAGGTAGGCGGCACTGTCGGGATGGACATCGGCCGGGAGGGCGTGCTCGCCGTCGTGGCCGGCCGCACCGCGGCCGAGGAAGACGGGGGCGATGCCGTCCTGCTCGGGCAGCCGTGCCCATGACTCCTCGGTGACGACGACCGCTCGGGCCCCCGAGTCGGCGAGCATGTACCGGATTCGGTCGGCCGGGTGGTCCACGTCGACCGGCAGGTAGGCGGCACCCGTCCGGAGGACGCCGAGGAGGGCGACCAGCGCCCCCGCCGAGCGGGGCACGGCCACGGCAACGACTGTCTCGGACCCCATCCCGCGCGCGACGAGCCGGCCCGCCAACTCACGGGCCTGAGCGTCCAGTTCCGCGTATGTCGTCCGCCCGCCGTCGTGGACCAGGGCGATGGCGTCCGGGGTACGGCGAACCTGTTCGGCGAACGCCCCGTGCAGCGTGCCCGCGGGTGTCGCGCGGTCCTCCCCGGCGAGGAGGTCGAGCGTCTCGCGGCGCTCGTCGGCCGTCTGCGCGGGAAGCCGGCCGGCCGGCAGTCCGGGGTCGGTGACGACCTGGTCGAGCAGCGCCCGCAGACGGGCGGCGAACCGTCCTGCGGCCGTGGCGTCGAGCCGGGCGGGGTCGTGTTCGAGGCGCAGTCGGAGCCGCTCGCCGGGATGCACGGTGAGCGCCAGCGGGTAGTGCACCGAGTCGCGTATGTGCGAGCCGACGAGGCGGACCAGCCCCGACGGGTCGGCCGGCTCGCCGGCGTCCGGCAGGTTCTCCACGACGACGAGCGCGTCGAAGAGTTCGCCCAGGCCGACGGCCCGCTGGATCTCGGCGAGTCCGAGGTGCTGATGGTCCAGCAGTTCCGCCTGTTCGTCCTGGAATCGCGTGAGTACCTGCGCGAGCGGCTGCTCGGGGCGCCATCGGAGGCGGGCCGGCACGGTGTTGATCAGCAGGCCGACCAGGGACTCGATCCCCTCGACAGGAGCCTGCCTGCCCGAGACGGTCGTGCCGAGGACGAGGTCGTGGGCGCCGACGGCATCGCCGAGCACCAGGCCGAACCCGGCCTGTACGACACTGCCGAGGGTCAGACCGAGCTGCCGGGCGCGGGCGGTGAGTGCCGCCGTGTCCTGCGGGGACAGCTCGAGGGTGATGCTGCCGGTCCGGCCCGTTCCGGCGCTTTCATCCGCGCGGACGGGCAGCCGGGCGGGTGCGTCGAGTCCCGCCATCGCCTCGCGCCAGGCGCTGCGGGCCTGTTCACGGTCGCGTCCGGCGAGCCACCCGGCGTACGCGCGGTAGGTTCCGCTCGGCTCGCAGGCCGGTGCCGTGTCGGCGCCGGGACGGTAGCCGTCCAGCAGTTCCCGTGTGAGGAGCGGGAGCGACCAGCCGTCCACGATGATGTGATGCATCGTCAGGACCAGCAGTGAGCGCCGCTCGCCGAGGCGGACCAGCGCCGCCCGCAGCAGCGGTGGGGCGCCGAGGTCGAATCGCTCTGCCCGCTCCGCCGCCGTGATGTCGTCGACGGCCGTGGGCCGCCGCTCCGCGTCGAGTTCCGACAGGTCGGCGAAGCGCCACGGCAGGGCGACGTGTTCGCCGATCAGCTGCACGATCCGTCCGTCCCGGCACTGGCGGAAGGCCGCGCGCAGCAGCGGATGACGGTCGAGCAGCCGCTGCGCGGCCGCCCGCAGGGTGTCCGCGTCGACGTCACCGGCGAGTTCGAGGGTGTCCTGGACGGAGTAGCCGTCCGCCCCGCTCTCGTCCACGGCGGCGTGGAAGAAGAAGCCTTCCTGGAGCGGCGTGGCGGGTACGACGTCGACCAGGTCCGGGACGGCGGCAGCGAACTCGGCCCGCTCCTCCTCCGTCAGCCGCACCAGCGAGAACGGCGCGGGCACCGCGCTCGTCACGCCCCGACTCCCGTTGTCGTCCGCGGTGAGCGCCGCGGCGCGTGCGAGCGCCGCCACCGTGCGGTGGCGGAACACGTCCCTGGGGCTGATCGCGAATCCCGCCGCGCGGGCCCGGCCGACGAGCTGGATGGCGACGATGCTGTCGCCGCCGAGTTCGAAGAAGCTGTCGTGGACGCCGACCGACGGCAGGCGCAGGAGCTCGGCGAACAGCGCGGCGAGGGCCGTCTCCGCCGGTGTGGTGGGCGCGGCGTCGCCGGTCAACGCGGTCCACCGCGGCTCCGGCAGCGCGCGGGTGTCGAGCTTCCCGTTGGGCGTCAGGGGCAGCGGGCCGTCGAGGAGGACGACGGCCGAGGGCACCATGTACTCCGGCAGCACCTGGGACACCTGCGCCCGCGCCGCCCCCACGTGCGCCTCGGTGTCCGCACCGCCGTCGCCGGCCAGATAGGCGACGAGGCGTTTCACTCCCCGGTGGTCGTCCCGTACGAGGACCGCTGCCTGGGCGATCCCGGGGCAGGCCATGAACGCGCTCTCGATCTCCCCCGGTTCGATGCGGTGGCCGCGGATCTTGAGCTGGCCGTCCGCGCGGCCGAGGAAGTCGAGGTTGCCGTCGGCCCGCCACCGGACGCGGTCGCCGGTGCGGTACATGCGCTCGCCGGGCACGCCGTACGGGTCGGCGACGAACCGCTCCGCGGTCAGCGCCGCCCTGCCGAGGTAGCCGCGGGCCAGGCCTCGCCCGCCGACGTACAGCTCGCCCTCGACGCCCACGGGGACGGGCCGTAGTGCCGCATCGAGCACGTAGGCACGGGTGTTGGGGTCGGGGCGGCCGATGGGTGCGGGCCCGGGGAGGCCCGGTTCCGCGGTCCACAGCGTGGAGTTGACGGTGGCCTCGGTCAGGCCGTAGGCGACGACGACGCGCAGGCGGCCGGACCAGCGGGCGATCAGCTCACCGGGCACCGCCTCCGTGCCGACCACGAGCACCGCCCCTTCGGGCAGTTCGCAGTCCTGCGGCAGCGCGGAGACGAGCGACGGCGGGAGGATCATGTGGGTGGCGCGGTGCTCGCGGATGTAGTCCGTCAGGGCGGGGCCGGCGACCCTGCGTTCGGTGGGGACGACGATGATCCGCCCGCCGACGCACAGCGACATGATCAGGTCCCAGACCGTCACGTCGAAGCCGACGGACGCGAACTGCACGACGCGGCTGTCCGGGCCGACGCCGATCCTGTCCGTCGCGGTGGCGATCAGGCTGCCCACGCCGTCGTGCGGGACGACCACGCCCTTGGGGCGGCCGGTCGATCCCGACGTGTAGATGACGTACGCGGCCCGGTCCAGCGCGATCGGCAGGCTCAGGGCGGAATCGTCCAGGGCGGCGCACGCGGCGACCACGGACGGGTCGTCGAGCAGTACCCGGGCGACGGCCGGCACGGCCGGCAGGTCACCGGTCGACGCCCGCGTGGTGACGAGTGTCCGCGCGCCGGCGTCGGACAGCATGTAGGCGATCCGGTCCTGCGGGTGGTCGGCGTCCAACGGCAGGTACGCCGCCCCGGCCTTCATCACCGCGAGCAGGGAGACGACCAGTTCGGGTGAGCGCGGGACGGCCACGGCGACGATGTCCTCAGGGCCCACGCCGCGTGCGACGAGCAGTCGGGCCAGCCGGTTGGCGGCGGCGTCGAGTTCAGCGTAGGTCAGCTGCCTGTCCTCGCAGACGAGCGCGACGGCGTCCGGGGAGCGGCGGACCTGCTGCTCGAAGGCGGCGGGCCACGTCAGTTCGGGGGCCTCGCGCGGCGCGACGGCGAACTCGCCGAGCAGCCGGGCCCGTTCTGCCCCGGAGGTCAGCTCGATGCGGCCGACGGGGCGGTCCATGTCCTCGGCCATGGCGTCGAGGACCATGCGGAAGCGCCGCTCGTGGTCGCTCAGGGTCTGCTCGTCGCACACGGCCGCGTCGGCGTCGAGGTGGACACGCAGGCCCGTGCCGTGCCCCGGCAGGCTGACGGTGACGGCCAGGTCGCTGACCGGGCCGAGCCACTCGGGGCGGAGGTCGGCGTCCAGGTCCCCGAAGCGCAGTCCCCGCACGTCCGGCAGGATGTTGACCGTGGGGCCGACGAGTTCCGCCACTCCTTCGACCAGGCCCAGGTCCCGGGCCAGGTCCTCCGCACGGTAGCGCCCGTGCTCGACCGTCTCCGCGATCCGGCGCCCGACGGTGCCGGCGAGCTCGGCCGCCGTCATGCCTCCGTGGACGGCGACGCGCAGCGGGAGGACGTTCGACACCATGCCGGGGACCTGGTCGGAGGCGGCCCCCTGCCGGGTGGTGGCCGGCAGGCCGAGGACGAGGTCCTGTTCGCCGCCGGCCCGGTGCAGGTAGGCGGCCACGGCTGCCACCAGCAGGCGTGACAGGCGGACCCCCGCGGCCGCCGCGGCGGCACGCAGCCTGTCGGCCGTGGCCGCCGGCAGTTCGACGGTGCGGCGGACCCGCCGTGTCATCGGCGCCGGCGCGCGCTCCACGAGGCGCACGGGCTCGGGCCGGCCGGCCAGCCGCTCCAGCCAGTAGGCGCGGTCGGCGCGGTACTGCTCCGACCCGCGGTAGTCCCGTTCGCCTTCAAGCAGCCGGGCCAGTTCCCTGCCGGTGCCACCGGCCGGGACGCCGGTGTCCCGGGCGGTGTAGATCTCGCCGGCCCGGCGGGAGACGAGCACGATGCTCACGCCGTCGACGGCGATGTGGTGGTAACGCTGGTGCCACACCACACGGTCGTCGGCGAGCCGCAGCAGCGCGTGGCCGAACAGCGGCCCGTTCACCAGATCGGCCGGGCGGTCACGGTCGGCCTCCGCCCAGGCGGCAGCGGCGGCTTCGGGGTCGGCTTCGCCCCGCAGGTCGACGACGGGAACGTCGAAGGGACGGCGCGCGAGCGTCTGCCGCGGTCCGCCCTCCGCCGGACCAATGCGCACATGCAGGCACTCGGCCTCCTCGAGCGCCTGCCGCACGGCGGCGCCCAGGCGGTCGACGTCGACGTCTCCGCGCAGGTCCAGGGCGAAGGAGACGTTGTAGGCCGAGCTGTCGGGGTCGAGCTGCTGGGCGAGCCAGATCCCGGACTGCCCACCGGTGACGGGTGCTCCGGCGGCGGAAGTCGGGTCCCACTCGGCGTCAGACATCGTGCGCATGGCCCTTTCCCTCATGGTGCGATGGCGAGTCGTTGCGTGACCGTGCACGCCGCGCCCGCCCGGCGGAGGACGGCCGCCGGACGGGCGGCAGGCGGGGAGACCGCGTCGCGGGAGGACGCGGAGGCGCTCCTACTTGATCGCCTCGAGCATCGGGACGACCTGGTCGATGGCGTAGGGGATCGACAGCACCGTGTTGAAGGAGAGCGCGGCGCCGATGTCCGGGCTGTCGTACGGCAGGAACAGGTCCCGCTTCTCCTGGTGGACCTTGGTCTTCTTGTAGAGCGGGTCGGCCTTCATGGCCTTCTCCGTGTCGGGTGTGCCGAGCCAGACGGTCCGGTCGGCCTCCATGACGTCGAGGCGTTCGGAGCTGAGGTCGGCGATGTTCTCCTTGCCGAGGGCGGTGCGGTACTCCTCCGAGGTGGTGAAGCCCATCTCGCTCAGGAAGATGACCTTGGGATCCTTGGGCGAGAAGGCGGAGAACTTGCCCGGCTCGTAGGGCTCGCCGACGGTGACCGTCAGGCCCTTCCATTCGGGGTGATCGTCGCGGACGGCCTTGAAGCGCGCGTCGATGCCGGCGATGAGCTTCTCGGTCTCGTCGTCCTTGCCGAGGGCCTTGCCGATCTGCTCGGTCATGACCTGCCACGGAGCCTGGTAGTCCTCGTGGCCCTTCGGCTGGGCGACCACCTTGGCGATCTTCGACAGGGTCTCGTACTGCTCCTTCTTCATGCCCGAGTACTGGGCCACGATCAGGTCCGGCTGGAGCGCCGCGATCTTCTCCATGTTGTACTCGTCGCGCTCGCCGACGATCTGCGGCGGCGTGGAGCCCCACAGGTCCTTGGTCCACGGCCACTTGCCGTACGGCTGCTCCTTGAACCAGTCGACGGAACCGACCGGCTTCACGCCGAGGGCCAGCACCGCGTCCTGGTCGGACAGGCCGAGGGTGACGACCTTCTTCGGCTCCGACTCGATGGTCGTGCTGCCGTACTTGTGCTCGACCGTGACCGGGAAGGCCGCCGAACTCGCCCCCGCCTTCCCGGACGGCTCGGCCGCGTCCCCGTCCGCGCCGCCGCCGCAGGCGCCGAGCACCAGGGCGGCGACAACGGCCGCTACCAGGCGGGGAATGTGTCTGACGATCCTCGTCGGACCGGGGCGTGTACCAACGGACACGGGGCAGTTCCTTTCACGGGGTTTCACGGTGCGCGTCACGTCCGCCCGGTCCGACGTGTCGTCCGGGCGGGCATGAGTGAGAGAGGTCCGGATCAGAGGGACGAGCCGATCTCGTCGGCGGCGGCCCGCGGCGCGGCGGCCGGCCCCTCGCCCCGGTCGAGGATCGACCGAAGGATCTCGCCGACCCTGACGGCGGTGTTGGACAGCAGCGACGACGTGATGCCGTGCGTGTGCTCGGTGCCCCCCTGGAGGTAGATGCCGCACCGCAGTTGGGGGTCCGTCGCGACGCGGTAGTCACGCTCGACGCGGACACGGCCCTCGTCGTCACGGTGGCAGAACTGCCGCACCTCGCCGAGGAGACCGAGGGTGTCGGCGGTCCGGTACCCGGTGGCGTAGACGACCACGTCGGCGTCCAGCGGCGTCCGTTCACCGGTGACCAGCGACTCGACGGTGGTGCGCACCTTGTCCGGCGTCTCCACGACGTCGGTGAGCCGGGACACCTTGAGGAACCTCAGGCGTTCGGTGCCGAGGACCTTCTCCTGGTACTCCTGCCGGTAGAGGTCGTCGATCAGATCGATGTCCACCACGGAGTAGTTGGTGTTGCCGTGGTAGCCGATCAGTTTGCGCTTGATCTCCTCCGGGGCGGTGAAGAACTCGTCGACCGCCTCGGGGTCGAAGATGCGGTTGGCGAAGCTGCTGTCGTCGGCGGGGCTGTAGCCGTAGCGGGAGAAGACGGCGCAGACCTCGGCCCGGGGGAAACGCCGGTGCAGGAAGGCGACGTTCTCCGCGGCGCTCTGCCCCGCGCCGACCACGATGAAGCGGGTCGGATCCGCTTCCTCCAGGCCGTCGACACGGGCGAGCAGGTCGGAGTTGTGCCAGATCCGGTCGGAGCGCTCGACGCCCTCCGGCATCTGCGGCCGAAGGCCGGTGCCGATCACGAGATTGCGGGCCCGGTGGACGACCAGTTCGGTGCCGGACCGGGCCGTCACATCCACGTACTGGACCACTCCGTCGACGACGACGGGCCGCACGGCGACGACCTCGTGCCCGTAGGACACCATGTCGTCCACCTTGGCCGCGGCCCACTCGAAGTAGTCGTGGAACTCGACCCGCAGCGGGAACAGGTTCTTGTGGTTGACGAAGTCGATCAGCCGTCCCTGACTCTTCAGGTAGCACAGGAAGCTGAACTCGCTCGCCGGATTGCGCAGTGTCACCAGGTCCTTGAGGAAGGACACCTGCATGGTGGCGTCGTCGATCAGCATGCCTCGGTGCCAGCCGAAGCGTGGCTGCCGCTCGAAGAAGTGAGCGGTGACCGCCTCCTGCCTGTCGACGCCTGCGTTGTGCTCACTGAGCGCTATCGCCATGGCCACATTGGACGGCCCGAAGCCGATTCCTATGAGGTCGTGGATCAGTGGTGCGTCGCCAGGAAGAGCCTGTGACATGTCACTCCCATCATGCGGGACAGCCGCCAGTCGGGCGTTGCGGAGAACGGGACCAGGCCAAGCCGACGGAGCGGCGAGCGAGCGGAACTTAGGTAAAGCTAACCTGATCTCCCCCGCCTGTCGATGGGGTCAAAAAAGAAAATCCGGCGGCCGATGGAGCATGAACTCCCTTTACCGCTGGGGCCGTTGCGCGCTTAGGTAAGCCTTGCTTAACTGGCGTCGGTCCATCGCCGCTCTGAGGAGGAAACCCCATGCGGGTCGTCATGTTCGGGTATCAGACCTGGGGGCACCGCACCCTGCAAGCGCTCCTGGATTCCGAACACGACGTGGTGATGGTCGTGACGCATCCCAAGAGCGAGCACGCGTACGAGAAGATCTGGAGCGACTCGGTCGCCGACCTGGCGGAGGAGCACGGCGTGCCGGTGCTGATCCGCAACAGGCCCGACGACGAAGAGCTGTTCCTGCGCCTCAAAGAGGCCGACCCGGACATCATCGTCGCGAACAACTGGCGGACCTGGATCCCGCCGCGCATCTTCGGCCTGCCCCGCCACGGCACCCTCAACGTCCATGACTCGCTGCTGCCGAAGTACGCCGGCTTCTCCCCGCTGATCTGGGCGCTCATCAACGGCGAACCCGAAGTGGGCGTCACCGCGCACATGATGGACGACGAGCTCGACGCCGGCGACATCGTCGTCCAGCACGCCGTGCCGGTCGGGCCGACGGACACCGCCACCGACCTGTTCCACCGGACCGTCGACCTCATCGCCCCGGTCACCACCGAGGCGCTCGCCCTCATCGCCTCCGGGCGCACCGACTTCACCAAGCAGGACCGGTCGCAGGCGAGCTTCTTCCACAAGCGGTCCGCCGAGGACATCCGCATCGACTGGAACTGGCCCGCGGAGGACCTCGAGCGGCTGGTCCGCGCCCAGTCGGCGCCGTATCCGAGCGCCTTCACCTTCCACAAGGGCAAGCGCCTGGAGATCCTGGCCGCGGTCGTGTCCCAGGGCCGCTACGGCGGCACCCCCGGCCGCGTCTTCTACCGGGAGTCGGGCGGCGTGGTGATCGTCGCCGGGGCCGACGCCCGCACCGGCCGCAACCACGGTCTGGCGATCACCCGGGTACGGACGGAGGACGGCGACGAGATGGCCGCGACCGACTACTTCACGTCGATGGGCGGGTACCTCACGAGCCGCCCCTGACTACCGGACGAGCCGCGCGCCGCCTACGAGAAGCCCGCCGCGGCAGGGCGCCCGCGCGCCGACGCCGCACGAGGGGGCGAGCGTCCCACCGGTCCCGAACACGGTGGAGGCCGTGCCATCACGCTCCGACACGGCCTCCGACCTGCGTTTCCGCACAGCGGGACGACAGGATGTGAACCGTCGCCATGACGGCAGGGACGCCCCCCGTCACCGGTGGCGTGCTCGCTGCCCGCGTGCTCACCTACCGCGAGCAGGGGACCCGGACCTTTGCGCGTGCCCGAACAACGCCCTCTCCCCGACCTCTGGGGACGGTGACCCTTGTGGTGGCACTGATGCATAGCGTGAGCGCTGGAAGCATGGCCGCGGGGAGGTGCTACAACTGGGGTTGTGAGCCCGTCTCCACTCCCGTGCCCGGCGTTCCGGTGCGGTCGAAGCTAGGCAGAAGATTCGGAAGCGTCGCCGGACAGGTCTTCGTCCTTCAGGTGGCGATCGTGGTGCTGCTCGCGGCCGGTGCCCTGCTGTCCCTGATACTCCAATCGCGGTACGACATCGACCGTGAGGCACGCAACCGGTCGGTTTCCGTGGCGCAGACCTTCGCGCGATCCCCGGGCCTGCAGGAAGCACTGAGGTCGCCGGACCCGTCCGCGGTCCTGCAGCCCCTCGCCGAGGGGACACGCGGGCCGGCGGGGGTGGACTTCATCGTGGTCATGGACACCCGCGGCATCCGCTACAGCCACCCTCAGCCGGACCGCATCGGCGAGCGGTTCGTCGGCACGATCGAGCCCTCGCTCGCCGGCCAGGTGCACACAGAGAGTGTGCAGGGGCCGCTCGGCAAGGAGATCCAGGCGATCGTGCCGGTCACCTCGCCCGAGGGCGATGTCATCGCCCTGGTCTCGGCGGGTCTGACGGTGGAGAACGTGACCGGCATCGCCGAGCGACAGCTTCCGGTCATCCTCCTGGCCATCACCGGCGCTCTGGCACTGGCCACCGTAGGCACGGCGCTGATCAGCCGAAGACTGCGTCGCCAGACCCACGGCCTCGGCACCCATGAGATGACCCGCATGTACGAGCACCACGACGCAGTGCTCCACGCCGTCCGCGAAGGGGTGCTGATCACCGACGGCGAAGGACGGCTGCTCCTGGCGAACGACGAGGCCGGACGGCTGCTCGGCCTGCCGGACGACGCCGAAGGACGCCCCGTCGACAAGGTCGGCATGGATCACCGGATGGCTGAACTGCTGCTGTCCGGCCGGGTGGCCACCGACGAGGTGCTGGAGGCCGGGGACCGGCTCCTCGTGGTCAATCAGCGGCCCACCCGCCCCCAGGGCCGCCCGCAGGGCTCGGCGGTCACCATCCGCGACTCCACCGAGATGCAGCTGCTGAGCAGCCGGGCGGAGACGGCCCGCAGGCGGCTCAAGCTGCTCTACGACGCCGGGGGTGACATCGGCACCACGCTCGACGTGGTGCGCACCGCGGAGGAACTGGCCGATGTCGCCGTTCCCCAGTTGGCGGACTTCGTCACGGTCGACCTGGCCGACCCGGTGCTGAAGGGCGACGAGCCCGGCCCGGGCGCCGACATGCGGCGCACAGCGGTCAGCGGCATCCGCTCCGATCACCCGCTGTACCCGCTCGGCAGTCTGATCGACTTCCTGCCGTCCACGCCGCAGGCCCGCGGATACGGCACGGGCGCAGCCGAACTCGTGCCCGATCTCCATGACGCGCCGGGCTGGCACGCCCAGGACCCGCCGCGGACATCAGCGATCGTCGGCTACGGGATCCACTCGCTCATCGCCGCTCCGCTGAAGGCCAGGGGCGTCGTGCTCGGGGTGGTCAACTTCTGGCGGTCGCAGAAGCCGGAACCCTTCGACGAGGAGGACCTGTCCCTGGCCGAGGAGCTCGTCGGCCGCGCCGCGGTCGCCATGGACAACGCCCGCCGCTACACCCACGAACACAATCTCGCGGTCACGCTCCAGCGCAGCCTGCTGCCGCAGGATCTGCCGGAGCAGAGTGCCGTGGACGTCGCGCACTTCTACCAGCCCGCGCAATCCGGAGTGGGCGGGGACTGGTTCGACGTGATCCCCCTGCCGGGCAGCCGCGTCGGGCTGGTCGTCGGAGACGTCGTCGGGCACGGCCTGCACGCCGCGGCCACCATGGGGCGACTGCGCACGGCCGTGCACAACTTCTCGTCCTTGGACCTGCCGCCCGACGAACTCCTCGCCCGCCTCGACACCCTCGTCCAGCGTATGGACCAGGAAGGCGACAGCGCCGCCCCGAACGGCGGCATCCTGGGCGCGACCTGCCTGTACGCCGTCTACGACCCGATTTCCCAGAACTGCACCATGGCACGAGCAGGCCACATGCCGCCGTTCGTGGTCGCCCCGGACGGCTCGACGACGATTTCGGAACTGCCGGCCGGACCCCCGCTGGGGCTGGGAGGCATGCCGTTCGAGACCATGGAACTGCGCCTGGCGGAAGGCAGTCAGCTCGTCCTGTACACCGACGGGCTGGTCGAGGAGCGGAGCCGGGACATCGCAGTGGGCATGGAAAAGCTGCGCACGGCGCTGAGCCACCCCGCCCGGGACCCGCACGCCAGCCGCCGCGCCGTACTCGAGGCCCTGCTCCCCAGTTGCCCGTCCGACGACATCGCGCTGCTCATCGCCCGCACACGGACCCTGGGAGCCGGCCGGGTCGCACAGTGGGACGTGCCGTTCGACCCGAGCGCGGTCGGTGCCCTGCGCAGCCTCACGGCCGAGCAGCTCGAGGAGTGGGACCTGCAGGAACTCGCCTTCACCACGGAACTGATCCTCAGTGAGCTCATCACCAACGCCATCCGGTACGGCGCCGCGCCGGTCCGCGTCCGACTGGTGCGTGATCGCACCCTGACCTGCGAGGTGTGGGACGCCAGCAGTACCGCCCCGCACCTGCGGTACGCCGCCACCACGGACGAGGGAGGCCGGGGACTGTTCCTGGTGGCACAGCTCAGCGAGGTCTGGGGCACCAGGTACACACCGGCAGGCAAGGTCATCTGGGCCGAACAGGTCCTGCCGGCCGCCGGCAGTACCCTCGTCTAGAGTGCGGTTCTTCCGCTGACCGCCGTCGCCCTCAGGAGGCGCGCGAGCGTCTGTCGGATCAAGCGTCTGTCGGATCAGTTGAGTGCGCCGGCCCCCACGGGTAGCCCAAAAACGATCGAGGGGTCCGTTCAGATTGCTCTGAACCGACCCCTGATCTGCGACTCTTTCGAGTCGGGACGACAGGATTTGAACCTGCGACCCCTTGACCCCCAGTCAAGTGCGCTACCAAGCTGCGCCACGTCCCGATGCCCGCCTGACCTGGGGTTTCCCCTGGCCGAACGCGCATGAGAACAATACCGCACTCAGGGCGCTGGTCACGAACCCGTATTCCAGGTTCGGCGTGCTTGACCTCAAGTGAACTTGAGGTTGCACGGTGGGTGTCATGACGAACACGGCTCTCTCCTCCGTATCCGCCGCTGCGCACTCCGAGGCGTCCGGCAGGCTGCCCGGCGCCCCCCGGCCCGGCTCCTCGCCCGGCTTCGGTGACCTCGGCCGACTGATGGCGCTGATGACCGGCGACGAGAAGCACGGTCCCGCCGCGACGTCCACGCTCGACGCGCTCTGGGTCCTGTACGACCGTGTACTGCGCGTGACCCCGTCGACCGCCGACGCTCCGGAGCGTGACCGCTTCCTGCTGTCCAAGGGGCACGGGCCGATGGCGTACTACGCCGTCCTCGCCGCCAAGGGGTTCTTTCCGACGGAGTGGCTGCCGGGCTTCGGCTCGTACGACTCCCCGCTCGGCCACCACCCCGACCGCGTGCTCGTACCCGGGGTCGAGATCGGCAGCGGATCCCTCGGCCACGGTCTGCCGCTGGCCGTGGGCACCGCACACGGGCTGCGGGCCCAGGGGCTGACCGACCCCCGGGTCTGGGTCCTGATCGGTGACGCCGAGCTGGACGAGGGCAGCAACCACGAGGCCATCGCCTACGCCGGTCCGGCCGGTCTCGAGCAACTGCACACGCTCGTCGTGGACAACGCGTCCGCGACCCACGGCTGGCCCGGCGGCGTCGCCTCCCGGTTCGAGGCGGCCGGCTGGTCGGCGCAGACGGTCGACGGCAGGGACCACGAGGCGTTGTACGCCGCGTTCACGGCGCCGCACCCGGGACGGCCACGGGCGGTCGTCGCCCGCGTCGAGCCCAAGAACGCCTGAGCACACCGCCACCGCCGAGAGGGGACTTCTCCACCATGGACACGATGCGTGACCGTTTCATCGCCACCACCTCCCGCCTGCTGGACGAGGAGCCGCGCACGGCTCTCGTCCTCGCGGAGATCAGCGCCGCCGGCTTCGAGCAGGCACAGCGCCGCCACCCCGACCGGGTGATCAACGTGGGCATCCGCGAGCAGCTGCTGATCGGCGCGGGTGGCGGCATCGCCCTCACCGGGATGCGGCCGATCATGCATACGTTCGCGAGCTTCCTCGTCGAGCGACCGTTCGAACAGGTGAAACTCGACTTCGGTCATCAGAACACCGGCGGGGTGCTCGTGAGCGCCGGCGCGTCGTACGACTGGCCGGCCGGGGGCTTCACCCATATGTCGCCGGGAGACGTCGCCCTGCTGGACACCCTCGACGGATGGACGGTCCATGTGCCGGGTCACCCGGACGAGGCAGAGGCGCTGCTCCGGCACGCGGTGACCGGCGACGGCCGGGTGTACGTGCGCCTGTCGCAGCAGAGCAACGCCGAGGCCCGGCCGGTCACCGGTGACCGGTTCCTCACCCTCCGCGAGGGCAGCGGCCCGGCGGTGGTCGCGGTCGGCCCGATGCTGGACAACGTCCTCGCGGCTACCGAAGGGCTCGACGTGAGCGTCCTGTACGCGACGACCGTGCGCCCCTTCGACCAGGAGGCGGTCCGGGCGGCGGCGGGCGGCCGGGGCGACGTGGTGATCGTCGAGCCGTATCTCGAGGGCACGTCGACCACGGCCGCGAACGACGCCCTGGCGGACGTGCCGCACCGGGTGCTGGGCCTCGGTGTGGCGCGGCGCGAACTGCGCCGGTACGGCACGATCGACGAGCACCTCACCGCGCACGGCCTGGACCCGGCGTCCCTGCGGGCCCGGATCTCGGCCTTCGCCGGGCAGGAGGCCCGGGTCGCTCACCGCCGGAGCTGAGGAGCGGGCCCCATGACGATCACCGGCTGCTTCGCCGGGTCCAGGGCGCGCAGCAGCCCGCGCATGTGCTCCTCCTGGAACGAGATGCAGGCCTGGGTCGGGCCCTCGTGGTCCACGTGGATCCAGACGCCGCTGCCCTTCTCCGGCCCGAGCGGCCGCTCCTTGTCCAGTGGACTGGTCCCCGGGACGCGGTTGTAGTCGATGGCGATCACGTAGTCGAAGGACCCTTCGAGGGGCTCGCCGAGGAAGCCGGTCCCAGGGGCGACGAACTCCTCGTCCTGGTCGTAAGGCAGCAGGGTGCCGGGGTCCGGGGAACGGCCACCGGCGTCGCCGAGGCCGAAGACCCCGATCGGAGTGCGCAGGTCGCCCGCGTGGTGGTCGTTCGTCCAGCCGCGCAGGGCGTTGTGCGCGGGCCACGGCCCGGCGACGGGCCGCCAGGAACCCCGGGCGTCGCGCTCGTAGAGCACGCCCTGAGACGTGCTCGTGTCGGCCGTCGGGCCGGACACGACGAGCACCTGGCGGGTACCGCCGGGGATCCTCGAGCGGAAGTCGGGGCCGAGGCCGGGGATCTGACGGACCGGCAGCGCCTTCGGGTCGGGCGCGACTCGAGTCGCGCGGCCCTTCGCAGCGGCGGGTGCGGGCGCTGTGTCGGCGCAGCCGGTGAGGAGCAGCGCTGCGCAGACCGTGGCGGCCAGCGCGCTCCCGGCGCTCTTGATGGCGGGCATGGGCGGATCCTCCCGGCGTCGTGGAACGGCGGGCCATCCGTACCCCGTCGCCGCCGGGAAGCGGTTGCCCGGGGCGCCCGCTCACCCGACCGGGGCACCGGAAGCGCGGCCATCCGGCCCGACCGCCTGGCTCCCCGTCAGGGCCGCGGCGGCGCCAGCTCCGGATGGGCGTCGAGCAGTTTGCGCGGGGCCGCCTGGCGCCATGAGTCGAGCAGGATCGCGTACAGCTCCTCCTCATCGTCCAGCGCTTCGAGCCGCACCCGCAGCCAGGCGTAGTGGTCGTCGTGGCCCTCGCGCAGGAAGAACTTGGCGGGCTCTGCGTCGATCAGCTCGGCGCGGTCCTCCTTAGGGCACTTCACGCCCATGACCTGGTCGTCGTCGGCCAGTGAGGCGAAGATCCGGCCGCGGGGCTCCAGCCGGAAGGTGGGCATGCCCCAGGCGAGCTTCTCGATCGCTCCCGGCAGCGCGAGCGCGATCCTGCGTACGTCGTCGGCTGTGGCCATGGCAACCACCGTAAGCGCTGCCACCGACAGTGGCCCAACTGCCGCGCCACACTGCACGCTTCCGACCCATTGACCCCTCGCGACGGCTGAACCTACGCTGTCCGGCGTACTCAGAAAGCGCTTTCTAACCCCGCAGCCCTACCAGCACCGGGAGCGCCATGAGAAGTCTTCGACAAGAACGGTCCGGACCACGGCGGCCACAGCGGCCGCGAACGTCCGGACTGCCGGGAGCCCGTCGCACCGCACTTTCCCCTGTCCCCGTCATCACCGCGCTGCTGGCGCTGCTTCTCGGACTCGGGGTGACCCTGTCGCCCCGCGCAGAGGCGGCGCCTTATCGCGTGCTCGTCTTCTCCAAGGTCACTAACTTCAGCCACGACTCGATCCCCGCGGGCATCGAGGCGATCAAGAAGCTCGGCAGTGAGAACGGCTTCGAGGTCGAAGCCACCGACGACGCCGCGGCCTTCACCGACGAGAACCTCGCCCGCTTCCAGGCGATCGTCTTCAACAACACCAACTCGACACCGGAGAGCGGCGATCTGCTGGACGCGGCGCAGCGTGCCGCACTCCAGAAGTTCGTCCGCGGCGGCGGTGGATGGGTCGGTCTCCACGCCGCCTCCGCGAGCGAACGCGACTGGGGATGGTACGAGGGCCTGGTCGGCGCCATCTTCGACAAGCACCCCGCCGTGCAGACGGGCCGGATCAAGGTGCTGGACCGGTCGCACCCGTCCACCGAGGGCCTTCCCGAGCTCTGGGAGCGCACGGAGGAGTGGTACAACTGGCGCACCAACCCGACCGGCAAGGTCCACACGCTCGCCCAGATCAAGGTGCGCGACGGGATCACCGGGCTCGACGAGGGCGTCGACCACCCGTGGTCGTGGTGCCAGAACTACGACGGCGGACGCTCCTGGTTCACCGCCGGCGGCCACGCCAAGTCGGCTTTCCAGGAGCCGGACTTCCTGAAGCACCTGCTCGGCGGCATCCAGTGGGCCGCGGGCAACAAGCCCGGGGACTGCACGGCGACGAAGACGGGCGCCTTCCAGCGGACACCGCTCGCCACCAGCGACCTCGCCGACCCGTTCGAGCTGGCGGTGGCGCCCGACCGCCGGGTCTTCTTCATCGAGCGCACCGGCAAGGTGAAGGTGATCGACCAGTCGACGCTGAAGGTCACCACCGCGCTCGACTTCGAGTACACCCCCGAGATGACCAGCCAGTCCGACGGACTGCTGGGACTCGCCCTCGACCCCGACTTCGCCGAGAACAACTGGCTCTACCTGCTCAACTCCGACAGGACCGAGAAGCGGCTGAACCTCTCCCGCTTCACCGTCACCGGCAACACCATCGACCCGGCATCGGAGAAGCGGCTGCTGACCGTGCCGACCCTGCGGGGCGAAGGACGGGCCAACTCGCACATGGCGGGGTCGATCGCGTTCGACAAGAACGGCGACCTCTACATCGCCACCGGCGACAACACCGACCCGTTCGCGTCCGACGGCTTCGCACCGATCGACGAGCGTGAGGGCCGCCGCGCCTGGGACGCCCAGGGCACCTCCGGGAACACCAACGACCTGCGCGGCAAGATCCTGCGCATCACGCCCAAGGACGACGGCACGTACGCGGTGCCCGAAGGGAACCTGTTCGCCCCCGGCACGGACAAGACGCGGGCCGAGATCTACGCGATGGGCATGCGCAACCCGTTCCGGATCACCACCGACCCGGACAGCGGCGCTTTGATGGTGGCCGACTACGGTCCCGACGCCCGCACCGCGGACCCCGCCCGCGGCCCCGAGGGCACCGTCGAGTACATGCGCATCACCGAGGCGGGCAACTTCGGCTGGCCGTACTGCGTGGGCAACAACACCCCGTTCAACGACTACGACTTCGCGACCGGGACATCCGGCCCGAAGTTCGACTGCGCCGACCTGGTCAACGACTCGCCGAACAACACCGGCCTCACCGACCTGCCCCCGGCCAAGCCGGCCACCGTCTGGTACGCGTACTCGGCCTCCCCCCAGTTCCCCGAGCTCGGCACTGGCGGCGGTGGCCCGATGAGCGGACCGGTCTACGACCACGACGAGGCCAACACCTACCAGGGCAAGTTCCCTGCGGCCTTCGACGGCAAGTGGTTCAACTACGAACTGACCCGTAAGTGGTTCAAGACCTTCTCCATCCAGCAGCAGGACCAGACCTTCACCGACCCGCGCTTCGCCCCGGTCGAAGCCGGCGACCTGCACTCGATCAACCCCGTCTTCGGCGACATGGCGTGGAACCAGCCCTTCGACGCCGACTTCGGCCCCGACGGCGCGCTGTACGTCATCGACTTCGGGCTCGGCAGCGGTACCGGACGCGGCGGCAGCAACGAGGGCTCCGGTATCTACCGCATCGACCACGTCGGCGACAACCGGCTGCCCGACGCCAAGGCCACAGCCACGCCGGACAGCGGTTCCGTGCCGCTGACCGTGGCATTCTCCAGCGAGGGCTCCGGGCTGCCCGACGACGAACCGGTCAGCTACGCCTGGGACTTCGACGGGAACGGCACGACCGACTCGACGGAGGCCCACCCGACCCACGTCTACCAGGACAAGGGCCGCTTCACCGCCCGGCTCACCGTCACCGGCCCCGGAGGACTCACCGGGCTGGCCGTCCAGGACATCACCGTGGGCAACACCCGGCCGCAGGTCACCATCCAGCAGCCGCCGGACGGCGGGATGTTCGGCTTCGGCGACACCATCCCCTTCACCGTGAAGGTCAAGGACAAGGAGGACGGACAGGGGATCGACTGCTCGCGGGTGGTCGTCCAGTCGCAGCTCGGCCATGACTCCCATCTCCACCCGCTGGACAACTACACGGGATGCGCCGGCGAGATCACGACCGACGCCGGTGACAGTCACGGTCCCGGCCAGAACCTCTACTACGGCATCACCGCGCAGTACGAGGACGAGGGAGCACCGGGCGTCCCCGCCCTCACCGGGTCCGCCTCGCTGACCCTGCGCACGGCGTTCCGCGAGGCCGAGCACATGACGTCGACCGGTGGGGCGAACCAAGGAGCCGTCGTGGGCAGCCGCGGCGACGCTTCCGGCGGGAAGCGGCTCACCGAGATCGAGCACGGCGACTGGATCAGCTTCGACCCCGTCGGCCTGAAGGGCATCGACTCGGTGACCGTGGGGGCGGCCTCCGGCGGCATCGGCGGAAGTATCGAGTTCCGGGCCGGATCCCCGACCGGTGAACTGCTCGGCAAGGTCGCGGTCCCTGCCACGGGCGGCTGGGGCAACATCGTCTCCCCCACGACGCCACTGACGGACCCCGGCGGCACCATGAAGCTGTACGCCGTCTTCACCAACCCGGACTGGAGTGCCGACAAGCCGGACCTCTTCGCCGTCGACTGGCTGCACTTCAACGGCCACGGGGTGGAGAAGCGCCAGGGTGCGGCCGTCACGGTCGCCGCCGCTCCGGCCACCGGCGACGCGCCGCTCACCGTGCGGCTGACCGGCAACGTGAAGCTGCCGGAGGGCCGCACCGCCGCCTCCTACCACTGGGACTTCGGCGACAACACCCGGCCCGCGGGTGAGGAGACCGCTGCGGCGACACACTCCTACGCCCGCCCGGGCGCCTACACCGCGCATCTCACCGTCACCGACGACAAGGGCGACACGACCAGCGGCTTCGTCCGCATCGACGCCAGTTGAGAAGGGACATCCGAATGAACGGCACCAGACGCGCATTCCTCGGCAGGGCACTCGGCGTCGCCGCCGCGGCAGCGGCGGCCACCGCAACAGGCCCGCTCTCGTACACGGCCGCGGCGGACGGGACGGCTCCCGAGACGGCGCAGCGCTGCCGCCGCATCCCGCCTTCCGGGATCGGCATGCACCTCTACACCATGCGCACCCCGCTCGCGGCGGACTTCAAGGGGACCCTCGCCCGGCTGGCGCAGATCGGTTACGCGACGGTCGGCGTGAGCGGCCGGCACGGTAACAGCGCGGCCTCGATCCGCTCCATGCTCGACGAGACGGGTCTGCGGGCGGTCCTCGAACACGTGGGTTACGACATCGTGCGGGGCAGCGGACTGCCGCAGGCGATCGAGGACACCCACACCCTCGGCGCACGGTGGATCGTCGTGCCGAGCCTGCCCGGGGCGATGCACACGCCCGCCGGATTCCGCGAGGCGGCCCGGGAGTTCAACAAGGCGGGCCTCGCCGCCCGCAACGCGGGTCTCGGCCCGGTGCTGTTCCACAACCACGGAGCCGACCACCAGGTGGTGGACGGGGAGAACCTGTACGACATCCTGCTGCGGGAGACCGACCCCGAGCTCGTGGGCTTCGAACTGGATGTCTACTGGGCGGCCAAGGGCGGCGGCAGCGATCCGCAGGACCTGTTCGTGGAGCACCGCCGGCGCTTCCCGGCGCTGCACGTCAAGGACATGGCGCCGAGCGGCGGGTTCGCCGACGTCGGCTCCGGGGTCCTGGACTTCGCCGCGATGTTCGACACCGCCCGGAGCGGCGGCGTGAAGCAGTGGCTGGTCGAACACGACGCGCCGGCCGACCCGTTCGCCACCGCGCAGAACAGCTACACCCACCTGGCGAACCTCAGGTACTGAGCGCACACGCGGAAGGAGCCCCGCACCACCCCCCGTGGGTGGTGCGGGGCTCCTCCTTGGCGCTCAGTCCTGCGCGGAGGCCGCGCCGAGCAGGCCGCGGATGTGTGTGGTGGCCTCCCGGAACTCGGGCCGTCCCATCGTCTCGGTGTAGTCCCGCTCCGCGGGCAGTCCCACGTCGATGATCTCGGTGATGGTGCCGGGCCTGGCGCTCATCACGACCACCCGGTCGGCCAGGTAGCAGGCCTCGGAGATCGAGTGGGTCACCAGGAGCACCGTGGTGCCCGTCTCCCGCCAGATCCGGTTGAGTTCGGTGTTCATCTGCTCACGGGTCAGCGCGTCGAGCGCGCCGAACGGCTCGTCCATGAGCAGCACGGGCGGCTCGTGCAGCAGGGCACGGCACAGCGCGACGCGCTGCTGCATGCCGCCGGAGAGTTCGTGCGGCAGGGCGTCCTCGAAGCCGCTCAACCCCGTCATCGCGATCAGTTCGTCGGCGCGCCTGCGGCCGAGCTCGGCCGGCATCTTCCGCATCTCCGCCTGGAGCAGGATGTTGCGGCGCGCGGAGCGCCACTCGAGGAGGGCGGCGCGCTGGAACACGTATCCGATGTCGTGGCGCGGCCCCTGCACCCGCTCGCCGCCGAGGAGCACATCGCCCGTGGAGGGCTTGAGCAGCCCGGCGACCAGTTTGAGCAGGGTCGACTTGCCGCAGCCCGAGGGCCCTACGATGGCGACGAACTCCCCTGCCCGGACCTCGAGATCGACGTCGGTCAGCGCGGTGACATCGCGGTTCTTGGTGCGGAAGCGAACGGCGACGTCCTTGATGCCGACCGCCGGAGTGGTGGCGGACGGACCGCCCTGTCTGTCGTTCGTCACGTCCGGCTCCCGCACGGTGGTGTTCCTGGGCATCGTCATCCCTTCATCGCGGTCGCGCTGTCCCAGTACTCCGCGACGGCCTTGGGGCTGCTGACCAGTCCGGCCTCGGCGAAGACGTCGATGGTCTGCTGCCAGTCGGCCTCCGCGTTCACACCGGGCGCCTGGCCCTTGGTGGCGTCGGTGTGCAGCAGCGTGAGCGTGGTGGCGAACTGCTCGGCCAGCACCTCCTTCGGGGGCAGTTGCTCACTCGCGCCGTCCATCGAGGCGACGGCCGGCTCGGGTGCCTTCTCGGCCGCCGCGAAGGACTCACTGACCGCCTTCGCCATGCGCTGCGCGAGGTCCTTCTTGCCGGTGAGGACCTTCTGCCCGGCGATGAGGCCGTTGGAGTAGAAGTTCAGGCCGTTCTCGGAGAACCGGAGGTAGGAGACGGGCTTCTTGGCCTTGTTCTGCATGGTGGGGCCCTGGTCGCTCGCGTATCCGAGCAGACCGTCGGTCTTGCCGGAGATCACCGCGGCGATCTTCCCCGCCGGGTCGGTGTTCTGGACCTTGACGTCGGACTCGCTGAGGCCGTTCTTCTTCAGGAAGATCGGGAACGTCTTGGAGAGGGCGTCACCGGCGGTGCCCGCGATGGTCCGGCCCTTGAGGTCGGCGGGGCTCTTGATGTTCTGCGACTCGAAGAACTGCACCGAGGACGGGGTGGTTTGGAGAAAGACGCCGAGGCTCTTGACCTTGACACCGGCGTCGACCCCGGACAGCACGGCCGGTGTGTCGGCCCAGCCGAAGTCGGTCTGGCCGGCGCCGGTCGCCTGCACCGTCTTCTGCGAACCCTGGCCGGCGCGTATGTCGAGGTCGATGCCGTGCTTCTCGAAGATCTTCTGCTGCTTGCCGTAGTAGAACGGCGCGTGTTCTCCGTACGGGTACCAGTTGAGGGTCAGCGTCACCTTCTCCAGCTTCTTCCCCGAGGAGCTGGTGGATGTGCCCGAGTCGTCCCCGCCGCAGGCGGTGGCGGCCAGGAGCAGCGGTACGAGGCCGGTCAGAAGCAGTCTGCGCGCAGTCATTGCTGGTCCTTCTCGTCGACTTGGAACGGTGCCCGGGGGTCGGTCAGTAGGTGGTGGTGACGCCGGTCTCCCGGCGGCTCGCGTGCCACGGGAGCAGCAGCTTCTCGGCGATCTCGACGAGGACGAAGAGGACGACGCCGATCAGGGACATCACGAGGAGGCCGGCGAACAGCATGGGGGTGTCGAGGTTTCCGTTGGCCTGGAGGATCACGTAGCCGAGCCCCTCGTTGGCGCCGACGAACTCACCGACGACCGCGCCGGTCACGGCGAGTGTCACCGCGACCTTGAGGCCGGAGAACAGGTGCGGCAGGGACGCGGGCATCCTGATCTTCACGAAGGTCTGCCAAGGGCTCGCCCCCATGGTCGAGGAGAGCTGGAGCATCTCCGGGTCGACGGCCTTGAGCCCGGTCACCATCGAGATGACGACGGGGAAGAAGGCGATCAGGACGGCGATGAGGATCTTGGGCGCGATGCCGAAGCCGAGCCACACCACGAACAGGGGCGCGATGGCGATCTTCGGAACGACCTGCGCGAACAGCAGGATCGGGTACAGGGTCTTCTCGACGGTGGCCGAGTACACCATGATCACGGCGGCGAAGACCCCGACGACCACCGCGATCAGGAAGCCGAGGAGCGTCTCGTAGGTGGTCACCCAGCTGTGCTGCCAGATGTAGTCGGCCTTGCCCGTCAGCACGTCCAGCGTCGCGCCGGGCGACGGAACGAGGTAGGGCTCGACCAGTTCGGCGGCGGCGATCACCCACCAGACGGCGAAGCAGGCGAGGAGCAGGGCGACCGGGCGCCAGCTCTGTTCGAGCAGGCGGGCCGCCCGCTCCCCCGGGCTCGGCCTCCCACGCCGATCGACTCCCGCCACCGTCACGGGTGCTGCCTTGATGGCGCTCTGACTCACGGTCAACTCCTGGTGCGCTCCGGAGCGGCTGAATCCATGCGGGAGAAAACGCTTTCAGAAAGCGCTTTCTGGTAAGGTGTCGCCACGCTAATGACTGCTCGTCCGCACGGTCAATAGGTCGTCCCGAAGTTTCGGGGGGTCAAGTGAGTGAACGGGAAACACAGGCTCATGTGACGCTGGACGCTGTCGCCCGCAGGGCGGGAGTGTCCCTCGCAACCGCGTCACGAGCCCTGAACGGCACCACCCGGGTACGGGAGGACCTGCGCAGCCGGGTGCGCGCCGCCGCAGACCAGCTGGGCTACATCCCCAACGCCCATGCCCAGGCGCTCGCCAGCGCGTCGAGCAACACGGTGGGCCTGATCTGCCACGACGTCGGCGATCCCTACTTCGCCGCCATCGCCGCCGGGGTGATGCGCGCCGCCGCGGCGAAGGACCTGCTGGTGATGCTCGCCAGCACCTTCCGCGAACCGGCCCGCGAGATCGCCTACGTGTCCACGCTGCGCGCCCAGCGGGCGCGCGCGATCCTGCTGATCGGATCCGGCTTCCAGGACCGCTCGTGGGAGCGGGCGCTCGCCGCGGAGCTCGACCCGTACGTACGGGCCGGCGGTCGCGTCGCGGTCGTCAGCCGGCACCGCAGCCTGCGGGCCGACGCCGTACTGCCGGAGAACCACGGCGGGGCCGCGGCCCTGGCCCGGGCCCTGCTGGACCTGGGACACCGGGAGTTCGCGGTGCTCAGCGGCCCGCCGTCGCTGACCACCGTCGCCGACCGGCTCGCCGGCTTCCAGGAGGAGCTGGCCCGGGGCGGCGTCGAACTGCCGCCGGAACGCATCGTACGGGGCCCGTTCACCCGCGAGGGCGGCTACGCGGCCGCGCGCACGCTGCTCGCCCGCGGCAACCGGCCCACCTGCGTGTTCGCGGTGACCGACGTGATGGCGGTCGGCGCGCTGGCCGCGTTCCGGGAGCAGGGGGTGCGCGTACCGGAGGACATCTCGCTCGCGGGATTCGACGACATCCCCCTCGTACGCGAGCTCACGCCACCGCTGACCACGGTCGCCCTGCCGCTCACCGCCATGGGAGAGGAAGTCATGGCGCTCGCCCTGCGCGAGCCCCGGGGCCCGCGGTCGCGGGTGCTGCGGGTGGGCGGTGAGGTCGTCCTGCGCGCCAGCGTCGCTCCCCCACCGGCACCACGGGACGCACCGGTCACCGTTTCGGGCGGGGACGTACAGCGGCTCTCCGCGGGTCCGTCGAACACCGGATGCACCGACCGGCACCTCGGCGCGCCGGACCGCTGACCACCGCCGGCACCTCGGCGCGCCGGACCGCTGACCACCGCCGGGAGCCGCATGCCGGTGAAGCCGTTGCCGTCGTCGTGCGGCAGGTCCGCGCATCCCGCGACGCCATGGAGCCACGCCGCGCCGCGCCCCGTGGGCGTCGCCTCAGATACCGCCGTCCTCCCGGCGGTGGATCTGCTGGACCAGGTCCGCCGCGAGCGACTTGATGGTCTCCAGACCTTCGCGGCCCCATCGCCTCGGCTCGGTGTCGACCACGCAGACCGTGCCCAGCGCGATGCCCGTACGGTCGATCAGCGGCGCGCCCAGGTACGAGCGGATGCCGATCTCGTCGACGACCGGATTCCCCGCGAAGCGCGGGTAGTCGCAGACGTCCTCCAGCACGAGCGCCTTGCGGCGCACGACCACATGCGGGCAGTACCCGTGGTCGCGCGCCATGAACCGGCCCACCTCCGCGCGGCCCGGCTCGCCGCCGCCGTGAGTGCCGGACGGGGCGTGCAGCCCGGCGAAGAACTGCCGGTTCTCATCGATGAAGTTGACCATGGAGTACGGAGCTGCGGTCACCCCGGCGAGCTTGCGGGCGAAGTCGTCGAACGCCGCGTCCGGGTGTTCCCCGAGCCCGAGCCGGCGCAGCCGCCGGACCCGTGCGGGTGCCTCGGGGTCCACCGGGGTCAGCAGCAGACGGCCGGTGGGGCTGTACGTCATGTCGGTGCTCCATGGCTCGGTGCCGGGCCCGGCACGACGGCGGTTGTGGTGAGCAGGTGCTGGACGAGGGTCACCAGCGTCCCGATGCCCGAACTCGCGATCCGCGCATCGCACAGCACCACCGGTACCTCCGGCTTGAGGTCGATCGCGGCCCGCACCTCCTGCGGGTCGTAGCGGTAGGCACCGTCGAACTCGTTGACGGCCACGACGAATCCGATACCGCGCCGCTCGAAGAAGTCGACGGCGGAGAACGAGTCCTCGAGCCTGCGGGTGTCGGCGAGCACGACGGCGCCGAGGGCGCCCTCCGACAGTTCGTCCCACATGAACCAGAAGCGCTCTTGTCCCGGTGTTCCGAAGAGGTAGAGCACATGGTGCTCGTCCAGGGTCATCCGGCCGAAGTCCATGGCGACCGTCGTGGTCGTCTTCGACTCGACGCCCTCCAGACTGTCGGTCGCCGCGCCCACCTGGGTGAGCAGTTCCTCCGTACTGAGCGGTTCGATCTCGCTGACCGCTCCGACGAAGGTCGTCTTGCCCACCCCGAACCCGCCCGCGACGAGGATCTTGAGCGCGGTGGGGAACTGGTCGCCGCTCCCGGCGACGCGGGTGTCAGAGCCGTCGTCGTAGGCCATCGAGCACCGCCTCCAGCAGTGAACGGTCCGTGGGTGTGTCATGGCTGCGCGGCGCCCGGGCCGTGAGGGCGCCGCAGTCCACCAGGTCGGACAGCAGCACCTTGGTCACGACGGCCGGCAACCGTAAGTGCGCGGAGATCTCGGCGACCGATGTCGGACCGTGGCACAGGCCGAGCGCCGTGGTGTGCTCGGGACCGAGGTGCGCCTGCGGTGCGGTGCCCGTGGCCATCACCATGGAGAGCAGGTCCAGCGCGGCCGTCGGACGGGTGCGTCCGCCGCTCACCGTGTACGGGCGGATCAGCCGGCCCGCCGCGTCGTCGAGGAGCGGCCCGTCCGTGGGCGAGGGCATGGTCACTGCCTCACGGCGCTCGGTGCTCCGGCGTGCTGTCTGACCGGCGTCACCAGATAGGGCCGCACGCTTTTGACCAGCATCGCCATCTCGTAGCCGAGTACGGCGGCGTCGGCCTCCCGTCCGGCGAGGACGGCGAGACAGGTCCCGGAGCCGGCGGTGGAGACGAACAGCAGCGTGGAATCGAGCTCGACCACGACCTGGCGTACCTCGCCACCGTCGCCGAATCGCGCTCCGGCGCTGCGGCCCAGCGAGTACAGGCCGGAGGCGAGGGCCGCCATGTGGTCGGCACTGTCGTTGTCCAGACCGTGCACCGATTTCACGAGGCCGTCGGAGGAGAGCAGTACCGCGTTGCGGGTGTACGGCACACGCTGGACCAGGCCGCTCAACAACCAGTCGAGGTCCGGGACATGGCCGGTCGGCACATCGCTCGCCATGGTGCATCTACTCCTTGATGGTGGGTTCGTCACGCTGGGGGTCCGGCTGCCCGGACAGCGGTGCCGCCCGTTCCGGCTCGTTCTCCGCGAGGCCGATGCCCCGCTGGAAAGCTGCCATCAGACCCGGGTCGTGCAGGGCCTCTTCGTCGTCCCTGCGTGGCGCGGGGGCGTCCCTCAGCTGCGGGACGAGGTGCTCCTGGATGCGGCGCCTGGGCAGCTGGGGGCGGCCCATCGTGCCGCGGACCACCGGCCGGTCGGGCGGCTCCGCCACGTCGGGGCGCGGTCCGGCGACGGACCCGGGCGGGGCTTGGTGGTGGCCGTCGCCGAAGTGGCCGGCGCCCGGCATGCGCCGTTCGCCGCGCTCCCCGCGCACGGGCAGGGGCGCGTCCGCCATGAGGGCGGTGGCCGGCTCCCGTTGCGACGGCACCGGCCTGGCCTGTCCGGACAGGGCCGACTGCGGCAGCGACGGCGGCGACGTGGCCGCGACGCGGGGCCCGTTCAGGTGCGGGGCGGACGTGGGCGTGGCCGCTGTCCCGTGGTCGGCCGCGCCCTCGTGGTCGGCCCCGAGGAGGCTCTGCGGCAGTACGAGCACGGCCTGGACGCCGCCGTAGATGTTCGTCTGGAGCCGCACGGCGATGCCGTGCCGGCGGGCCAGCGCGGACACGACGAACAGGCCGATCCTGCCGTCCTGGAGCAGATTGGCGACGTTGACCTGGTCGGGGTCGGCGAGCAGGGCGTTCATCTTGTCCTGCTCCTGGGGCGGCATGCCGAGCCCGCGGTCCTCGACCTCCACGGCGAGCCCGGCCGTGACGTGCTGGGCGCGCAGCAGGACCTGGGTGTGCGGGGCGGAGAACAGCGTGGCGTTCTCGACCAGTTCGGCCAGGAGATGGATCACGTCGGCGACGGCGTGGCCGCGCAGTGTGCCGGCGATGGGCGGCACCAGCTTGACCCTCGGGTACTGCTCCACCTCGGCGATCGCGGACCTGAGCACTTCCGTCATGGTGACGGGGTGGGACCACTGCCGTCGGGAGACGGCGCCGCCGAGGACGGCGAGGTTCTCCGCGTGCCGGCGGATGCGGGTGGCCAGATGGTCGACGTGGAAGAGGCCCTTGAGCAGCTCCGGGTCCTCGACCTCGTTCTCCAACTCGTCGAGCAGCTGGATCTCACGGTGCACCAGGGACTGCAGCCTGCGGGCCAGATTGACGAAGACTTCGACCTTCTGTTCGTTGCCCACGCTGCTGGAGAGCCGGGAGGCCTGCACCACGGCCGCCAGCGCGGCGTCGTGCGAGCGGACCAGATCGTGGGCGAGCAGGTCGAACTCGTCCCCGCCCGTGGGTTTTTGCTCGGGCGTACGGCGGGGCGGCGGGCCCTCGCCGCGCCTGAGTCCGTCGACGACGGTGCGCAGCTCCTCCTGGGCCCGGGCAGTGGTGCGGCGCAGCTCGGAACACCGGTCGAGCACCGACGAGGCGACCCGGTCGGCGCCGCGCGCGGCGACTGCCACGGCGGCCACGGCGAGCGCGGCCATGGCGCTCAGGGCGACCCACAGACCGGCGGACGGTTCGGGAGCGGCGGCGCGCAGCGTCATGACCACCGCGGTCGCACCACTGAGGGCGGCGACCAGGGCCGGCAGGACGGCGGTGCGCAGTAGTTGGGGTCGTATGCGGGCTTCCGGCGCGGACGCGGTCCTGCCGGAAGGCGTTCTGCCGGAAGACGTCCTGCCGGAGGACGTCCGGCCCGCGGACGACAGTGAGCGGGCGCCTGGCCTGCCGTGACGCCCGCCCTCTCGGCGGTCGGACCGCGCGGCTGGTGCGCGTAGTTGAGACATCAGCGTCCTCGGTACGTGGGGCCCCAGGGATCGGCGTACTGCGATTGATCGGCATGACTCCACGGCGGAACCCGGGCACGCGGATAAGAGCCCACCGTTGATCACCGGCAACACACGGTAGTCGCCGGTGGTGAGGGTCGACCGAGCTGTTGCGAAAGTTGCCCGCTATGGGTCGCGCTCTGGTATGAGGGCTCGCACGAAAGACCGAAGGTGGGCGCGGGCGCCGCTGCGTTTCAAACGCTGACGGGCTGGATTTCGCAGAGCGAAATCCAGCCCGTCCGGCGCTCGCGGGCACCGCGCGGAGCGCGGTACGGGGTCCAGGGCCTGCCCCGGTTACGGGAAGGGGCGGGAGGACAAGCCCCCAGCAGGCGCTACGCCGCCCTCGCGCCCGTCAAGCCGTGGGCGCCGTCTCCGGTGAGCCCGACTCCGGCGCCGCGTCTCGCGCCGGCTTCGCGGCCGTCGCCTCCGCGGTCGCGGTGACCGCCGACCAGCCTTCCGCCGGCACGGTGGCCACACCGCGCCACCACGGAACGGACGGCACGGTCTCGGCCGTGGGTTCGAACGGCTCCCCCGGCCGCGGCAGCGCGATGCGCGCTCCCGCCTTCGCCGCGGCCGCGACGGTGCCCTCGCCGGGCTCCGCCCACGGGTGCGGCGCCAGGTTGAACGTGCCCCAGTGGATCGGCAGCATCACACCGGCCGGTGTGCCGCCCTGCAGGTCGAGGTGGGCCCGCATGCCCTCCGCCGGGGTCATGTGGATGTCGGGCCAGTACTCGGAGTACGCGCCGATCTGGATCATCGTCGCGTCGAACGGCCCGTGCTCGGCGCCGATGTCCCGGAAGCCGGTGAAGTACCCGGTGTCGCCGCTGTGGTAGATCCGGTGTTCGGGGCCGGCGACGGCCCAGGAGGCCCAGAGGGTGTGCTGCTGGTTGCGCAGGCCGCGGCCGCAGAAGTGGCGTGCGGGGGTCGCGGTCAGCCGGATGCCGCCGATCTCCGTGGTCTCGTTCCAGTCGAGCTCGCGCAGACGGTCGGGGGACACGCCCCAGCGTTCGAGGTGGGCGCCGACGCCGAGCGGCACTGCGAAAAGGGTGTCGGTGGAGGCCAGGGCGCGGACCGTGGGCAGATCGAGGTGGTCGTAGTGGTCGTGGGAGATCACGACGACGTCGACGCTGCCGAGGGCGGCGAGCGGCGCGGGCACCGGGTGCAGGCGCTTGGGCCCGGCGAAGGTGAAGGGGGAACACCTCTCTCCCCAGACCGGGTCGAAGAGAATCCGGCGGCCGTCGATCTCGGCGAGGACGCTGGAATGCCCCATCCAGGTGAGCCGGAGTCCGGAGGCGGCGGGCCGGGTGAGGTCGGTGGCGGTGGTCGTGTGCAGCGGCACGGGGCGGGCCGGTACGCGGTGTGTCCTCGCCTCCTTGGCGAAGTACGTCCTGGCGAACTCCACCATGGAGCCGCTGGACGGTCTCGTGCGCGTCCCTTCGGGATTCTGGAAGACGCCGTCGGCGAAGTTCGGCGAGCTGCGGATGCGCGCCAGGCGCTCGCCGGCCGGGTCGGCCCCGAAGGCGGCAGGCCTCAGTGAGCGCAGCCGGGACCTCAGCGAGTGGGGGTAACCAGCGCCGGACACGGCACCTCCTGATGCTCGGGGTCATTTCATTATGTGGGTTTCAAGGCGGAAAGCAGTGGACTGTGAGGCCGCCCTGACCCGGTCGGCGACCAGCCACTCCGTCATGACCGGCCAACGCCTGCCGTGGTGCCGGTGTTCCTGAACGGCGCTCCCGCGGCTGGTTCCGGTGCCGGTCCGTGTCACGTTTCCGTGCGTGCGTTCCGTCGTAGCGGTGACAGCACACGGCTTCCCCCACGAGGAGCACGTCATGGCCCGTATTTCCCTCGACCCTCACCGCTCACTCTTCCTGCGCGCGGCCCAGTGGTACTCGAAGCGCGTCTACGGGGAGATCCTCGACCCGGTCCGCGCGCTGGGGCACAACCCCAGGGTTCTCCGGGCCGATCTGCGCTTCGAGATGGCGGTGGGCAGGTGGAACAAGCTGGACGCGGATCTCAAGGCGCTGGCGGTGATGGCCTCCGCCGCCTCGATCGGCTGCAGCTGGTGCATGGACTTCGGACACTGGGAGAACAGGCAGCGCGGGATGGACGCCCGCAAGGTGCGTGATGTGCCCATGTGGCGGGAGAGCGACGCGTACACCCCGCTGGAACGGGACGTCATGGAGTTCGCGGAGGCCATGACGGCCAACCCGCCGGAGATCGACGACGATCTCGCCGGGCGGCTGGTCGCCGTGCTGGGCGAGGCGGCGTTCGTGGAACTCACGGCGATTGTGGCGGTGGAGAACCTGCGGTCGAGGATGAACACGGCGCTCGGCCTGACCAGCCAGGGCTTCAAGGACCACTGCGAGATCCCGGCGCGCGAACGGGCCGAGGCCGGGGTCGCCGCCGGGGAGGTCCCGGCCGGCTGACGCCTGGGGGTCGCCGTGTCACCGCGGCCACCTGAGGCAGGTCCTGTACAGGGCTGGACTTCATCCAAGATCAGCTGTGTACTGTGACGCCGTGGCCAGAGTTCGGTTGAGCGTGCCGGAGAGGCGCGAGGAGATCCTCGGCGCCGCCGTCGAGCAGATCGAGGCTCGGGGCGTGGCAGCCGTACGGATCGCCGACGTCGCCGACGCGCTCGGGGTGAGCAGCGCCCTGGTGCTCTACCACTTCTCCACCAAGGAGAAGCTGGTGGCCGCCGCCTTCACCTACGCCGCCGACGCGGATCTGGCCCATCTCCGCAGGCTTCTCGGCCGGCGCACCACCGCGCTGCGCCGGCTGCGCGCGGCGGTGCGCTGGTACGCCCCGACCGGGCAGGCCAAGGGCTGGCGCCTGTGGATCGACGCCTGGGCGGTCTCGCTGCGGGAACCGGCCCTGCGGGACGTGTCCCGCGCCCTGGACCAGCAGTGGAAGTCCGCCCTGACGGAGGTCATGACCGAGGGCGCGGCCGCCGGCGAGTTCCCCTGCGAGGATCCGGCGGCGGCGGCCTGGCGGCTGACGGCGTTCCTCGACGGGCTGGCCGTCCAGATGACGTCGTACGCCGGCTCGCTGTCCCGGGCGGCGATGCTCCAGTGGGCCGACGAGGCACTCGCCCGTGAACTGGGCATCGACCACGCCGAGCTGACGGCCACGGCACGGTGAGTCTCCTGCTCCCGCCCGCGACCGTGACGACGGGCCGGGACGGTGACGGCGGCGGCACGGCTCAGGTCTGCCGCACAGGTTCGTAGACGGCGGCGTCCAGCCCGAACGTCCAGGCGACGCCCTCCTTCGCCGTGCGCGTCGTGGGCGGCACGCGCAACCAGTACGTCCGGTGCGAGCCGTCGGGCTCCGGAGTGGAGTTGACCACCTCGACCATCACCACGTCCTCGTCGTCCGCGAGCGCGATCCGCCACAGGATGCCGGTCTCGTCGCGGTGCACGGGCTCGGCGCCGGACTCCGCGAGGTACCGGTCGTAGCCGTAGTACTCGAGCATCACGCGGCGCAGTTCCGCGTTCTCCTCGTCGCGTATCCGTTCCGGGGTCAGGGCCGTGAGTTCGCGGAGGAACTCGGCGGGCACGGGCATGCCGCGCCATGCGTGGAGGGCGAATCCGTCCGGGAAGACAAGGGCGGGGCCTTCGCCGTTGTCGAGCCGGCCGGCCTCGTCGCGGTGCAGCCGGGAGGGCCGTTCGCAGATGACGACGGCGTTCTCGAAGGGCCACCACCAGCCGGCGTGCTCCGCTACCCGGGCCAGGCCCGTCAGCCGGTCGCTGCGGCCGTCGAAGGCGGCGAGCCATGCCGCGTCGTGCTGTCCGAGGACGGCGTCGAGCAGGACCCCCCGGATCCTCGTCTCCTCCGCCGCACGGTCGGCGGCGCCCTCCGGCGCCTTCTCGAGCAGCGCGTCCACTATGCCGGTGCGTATGCGGTCGGCCAGGGCTCGGGTGCTGTCCCACAGGAGCGCTCCGGTGCCGCTCCACAGCGCGGTCCAGCCGCCGGGGCCCAACTCGTCGTGGACGCGCCGCCGTTCGTCGGCCCAAGGGCGGGTGCGCACCTCGTCGCGCACCGAGCGCCCCGGGTCCTGAAGTCCTCGGACGGCGGTCACGCCCGAGAGGGGCGAGTCCGCCCAGACGATCCGGTCGGGCGCGGCGAGCCCCGCCGCACCGTAGGCCAGTCGCACGCCCTCCTCCGCGGCGGCCCGGTCCGCCGGTCCTGTCGCCGCCGCGATCGCCCGCCACTTGTCCGCATACTGCATGTGAAGTCCCGTCCCCTGTCGTCGTTCTGTCCGTCGTGCTCCGCCGCCTGCCGCCCGCCGCGGCTCAGTCGGCGACGATCCGCACCGCTCCCGGCAGGTACTCCCGCTGGCGCACGACGCGGTACCACCCCTTCGGCAGCGGTATCGCCGCGTGCTCCTCGTGCACCACCCGGCCGCCTTCCGGGAGGTGCAGGAGCATCGGACCGAACGGCCCCGGCTCGCGCACCAGTCGGCCGGGTCCCGTCACCGCGTGGGCGTGGCCCGTGACCTCGCCGAGGGCGAGCACCATCCGGCCGCGTGCGTCCCGTGGCTCGCCCGGCGCGTCGGTGACGTGCGGTGGCACGGCGTGCTCCGCGACGGACACGATCAGGACGTCCCCCTGCCGGTACATGGCTCTCCCCTTCCCGCCGGCCGCCCGCTGCGTCCGACCTGTTCCCGACGTTAAGGGGCGGGTCTGACAACGGCGTCCGGCGCCGCCGCCTACTCCGGCCGCCCCGCGGGCGGGGGTGTCAGTGGCCCTTGGTAGAACTGCTCACACGTCAGCCGATCAAGCCTCACCGGTGTCTGGAGCCCGTCATGACCATCTCGGACCATCTGCAGGAGTGGTACGGCCTGCCCGCGTTCGACTTCCCCGACTCCGGGGCACAGGCCACGTCCGGGACCGGGCTTCCGGTGCCTGAAAGTGTGGCCTGGCGGATCTCCGTCGACTCCTACGACAGCCAGGAGGAGTGGGAGGAGGCGTTCGCCCACTTCGCCGCGGCGGTGGACACGACCCGGGTGCGCGCGCTGATCGTCGGCTCGTGGAGCGACGTGTACGACTCCGGTCCCGGCGAGGTCATATCGGCGCTGCTCGGCGCGAAGGAGAAACTGCCGCGGTTGCGGGGGCTGTTCATCGGCGACATCACGTTCGAGGAGTGCGAGATCTCCTGGATCAACCAGGGTGAGGTGACCCGGCTCCTCGACGGCTTCCCGCAGCTCGAGCACTTCGGTGTGCGCGGCGGCCAGGATCTGGTGTTCCCTGCGGTGAAGCACGAGCGACTGGAGGCCCTGGTCGTGGAGAGCGGCGGTCTGGACGTGGCCGTGGTCCGCGGGATCGCGGCGAGCGACCTGCCGGCGCTGGAGAATCTCGACCTGTGGCTCGGCACGTCGTGGTACGGCGCGAACGCGGACGTGTCGGACCTGGAGCCGTTCCTGTCGGGGACGAGGCTGCCGAGGTTGCGGTGTCTGGCACTGCGCAACAGCGAGATACAGGACGAGATCGCTGTGGCGCTCGCCGGCGCTCCGGTCGTGGCGCGACTGGAGATGCTGGACCTGTCGATGGGCACCCTGGGCGACGACGGTGCGGAGGCACTGTTGAACGGCCAGCCGCTGACGCACCTCAAGAAGCTCGATCTGCATCACCACTTCATGAGCGAGGCGATGGTGCAGCGCCTGTCCGACGCCCTGGTGCCTGCCGGGGTGGAGCTCGACGTCTCCGAGTCGGAGGGCAACGGGTCCGGCGACAGGGAAGACCGATACACGGCCGTCGCCGAGTGACCGGCTCCGCCCGCCGCCCGTCCGGTCCTCCGCTCGCGGTCGTCGGCAATCCGGCCAACCGGCGTGTCGCCCTCTTCCAGGACGCGCTGTGTGCGGCCGGAGCGCCCGCCGCGCGGGTGGTGCCCTGGCTCGACGTACTGCGCGGCCGGGCGGAGTTCCTTCCGGGCGAGCTGGTGCGGATCGACTCCCCGGGCGAGGACCGCGAGGTGGAGCGGGCGCTGCGCGGCGTGGACGATCCGACCCGCGTGGAGGGTTCGGCGCTGTGGTACGAGCGGTTCACCGCCGCCGTACGCGACGTCGCGGTCCGGGCGGAAGCGGGCGGGGCACGGCTGCTCGACGATCCGGCGGAGCTCGCCGTGCTGTTCGACAAGCGGCTGTGCCATGCGGCGCTGCTCGCGGCGGGCGTGGCGGTGCCCGGGTCGCCGACCTCGGGAGCGGCCGCGCCGCCGGTGCGCGGCTGGGACGATGTGCGTTCGCTGCTGGCGGCGACCGGCATGCGGCGGGTGTTCGTCAAACCGGCGCACGGCTCGTCCGCGTCCGGTGTGATGGCCCTGGAGACGGCGGGCGGGGGACGCGTACAGGCCACCACTTCGGTCGAACGGGACGCGCAGGGCCGTCTGTTCAACTCCCTGCGGGTGCGCCGCTACGGCTCCGAGCGCGAGGTCGCCGCGCTGGTCGACGCGCTCGCTCCGGACGGCCTGCACATCGAGCGCTGGCTGCCGAAGGCCTCGCAGCACGGCCGGGTCGCCGATCTGCGGGTGGTGGTGGTCGCAGGGCGCGCCACCCACGCGGTGGTGCGGACCAGCCGATCGCCCATGACCAATCTTCATCTGGGCGGCGTGCGCGGCGATCTCTCCGAGGCCCGTGCCGCGACGGAGGCGGCGGGCGGCAGTTGGGCCGCGACCCTGGCGGTCTGTGAGCTGGCCGCTGCCTGTTTCCCCGGTGTCTCCCGCATCGGGGTCGACCTGCTGCCGGCGACCGGATGGCGGCGTTTCGCCGTCGGAGAGGTCAACGCCTTCGGGGATCTGCTGCCGGGGCTCACCGGGATGCCCGGCAGCGGCGCGGAGGGCCAGGACACTTATGCGGCGCAGGTCGCCGCCGTACTACGCGGGACGAGGAACCACCGACGTGCGACACCCTGACATCACCACCGGACGCGGCCAGGAGGTGCCGGCAGCGACCGGTACCCCGGACATGAACGAGGTCGTGGGGCGGGACGACCTGCTCCTCGTCACGCTCGACACCCTGCGTTTCGACGTCGCCGCCGAACTGGCTGCCGCCGGACGGCTCCCGAACCTGGCCCGTCATCTCCCGGACGGCGTCTGGGAGAAGCGGCATGCCCCGGGCAGTTTCACCTACGCCTCCCATCAGGCGATGTTCGCCGGGTTCCTGCCCACGCCCGCCGAACAGGGGCCCCATCCGAGGCTGTTCGCCGCCCGTTTCGCCGGCAGTGAGACCACCGCCGGACGCACGTTCGTCTTCGACACCCCCGACCTCGTCTCCGCCCTGGCCGGGGCCGGCTACCGCACCGTGTGCATCGGCGGTGTCGGGTTCTTCAACAAGCAGGGGCCGCTGGGATCCGTGCTGCCGGGGATGTTCCAGGAGAGCCACTGGGAGCCCTCGTTCTCGGTCGCCTCTCCCACGTCCTTCGAGGCGCAGGTGGAACGGGCCGAGCAGGTCGTGGCCTCCCTGCCGCGCGAGCGCAGGCTGTTCCTGTTCGTCAACGTGCCCTCCCTGCACCAGCCCAACTGGTTCCATCTGCCGGGAGCGACCCGGGCCGACGGTGACTCCCGGGAGACCCACGCCGCGGCCCTCGAGTACATCGACCGTCACATCGGGCGGCTGTTCGCCGCCGCGAGCAGCCGCCGGCGGTGCTTCGCGATCGTCTGCTCCGACCACGGCACCGCCTACGGTGACGGCGGTTTCACCGGTCACCGCCTCGGCCACGAGGCCGTCTGGACCGTCCCCTACGCCCACTTCTTCCTCGAGGCCTCCGCATGAGCACCCGCGCGTCGACCCCCTTGACAGCCCCCGCGGCCCTCGCCGGCCCCGGCTCTCCGCGCCCCTACCAGAGCTATGTCTACGCCTATCCGCACAAGACGGCCTACCGGCCCCTCCAGGACCGGCCGGCGCTGCGCGAACTGTGGGCACCGGAACCCAAGGACGCTCTGTCCCTCTATCTGCACATCCCGTTCTGCGAGGTCCGGTGCGGTTTCTGCAACCTGTTCACCAGGATCGGCGCCCCTGACGAGCTGACCGGACGTTACTTGGACGCCCTCGACCGGCAGGCGGTCGCTGTGCGCGAGGCCCTCGGGGACGGCGCCCCGGTGCGGTTCGCGGCGGCCGCGTTCGGCGGCGGTACGCCGACGTTCCTGACGGCCGGGGAACTGGAGCGGCTCTGCGACATCGCGGAGAAGCGGATGGGCGCCGACCTGAGCGCGGTGCCGCTGTCGGTGGAGACGTCGCCGGCCACGGCGACCGCGGACCGGCTGGCCGTGCTCGCCGAACGCGGCACGAGCAGGGTCAGCATCGGCGTGCAGAGTTTCGTCGACGCGGAGGCGAGGGCGGCGGTGCGGCCTCAGCGCCGTGCCGACGTGGAGGCCGCGCTCGGCCGGATACGGGACGCACGGATCCCCGTCCTCAACATCGACCTGATCTACGGCATCGACGGTCAGACCGAACGAACGTGGCTCTCGTCGCTCGACGCCGCCCTCGGCTGGGAGCCGGAGGAGCTGTATCTCTACCCGCTGTACGTGCGCCCGCTGACCGGTCTGGGCCGGCTGGGGGCGGCGGGTGACGCCGCCTGGGACGAGCAGCGGCTGCGTCTGTACCGCGCGGGCCGCGACCATCTTCTCGCCCGCGGGTACGAGCAGGTGTCCATGCGTATGTTCCGCCGCGCGGGCGCGCCGCCGTCGGCCTCCGACGACCATGCCTGCCAGACGGACGGCATGATCGGGCTGGGCTGTGGTGCCCGCTCCTACACGTCGTCCCTCCACTACTCCTTCGACTACGCCGTCGACATGGGCCAGATCCGCCGCATCATCGACGACTTCACGGCGACGGAGGACTTCTCCCGGGCGGAGGTGGGCCGGCGGGTCGACGAGGACGAGGCACGCCGCCGGCACCTTCTGCAGTCGCTGCTCCAGGCCGAGGGGATGGACGTGGCCGGCTACCGCGAGCGGTTCGGCGCGGCTCCCGCCGCCCATTTCGCCGCGGAGCTGGAGCGGTTCGCCGCCCTCGGCTGGCTCGACGCGGCCGCCGCGCCCGGCCGGCTGAGGCTGTCGCCCGAAGGGCTCGCCCATTCCGACGCCCTGGGCCCCGAGCTGTTCTCGCCCGCGGTCCGGGCGGCCATGGCCTCGTACGAGCCGAAGTGAGCGCGTCCATGGATCTGACCGTGCTGTACCGGGGCCCGTTGTCGTCCTGCGACTACGACTGCCCCTACTGTCCGTTCGCGAAGCGCCGCGACAGCCCGGAGCAGCTGCGCGCGGACCGCGCCGCGCTGGAGCGCTTCTCGGGATGGGCCGCCGGGCAGACCGGGGACCGGCTGTCGGTCCTGTTCACGCCATGGGGCGAGGGGCTGGTCCGTTCCTGGTACCGCCGGACCCTGACGGAGTTGTCGCACCTGCCGCACATCCGCCGGGTCGCGATCCAGACGAATCTGAGCTGCCGTACGGACTGGCTGGCGGAGGCGTGCCCCGAAACTCTCGCCCTGTGGTGCACCTTTCACCCCGGTCAGACGCCTTATGACCGGTTCATCAGCAAGTGCCGGGACCTGATACGGCGGGAGATCCGTTTCAGCGTGGGCATCGTCGGCTTCCCGGGCCATCTGGAGGAGGCGCGCAGACTCCGCGCCGACCTGCCCGGCCACATCTATCTGTGGGTGAACGCGCCCGAGGGACACGAACTCTCCGACGCGGAGGCACAGGCCTGGACGGAGCTGGATCCGCTCTTCCCCTACAGCCGCCACCCGCACCGCTCCGCGGGGCTGCCGTGCCGCACGGGCGAGAGTGTCGTCTCGGTGGACGGCGAGGGGACCGTGCGCCGCTGCCACTTCGTCCGCGCCGAGCTCGGCAATCTCTACGACGGCTCGTACCGCCGCGCGCTTCGCCCCCGCGCCTGCCCCCTCGCCGTGTGCGACTGCCACATCGGGTACGTCCACCTGGAGACGCTGCCGCTGTACGACGTCTTCGCCGGCGGGGTCCTCGAACGTATCCCGTCGCAGCTTCCCCCGGCGGTCCCGTCCGCCCTCACCTAGGAAGCGTGCTTTCCGCCCGCAGGCCCGTGGGCAGACGTCTCTCGTCGGGTCCGTCGCGGCCGGCGACGTGGATGCGCCAGCACCACACCGGTGTGCGCGGGGTCCAAGAAGGCCGGAAGGCTCTCCGCGAGCGGATCCGCGTCTGCCGGGTCTCCAAGGCGCCGCCCGGGCGGCGTCGACGTCCCCGGCAGGTGTTATCGTGATCGCCGCAGCGACATCAAGATCGCTCATGGAGATCGAAGGAGGTGAGTCGATGACTGTCGTGGAGACCACCGCTGTGCGCGGTGCCCGGATCATCCTCACTTCCCGGGCCTCGTCCTGACCTTCGCCTGCCTTTCTCCCTTGCGGGAGTAGTCCCGGCACGCCTGCCGTCCGGCGGGGCCCCTTCTCAAGGGTCTCCACGTTGTTTCATCAACCCCCTTCACAACCACCTGGTCTCGCCGCCGCACGGCGCGAGCTGCTGCCGCTGCCCCGCGGCGGGCTCCGGCTGGACACCCCGGGCCTGCGTGGCGTGGGCCTGCACGATGCCGACGAGGGCCTGGACCGGACCTTCACCGAGATCACCGAACCGGCACGCGGCTGCCGCTTCGCGGACTGCGCCCACACCACCGAACCGGGCTGCGCCGTCCTGTCCGCCATCGACGACGGCCACCTCACCCGGCGGCGCCTGGACAGCTACCACCGGCTGCTGAGCGAGAACGCTTGTGCCGCCTTCCGCACCGACGCGCGGCCGCGCGCCGAGCAGGAGCGGCCCAGGAAGGACATCGCGCGCCTGCGACACGCCATCAACCGCCCGTTCCACCGCAAGGCATGACGGAAAGGAATTCGATCATGGACCTTCCCCGCATCTTCACCATCCGCGAGAGCAGCCACCGGATCCACAACCCGCTGACGGCGGCCAAGCTCGCCGCCCTGGGCGAAGCGCTCCATCTCGCCCCCGGGACACGGGTGCTCGACCTGGCCGGCGGCTCGGGCGAGATGCTGTGCACCTGGGCGCGTGACCACGGGATCACGGGCACCGGGGTGGACATCAGCACGGTCTTCACCGAGCAGGCCCGGGCCCGCGCCGTCGAACTCGGCGTCGCCGACCGGGTCGAGTTCGTCCACGGTGACGCCTCCGGCCACGTCGCGGACCAGCCGGTCGATCTGGCCGCCTGTGTCGGCGCCACGTGGATCGGGAACGGCGTCGCCGGAACGGCAGAGCTGCTCGGCCGCAGCCTCCGTCCCGGCGGCCTGATGCTGATCGGCGAGCCGTACTGGCGGCGGACCCCTCCGGACGAGGAGACCGCCAAGGGCTGCCACGCCACCGGCATCGCCGATTTCCTGCGGCTCCCGGACCTGATCGGGCAGTTCCAGGATCTCGGGTACGACGTCGTGGAGATGATGCTGGCCGACCAGGACAGCTGGGACCGGTACGCCGCGGCCCAGTGGCTCAACCTGCGCCGCTGGCTCGACCGGAACCCGGACGACGAACTGGCCCCCGAGGTACGGGAGGAACTCACCAACGAGCCCGCCCGCTACGCGCGCTGCACACGTGAGTATCTCGGCTGGGGAGTCTTCGCCCTCATGAAGCGCTGATGCTCCCGTCCCGTGCGGGGCCCGGACGTCACACCGTCCGGGCCCCGCACGGGACGCTGCTACGGGGGTGGGCGGCCGGGGTTCACGCACACGGCCGCTGCCGTGGCGGTGCTCGCGGTGCCGCACCTGGCGACCGGCCGCGCGGGCCCTCCCCTCAGTGGGTGCGCGGCACGCTCCGGACGGCCCATGCCGGTGAACGCGAGGGTGGCGAGGCGACCAGGGACCAGCAGGGCCGGGCCCGGCGCCCGGGCCGCCGACGTCGTCCTGGGCGGGGCAGAAGTCCGGCGGTTGCCGGGCGGTCCGCCACACCGGCGCCGCCTCGGCGATCCGGGCCCCGGACCGCCGTGCGCCTCAGAGTGGCAGCAGGTCGGGGCGCTTGGCCTCCACATGATCGCCGGAGCTCTCGCCGCGGAGCCGCCGCCCGATCCAGGGCACCAGATACTCGCGCGCCCACTGGATGTCGTCCCGGCGCACCTCGAGCGTCCCTCGCGGGGGCAGCGGCGGCCACGGCTGGTCGGGGTCGGCGGGCACCTCGATCCCGAGGACCTGAGCGGCGCGCAGCGCGACCCTGGTGTGCCCCTCGGGCGACAGGTGGAGCCGGTCGGCGTCCCAAGCCCGCCGGTCCTGGACGGACTTGAGCGACCACAGGTCCAGCACGGGGCAGTCGTAGCGGTCGGCGATGGCCCGTACGTGGGCGGTGTACGTGGCGATCTTGCCGCGCAGATGCCGCAGGACCGGCACGTCCCGGGTGTCGAAGCCGGTGGTCACCATGACGGTGCCGACCGAGCCGGCGAGGTCGGCCACCGCGCGTTCGAAGCGTTCCGCGACGTCGTCGGGGTCGGAGCCGGGCCGGATGATGTCGTTGCCGCCGGCGCAGAAGGTCACCAGGTCCGGCGCGAGCTCGCGCGCCCTCGGCACCTGCTCCTCGACGATCTGGTCGAGGAGGCGGCCGCGTACGGCGAGGTTGGCGTACCGGAAGGAGTGCTCCGGCATCCGGTCGGCGAGCAGGACGGCGAACCGGTCCGCCCATCCGACGAATCTCCCGTCGGGCCCCGGGTCCCCCACGCCCTCGGTGAAGCTGTCACCGATCGCCGCGTACGACCCGAATACGCCACTGTTCTCTGTTCTCGAATCGTCTGCCACGGGAGCACATCTTTCCTTCACTGATGTGACCTACGCGACCGTAAGGAGGGGTTGACGCGCCGTGATCTTTACCACCCGTCAAATTCCGGCCGGGCCGGAATACGCGGAAGCCCCCGCTCCGCCTGATGCGGAACGGGGACTCACCGGTGGACCGGGTGCGACCGGACGGCTCAGAGGGAGACGCCGTGCTCACGCAGGTAGGCCAGCGGGTCGATGTCCGAACCGTACGAGGAGCCGGTGCGGACCTCGAAGTGCAGGTGCGGACCGGAGGAGTTGCCGGTCGAACCCGACAGTCCGATCTGCTGACCACCGGTCACCGACTGCCCGCTGGAGACGGCGAGCGAGGAGAGGTGGGCGTACTGGGAGTAGGTCCCGTCCGTGTGCTGGATGACGACCTCGTTGCCGTAGGCGCCGCCCCAGCCGGCGGAGACGACGGTACCCGCGCCGATGGCCTTGACGGAGCTGCCGGTGGGGGCGGCGAAGTCGACACCGGTGTGGTAACCGCTGGACCACATGGCACCGGACGCCCGGTACGGGGTGGTGACGCCCGCGTCGACGGGGGCGCTGAAGCCGGAACCGGACGCAGTGGTCGCGGCCTCCTTGGCGGGGGCCTCGGCCTTCGGCGCCTCGGCCTCCGGCGCGGCGGACCGCGAGTCGTCGCGCGACGGGCGGGACTGGGACTCGGAGCGGGGCTCCGGGTCGTTCGTCGCCTTGTTCTTCGCGCCGATCGTCAGCTCCAGACCCGGGTGGATCAGCGACGGGTCGGCACCGATGACACGGCGGTTGTCGTTGAAGAGCTGCTTCCAGCCGCCGCGGACGTCCTGCTCGTCGGCGATCTTCGACAGGTAGTCCCCGGCGACGACCGTGTAGGTCTTCGGTGCCTTCTTGGCGGCCGGGGCCGCCGCGGGTGCGGAGGCCGGGGCCGCGGCGGCGGCCTTCTCCGCTGGGGCCGGGGCCGCCGCCGGGGCGGCATTGGCCGTGGTGGCGCCGAACAGCGGGAGCGCGATGGCGGCGCCACCCGTACCGGCGACGACGAAGCCGCGGGTGATCGGGTTGGTCTTGGGACGGCGGTGCTTACCCTTCGCGGGCATGGCGCATTCCTCTCCGGCGCCTGCGAGGTGAGCTGTCGGGTTCGGGCTGGAGATGCCCGGTCGCACACTTGGTGCTACTTCACCCCAAGCCGTCCGGATTGTCCGGATACGGCGTACTACCTGGGTCCCCCGCTCCTGCCACGCGTGGATAGGTTCGAATTCCGGGCGGCGGCAGGATTAGGCGGTCCGTCCGGATTGAGCGTGACCGTAGGCGAGTCGGGCAGCGCGGGACAAGCCACGATTTTCCACGATCAATGACCGGCGCCCCGCCCTCGCGGATTCCCGGTCACCCTCCGTCGACAAGGGGCGGCCAATCGCCTTGCCGACCAAGGAATTCACATCAGCGCCACGGCCACAGAACGTCACGGATATGACGCTGCTCACGGGCCGGCGACCATCTCCCCTTCTTACGGGGCACGTTATGCGCAACCATCCAATTCGGACAGAAGGATCATTTAGCCACCTAATCCCGCACTTGCCCATCAAATCCCGCCACCCTTGCCCCACTTCGCCGTCCGGCGACTGAAGCCGTGACACCTGTCACTTCCGGCTCCCCGGACCGGGGCTCCCTCCCATCGCCCCCCGCGCCTTCTGCGCTCCGCCCGTTTCCGCGCCACCGGCCGGCCGGCCCCCTTTCGCAATTCCCCTGCTCGCTTGCGCGTAAGGCGAATTGGAACCGGTGGATCACATCCGCCGGAGCCGGATCACAGTGGCGTCGAGATCGCCCTTCAGTCCGGTGTGAATTCCGTGGTGAAGCAGCACCCCGCCCTGGTGGACCGCTCCGGTGTCCGCACACACGTAGGCCGCCGTCGCCTCGACGCCGCGCAGCCGGAGCGCCGGCGGCCGCTCGCCGTAGCGCTGGGCCTGGAGCAGCGCGAGCACCACCGTCTCGTCGCCCCGTACGTACTGCACGGCGCTGAGACCGCCCTGCGGGGTCCGCAGCCGGTACAGCTCGCCGTGCTGGACCACCGGCCTGATCTCCTTGTAGAGCCGGACCCAGTCGCGCGCCTCCGCCAGCTCCGCCTCGCTCCAGGCCGAGAGGTCTCCCCCGACGCCCAGCACGCCGGCCATGGCGCTCACGAACCGGAAGCGCAGACTGCTGCGGCGACCGTTGAGCTGGACGTTGGGGCTGTCGGTGACCCATGCCGCCATGACCCGGGCCGGGTGCAGCTGGCTGAAGCCGTGCTGGACGGTGAGCCGGTCCAGCGGGTCGGTGTTGTCCGACGTCCACACCTGGTCGGTGCGGGCGAGGACTCCCAGATCGATCCTGCCGCCCCCGCCGGAGCAGGACTCGAAGGCGACGGAGGGATGCGCCGCCCGCAGCCGGTCCAGCAGACCGTAGAAGCCTTCGACGTGCTCGGCCCACAGCTTCTGCGGGTACGGCTCCCCCGGCCAGCCCGCATCGGTGAAGCAGCGGTTGAAGTCCCACTTCACATAGTCGACGGGCGCGTCGGAAAGCAGTGCGTCGAGCTGCTCCCACAGGTGGGCCCGTACGTCCTCGCGCGCGAGGTTGAGCACCAGCTGGTTGCGGAACTCGGTCCTCGTCCGCCCCGGACGGTGCTGGATCCAGTCGGGATGCGCCCGGTAGAGGTCGCTGTCCTCGTTGACCATCTCCGGCTCCACCCAGATGCCGAACTGCATGCCGAGCGCGTGCACTTCGGCGGCCAGCGGCCCCAGCCCGTCGGGGAAGCGGTCCGGGTTCGGTGTCCAGTCGCCGAGCCCGGACCGGTCTCCGGTGCGCCGCCCGAACCAGCCGTCGTCCACGACGAACAGCTCGACCCCCATCGCGGCGGCCCGCCGCGCGAGCGCCGACTGCTGCTGCTGGGAGATGTCGAAGCCGGTGGCCTCCCACGAGTTGTAGAGCACCGGCCGCACCCGGTCGGCGCCGGGAATCACGTGGGCCAGCTGCCAGGCGTGCCAGGCCCTGCTCGCCCCGCCGAAGCCCCGGTCGCTCCAGAGGCCGGCGAAGACAGGCGAAATGTACCTCCCGCCAGGGGCGAGCCGCAGGAGCCCGGAGTCGTCGTGTCCCGCTCCTCCGGTGATCTGTACGGCCCCGTCCGGCAGCCGCTGCACACAGATCCGCCACGATCCGGACCAGCCGAGGGCGCAGCCGTACACCTCTCCGTGCTCCTCGGTGGCACCTTCCGCGTCCAGGGCCACCCAGGGCAGGTGCTGGTGACCGGTGTGGCCGCGCCGGCTGCCGATCGCCGCCTCCCCGTACGGGAGCGCGGTGCGCACGAGGCGGGATTCGGCGGCCCAGCGGCCGTGCAGCTGCGAGAGCCGCCATGCGTCCCTCAGCGGCAGCGTCCAGGCGGCGGCATCGGCCCGGAGCAGTTCGAGGTCGGGTCCGGCGCCCTCGTGGGCGACGGTGACCCAGCGTTCGATCACGTCGCTGTCGCCGCGCATTCGGTAGTGCAGGGTCAGGCCCAGGCCCACCAGCTCGTCGCGGAAGCGCAGGCGCAGCTCGTCGTCCTCCGCGGTCCAGCCGGCGAAGGTCCATTCCGTGCCGCGGACGCTCTCGCTCCTGACCGACAGTGCCGGGCGCACGAATCGCGGGCCGCCTTCCACGGGGTATTCCTCGCGGCCGTCGAGCGGGGACTCGAAGGGCCGGTACGGCGGCGGGCCCGCGGCCGCGAGGGCCGCCGCGGCGGCGGCCGGGATGCGCCCGCCCCAGTGGAGGTGCACGACCTCGTCCGCGTCGGTGAGGTGGAGGGCGTAGCTGCTCGTGGGGCCGGAGAGGACCCAGGTGCGCCCCTTGCCAACGTTCTCGATCATCTGACCCCTCGGATACTCACAGGACCGCACAGGCCCGCACATCATCCGCCCGGGCGGCCCGCGGCGGCAACGGCGCACAGGGGGCGCCGGCCACCGTGCGGGACGGCCGGGACGATTGGCCGATGAACGCGTGTCGTATGGTCGAGGCCGCGCCATCGCCCGGCGAACAGCGCCGGCGACTGTCCTCCGAAGGAGTCCCCGTGACGCAGCAGCTGCCGCAGGTCCCCTCTACAGAGCCCGAGCTGACCGGGGTCCGTAACTTCCGGGACGTGGGCGGCCTGCCGACGACGGACGGGCGGCGGGTGCGGCCCGGCAAGCTCTTCCGCAGCGGCCACCTGGCACACGCGACGGCGACCGACGCCGCGTTCCTGTCGACGCTCGGCCTCCACACGATCTTCGACTTCCGCAACGCGGCGGACCAGAAGCTCGAGGGGCCGGACATCGACCTGCCCGGGGTGCGCAACGTGAACCTGCCGCTGAGCGACCCCGCGGACGGCGCGGAGTTCTGGAAGATGGTCCGGGACGGGAATCTGGACCAGCTGAAGTCGATCCTCGCGGACGGCAAGGGCGCCGGCCGGATGATCGCCTCCTACCGGATGATCATCAAGGAGCGGACGGCGGAGCACAGCCGCGTGCTGCACGCCCTGGCCGAGGACAGCGTCCCCGCCCTGATGCACTGCGCTGCGGGCAAGGACCGCGCCGGCCTGTCGATAGCGGTGTCACTGCTCGCCGTCGGCGTGGAGCGCGACGCCATCGAGGCGGACTACCTCAAGTCCAACGACCCGCACCGCCGTTACAAGGTCCGGCGCAGCGGCAATGGACCTGACGCCATGTCACCCGAGGTGATGGAGCTGCTCAGCCCGCTCTTCGACGCCCGCGCCGAGTACCTGGCCGCGGCCTTCGAGGCCATCGAGGAGAACTGGGGCACGACGGAGCGGTACCTCACCGAGGGCCTGCGGCTGTCCCCGCAGACACGTGAACGTCTGCGGGATCGGCTGCTCGACCAGGGCTGAGCCCTCGCCCGTCACTGGTTCTGGCCGCCCACCAGGAACAGCAGGTAGAGGAACCCGGCGATGATGTGGCCGGCGATGAGGTAGGCGAAGAGCCTGATCACCAGTCCGCGCGGGAACCGCTCCTCGCGCGGGCTCTCGCCACCGGAGGTGCGCCTGTCCAAAGGGTCGTACGACATGCGGGATCACATTCCTCGGTGGTCAGGGACGGGGTGCGGTTCCGGGGCCTGCAGCAGGGTGTGCACGAACAGCATTTCCGCCCCCTCGGGGCCGGCCGCCGCGATGCGGTGCGGGGTGAGCGAGTCGAAGTGCGCGCTGTCACCGGAGGCCAGCTCGTGGACGGCATCCCCGAGGCCGAGCCGCAGCCGCCCGCGGACGACGTGGAGCCATTCCTCGCCGGGGTGGACGCGTACGAGGTCGCCCTGCACGCCGTACGGCACGAACACGCGCAGGGCCTGCATGGCCCGTCCCGGGTTGCCGGCCCGGTGGTAGTCCCAGCCGGCCGCCGCCGGCTCGTGGTCGCGGCCACGGATGACCGGATCGCGTTCGGCGGGCTGCTCGCCGAGCAGTTCGGCGACCGTCGTACCGTAGATGCGGGCGAGGGCGAGGAGCATCGGCAGCGAGGGCTGCCGCTGTCCCGTCTCGAGCCGGGAGAGATGGGCGGGCGAGAGGCCCGCCCGCTGGGCGGCGACCTCGAGGGTGAGTCCACGGCGGCGGCGCAGGTCGCGCAGCCGGGGCGCCATCTCGGGCAGCCCCTCGTCCGTCGGCTCTGTGGAGGCGGTCATGCCTCCATTGGGCCAGAGTATTGCCTGCGAGGCAAACCACTTTGCCTCACAGGCAAAAATCCTGCTCAGCGGTTGGCGACCGCCTGCTTCATCAAGGTCTTGCCGAAGTCCCACATCAGACCGCCACCGCCGTGCGCGTCCTCCATCACGGCTTCGAACGCGCCGACGAAACGGTCGACCTCCTTCTCCCCGATGATCAGCGGCGGGATCAGCTTGATCACTTCCATGTGGTCCCCGGAGACCTGGGTGAGGATCCTGTGCCGCTGAAGCAGCGGCACCACCACCATCTGTGCGAACAGTCCCTTCCGGGCCGCCTGGAGCACCGTCCAGCGACTGCGCAGCTTGATGGACTCCGGTCGCCCGAACTCGATGCCGATCATCAGCCCCCGACCGCGCACGGCGTGCAGCAGCTCGTACCGGTCGACGAGCGACGCCAGGCGGGCCCGCAGCAGCTCGCCCGTCACCCGCGCGTTCTTCACGATGTGCTCGTTCTCCAGCACGGACAGCACGGCCAGCCCCGCCGCCATCGCCTGGGCGTTGGAGCCGAAGCTCGCCGAGTGCACCAGGACCCGGTCCATCGACGAGTAGACCTTCTTGAAGATCCAGTCCCTGCCGAGGGTGGCGCCGACAGGCACATAACCGCCGGACAGCGCCTTCGCCACGCAGACGAGATCCGGCTCGACACCCGCCTCGTACTGGAAGGCGTAGAAGTCGCCGGTCCGCCCGAGGCCCGTCTGCACCTCGTCCGCGATCAGCAGCGCCTTGTACTTGTGCAGCAGTTCCTGGGCGCCCCGCAGGAATCCGGGGGGTGTCGGGTGGACGCCCTTGCCCTGGACCGGTTCGACGATGAAGGCGGCCACGTCGCCGCGCACCAGTTCGCGCTCGAGCGCGCCGAGATCGCCCATCGCGACGGCGGTGTCCGGCAGCAGCGGGGAGAAGCCGTCGCGGAACCCGTTCTCGCCGTTGACCGACAGCGCGCCGGTCGTCAGCCCGTGGAAGGCATGCGTGCAGTACAGGACCCTGGGCCGGCCGGTGACGTACCTGGCGAACTTCAGCGCCGCCTCGACAGCCTCCGCCCCGCTGTTGCCGAAGAACACCCGGTCCAGGTGCGGCGTGTGCTCGAGCAGCTTCTCCGCCAGCAGGCCGGGCAGCGGCTGGCAGTCCAACCGGACCAGGTCGGCGAGCGAGGCGTCGATGACGTCGTGCAGCGCCTTGTTCACGACGGGGTGGTGCCGGCCGAGGCCCATCACTCCGAAACCGGCGAGCATGTCGAGGTAGTCGTTGCCCTCGGTGTCGTAGAAGTAGGCCCCTTCCGCCCGGTCGTAGACCTTGTCGAACCCGATGGTGCGCAGCATGCGCGGCAGTTGGTGGTTGAGGTACCGGGCGTGCAGCTCGTAGCGCTCGTCACCGCGCCGCGCCAGCAGTTCCGCCAGATCGAAGCTCTTGGGCTGCTCGGTCATTCCTCGGCTCTCCTGGTCCAGAGTGTCGGTCGGTCACATGCCGGTCACCGGCTCCCGGAGACCGTCTCGCGGGCGGCCCGCAGCGATTCCTTGAGCGATCCCATGGTGGCGAGGACCGCGGTGGGCTCGTAGCCGCAGTGGGCCATGCAGTTGGCGCAGCGGGGGTCCTTGCCGCGGCCGTACTTGTCCCAGTCGGTGTCCTCGACGAGTTCGCGGTAGGTGGGGACGTAGCCGTCGCTCATGAGGTAGCAGGGGCGCTGCCAGCCGAAGAGGGAGTAGTTGGGGATCGCCCACGCGGTGCAGGGGAAGTCGGCCCTGCCCTCGAGGAAGTCCAGGAAGAGCGGGGAGTGGTTGAGCCTCCAGCGCCGCCGGTTGCCGCCGGCGAAGGCCTTCCGGAACAGCTCCCTGGTCTGCTCGACGCCGAGGAAGTGCTCCTGGTCGGGCGCCTTCTCGTAGGCGTAGGCGGGCGAGATCATCATCTCGTCGACCTTGAGGTCGTCGTTGAGGTAGTTCAGCACCTCGATGACCGTCTGCGGGGTGTCGGTGTTGAAGAAGGTCGAGTTGGTGGTGACCCGGAAGCCGCGGCGCTTGGCTTCCTTGATCGCCGCGACCGCCTCGTCGAACACGCCCTCCTTGGCGACCGATTCGTCGTGCCGCTCCCGCAGTCCGTCGATGTGCACGGCGAAGGCGAAGTACGGGGAGGGTGTGAACTTCTCGATCTTCTTGCGCAGCAGAACGGCGTTGGTGCAGAGGAACACGTACTTCCGGCGGGCCACCAGCTGACGCACGATCTCGTCGATCTGGGGGTGCATCAGCGGCTCGCCGCCGGCGATGGAGACCATCGGAGCACCGGACTCCAGCACCGCGCCGACCGCCTGCGCCACCGGCATCCGCTGCTTGAGCACCCCGGCGGGGTGCTGGATCTTGCCGCAGCCCTCGCACGCGAGGTTGCACGCGTAGAGCGGCTCGAGTTCGACGATCAGAGGGAACTTGTCGCGCTTGCGGAGCTTCTGTTCGAAGAGATAGGTCCCGACCCTGACGGTCTGGCGGAGCGGCATGGCCATCTGGCTCACCTCCTGGGGAGCAGCAAAGAACGGTGCCATTCAAGAAATGCGGGCATTACGGCACGAAGTACACGGAAGGCTGATATTCCACCGCGGAGTGTGCCGATCCGTACCAGTTCATGTTCCGGGGCGTCCACGACCACCCGGACGGCCGCAACGGGACGCGGCCCGGTCTCCATGGCGCTGTTCAGGGTCGCCGCCGACTCCATGTCCGCCGCGATCGCTCCCGCCGCGAGCAGCTCCGCACGCTCGTGGCCGCGCACGACATGGTCCACGCCGGTCAGCGGGCCCCGGTGCACCGTGCGCCCGGGGACCGCCCTGGCCACGGCCTTCACCAGCAGGTCCGTGTCGGTGCAGGAGGTGGAGACCCCGCCGAGCCGGGCCTCCTCGACGACCACGAGGTCTCCCGGGTGCATGCCCGGGGCGAGCCCCGCGCAGAAGCCGGACGCCACGACCGCCGCCTCCCGGAAGGGCTCGGTGCCGCACGCTGCGCGCACGGCACGGCCGGCGTTGGCCGGCCCCATGCCGGTACGCAGGACGGTCGCGCCGCTCCCGCCGCGGCGCCGGTCACCGGCCCGCAGCGCGAACTTCTCGATGCCGAGCGCACAGGCGACCAGCAGCGGAACGGCCGGGACGACCGGCTCCTGCGCGTCCCCCATCAGCCCCCCTCACGGGCGGCCGGACGGCCCACGGGCGGTTCCCCGTGCAGGAAGCGGCCGAGCGCGGTGAGGGGGAAGACCTGCCGGTACAGGTGGTAGTTGATCGAGAAGTCCCAGGGGAAGCCGGTGCCCGTGAAGTACGGCTCGTCCCAGGAGCCGTCCGGCCGCTGGGTCCGTGCCAGCCAGGCGACACCCCGCTCGACGGCCTTGCTCTCCCGCTCACCGGCCGCCAGCAGGGCGAGCAGCGCCCAGCCGGTCTGGGAGGCCGTGGAGGCGCCGCGGCCGATCGACTGCTCCTCCCGGTAGGAGCGCAGGTCCTCGCCCCAGCCGCCGTCCTCGTTCTGGACGGACTCGAGCCAGGTGACCGCCCGGCGGACCGCCGGGTGGGAGGCGGGCAGCCCGGCTGCGATCAGGGCGGGCACCACCGCCCCCGTGCCGTACACGTAGTTGACTCCCCAGCGGCCGAACCAGGCGCCGCTCGCCTCCTGTTCCTGCAAGAGCCACCGCACGCCGCGCCGGGTGCGCGGGTCGTCCGCCATGCCCTCGTGGGCGAGCATCTCGACGACGTGCGCGGTGACGTCCGCCGACGGCGGGTCGATCACCTCGCCGAAGTCGCAGAACGGCAAGCGGTTCGGGAACGGGCTGGTGTTGTCGGCGTCGAACGCCCCCCAGGCGCCGTTCCGTGACTGCATGCCGAGGTTCCAGCGGGTGCCGCGGGCCACCGCCGCCTCGACCCGCTCCGGGTCCGGATGCTTCACCCGCCGCAGGGCGAGCACCACCTCGGCCGTGTCGTCGATGTCAGGGTAATTGTCGTTGTGGAACTCGAACGCCCAACCGCCGGGCCCGAGTCCGGGCCTGCGCACCGACCAGTCGCCGGGCCGCACGACCTGCTCGCTCAGCATCCAGTCCGCCGCCTTCACCAGCGCGGGGTGGTCGGCGGGCAGACCGGCGTCGGCGAGGGCGATGGTGGCGAGGCAGGTGTCCCAGACCGGGGACTGGCAGGCCTCGATCATCCGGACGGGGAGACCGTCCTCCTCATGGTGGACGGCGAAGCGGTCGAGCGACTCCAGCCCCGCCCGCATGACGGGGTGCTCGAGGTCGTAGCCGAGCAGATGCAGGGCGATCACCGAGTACACGGCCGGCGGCTGGATGCCGCCCCAGCAGCCGTCGTTCTCCTGCCGCTCGACGATCCAGCGGGCCGCGACGTTCATGGCCGCCCGGCGCAGCCGACGGGGCGCCACCTTGTGGTACAGGTGCAGCGCCTTGTCGGCGCGCTGGAAGAAGCCGTCCCAACTGGCCGCGGGGGCGAATCGCTTCCGCGGGTAGGGCATCGCCGGGTCGGTGTGCAGCTCGTCGAGGGCGAACGGGGCCGGCCGCACCGGCCGCTTCGCGGAGACGATGGTCAGGGGCACGATGGTCTGCCGGGCCCAGCAGCCGAAGTCGTAGATGTTCAGCGGGACCCACTTGGGCAGGAGGACCAGCTCCGGCGGCAGCTCGGGCAGGTCGTCCCACTTCCACCAGCCGAACAGGGCGAGCCAGATCCGGGTGAAGACCCGGGCCGCCGCGATGCCGCCCCTGCTCCGGACCCAGGAGGCGGCCCGCTGCATGTGCGGGTCGTCGGGACGGTCCCCCGCCAGCCGCAGGGCGACGTACGCCTCGATGGTGGTGGACAGTTCGCCGGGGCCGCCGTAGAAGGTCGCCCAGGTGCCGTCGTCCCGCTGCTGCCCGCGGATGAAGCGGGCGGACGCCTCTACGGTCGCCGCGTCCTGGATGCCGAGGAACTGCCGCAGCAGCAGGTCCTCCGCGTCCATGGTCACGTTGGTCTCGAGGTCGCCCTTCCACCACCCCTGGGCGTCCTGCCGCGCGAGCAGATGCTCGACGGCCCGTTCCGCGGCACGTCCGGCCGCTTCCCGTACGTCGGTGCCCGGTGCGGTGGTCCGGGCGGCGGTCGTCGTGGTCGTGTCGCCGGCAGTGGCAGCACCGGCCCGCACGGGCCCGCTGCTTCCGTCGGTCGTCGCTGTCATTGGTTCCCCTTCGTTGCAGTGGTCTCTGCTGAGCCGGGGTCTGACGTCGGCCGGTGACGATGACGTCACCGGCCGGCGACGCGCTTCATATGGTGCGGCTGTTGTTCCGGTCGGTCCTTGCGATGGTGATGGCGATCATCTCTTTCGCACGACGACGAAGTCCGCGAGCGCGACGAGCTGCGCGCGGACCCGTTCCGGCATGTCGACACGGTCGAGGGCCTCGATCGCGACGGCGTGCTGACGGCGGGCCTCCCGGGAGGTCCACTCCCGGCCGCCGGCCTCCTCGATCAGGGCCGCCCGGGTGGCGAACTCCTCCTCGGAGAAGCTGGCGAAGTCGCTGCTCTTGGCGTCGGCGGCGAGCAGCTCGCCGAGCCGCTCGGAGGCCGGACCGCCGGCCGCGAGCGCCGCGACGACCGGCAGGGACTTCTTGCGCTGGCGCAGGTCGCTCCAGGTCTGCTTGCCGGTGGCGACCGGGTCGCCCCAGATGCCGAGCAGGTCGTCGACGGCCTGGAAGGCCAGACCGAGGTGGTGGCCGTACGCCTCCAGCGTGTCGGCGGTCCTCTCGTCGGCCCCGCCGAGCACCGCGCCGATGGAGACGGCGCAGGCCAGCAGCGCACCGGTCTTGTTGCCCTCCATCTCCAGGCACTCCTCGACGGTGACCCGCTCGCGGTGCTCGTAGGAGATGTCCTGGGCCTGGCCGTCGATGAGCTTGCGGGACGCGGTGGTGAGCCGGCGGGCGGCCCGCCCGGCCTCCACGGTGCCGCTCTCCAGCAGCACTTCGTTCGCCAGCGCGAAGAGCGCGTCGCCGACCAGGATCGCCAGGGCGGGCCCGTGCACCTTCCAGACCGTGTCGCGGTGGCGGCGCTGTTCGTCGCCGTCCATCAGGTCGTCGTGCAGGAGCGAGAAGTTGTGCACCAGCTCCACGGCCACGGCCCCGGGGATGCCGACCTCGGGCGCGGCGCCCGCCGCCTCCGCGGACAGCAGCGCCAGCGCCGGGCGTACGGCCTTGCCGCCGTCGCCGTCCGACGGCCGTCCCTGCGCGTCGATCCAGCCGAAGTGGTAGGCGGCGACGGTGTCCATGGGCGGCGCGAGCCGCTCCACGGCGGCGCGCAGCACCGGCGTGGACATAGTCCGTCCGCGCTCCAGCAGCGCGGAGATGTCGACATTCTCCGCGCTCTGTGCGGTGTCGTCAGCCGGGTACGCCGAGTGCACTGTCGGCACGCTTTCTCCTCTGGTTCCAGTACTGGTGCTCACGCCGCCTCCTTGAGGGGATGTTCATGGCAGCGGCCGAGCGCGGAGAGCGCAGCACCCGCGGCACTGAACCCGCTGCGCACGGCGCCCTCCATGGTCGCGGGCCAGCCGGTGGCAGTCCACGCGCCAGCAAGGTACAGGCCGGAGGCGCGTGTGTGCGCGGCCGGCCGCAGCCTGCCGACGCCGGGGGACGGTGCGAAGGTCGCCGTACGCTCACGGGTGACGAAGAAATCCCGTACCTTCGCGCCGCGCGCTGCGGGCAACAGCCTTTCCAGCTCCGGCAGATACCTCTTCCGCAGCACGGAGACGGGTTCGTCGATCTCGTTGTGCGCCGCGGACTGGGAGACCGCGAGGTACTGGCCTTCCTTGGCACCCGACGCCTCCGTGCGGTCGAAGACCCACTGGACCGGCGTGCCGAGCGCGGCGAAGAAGGGCCGGCGCAGCACCCTGCGGTCGTACAGCACATGGATGTTGAGGATGGGGGCGGTGCCGATGTCGAGCAGCCGGTCGGGGTCCTCCAGCGCGCCGGCCGGGAGCAGGGCGTGGGCCTCGCGCTGCGCGACGGCCAGCACGACGGTGTCGGCGTCCAGTTGCTCGCCGTCCACGTCGACCTGCCAGCGGCCGTCCGCGGGCCGGCTGAGCCGCCGTACCCGGGTGGACAGTTCGGTGCGCACCCCGGCCGAGTCGAGGGCCTTGCGGGCCAGTGTGTCGTGCAGGTCGCCGAGCGGCACCCGGGCCCAGCCGATGTCGGCGGCGCCAGGCTCGGACAGCAGCCCTGTCTTGAAGACCATCGCGGCGAGACCCAGGGACGCCTGCGGTGCCCTGGCGTTGAGGGTCGCTACGCCGACGAGGTCCCACAGGGCGGCGACGGCGCGCGGCGACTGGCCGTGGCGGCCGAGCCAGGTCGCGAAGTCGACGCCGTCCAGTGCCGGGTCGGCGGGGTCCAGCCCTTTCAGTGCGAGCGCCGCACGGCCGACGCCCGCCCGCTCGGCGAGCGAGAGGTGCGGGTAGCCGGCGAGGCTCCCGGCGAGGTGCAGCGGTACGGGCAGCGCGGAGCGCCGCAGGCGGCCGAGCCTCGGCCCCTTCCTGGCGGCGACGTCGAGGACGGGCACGTCCAGGCGGTCCTGGACCGGGGCGAGGTGCGCGCCGTCGATCCGGTCGAGGAACCAGCGGTAGGCGGTGCAGCAACGCAGGTACACGTGCTGGCCGTTGTCCACGGTGAGCTCGCCGCGGCGGAACGAGAAGGCGAGCCCGCCGAGCCGTGGCCGGCTCTCGAGCAGGGTGACCCGCACCCCCGCGTCGGCGAGTTGGAGCGCCGCGGTGACACCGGCGATGCCGCCGCCGACCACCACCGCGTGCCGGGAGTCCATGCCGTCGGCCGTCATCCGCCTGCCTCCCTCGTGAACCGATTGCCGCCGGGCACGTGACGTGCCGCGGCCGCCACCGTCAGTGACGCGGCGGCGGCCCGGCCGGTTGCCCGCCGCGCGGGTTCGGGTGCCTGCGCCGCGGCCGGGTCCGTGATGTCCGTCGGGGGTGTCACCGGCGCCCTCCGTGGGTCTGGCGGCCGATGTGGCGGGCGTCCAGGCCGGACAGTCCGCGGACGGCGACGTACGCCTTCTCGCGTCCCGGCAGGGAGACACGCCCGCGCAGCACGGCGTCCGGGTCGCGTTCGATGCGGTCGAGGAGCCGGCGGTAGATGCCGGCCATGGCCGCGACGCACGCGCCGCTGCGCCGGTCCAGCATGGGCAGCAGGCGGTAGCCCTCGGCGAACAGGGCACGGGCGCGCCGTACTTCGAAGTGGACCAGGCCGGCGAAGTCGGAGCCGGGCGGCGGTGTCGTGCCGTGAAAGCCGTCGGAGCAGCCGAACTTGGCGAGGTCGTCGGCCGGCAGGTAGGTGCGGCCGTTGGCCGCGTCCTCGGCGATGTCCCTGAGGATGTTGGTGACTTGCAGGGCGAGGCCCAGCGTATCGGCGTACTCGGCGGCGCGGTCGGCTCCGCGCGCGCCGGGCTGGGTACCGAACACGCCGAGCGAGAGCCGCCCGATCGCGCCGGCCACGCACCGGCAGTAGGCCTTGAGGTCGTCCCAGGTCTCGTACGTCTCGCCGCGGACGTCCATCAGCACGCCGTCGATCAGCTCGTCGAGGCCGCCGAGCGGCAGCGGGAAGCGGCGTGCGGCGTCGCAGAGCGCGACGGCGACGGGGTCGGTGTCGTCCTCGTCGACGGCGCCCTGCCTGATGCGTTCGAGCAGCTCGCGCGTGGCTTCCAGCCGGTCCTGCTTGGCCTGCGGCTTCAGCGTGCCGTCGCCGATGTCGTCGACGCGCCGGGAGAACGCGTACAGCGCCGACATGGCCTGGCGCTTGTGCGGCGGCAGGAGCCTGATGCCGTAGGCGAAGTTCCGGGCCTGCTGTCCGGTGACGGCCTCGCAGTAGCTGTACGCGGCCTGCACCGGCGCGGTCGGCACCTGGGTCGGTCCCTCCATCGTCCGGTTCATCCCTCTCTACGCGCTCTTCGCAAGACGGTCCCCACTTCACGCAGCAGCCTCGGCCTGGTCGCTCTGGGCGGTGCGGGCAGCACATCATGTCCGGCGGCGGCGATCGCGGCGAGCGCGGCACGCCCACCGCCGACGAAACCCGCCAGCAGCAGCCGCAGCCGCCCGTCGACGGAGCCGACCAGCCCGATGCCCTCGTCGAGCAGCGCCCGCGCCCGCTGCGCCTCGAAGGCGATCAGGGCGCGCACCGAGGCGCCCGCGGTCGGTGCGGCAAGGTCCGCCTCCGTGATGTGGAAACGTTTCATGTCCTCTGCCGGCAGGTAGATCCGGTCGCGGGCGAGGTCCTCCGCGACGTCCTGGAGGTGCTCGACGATCTGGAGCCCGGTGCACACGGCGTCGGAGCGGCGCAGCCGCTCGGGGCTCGTCGTGCCGGTGATGCCGAGGACGAGCCGGCCCACCGGGTTCGCCGACAGCTCGCAGTAGGCGAGGAGGTCGTCGTACGTCTCGTAGCGGCGTACCAGCTGGTCCTGCCGGTTGGCGGCGATCAGGCCGAGGAACGGCTCGGGGGTGAGCGAGCGCCGCGCGACGGTGGGCCGCAGTGCCCGCAGCAGCGGGTGGCGCGGGGCGTCGCCCGACAGGTCGAAGACGCGGCGCAGGTCGGCCTCGAAGGCGTCGAGGAGGGCGAGCCGGTCGTCGGCCAGGTCCGGTCCGATGCCGAGGTGGCGGGCGTCGGCGCCGCCGGGCGCGAGGTCGCCGTCGCCGATGTCGTCGACGAGCCGGGCGTAGCCGTAGACGGCCATGAGGTCGTCCCGCCAGGCGCGGGGCAGGAAGAACGGGGCGACGGGGAAGTTCTCGTCGGCGGCCTTGTCGAGGGTGCCCCGGGCCGGGTCGTCGGCGCGCGGGTGCACGGTGCCCGTCACTGCGCGCTGCCGGGAACGGAGACGGCGATGGGCTCGCGGAGCTGGAGACTTCCCGTCATGGCCATCACATCTCCCGTTCTACACTGCCGACTCAATACATCCCATTTCGGACACGCCGCCGCACGCTGCGCCGCTTGCCTGCCACCCCGTGACCGAAGGCCCGGCCGATCGGATCGCGACATATCGCCCCACTTGCCGCGATTCGGTCCCGGTACAGCTTACGTTGTACAACGCCGAACGACGCCCCGGGGTGCCGCACAGAACGGAACAACACCGCGTTCGGGTCCAACCTTCCCGGATCCCGGGCAAGTTGACTGCCCGTCGACGGACCGGTGCACCGCACCGCCGGAGGCCGGCGGCAAGCGGAAGGCCCTCGCCGGCCGACCGGCGAGGGCCTTGCGGGCGCTGGGGAACCGGGGCTACTTGCCCGTCTCCTTCTCGTACGCCTTGATGACCTCGTCGGTCGGACCGTCCATCAGGAGTTCGCCCTTCTCCAGCCACAGGACCCGGTCGCAGGTGTCCCTGATCGACTTGTTGCTGTGGCTGACGAGGAAGACCGTGCCGGCCTCCTTGCGAAGCTCCCTGATGCGCTCCTCGGAGCGGATCTGGAACCGGCGGTCACCGGTGGCCAGCGCCTCGTCGATCATCAGGACGTCGTGGTCCTTCGCGGCGGCGATGGAGAAGCGGAGCCTGGCCGCCATGCCGGAGGAGTACGTGCGCATCGGCAGGGTGATGAAGTCGCCCTTCTCGTTGATGCCGGAGAAGTCGACGATCCCCTGGTAGCGCTCGCGGATCTCCTCGCGCGACATGCCCATGGCCAGGCCGCCGAGTATGACGTTGCGCTCGCCGGTCAGGTCGTTCATCAGCGCGGCGTTGACGCCGAGCAGCGAGGGCTGGCCGTCGGTGTAGACCTTGCCGCTCTCGGCCGGCAGCAGACCGGCGATGGCGCGCAGCAGGGTCGACTTGCCGGAGCCGTTGGTGCCGATCAGGCCGATCGCCTCGCCGCGGTAGGCGGTGAAGGTCACGCCACGCACGGCGTGGACCTTGCGCACACCGCGCGCCTCGCCCTTCTCCCGGCGCAGGATCCGGCTCAGCGCCGCCGTGGCGCTGCCCTTTCCGCCGCTGCCGGCGTTGACCCGGTACACGATGTGCACGTCGTCGGCGATGACGGTCGGGACGCGCGCCCCGGCTCTGTTGTCGATGTTCTCAGCCACGGCCGTACCGCTCCTCAGCCTTCCAGAAGTACACGAAGCCCGCGAAGCCGACCAGGAGGGCCCAGCCCAGGCCGGCCGCCCAGACGTGCGAGGGCAGGTTCTCGGAACCGTAGCCGTCGATCAGCGCGAACCGGATGAGGTCCATGTAGACCGCGGCCGGGTTGTACATGAGGACGTCCGCGATCCAGGCCGGCTTGTCGGCGAGCATCACCGGGATGGAGAACATCACGCCCGAGGCGTAGAGCCAGGTGCGCATGACGAACGGCATCAGCTGCGCCAGGTCGGGGGTCTTCGCTCCGAGCCTGGCCATGATCAGGGCCAGGCCGGTGTTGAACACGAACTGCAGCGCGAGCGCGGGGAGCACCAGCAGCCAGGACAGGGCCGGGTAGCTGCCGAGGCCGACCACCACCGCCACCAACACGATCATCGAGAACAGCAGCTGCTGGAGCTGCTGGAGCGCGAAGGAGATCGGCAGCGACGCCCGGGGGAAGTGCAGGGCGCGCACCAGGCCCAGGTTGCCCGATATCGCCCGCACACCCGCCATCACCGAGCTCTGGGTGAACGTGAACACGAACACACCGGTCACCAGGAACGGGATGTAGACCTCGGTGCTGAAACCCCGGTCCGCGTCGAGGATCAGGCCGAAGATCAGGAAGTACACCAGCGCGTTCAGCAGAGGCGTCGCCACCTGCCAGAGCTGCCCCAGCTTCGCCTGGCTGTACTGGGCCGTCAGCTTGGCCTGCGAAAAGGCCAGGATGAAGTGGCGGCGGCCCCAGAGCTGCCTGATGTACGAGGCCAGGCCCGGGCGGGCGCCGCTGACGGTCAGGCCGTACTTGGCGGCGAGCTGCGACGGGGACAGGCCGTCGTCCGGCGACGGCGTGCGGCTCGTCAGGATGGCACCGTCATGGGTTGTGTCACTCACAAGTTGAAACTTTCGTCTTCAAGATGCGCGGCAGTTCGGGGCGCGGCCTCAGCGGCTCGTCGCCCCGATGCTCTCAGAACCGAGCTTGTCAGATGACAGGAGGTCGGCCCAGCCTGGTAAGACGCCACACCGTACGCCACTTCATCGGGCGGCGCGGTCCGCAGGGTGTGCGCCATCCCTCCCGGAAACCGCCGAACCACGCCTTGAGCGCCGGCAGCGTCGGGCGCCGCAGGAGGGTGAGCAGCACCCACACCCCCACGTAGACGGGCACCAGGGGCAGGGGCAGGTTCCGCCGCGCCACCCAGACCCGGTTGCGGGCCACCATCCGGTGGTAGACCGCGTGCCGGGAGGGGGGCATGGTCGGGTGGAGGAGCACCATGTCCGCGCGGTACTCGATGGACCAGCCGGCGTCCAGTGCGCGCCAGGCGAGATCCGTCTCCTCGTGGGCGTAGAAGAACTCGTCGGGAAGCCCGCCGACCTGGGCCAGCACCTTCGTGCGCACGGCGTTGGCACCGCCGAGGAAGGTGGTGACCCGAGAGGAGCGCATCGGGTCGGAGGCACGCAGCCTCGGGACGTGCCGGCGCTGGGTGAGCCCGGTCTCGGGATCCGCGATGCGGAAGCTGACGATGCCCAGGCCCGGGTCCGCGTCGAAGGCCTCCCGGACCAGCTGGGCGGTGCCCGCGTCGGGGAGCAGTCCGTCGTCGTCCAGGAAGAGCAGCACGTCGACGTCCGAGCCGCCGGGTCCGAAGGCCTCGATGCCGACGTTGCGGCCGCCGGGGATGCCGAGGTTCTCCGGCAGGTCGATCGTGCGCACGCCCTCGGGCACGTCCACCACGGGAGCGCCGTTGCCGACCACGACCACCTCGATGGGGTCGCCGTCCTGCTTGGCGACCGAGTCGAGGAGGGCGCGCAGCTCGTCGGGCCGGGTCCCCATCGTGATGACGACGGCGCCGAGCTTCAGCGGGGCCGTCACTTCAGCCTGCTCGAAGCGAGGACGGACACGAGGTGGAGCAGCGTCTGGAGCAGCGCGATGCCGGCCAGCACGGCGACGCCGAGACGGGAGAAGAACAGGTCGTCCCGGACCTCGTCGAGGACGGCCAGCACCAGGATGAGCAGGGACGCCTCGATGCCGAGGACCAGCCGGTGGAACTTCAGCGCGGCGGCGGCCCGGCGAGCGAGTGCCACCCCGGAGGAGCGCGGCTCCGCCGCTGCCTCCTTGACCGGCGGCAGCCCGCCCTGGTGGCGGGCGACACCGACGAGGTCGGTCTCGGCCTTGATCAGGATCGCGCCGAGCGCGGCGAGGGTGCCGAGGAAGGCCCACAGCCAGTCGGTCCGGCCGCTGCCCCACAGGTCCGCGGCGCGCAGGCCGAAACCGACCAGGACCGCCGCGTCGCACAGGTAGGCGCCGACCCGGTCCAGGTACACGCCGGACAGCGAGAACTGCTGCTTCCAGCGGGCCACCTCGCCGTCGACGCAGTCGAGCAGCAGATAGAGCTGGACCGCGACCACACCGAGTACGGCCCCCCATATGCCCGGCACGAGCAGGGCGGGAGCGGCCAGGACACCGGCGAGGGTCATCACGTAGGTCAGCTGGTTGGGCGTGACCTTGGTGGTGACCAGGAGGCGGGTGATCCGCAGGGAGATCTCGCGCATGTAGAGGCGGCCGCCCCAGTGCTCACCGCTGCGCCGGTCCTTCACACCCGCGGGGTGAACGACCGGGCGGAGTTCAGCTACTGATGGTCTTGGCATAGTCGGCGTACGCGTCCCTGATTTGGTCATGGTCGAGGTCGAGGTGCTCGAGGATGGTGAAACGGCCCGGGCGGGTCTGCGGCGCGTACTCCACGGCGCGCACGAACTCGTCCGCGGAGAAGCCGATCTCCTGCGGGAGCACGGGCAGACCGTGCCGGCGCAGCACCTCGGCGAACAGGCCGGCCTGCTCGCCGGCACCGCGCAGGTGCATCGCGAAGGCCGCTCCCAGTCCGCACTGCTCGCCGTGGCTGGCCGCCCGCTTGGGGTACAGCAGGTCGAAGGCGTGGCTGATCTCGTGGCAGGCGCCCGAGGCGGGCCGGGAGTCGCCGCTGATCGACATGGCGATCCCGGTCAGCACCAGAGCCTCGGCGAGAACGGTCAGGAACTCGTCGTCGCCGACGCCGCCGGGATGGCGCAGCACGGACTCGCCCGCGGTGCGGCCCATGGCGGCGGCCAGGCCGTCGACCTTCTCGCCGGTGACCTGGTGGGAGAGCTCCCAGTCGGCGATCGCCGAGATGTTGGAGATCGCGTCGCCGATGCCGGAGCGGACGAAGCGGACGGGGGCCTCGCGGATCACGTCGAGGTCGATGACCATGGCGATGGGCGTCGGGACGCCGTAGGAGCCGCGGCCGTTGTCGTTGTCGAGCGTGGAGACCGGCGAGCACAGGCCGTCGTGCGAGAGGTTCGTCGCCACGGCGACGAGCGGCAGGCCGACCCGTGCCGCGGCGTACTTCGCCACGTCGATGATCTTGCCGCCGCCGAGGCCGACGACCGCGTCGTACCGCTTGCCCTTGATGTCGTCGGCCAGCTTGACGGCGGCGTCGATGGTGCCGCCGGCGACCTCGTACCAGTCGGCGCCGGGCAGCGTCGGCGCCATCTGCGCCCGGAGTACCTGTCCCGAGCCGCCGCTGATCGCGATCGCCAGCCGGCCGGACGCGGAGATCCGCTGGTCGGCGAGGATGCCGGCCAGGTCGTCCAGTGCGCCCGCCCGGACGTCGACGACGACCGGTGAGGGGATGAGCCGGGTCAGTACTGGCACGCGATGTCACGGCCCTTCGCGAGGTCGTCGTGGTTGTCGATCTCGACCCACTTGACGTCGCCGATGGGCGCCACGTCGATCGTGAAACCGCGGTTGACGAGCTCCTGGTAGCCGTCCTCGTAGTAGAGGTCGGGGTCGCGCTCGAACGTCGTCTTCAGCGCGTCCGCGAGGTCCGCGGCGGCCTCCGGCTCGATGAGCGTGACGCCGATGTACTCGCCGGTGGCGGTCGCCGGGTCCATCAGCTTGGTGATCCGCTGGACGCCCTTGCCCTCGGCGGTGATGACCTTCATCTCCTCGTCGGCGAGGTTCTTCACCGTGTCGAGGGCGAGGATGATCTTCTGGCCGTTGCCGCGGGCGGCGAGCAGGGTCTTCTCGACGGAGACGGGGTGCACGGTGTCGCCGTTGGCGAGGATCACGCCCTCGGCGAGGACGTCACGGGCGCACCACAGGGAGTAGGCGTTGTTCCACTCCTCCGCCTTGTCGTTGTCGACGAGGGTGAGCTTCAGGCCGTACTTCGCCTCGAGCGCCGCCTTGCGCTCGTACACGGCCTCCTTGCGGTAGCCGACGACGATCGCCGCCTCCGTGAGCCCGATCTCCGCGAAGTTGCCCAGCGTCAGGTCGAGGACCGTGGTCTCCCCGTCCACCGGCACGAGGGCCTTCGGAAGCGTGTCGGTGTAGGGGCGAAGACGCCTTCCGGCACCGGCTGCCAGTACGAGGCCAATCATGCGGGTTCTCCTTCGTCATGTACTGCGGGTGCCTGCGAGGACACCCAGAAGCGAACGCTCTCGACCAGCACCACGGCCGCCACGGCCACAGCGAGGACCGTCAGCGCGATGGTGATGTCCGCGGGCAGCAGGAAAGCGAGCACAGCGACTGCCAGGACCCGCCCCTCGTGCCCGCCGACGGCCCGGACCAGCCAGTGCGGCGGCGCGCCGGTGCCACCGCGGATGCGGTACACCGTGTCGTAGTGATGGTACGCGACAGCCGCTACCAGCCCGTAAGCGGCCGGCAGCGCCCCGTTCACCTCCGCGTGTGCGGCGAGGAGCAGGATCGTGCCGTACTCGGCGGCCCGGAAGACAGGGGGGACGAGCCAGTCGAGGGCGCCCTTGAGGGGCCGGGCGACGGCGAGCCCCGAGGTGGCGGCGTACACGAGGGCGGCGACCGGCGTCCAGACGCTGCCGAAACCGGTGAAGGCGGCTGTCGCCAGCAGCCCGGCCGCGCCCACGGCGGCCGCCGCGAGCGGCGCCGGGCCCGGCAGCCTCCGTGCGACGCGGGCGGTCGCACGGGAAAGGGCCTCCGCGGCCGGCCCGGAGTCCGCGAGGTCGGCGAGCGCCTGGGCCGCACGGTCCGTGCGGTGCGCCTTGCGGGTCAGCGAACGCAGCACCCGGCCGGCGGTGGTGTAGCAGGCGGCGAGGGAACAGCCGACGAGCAGGGCGTAGAAGACGATGCGCGGGGTCGCCACGGCGGTGAGCACGGCGATCATCGCCCAGCGCTCGCCGATCGGCAGAACTATCATCCGGCGCAGCCAGACCGTCCAGCCGACGCTGTCGAGCTTGCTGGACAGGGCGGCCGTGGGACTCGTGTTGGCCGTGGCGTCGTGGTTCGCCTCGTTGAAGGAGAAGTCGACGACGTGCCGGCACGTCTGGAGCACCATCGCGCCGAGGGCGAGCGCCCAGACGTCGTCGCCGCCGCGGGCGGCGCCGAGGGCGAGTCCCGCGTAGTAGGCGTACTCCTTGGCCCGGTCGAAGGTCGCGTCGAGCCAGGCGCCGAGCGTCGAGTACTGCAGGGAGTAGCGGGCGAGCTGCCCGTCGGTGCAGTCCAGGACGAAGGAGAAGAGCAGCAGCAGGCCGGCGGCGATGTAGCCGGGGCGGGTGCCGGTGGCCGCGCAGCCGGCCGCGACGAGCGCGGTGAGCAGCGACGCGGTGGTGACGTGGTTCGGCGTCAGTCCCCTGCGGGCGCACCAGCGTGCGATGTAGCGGGAGTAGGGGCTGATGCAGAAGGTGGTGAAGAAGCCGTCTCGCGCCTTGACGGCGGAGCGCAGGCGCACCGCCTCGTCGTCGACCGCTTCGACGGCGGCGCGCGTCCGGTGCCGTTCCTCCGCGTCGGAGGGCACGGCGGCGACCAGCGGACCGAGCTCGGGGTGATGGACGGACATGCCCCGGGCCTCGAGCTCTGCGGTCACACCGTCGACGACGCCGTCGCCGGCGACGGCTCCCGCGCCGGCCGGCACGGTGGCGGAGACGGCGCGCACGGCGCCGGTGAGCGCGGCGCGTCCGGCCGGCTGGGCGGTGAGTGCGCCGGTGACGGCGGCGGTGGGGAAGCGCGGGTCGGTCAGCGCCAGCCGCAGGGCGTGCACATGGCCCACGAAGCGCGGGTCGACCACGGCGACCCTCTCGGTACCGGGCACGGCCTCGATCAGGGCGGCGGTGTGCTCAGGGCCGTTGGCGACCCGCACGTCGAAGCCCAGCGACCGCAGATCGCCCTCGAGCGACGACCCGGGTACCGGCGGACCGGTGAGGATGGCGGTCGACAGACGAACTCACTCCTTGGCGCTGACGGTGCTGGTCCACGGCGGCTCGGCCCGCACACGGGCGGCGGCACGTCGGCAGAGGCTATCGGATGTACGGAAGCGGGAGTTCACCGGCCGTTTACGCCCTGGCGGCCCGCCGAGATCATCATTGTCGATCCACGCCCCGCCCTCCAAACCGAGGCCCCGGCCAGAGCCCGTGACGTGGCGCATCGCACGTGGAGCACGTTCCAGCGGGGGCCTGTCGTGCACGCCGTGACGGCGGCCGGCGAACGGGCGGCCGTGTCCTACGGCTGCCCCGGACGCCACGAGGGTGCACCGTACTGATCTGCAGGACGCTCTGACCTGCGAGCATTTCCGCAGGTCAGAGCATATGACAACGGTGTTCAGTGCCGTGTTGCCCGATACCCCCCACCCGTAGTTGACTAAGCCTCGGCCGAGTGATGCGCACCAATAGCGAAAGGCATCGACATGGGGGCAGGGCACGACCACGGGCATACTCACGGCGGCCCGCCGCCCACGGGCACCGCGGCCGCCGCCCACCGGAGCCGGCTGCGGATCGCCCTCGCCATCACGCTCGGCGTGACGGTGCTGGAGGTCGTCGGCGGGGTGCTGTCGGGCTCGCTGGCCCTGCTCGCGGACGCTGCGCACATGGCGACGGACGCGGTGGGCCTGGGGATGGCCCTGCTCGCGATCCACTTCGCCAACCGGCCGGCCGGGGTGAACCGCACGTTCGGCTTCGCCCGGGCCGAGATCCTCGCGGCGCTCGCCAACTGTCTGCTGCTGCTCGGCGTCGGCGGTTTCCTGCTCGTGGAAGCGGTGCAGCGGTTCATGGAGCCGGCGGAGACCCGGGGCGGCCTCACCGTCGTCTTCGCCGTCGTCGGCCTGGCGGCGAACATGGTCTCGCTGACGCTGCTGATGCGGGGCCAGAAGGAGAGCATCAACGTCCGCGGCGCCTATCTCGAGGTGATGGCGGACGCGCTCGGCTCGGTGACGGTCCTGGTGTCCGCGGGGATCATCCTGGCGACCGGCTGGCAGTACGCCGACCCGATCGCCTCCCTGGCCATCGGCGTGATGATCGTGCCGCGCACCTTGCGGCTGCTGCGGGAGACTCTGAACGTGCTGCTGGAGTCGGCCCCCAAGGGCGTCGACATGGAAGAGGTGCGTGCGCACATACTGGCCCTGCCCGGCGTGGCGGACGTGCACGACCTGCACGCCTGGACGATCACGTCCGGAATGCCGGTGCTCTCGGCGCACGTGGTCGTCAGCCAGGAAGCGCTGGACTCGGTGGGCCACGAGAAGATGCTGCACGACCTCCAGGGCTGCCTCGGCGAGCACTTCGACGTCGAGCACTGCACCTTCCAGCTGGAGCCGGTCGGGCACGCCGAGCACGAGGCGAGACTCTGCCACTGAGCGGGACCGCCCGCCCCTGCTAGGGTTTCCGCGGACGCGGACGTCCCACGATCCTTGAGAGGAGCTGAGGTTGATGACCGTCGCAGCGGAGTCCCCCTACGCCTGGCGGCGTGGTGGTACCCCCAGCCCTGCGCACACCCGGTCCTTCCTCATCCTCCGGGCTTCCGTCCGACCCTGATCCGATCCTGTCCGGTATCCGCCGGTCCGATCGCGCACGTCGGCCGGAGCCCCGTGAACAAGGGTTTCCACGTTGTCCGACAACGCTTTGCACGACGCTTTCTTCGCCCTGCACCACGGTCTCCCGCGGCAGGGTCCCGGCTCCGACGACACCTCTGCGCGGCTGCTCGCGGCGGTGGGCCCCCTGCCCGCCCGGCCGCGCGTGCTCGACCTCGGCTGCGGTCCCGGCCGCTCGGCCCTGCTGCTGGCAGAGCGGGCCGGCGCACTGGTGACGGCGGTCGATCTGCACCAGCCGTTCCTGGACGAGCTGCGGCACAGCGCCGTGGCGCGCGGCCTCGGTGACTCGATCATCACCGTCGACGCCGACATGGGAGACCTCCCCTTCCCCGACGGCTCGTTCGACCTCGTCTGGGCGGAGAGCTCCGCCTACAGCATCGGCTTCGACACCGCGCTCGAGAAGTGGCGGCGGTTGCTCTCCCCCTGCACCCTGCGGCGTGGGGGGACCACCGGCGGCAGCCTGGTCATGACCGAGTGCGAGTGGACATCGGCCGAGCCGTCCCCGGAGGCCCGCGCCTTCTGGGACGCGCACTACCCGTTGCGCGGCACGGCCGACAACTGTTCGGCGGCCGTCGCGGCCGGCTACACCGTGCTCGGGCTGTACCGGCAGCCCGAGAGCGACTGGGACGAGTACTACGGCCCGCTGGGCGAGCGGGCCGACGCCGCGGACCCGGGCGCGCCCGGCATGCCGGAGGCGGTGGCCGCCACCCGCGCGGAGATCGCCATGCGCAGGGACCACGGCGCGGAGTTCGGCTACACCGGCTACGTGCTCCGCCCGGCCGACCCCCGCTGGCGCACCCGACCGGAGACGGCGGCCGACATCCCGGCGGTACGCGCGGTCAACGCCGCCGCGTTCCCCACCCCGGAGGAGGCCGCCCTCGTGGACTCGCTCCGCCTGGACGCCGAGGCGTGGCTGCCGGGGCTGTCGTACGTGGCGGAGGCCGAGGACGGGTCGGTCGCCGCCTACGCGCTGCTCACCCGGTGCCGGATCGGCGGCACACCCGCGCTCGCCCTGGCGCCGGTCGCGACCGCGCCCCGCCATCAGCGGCAGGGGGCGGGGACGGCGGTCGTACGGGCGGTGCTCGACGCGGCGCGGTCGCGCGGTGACGGACCGGTCGTCGTCCTGGGGCATCCCGGGTACTACCCGAGGTTCGGCTTCGAGGTCGCGGCGAAGCACGGGATCAGGACATCTTTCGAGGTACCGGAGGAGGCCCTGATGGTGCTGACGCTCGACGGCCGCGAAGAGGTGCCGAAGGGCACGGTCCGCTATCCGGCGGCGTTCGGCGTCTGACCGGCTGTCCGTCCCGCCCCGGCCGGCGGGGCGGGGCGGGGCGGACATGCCAGGCGGCCACCGAAGTACGGACAAGCCGCTTTTGTACGGCAGACTGAGCGGGGCCCAGGGTCCTTCCTCCGGAAGGACCGCAGGGCCGAGGACCGATGCGAAGGACGGTTATGCCGATCACACCAGCCACCGCGGCGACCAGTTCGTCGAACGGCACATCACCAGCGATCCTGCTCGAGCTGGTCGACGAGGAGGGCAACACCATCGGCACGGCGGAGAAGCTCTCCGCCCATCAGGCGCCCGGTCGGCTGCACCGCGCGTTCTCGGTGTTCCTCTTCGACGAGCAGGGGCGGCTGCTGCTGCAGCGCCGCGCGCTGGGCAAGTACCACTCCCCCGGTGTCTGGTCGAACACCTGCTGCGGCCACCCGTACCCGGGCGAGGCGCCGTTCGCCGCGGCCGCCCGGCGCACCTACGAGGAGCTGGGGGTCTCCCCCTCGCTGCTCGCCGAGGCCGGCACGGTCCGCTACAACCACCCGGACCCGGAGTCCGGGCTGGTCGAGCAGGAGTACAACCACCTCTTCGTCGGGATGGTGCAGAAGCCGGTGCTGCCGGATCCGGAGGAGATCAGCGAGACGGCTTTCGTGACGCCGGACGAGCTGACCGAGCTGCACGGCCGGGCGACGTTCTCCGCCTGGTTCATGACGGTGCTGGACGCGGCCAGGCCCGCGGTCAGGGAGCTGACGGGGCCGGCCGGAGGCTGGTGAGAGGCGCCGTCCGCTCCACGGCGCGGCGCCTCATACGGGCGCCGCGCCGTCCTGGAACCGATGCGCCAGCGGCAGCTCCGCCCAGATGATCTTCCCGCCGCTCGCGGTGTGCTCGACGTCGCAGATACCGCCGGCCTCCCGGGTGATCTCGCGGACCAGCAGCAGTCCTCTGCCACCCGTCTGCGCGGCGTCGGTCTCGAGAGCCTTGGGACGGTAGGGATGGTTGTCCTCGACCGAGACCCGCACCCAGTGCGTGCCGATGGCGACCTCGACGGCGACCTCCGGCGAGAGCAGAGCGGCGTGCCGCACAGTGTTGGTGACCAGCTCCGACACGATCAGCAGCAGGCCCTGCACCACGTCGTCGGCGACCGGGACGCCCTGGCGGGCGAGCAGGTCCCGCACGGCGTGCCGGGCCTGCGGGACGGACACGTCGAGTGCGGGAGCGGTGAACCGCCAGACGCCCTCGTAAGACAGCGGCCGGGCCGGCACGCTCCCGCGGCTCTCCATAGTCCGGCACCCACCTTCGGCTCGTCCCACTGACCTTCAGGTAACAAGTGTTGGTAGTCAGTTGGTCCGTGCCGTACCACTGAACGGAAGTGAACGCCGATCGACGCGTTTTGACCGGGTGCGTATGACAGCGTCAGTTGTGTGACTGGTCGGAACCGCCTTCTGCCCGCTTCCCCGGATCGATCGTTTCAGCACTCTTATCAGCGTTTTCCCGGCTCCCCCGCGGTCCCTCGCCCTGCTCCGTGACCATGCTGACGACGCGCCGGCCGCCGACCCCCATCGCGATCAGGCCGAGGCCGTCGAAAAGCAGCGCCAGCGAGAAGAAGGTGCCGAGGACGTACCAACTGCTCTCCGGCCAGTCGGCCAGGACCAGCACACCCAACAGCAGATCGAAGGCCCCCTGCACCAGGGTCCAGCCGAACTGCGGGCCGCGGACCACCATGCTGCCCACCAGCCGGAAGAGTCCGCCGGTCAGGAACAGCAGGGCGGCGAACATGACGAGACCGGCCGCCTCGGTCTCCGGATGGCGGATGACGATCGCGCCGGCCGCGATGTTCAGCGCGGCGACCACGACGGCCAGCCAGAAGAAGTTGCTGCCGCGCGACTCGACCGCGTGGAGCAGGCCGACGATCCCGCAGATCAGCAGCAGCCAGCCGAACAGGAGCATCGAGGTGAGGGTCGCCACGCCCGTGTAGACCAGGCCGACCAGACCGCCCGCGGCCAGGATCGCGCCGAGCGCGGCCAGTCTTCCGAAGCCGCGGCGCAGGCTCTTCTCCCGGCTGCGGTGGTTCTTCTCGTGGTGCGCGGTACGGGTCATCGGACGACTCCTCGGCGAACCCCCGTGGCAGCGGCACCCCTTCTTGATCATAGGTTCGTGCCCGCCGGATAGCATCCGGCGCATGGAGTCCCCGAACGCGCATCCGCCCCGGCTCAGGCACACCGTCGCGGACGGTGTCGCCACGGTCGTGATCAGCAATCCCGCCAAGCGCAACGCCATGACCGCGGACATGTGGCGGGCGCTTCCGGAGCTGCTCGGGAAACTGGCAACGGACCCGGCCGTACGGGCACTGGTGCTGACCGGCGAGGGCGGGACGTTCTGTGCCGGGGCGGACATCTCGTCGCTGCGGCTGCCCGGTGAGGACCCGCAGGCGCTGGCCGTGCATGCGGAGGAGGCCCTCGCGGCATTCCCCAAGCCGACGCTCGCCGTGGTGCGCGGCTACTGCGTGGGTGGCGGCTGTCAGCTCGCCGCCGCCTGCGACCTGCGCTTCGCCGAGCGCGACACTCTGTTCGGGGTCACCCCGGCCAAGCTGGGCATCGTCTACCCGGCGGGCTCGACGCGCCGGCTCGCGGCACTGGTGGGTCCGGCCGCGGCCAAGTACCTCCTGTTCTCCGGCGAGTTGATCGACACCGGGCGGGCGCTGCGGACCGGGCTCGTCGACGAGGTGCTGCCGGGGGACGAACTGGGCCGGCGGGCGGCCGAGTTCACCAGGATCCTGGTGTCGAGATCGCAGCTCACGCAGTGTGCGGCGAAGGAGTTCACCGCCGGCCGCACGGACCGGGACGCGTACTGGGCGGAGCAGGCGCGCGGCAGCGGCGACACCGCGGAGGGGGTCGCCGCCTTCCTCGAGCGTCGTGCGCCGCGCTTCTCGTGGGCGCCGGGAGCCGGCTGACGCCGGCAGCACCGGCCGGGCGCACCCGTGCCGGGCTACCGGAGGACGAAGCGGCTCTTGGTGCGGAACTCCTCCACCAGGTGTGCGGGTGCCTTCAGCGGTGAGCCGGCGTCGTAGGGCGGCTGCGGGTCGTACTCGGTGAGCAGTTGCACGGCCCGGGCGTGCTCGTCACCGGACAGCCTGCCGACCAGGGTCAGGCCCATGTCGATGCCGGAGGAGACACCGGCGGCGGTGACGTACTTGCCGTCCGTCACGACCCGGCGACCGGTCGGCCTGGCGCCGAGCTGCTCCAGCTGTTCCAGGGCGAGCCAGTGGGAGGTCGCCTCACGGCCCTTCAGCAGTCCGGCCGCGGCGAGCAGCAGCGAGCCCGTGCACACCGACGTGGTCCAGGTGCTGGTGGCGTCCACGGCGCGCAGCCAGTCCAGCAGGGTCTCGTTCCCCATTTGGGCGTCCTGGCCGGGGCCGCCCGGGACGAGGACGATGTCCGGAGCCGTCACCTCGTCGAAGGTCCTGGTGGCGACGAGCGAGAGCTGGTCACGGTCGTTCGCCACGGGACCCTTCCGTTCGGCGACGAAGACGACGTCGGCGTCCGGGAGGCGGCAGAGCATCTCGTACGGGCCGACGGCGTCCAGTGACGTGAAACGGTCGAAGAGCAGGACGGCGATCTGCGTGGGCACGGGTGTTCCCTTCGTAGGGTTCAGCTGGCGGGTCGTGCGGGGCCGCGGAAGCGGCGGCGGTACTCCGCCGGGGACACGCCGAGGGCCTTCACGAAGGCCCTCCGCATCGCCTCCGTGGTGCCGTATCCGCAGGCGCGGGAGATCTTCGTGACTCCGTCGGGGGTGTCCTCCAGGAGCCTTCTGGCGTGCTCGAGGCGCACGCGTTCCACGTAGCGGCCGGGTGTCGTGCCCGTCTCGGCCTGGAAGGCGCGGGCGAAGTGCCGGGGCGACAGGCCCGCGCGGTCCGCGAGCGCCTCGACACAGAGGTCGGCCTCGGGGTGCTGGGTGACCCAGTGCTGCACGGACCGCAGCGGTTCGCGGCGCGCGGTCTGGGCCTCGAGCTGGGCGCTGAACTGCGACTGGTTGCCGGGACGCCGCAGGAAGACGACCAGATGGCGGGCCACGGTGAGGGCGACGTCCCGGCCGAGGTCCTCCTCCACAAGTGCCAGCGCCAGGTCGATGCCCGCCGTGACGCCCGCGGAGGTGGAGAGCCTGCCGTCCCGGACGAAGATCGGGTCGGGGTCGACCTCGACCTCCGGATAGGCGCCGGCGAGGTGGTCGCAGGCGGCCCAGTGGGTGGTGGCGCGCCGGCCGTCGAGCAGCCCGGCCTCCGCCAGCAGCAGCGCGCCGGTGCACACGGACACCAGGCGTCCGGCGTGGGGCGCCCGGTCGCGGAGCCAGTCGATCAGCCGCGGATCCGGGCGGCGGGTGCCCTCGCCGCCGGGGACGAGGAGCGTGTGGGGCGCGGGTTCACGGGCGAGGTCCCCGTCAGGGACCAGGGTGAGACCGCTGGAGGTCCGTACCGGCGAGCCGTCGAGCGAGGCGGTACGGATCCGGTACGCGGACGGGTCGCCGCAGGCCCGGCGGGCACCCTCGAAGACCTCGACCGGCCCCGTCACATCGAGGCTCTGCACATGGTCGAAGAGGACGACGAGCAGCGTCCGTCCTGTCGTCGGCCGCTCCGCAGGTTCTGTTGTGGACTCCGTCACGGGCCCCATCCTTCTCGCGGCACGGCCATGGCCGCAATGACGAGAACCCCACCTTTCCTGCCATCGCCGCCGAGGGACGTTCCCGGACTTCCGCCCGTACCGACCAGTCGGTAACGTGCGGCTCATGACTTCTCTGCATCCGCGCGCGGGACGCCGCTGCCACAACGCCCTCAACCCGCTGCACTCGACGGTGTACTTCTCCCCCGACTTCACCGCCGAGCTCGCACAGCTGGGTGTCGAGGACCCCAGAGCCGCCTACTTCGCGGGGCGCGGCGCCGCCATGGGCGCGGTCGGACCCGGTGCGGTCGCCGCCGCGTTCTACAACTTCAACCACGACCTGATCGCGGAGCATCTGCCGGCCGTGTGGGACACCGCCCCGCCGGAGGCGGTGCTCGCGGCGCGGCTGCGCGCCGTCGACACCACCCTGCGGCGGCTGCTCGGCGACGACGCCGTCGCCTCCCCCGAGATGGCGGAGGCAGCGGAACTCGCGCTGCGCGCGGCCGAGGCGTGCACCCGTCACGCCCGTCCCCTCTACGCGGCACACGCCGACCTGCCCGTTCCGGAAGAGCCGCACCTGGCGTACTGGCACGCGGCGACCCTGCTGCGGGAGCACCGCGGCGACGGGCATCTCGCGGCGCTGCTCGCGGCCGGTCTCGACCCGCTCGAGGCGCTGGTGAGCCACACCGCCACGGGCAAGGGCATGGCGCCGCGCTGGATCCTCGCCACCCGCGGCTGGGGACGGACCGACTGGGAGGCCGCGCAGTCCCGGCTGCGGGAGCGCGGACTGATCGACGCGGAGGGCGAGTTGACCGAGGCCGGCACCGCGCTGCGGGCCGAGCTGGAGGAGCACACCGACCGGCTCGACCGGGCACCGTACGAGCACCTGGGCGCGGAGGGCGTCGAGCGTCTCACGGAGCTCGGCCGCGGCTTCCTGACGAGCGCCGCGCTCGCCGGCGCGTTCCCCGAGGACCTCACGGGCAAGGGCTGAGACACCGGGACGGGGGCGGGCCGAGACGTTTACACAGAGGCGATCCCGGCTACCCGACGTAGTCCAACGCCCCCGTCACTGGAGGTCAATTGTGCTCAGCGCCATAGCGGACGCACTTCGCACCGTCGGCTCGGCGATCGCCACCGTGGTGACGCTGCCGTTCCGGCTCCTGGCCCGGCTCTTCGGCGGAGCCTCGCGCGGCGGCAGGACACGGCGCGTCTGAGGCACGCGACACGGCCCCCGGCCACCCGGCACAATGCACTCTCAAGCACAGCGAGCACGAGAAGGCGAGTCGGGGAACCGTGACGACGTCCATCGAAGGCAGGATCGCCGAGGAGCTCGGCGTACGTGAGCGGCAGGTGAAGGCGGCCGTCGAGCTGCTCGACGGCGGGTCGACCGTGCCGTTCATCGCTCGCTACCGCAAGGAAGCGACCGAGATGCTCGACGACGCGCAGCTGCGCACGCTCGAGGAACGGCTGCGTTACCTCCGGGAACTGGAGGAACGGCGGACCGCGGTCCTCGAGTCCGTGCGCGAGCAGGGCAAGCTCACGGACGAGCTGAAGGCCCGGATCGGGGCCGCCGACACCAAGGCACGGCTGGAGGACATCTACCTGCCGTTCAAGCCGAAACGGCGCACCAAGGCGCAGATCGCCCGTGAGGCCGGGCTCGAGCCGCTGGCCGAGGGCCTGCTGAGCGACCCGTCGGTGGACCCGCTCGCGGCCGCCGCCGCGTTCGTCGACGCGGACAAGGGCGTCGCGGACGCCCCTGCCGCTCTCGATGGAGCACGCGCGATCCTGGCGGAGCGTTTCTCCGAGGACGCCGACCTCATCGGCGAACTGCGCGAGCGGATGTGGACCCGCGGCCGGCTCGCCGCCAAGGTGAGGGACGGCAAGGAGGAGGCGGGCGCAAAGTTCGCCGACTACTTCGACTTCTCCGAAGGCTTCACCGAGCTGCCCTCCCACCGGATCCTCGCGATGTTCCGCGGCGAGAAGGAGGAGGTCCTCGATCTGGTCCTGGAGCCGGAGGAGCCGACCGACGGTCCCTCGTCCTACGAAGGCATCGTCGCGGCCCGCTTCGGTGTCGCGCAGCGCGGGCGCCCCGGCGACAAGTGGCTCGGCGACACCGTCCGCTGGGCCTGGCGCACCCGGATCCTGGTGCACCTCGGCATCGACATGCGGCTGCGGCTGCGTACGGCCGCCGAGGACGAGGCGGTGCGGGTCTTCGCGGCCAACCTGCGCGACCTGCTGCTCGCCGCCCCGGCGGGCACCCGCGCGACCCTCGGGCTCGACCCCGGTTTCCGTACCGGGGTGAAGGTCGCCGTCGTCGACGCGACGGGCAAGGTGGTCGCCACCGACACGATCTATCCGCACGTTCCCGCGAACAAGTGGGACGAGTCGCTCGCGAAGCTGGCCCGTCTCGCCAAGGAGCACGCCGTCGAACTGGTGGCGATCGGCAACGGCACCGCCTCCCGCGAGACCGACAAGCTGGCCGGCGACCTGATCACCAGGCATCCCGAGCTGAACCTGACCAAGGTGATGGTGTCGGAGGCGGGCGCCTCGGTGTACTCGGCGTCGGCGTTCGCCTCGCAGGAGCTGCCCGGTCTGGACGTGTCGCTGCGCGGCGCCGTCTCCATCGCGCGCCGGCTGCAGGACCCGCTGGCCGAGCTCGTCAAGATCGACCCGAAGTCGATCGGCGTCGGGCAGTACCAGCACGACCTGTCCGAGGTGAAGCTGTCCCGGTCGCTCGACGCGGTGGTCGAGGACTGTGTGAACGGTGTCGGCGTCGACGTCAACACGGCGTCCGCGCCGCTGCTTTCCCGGGTGTCGGGCATCGGCGCCGGGCTGGCGGAGAACATCGTCGCGCACCGCGACTCCAACGGCCCGTTCCGATCCCGCAAGGCGCTCAAGGACGTGGCACGGCTCGGCCCGAAGGCGTACGAGCAGTGCGCGGGCTTCCTGCGCATCCGCGGCGGTGACGACCCGCTGGACGCCTCCAGCGTGCACCCGGAGGCGTATCCGGTGGTGCGGCGGATGGTGAAGACGACCGGTGGAAAGGTGGCGTCCCTCATCGGCAACACCTCCGTCCTGCGATCGTTGCGGCCGGCCGAGTTCGTGGACGAGACCTTCGGCCTGCCGACCGTGACGGACATCCTGCGGGAGCTGGAGAAGCCCGGCCGCGACCCCCGTCCGGCGTTCCGCACCGCCACCTTCAAGGACGGCGTCGAGAAGATCGGCGACCTCGCCGCGGGGATGGTGCTGGAGGGCGTGGTCACCAACGTCGCCGCGTTCGGCGCATTCGTGGACGTCGGTGTCCACCAGGACGGTCTGGTGCATGTGTCGGCAATGTCCCGGAACTTCGTCAAGGACCCGCACGACGTGGTGAAGTCGGGCGACGTGGTGAAGGTGAAGGTGCTCGACGTCGACATCCCCCGCAAGCGGATCTCGTTGACGCTGCGGCTGGACGACGAGGCGTCGGCGCAGCCGGCGGAGGCGGGTGCGCCCCGGCGTGAGCGCGGCGGACGTCCCCCGCAGCAGCGCCAGGGCGGTGGCGGCGCGGGCCGAGAGCGCCGTGGTGCGGGTGGCGGGGGCGGCCGCGGTGGCGGCAACGGCGGTGACCGTCGTGGTGCCGCCGCACCGCGCCAGGCCCCGGCCCCGTCGAACAGCGCGATGGCGGACGCACTGCGCCGCGCGGGCCTGGTGGACCCGAAGAACCGCTGAATGCGCACCGGGGTCGGGGGCACCCCCCGGCCCCGGGAGCGGCCGTCCCGCACCCGGCCGCGTCGCAGCGGCCGGGCCGGACGGCCTCGGATCAGGGCCGGATCGGGTGTCAGAGTTCGGTGATCCTGCCGTCGGCCACCTCGATGCGGCGGGTGACATGGACGGCGTCCAGCATCCGGCGGTCGTGGGTGACCAGCAGCAGCGTGCCCTTGTACGAGTCGAGCGCCGCCTCGAGCTGTTCGATGGCGGGCAGGTCGAGATGGTTGGTCGGCTCGTCCAGAACCAGCAGATTCACGCCACGGCCCTGGAGCAGCGCGAGCGCGGCACGGGTCCGTTCGCCCGGTGACAGGGTGGTCGCCGGGCGCATCACATGGCCGGCCTTGAGTCCGAACTTGGCCAGCAGTGTGCGGACCTCGGCCGGCTCGGTGTCGGGGACGGCCGCGCAGAACGCGTCCAGCAGCGTCTCGGTGCCGTAGAAGAGCCCGCGTGCCTGGTCGACCTCGCCGACGACGACACCGGAGCCGAGCGACGCGTGTCCCGAGTCGAGGGGAAGCCGGCCGAGCAGGGCGGCGAGCAGCGTCGATTTGCCGGAGCCGTTGGCGCCGGTGACGGCCACGCGGTCCGCCCAGTCGATCTGCAACGACGCGGGGCCGAACCGGAAGCCACCACGCCGCACCTCCGCCTCCCGAAGGGTGGCGACCACCGAGCCGGAGCGCGGGGCAGCGGCGATCTCCATCCGCAGCTCCCACTCCTTGCGGGGCTCCTCCACCGTGTCGAGCCGCTCGATCATGCGCTGCGTCTGGCGTGCCTTGGCGGCCTGTTTCTCGCTCGCCTCGCTCCGCATCTTGCGGCCGATCTTGTCGTTGTCGGTGGCCTTGCGGCGGGCGTTCTTGACGCCCTTGTCCATCCAGTTCCGCTGCATCTGGGCGCGGCCCTCGAGAGCGGCCCGCTTGTCGGCGTACTCGTCGTATTCCTCGCGGGCGTGCCGGCGGGCGGTCTCTCGCTCCTCCAGGTAGGACTGGTAGCCGCCGCCGTAGAGGGTGATCTGCTGCTGAGCGAGGTCCAGTTCGAGGACCTTGGTGACGGTCCTGGTGAGGAACTCGCGGTCGTGGCTGACCACGACCGTGCCGGCCCGCAGACCCTGGACGAAGGTCTCGAGGCGCTCGAGACCGCTCAGGTCGAGGTCGTTGGTCGGCTCGTCGAGGAGAAACACGTCGTAGCGGGACAGCAGCAGGGAGGCGAGACCCGCGCGTGCGGCCTGGCCGCCCGACAGGGACGTCATCGGCTGGTCGAGGTCGACGGTGAGGCCGAGCGAACCGGCGACCTCCTCGGCGCGCTCGTCGAGGTCCGCGCCGCCGAGGTCGAGCCAGCGCTCCAGGCCGGTGGCGTAGGCGTCGTCCGCCCCCTCGACGCCGTCGGCCAGGCCCTGGGCGGCGGCGTCCATGGCGGTCTGGGCCGCCGCGACGCCGGTGCGGCGGGCCAGGAAGGCCCGGACGGTCTCCCCTTCGCGGCGCTCGGGCTCCTGCGGGAGGTGGCCGACGGTCGCGGTCGGCGGGGAGAGCCGCAGCTCGCCCTGTTCCGGCCGGTCGAGTCCGGCGAGCAGACGCAGCAGGGTGGACTTGCCCGCTCCGTTGACGCCCACGAGACCGATCACGTCGCCGGGTGCGACGACGAGGTCGAGCCCGGCGAAGAGCGAGCGGTCGCCGTGTCCGGCGGCGAGGTCCTTGGCGACGAGAGTTGCAGTCATCAGGGAGTGAATCCTAGGTGTTCTGTCCGGGGAGGTTGTGGACGGGTGAGCCAGGTCTCGGCTGAAGGATCTTGAACAGGTGAGGGCCTTCCGGT